>JAYUUB010000041.1:0-19135 GCA_043755175.1 Polyangiaceae bacterium | reverse complement strand
TTGGACTCGGGCACGAGAGCCTCGACCGGGAAGCAAACGGGCCGCGCGGCACGCTTCGAGCGAAGGATCGTCGCCGTCGTCGGAGATGCCTCGAGGCCAGTCAGTTGCGCTTGCATTGGGTGTCTTTGCGCCACGAAGCAATCGTAGCACGTAGGGGGTGGTGAGCCCTGTCTGGGCTCGCCGGCAGAACGAAGGCGGCGCGAGCGACGAAGCCCGGCTGAGGCCGCGCGTCATCCCTCATCGGCGCGGGTCGTGAGCAGTTGTGTGCTCCGCGAACGATCTTCACCAATGCTTCGCCATTTCACATGACACAGCAGATCTCGTCGGCACCACAGAGGCCGACTGGCTGGGTCTTGCAGGCAACCGTCGCCGTCACGGGGACGCACTTTCCGGAAGCCGCCTCACAACCACTCGGGGACGGAGGCCGTGTGTCCGGGGTGGGCATCACGGAGGGATCGGGCGCCGCGGGCGTTGCCGGGGGAGTGGCCGCACTCTCACAAGCCACGGCCGATGCGAGGAGCGAAGCGAACACGATGGTCTTCATGCAAGCATTCATGTGAAATTCCTTCGATGGAGCGAAAGGTCGCGCCCGCTCGTGCGGTGGGGTCACGACCTCATCAGCTGCATGTACGCTCATCCCGAGGTCGGTGACCGCCCGGCCGCCTAACAGAGGCGCGCAGCACGAAACTCGCACGTCGCACACGACGCCGAGGGAACAGGAGCAAGCCTCTCGAGGTTTCGTCCGCGGGAGAGACATGGACAAGAGGATGATTGAACCGTTCTTTGGCTTTGCATTCGGCGCGCTGCTCTTCTCGACCGCCGCATGCAGCGGGGCCGAATCGTCGCGCGTCGAGGCAACCGACGCGAGCAGCGCCGTGCGAGCACAGGAGATCGAAGTCGCCGTGATGAGTGGTCGCGAGCAACCGCCGGCGAAGGAGTCGAAGATCACCAAAGGCGCGCCGGTCACGATTCGGCTCGTGGGATTGGGGCCTCCGAAGGGGACCGTCGATGGACCGAATGGAAGCCCGCTTCAGCTGGTTACGGCGCCCGTCGAAGCGGGTGCGAACACCAGCGCGACGACCTTTCGCTTCACGCCGCAGACCGCCGGAACGTACGTCGTGAAGGGTGAAAGTGGTCTGGTGCTGGCCAAGCTGATAGCCGAGTAATCGTCCGAGAGTGTGACCGTCAGCTCTTTCGCCGTTCGCTCAATGTCGCCTCGAGCACAGGAAGCGCCGCCAAATCTTTCGGCCGGCCCAGCTCCCGCTTCAAGGAGATCAACCGCTCGAGCGACAGCACGTGCACGAAGACTCCCGCCACCTCGAGGACATCGGCCGAACCGATCAGATCCTCGTAGAGGAGTCCGTCGTTGATGGATCCCAGCACGCGAGAGGACCGGCGTTCGTCATGGCGAGCTTGTGCCCGGTCGAACGCAGGTGGCTCTCGTCGAAAGGAAGACGACGGGGATCGCCACGTCCCACCGCCCCGAGCTCGGTCAGCGCGCGCATCAACCGCTCTACGTTGCCGTCGTCGAGTCGATAGAGGACATCGACATCCTGTGTGACGATGGGAGCACCCTGCACCGCCGCAGCCACCCCTCCGACGATGACGAGCTCCACACCGTGCGCGACGAGGGTGCGCAGAAGCCGATCGAGCTCGAACATGACTACCTCGTGGAGTCACCGTCGGCTGCACGACGGATGACCCGGGCGGTCGCGAACGTGTTCATGTAGCTCTCCAAGGCTCGCAGCCGCTCGGTCGGGGTCATGCGCAGCGTGTGTCGAATGAGCGTGAGATCGACGCCCTGGTCGTCTGTCACGGGGGAGCTCTCGTCGGGCGCGAGAGGGCGATCGTTCGTCGGGGACGTCACACGTGACAGCGTACCACGCTCGGCTGGGCAAGGTCGGCCGATGGCGGCCCGTAACACTGGCAGCTGGGACTTCACGCTAGGCTCGCTTGCCCTTGGCCGTCCTCTTCACGATCGCCGCGTCATGCATCCAAAACGATGTGAATCCGAGCGCCTACCTGACCGACGTCCTCGAGCGGGTCGCGACGCATCACCCCGCGAACCCGTTCAAGGTCCGATAGCGACGACTGTCATAACGTCGGCGCCCGCAGTCACCGTGTGGCTGCGCAGGTCATGCGCCGCCGAGGTAGCGTGGACGGCAACATCGCCCGGCGGCAGATTGTAAATAAAAGCCAGTCCGTCGATCCCGGTCGAGGTCGCGGAACTGCTTGGTTGCTCAAGCTCGAAGTCGTAGCGCACGGTTCCCGCGGGGTCCGTGGTGACGCTCGCTCCTACCATGGGCTCGTCTGAGCAACTGGTGACTCTGACTACGATGAAGGCATTGCCACTTGCCTGAACCACTCCGTGCCCCGCCTGGAAAGACGCAAATGTTTGGGGGGTCATGCGGTAGAGATAGCCAGGAACCTGCGGGTCCGAGACCGGCCGCTTCGGGTAGAATGCGCCGCCGTCCAGGAATCGAACGTTGGCATCGACAGGTATGCCGCCGGTACTCAAGACCACATGGAAGGCTCCCACCGCATCCGTCGCCACGCTGAAGAGCGGGACCGTCGATGCACCATCGTAGATCTTGATGGGCACCCCCGGGGCTTGGGAGGTGGCTCCCAGCAAGAGCTCAATCGTCGTTCCATCGAAGGCAACCATGGCGGGCGCGGTGGTCGGCAGCACGGCGACAGCGCAGCTATAATCATAAACGGGAGGGAGCCCACCTGAGCTGGCGCTGACGCTGACGCTGGCCTCCGCCGAGCTGGAAACCGAGGAAGCGCCCGCCTTCTGTGCCGACGAGCTGATTGTACTCGTCACCGATGTGACCGACCCCGTCCCGCCAGTGCCGCCAGTGCCGCCACTGCCGCCACTGCCGCCAGTGTTGCTCTCGTTCTGTTTGCTGCACCCGATCGCGAGGGCCATCGCCACGACCCAAACGATCCGCCGCGACAGCGCCATTCCACGTAGCTCGGTCATTTGGTTACCCTTTCATTGCAACTTTCAATATCGCATCTTAGCAGGTATGGGAAATCCAACCGGGATCCAGCGAGGAAGACGCACCGGAAGTTCACGGAACGCGACTCAAACGCGACCCGACGGAGTGCTCTTACCAATCGACAAGGCTGGGGACGACGGTGCGCGGCCGAAGGAGGTGCAATCACGGCGAGCCTGGCGGCAGTGATGAGATGTCGGACGGCTCAGAAGCTCGTTCCGGTCGTGGTGAGCGTGCCGTTCACCGTGCAGAGCCCGTGATCTTGCACGTTTTCGAGGACGACGTTCGTGAACGCCAGATCGAGGACGCCAGCCTGTTCCTCGTAATGATTGACGGTGAGCATTCCCGAAATCGGATCGGGTTGTTGCGAGGAGATGTTGGTCCAGGTCGAATTCATGGTGACGAGATTGATGACGTCACCCGAGGAGACGCGCTCCGCGGTCGAGAGCGCAATCGATCCCGAGGTCTGGTGGAGATCGAACTGAAGGTTCGAGATCGGCGGAACCGTCGTCGAGATGGCCACTGAGGTCGCGTTCGAGGCGACGACGACATTGCCCGTGAAGCTCGGAGAGCAGCCGGTGAACGTGAGATTGACGTTGGCCTTGCTCATCGAAGAGCCGGTCGACATACCGCTCGACGTGCTGCCGCTCGAGAGCGTCCCGCTCGACAGGGTGCCGCTCGACATCGTGCCGCTCGAGGTCGTCAGGCTTCCGGTCGTCCCCGACGGTCCGCTCGTCGTGCCACCGGAGCCGCCGCAGTCTTGACCGCTGCAGACGCTGGAGTCACCGCATCCCAATTGAACGACGACGAGGCTTCCGAGAGCGAACCAAGACGACTTGCGGGGATTCATTTCCCCGAGAAGCTATCACGAGCGACTCATTGCCCTGCAATCTCCAGGAACGAATATCCAATGGAGTGTCCTTCGGGATCGGTCGCCGTGACGCGCATGATCCAAGGCCCCTTCGCGTGCGAAGGGGCAATGGTCGCGCGCCATTCGCCATGGTGCTCGATAAAGGTCGCACCCACCTTGTGACCATTGACGGTCACGTCGACGTGCGGCTTGAAGGCTTCCGCGTCTGCGGGCCGATCGACGATGCGCACTGCGATGCTCACGGGGTCGCGCGGCCAGATGGCGCGCGCTGGACCGATGGTGATGTCGGCGTGGGTCGGATCTTGTGCCGCAGCGAGAGACACCTGCGAGCTACCGTGGGCGAGCCGCAGACGAACCGTGTGCAGCTCGTCGGACGGCAAGCGAAACGTCTTGGGGGCACGGAAGAACCCGCCGCGATCGATCGCGAGCTCGAGACCGTCGGGATGCGGAAGCCCAATCGCCGAGCCCGGCGGCAGGAGCCATTGGCCTTTCGCGTCGACGCGCGTTCCCGAAGGCAGCGTCGCCTCGAGCACGCGCAGGGGAATGGAGGCGCTCGGTGCACCGACGAAGCCAGCGATGCCGACAGCCGTGACCCGCGCGTGGTAGGCGCCGGGCGAGAGCTGGGGGAGATCAGCGTGCGGCTCGGTGACGTGTTCGGTGGAGACGAGATCGGCAAAGTCGGCATCGCGCGCAACCTCGACGACATAGTCCTGAGCGCCCGTAGTAGCCGCCCAGCCGATGGGGACAGGCGAAGACGAGCCCAGGTCGGTGACGAGCGCGAGCGCGTCTTTCTCGTTGAGACTCGGGCTACTCGGAAGCGAGAGGATCGACGCACCCGGGGAGACGGCGGTGACCTGGCCGGCCCCGAGATCGGTGAACGCACCTTTCGACGCCACCTGAATGCGCCCCTTCACCGCCGCGGCGTAGAGCACGGCGAGCGGGTCACCGACGAGGCGTAACTCGCCTTCACTTCCCGCGAACGCGAGCGTGAAGGCACTGTCTCCGTGCGAGACGAGCACCGAGCTCGAGGCGGCCGAAAGCGGGACTGCGAACGAGAGACTGCCCGCGTCGAGCCGGATCGAGGTGGCGCGCGTCTTCACCCCGGCTTTGGGGCTGACGTCGAGCGCGCCCAAGAGGCGCACCTCGGCATGGGGAGCGAGCACGAGGCGCGCTCCGTTGGACAAGGCGAGCGTCACGGATGCGTCGCCGGCGCGCAAGTCGGCAGGCGTTCCAGGCGCGTCGCCCGCGCGAATGGGCGACCACTGTTCCCCTGGGCGTTGGCGCGTCGACGCCGAAGCGCCGACCACCGTCACGAGCTTCGACTCCGCCGAGGCTGTGGCCGAAGCGCCCGTGACAAAGATGGCGGCGGCGAGGAGGCAGTCGGTGCAACGCACAACCGCGTAGACGGCACCCGCGGGCGAAATCTCAAGGCTTTCTAGGCGACCTCTCGCCAATGCAAGATCAAGAAGCGTAAACCCAGCTTCTGAGCCCGCGCAAAAAAAGGACGACGGCCTCACGATTGTTGGCCACGTCGACCTGGCAACCGCAACTCCACAGATCACGGAGGGCGAAAGGCGCTCTCTCTGGGAGTAAAAATCATGAATACCCATGGAGGCACCGCCTCGATTCACACGGCCACCACGGAAGACCTCGCACAGGTGGGCACTTGCGCAGGGGTACGAACATGAATCAACCTCAATACGGCTGGCCTGCTTCTCCCTACCAACAACCGTGGTCGCCGCAGCAAAACCAAACTCCGCCGCGCCCGCCGTCGAACAACACGGCGCTCATCGTGGTGCTGCTCGTCGTGTTCTTCGGGTTGCCCAGCCTCGTGGCTCTGGCAACGGCGGGAGTCGGTATCTGGGTCGAGCAACAGAACATCGGTGCGCGCCATATCGACGCATCGACGATCCCCAAACAGATCGCAGAGAAGCTCGACTGCAAGAAGAAGTGCCGCGTGGCGACCATCGTGACGTACGACGGCGGCTTCTCGGCGACCGTGATGAGCAGCGAGGTCGAAGGGCGAACGCTGACCTACGGCATCGGGCCCATCGGGGAGGCATCGCTCACGTTCTCTACCGACGGCCAGTCCTCCCGGCCGACGTTCGATCCGAGCGCGGACGTGAACTGGAAGCAGATGCCGAAGATCCTCGACGACCTGAATCGCTCGGCGATCGAGGGCAAAGAAGTGAACACGCTCATCATCATGCCGTGCTCGGGGCTCGCGAAGCCCGATGAGAAGGTCGAGGTCTGCGTCCGCGCCACGGTCCTCACGAAGCGCGGCAACGAGAGCATGACGTACGACGCGAAGACCGGCGCGCCCCGCGCCGGCGGCTACTAACGAGTCGCCCAGCGCCAGTCTCCGTCGCACGCCGACCGCCCTCCCACGCTCAGAGAGCGAGCTCCCAGGTTCGCCAGCCCGAGACGGCCGACGGCTGGCTGCGGCGGAGAAGCGACACCAACTTGGAAATGACTGGCGCGCCTTGGACCGTGAGTTCCCCAGGATGCGCCGACGCAATCGATACGCGAGCAGCGTATCAGTCGCGCGGACGCCGGGCGACTAGCGGCGAGTGGCATGGTCGGTGCTCACGCCACCCGGCGAAGCGTCCGACCCGCACGAATCCATCGGATGACAGGCGCTGGCGTTGCCTCGAGGGCAACGGCTGTCGCGTACGCCGCAACGGCTCCATCGAACCGACTCGGAGGAGAAAGCCATGTCACTCTAGCGAAGCCTTTGCCTCATTGGCGCAGTCACCGTCCTTCAGATCGCCTGCTCCCAAAAGGCAGACACGAAAGACCCTGCGAGCTCCACGAAAGCCGCAGCCAGCTCCACGCCCAAGGCAGCCGGCAACGCACGACCTTGGATCGCCGAAGCCGGTAGAGGCGGAGCCAAGTGCGAGTTCGCGAAGTGGAAAGGCGAAGGCAAAGATCGCGTGGCGACATTCAAGCTGACGATGCCGCCCGGTCACGACAAGGACGTGACCAGCCTCCAGACGTGGGAGCTCTATTACGACGAGGGCGGCAAGCTCTTGTCGCGGTGTCCGCACGCGACCGATTACCAGAGCTCGGACCCGGTGTCGCTCGGCGAGCAAGGCGACAGCATTCCGAAGGACACCGATTCGGTCGAGTGCGAGATCAATCGAATCACCTACAAAGACAAGACATTCTGGTTCAACTCGAACCTTGTCGTGAACGGATCGGTTTGACCCAAGGGTGGTGTTACCGACGAGACGTTGAAAGCCTCGAGCGGAGAAAAAGTCACCGTCGAAGTGGTCGATCCGAAGAAGGCTCACATCAAGCTGAAGAACGTCTCGGACAGAGAGATCAAGTCTGGTGAAGCCTTGGCTGCGGTAAAGGGAGCAACCCTCGTCGACGCCGTCGTCATGGCCTCCGCGGCAACACGTGGCGACATCGTGTACACGGCCGATGTCACGGATCTCGAGCGACTCCGCCGACACTTCCCTGGCGTCCGCGTCCTTTCCGTCTGACAGGTATACGTCGCGACCTGCTACTCGGGCGCTTCGTCGAATGCGTCTCGTCAGGTCGATCTCATTGCCCCGAAGCTCGAATGTGGTTCACGTTTGAGCTCCGCCGATCTCCTTATGAAGCCGATTCGCCGCGTGAACCCCCGCCTGGGCACAGAAGGCCACGAATTGACCCGGATGGTTCGCGCTGCCCGCAAGATAGAGCCCCTCCACATCCGGGTTCTTATGGGGCAGCCTCCCGCGGCGCATGAAGCGCGCGGTCATCGCCGGATTCATCGCGTCTTGCGGGAGGTTGAATTGCGCCCCCCAATCGGAGGGCGTCCGCGTGGCGAGTACATGCGCATCGCCAGCATCGCGCCACCACGGCTCGGCAAGGCGGGCCTCGAACCACGCTCGCTGACCTGAAGGGCCGAGCTCAGCGGCCTCGGCGTGACCGATGGGCGAGATGAGCCGGGCCGGAAACATCCCGTCTTTGCCGCACGAAGGATCCACCAGGCGCGGCATCACCAAGACTCCGCACGGGCCGGAGTCGGGGCGATGAAAACGGAGGTAAGTGGTTGGAGGCGACCCGCGCAACGAGAGGTACGCGCAGGCCCCCGGCGATTGCAGCTCGAGGCCCGCGACGGCCCGGCGCGACCTGGTGACCTTTGCTCCTTGCACGAGCTCATGGGTGCCAATCCCCCCGTGATTGGAGACCACCGCGTCGACCGGAAATAACTCACCAGACTCGAGCTCTACCGAGCGCACGCGCGCCGCTTCGCAATGAATCGCGCGAACCCGAGTGCCCACACGAACGTCCACGCCGGCCGCAATCGCCGCGCGAGCAAGCGCCGCGGGGACGGTGCCGATACCACCACGCGCATAGAAAGCCCCCTGCACGTGGAGGAACATCGGGGCAAAGGCCATGGGGCTCGGCGCCTCGTCTACAGGCTGGCCGACGAAGTGCGACCAGATGGCAATGGCCTCGATCACGGGACGTGGGAGGCCCGTCGAGGCGAGCACTCGCGCCAAAGGCTTCAACAGAAACGGGACCGCCGGCCACGCACCCGGATGGCAGAGGACGGCCCGCCGCGGAATGGGCTGGTAGAGAAGCGGGCTGAGGCGCTCGTAGATGCGGGAGACGTGAGCGACGAGCGCTTGATACTTCGCGCCGCTCCCTGGGTAGGCCTTGTCGATCCCCGATGCCGTGCGCGCCAGATCGCCGTGAAAGGAAACCGGCGGAGAGCTCCCGCCACCGATCTCGCACACGTCGTGGATGCGTTGGAGCTCGACGTGCTCGTCGAGCCGCAGCCCGAGCCACGCGAACACGCGCTCGAGCCCGGGAAGATCGAGCAACAAGTAGGGGCCCACGTCGAACACCAGGCCGCCGTGCGTCTCGTTGGCGGCGAGCCCGCCGACCTCCTCGCGCGCCTCGAAGATCGTGACCCCGTGCCCGAGCTGCGCGAGCCGGAGCGCCGCGGCGAGGCCGCCCATCCCTGCGCCGATCACGGCCACCGTGCTCATGAAGGCCCTCCCTTCGCGAGTACGGGCAGCCGAAAGAACCAGCGCACCAACGCGCGCCCGAATCGGATCCCGAGACCGGGGCGGGTCAGAGGCGGGAACGTCGCCTCGTCGGCGGCCGGTACGAAGAGGGCGCCGCGACCACTCGCGTGCGCGTAAACGAAGCTCGCGAGAAAACCCAGCGCGGTGGCGAAGGTGCGGCGGTAGGGAGCGCGCCAGCCGGGCACCGATGAGTCCACCCCAACGATCTGAAGGTGGTCGCGCGGATCGCCAAACCAATGGATCGCCGTCCGCAACTGCTTCGACGCATACGGATCGGGCAGGCCCAGGTGCCGGGCAGCGACCACGTCGACCGCGAGCGCATCGGCACCTGCATAGAACCGGTGAGGCGCGCGCGGGCGCCTCGCACCGAGCATCCCCGCGAGCCCGTCCGGCGTCGCATCCCACCCGTCGAGTGCCGAGAAATGAGGCGGGGCCTCACTGGCTAGCGTGACCACCGAGACCTCCGGCGCCGCGGAACGCTCAGCGAAATGGAAGGCGTCGGCGCGCGCGCCAAGCCCCTCCAGCGTCGAGAGGCCCAGCATGGCGACGTCGACTGGGTGGCTTCGTAGCTTGCCAAGAACGATGCGCAGATCGGCGTCGCGCCACGTCGCCGAGAGAGTCGCGGGAACCATGCCGCGGGGAAAGCATGCGGGGACCTGTTCGCTACCCACGTCGACCAATCGATACTCGCCTTCCGCGCCGATCCCGTAGTACGCGGCGACCTCAGCCACCGTTCGATGCGCGAGGAAGCGATCGTAAAGCGAGGGCGCTTCCAAGACGGCTACGTCCTCGATCCCCAGCTCCCGCAGCTCGGTGGTGAGCGCGCCAATCGACTCCGGCGCGACGATGGTCGAGGGATCGCCGCGGTGCACGCCGAGCATGAAGCTCGTCTTGACGGCAACGCGCAGCGCGGCGACCGACTTTCCAGTCGCCCGACAGCGCTCGGCGATCACCCCTGCGAGGCCCGCCGCGTCGAGCGCGCGACCAAGTGCTTCTTCGCGCGAGGCGCCGCCCTCGATCACCGCCACGACGCCTCCAGTCCCTAGCTGCCCCTCCGGTGCCTGCCGCCGAAAGTCGCGCGGCAACAGGTCCTCGTGGACCGCGCCGATCCGCGCGGCGAGCGCCTTGGCATCGAGGCCGCTCTGCAGTCGATCATCGGCGGTCAGCGCCCCGGTGAGCACCTCGAACAGACGCTCGTGGAGGATCTCGTCGTCGCGGATCCGTTCGAAGATCGCGACCGTCTCGGCGTCGAGCCCTGCCGGTGATCCGAGCTCCGCGAGGCGAGCCCACGAGAGCGTCGCCGTCTTCTCGGCGTCGATGTTGAACGCGCAGAAGTCGCGGAACGAGTGATAACGCAGGTGCTTTCGGACCGAGGGCGGCGCGGTCCCGCTGAGGAGCCCAGCCCACAAGGTCGCGGTGGCGATCGCCCTGGAAACTGGGGCTTCCCGCCACCGCACGTGCTGTTGCACGAAGGTGGCCCAACCCGCGAGCAACCCCGTGAGAAAATGCCAGTTGGCCGCCACGCGGACAGCCCAATCGCCCTCGCGAAAAAGCAGACCGCGTACGTAGACCGCGTGCATCTCTTCATCCTTCCAGGTGAAGGCCAACGCATGGCGAAAGAGCTCGCGGGTCGCGTCGTCGAGCGGGAGCTCAGCCAAACGGCGCGCGAGCCGATCGTCGTGATAGGTGACCGTGACCAGCTGCTCGCGTTCGAGCGAGAGCAGCGCGAGCTTCAGGAGCTCGGCGCGCGGACGGCCTGCATACCGCGTCTTCCAGCGCGCGAGCTCGTCCGAGAAGTCGCCATAGAACGTGCCCACTTCAGGCCGCGCTCGCACGATGCGGCCACTGCGCAGCTTTGACTCCCGAGGCCGCCAGCAAGTCGCGTACGCCCGACGCTCCGACCCCCGCGCCCATTAGAACCATCGTCCCCGCAAGCCACCGGGGGACCCCCACTGGCACATGCGCGAGCGCCGATGGCTCACCCAACCACTCCCACGCGACGGGCAGCAGGTTCGCGAGCATGGCGCCATAGGTGATGCCCATGATTGCGTGCATCACCCGCTCGCCCTTGAACACGCCGCCCTGGCCGCGTCGCACGTCGTCCTCGACGACGAAGTCCGCGAGGGTGATCGCGATCTCCGCGAGGAGCAGCCCCAGGAGCACCACTGCGAAGACCCCGTGGAAAGCAACCCATGGCAGCGACGCAAAGAGCACCGCATAGATGAAGTCGCGCGCAGCATGCAGCTTGAGCTCCGGTGCCGCCTCGGGTCTGGCGGGAAGGCGCGCACGGTACTCGTGATAGTAGAGCGTGTCGAAGGCCCCAATCAGGCCCTGCGCGAAAAGTATCCACAGGGCGACGACCATCTGATCTCCGAGCGTCGCGACACTCGGCCGGCGCGGCGTTCCTGTATCGTCGCATGTGGATGACGAACGCTCTCCAGATTTCGCGGGAGCCGCTGCCCGACGAGCTCGGCGATGCTCGCGCGCACCTCGGCGACGCGACCGACGAAGAAGTGCGGGCGTTCGCGCAGAGGCAGGGCTCCGCAGTGGCCCGGTACGCGGCGCTCGAGCGATTCTACCAATCCAACCCGTGCCGCATGTCGGTGCTCCATTGCCTCGGCGGTGCTGTCTCGGTGCTGAGCCGCTTTCCCGGGACCTCGACGGCGTTCGAGCGAATCGGCATGCTCTTGCACCCGCTCGACGCGGAGGGCCGGCCACGCGGCGCGCGCTGGGAGGTCTACGCTCGCGCGTGCGAGCTTGGCCGCGCGCTAGAGGTCCGTGACGAGCTGTGGATCGCCGCCCACGTCGCCGACTTGCAGGAGGTGCGGCGCGAGGGTCTCGAGGGCGCGTTCGAGCGGGAGGCGGAGCGTCGCCCAGATCTCGCCGTGTGGAAGCTCATGAAGCTACACTTCTCCTTCACGCTCGCTACGCGGCAGCTCGACGAGTCAGCGGTCGTCGGGGAGATCGCCCTCGAGACGGCGATGTCGGACGCCATGAGTCGATCGGTCACCCGCATGCTCCGTGACGGCGGTTGGACCTTCGCCCGAACCTTCGTGCTCGGTCTCGTCGCGTTCTTCTCGTGGGCGGCGGTGCGACCGGGGATGCCGTCGTACCGCCGCGTCGCATTGCGCGTGGTGCGCCACGCGGTGTCCGCGCTCACCCTGGTGGGTGTCTGGCGCAAGGGACTACACGAGGCCTCACGCGGAGCATCGGGTGCAAAGCTTCATTGGCCGATCCTCGCGCAGACGCTGGGCGATCGCGTACGCGACGTGCACCCTCTCGTGATCGGCTTCTACGATAACCCTGCTCGGTACGATGTTCGCTGCTCCCTCGAGCTCTACACCAAGCCCGCGCGCTTCTGGTCGTGGATGCTGACGGCCATTGCCGGTCAAGGGCTCTACGAGGCGGGGACACGCACGCACGACGCGCGCATTCGCACCTACCGGCGCACCGATGGGTCGATGCACTTCGTACGCGAGATCGACACCGGGCGAGCGCTCCGCGTCTTCGACTCCGACTTTCTAGTGCGGGATCACCGCGGCACACCAACGCTCTTCGAGCGTTTCTCCGACGCCAACCTCGAATACGAGCTCGTCGTCACACCCTTGGGTCCGGGGCTGGGTGTTTCGATTCGCGGTCGCGATCTTTACTGGCGTGGCCTGCGCATTCCGACCGGCGGTCTCGAGGTGGAGTTCCAGAGCTCGGTAGAAGAAACGGCAGACGGCGCAGTGCTGCATCTCGAGGGCATCCTCGCCCAACGGCCGCGCTCCGCCTTGGGTCGCTTCCTGATTCATCGCGTGCTGCGCCGGCCCGAGAGACTCGGATGCATTCGCTATGTCGCCGTTTCGCAGGTCGCCACGTCGAGCGACCACGCATGGCCTTTTCTGGCGTGAGCCAGAGAGCGGAAAGTATTCGTTCGCTCGTCGACTTTGTCGCGCGATTGTGGTCGGGACGTGCACCTCATCGCCCCCGCTTCCAAGCACTGAGTCGCTCTACGAAGTGTCTTTGTGCGGTCGGGTCTCTTCGGAAGTACTCGACAAACCGCGCGCGGAGAAGCTCCCTGGCGGCGACCGACAAGATCCCGAACTCGTTCCACGTCGCAGCGTCATTCTCCCCATTCAGTGCGAGCTTCGCCCGAAGCTGCACGTATTGGTCGATGCTGAGAGTCGGGATCGCGACCGGGCTAATCTTGTCGCGGAATGAGCCGACCTCCGCATTCTGCGTCGTGAGCGGTGAGCGGAGCAGGAGAGTCTCTTCAGGACTCGGCTTCTCCCCTTCGGGAGCGTCATCGGCCTGGGCGCTGGCTGCCTTCAGCGCGGCGAGCGTCTCGGCGCTCGTTTCCCCCGCGAAAGGAAGCCGAGAAGTCACTACCTGGGAGCTCCGAGTGATTGGAAGCGTCTCGTCGGGGTCCTGACCTTGATCGTGCGGGAGCGCCAGGATGTAGCTCGGAATCTCCAGCGTTCGTGGGACCGAATCGTTGGCCTTCGTCGGTAGCGTGATTGCGGCGAGTCCCGAAGGCCCTTCCGCGCTAGTCCCGCCGCTCGAGACCGGCCGCCTGCCGGCGCTCCGATAGGCATCGAGAAAACGGTCGCGGTCGGGCCCGTCGATCCGAATCGCTTTCGACCACGTTGTCTTTGCCTCGCTCCACATCTCTCTCGAGAGGGCATGGTTATCGAGAACATGCGCGGTGTCGCGTTCTCGTTCGATATGCCAAAGGATCTCGGCGAACAGCTCCAGTGAAAGGGCGACGCTCACGGTAGCTCCAACACGACCTCGGCAGCCCCACTCTCGAGGATCTCGCGTGACGTAGTGGCGGCAATGATTTGGGACTTTCCGCCGAGCTTGACGAGCGCCCGAAGCACCGCTGCATGAGTCGTCGGGTGCTGTGAAAGCTCGGGGGTGTCGATCAGCAACACGGAGCGACAATGCAATACGCGCTTGAACGCCAACGAGAATAGAAGCGCCTGCCGCGCGCTCCCCGACAACGCTTCCGTCGCTAGGACCGCACCGCGTTCAGTCTCGAACTCGAGACCCCCTTCGGTCGCGCTCACGCCTCTGAACCGAGTTGCGCAAGGAAAAGAACCGAACGAGTCGCGCAGCCATGCGAGCGACTCGACGACATCGTCCGCGAAGACGACCCCGCGGCTCCGCACCTCCTCGTCCCGAAGCCGCATCGTCCTCGATAGCTCTTCGTCGAGCCACCCCCAGAGTCCGTCATATTTGTCGGCGGTCGCCGAGAGTCGCAGCAGTGACTCCTGTAGCTCAGTCCGCATCTTGGGCATGCGCCCGACGGGTCGCCTCGGTAGCTGTCGCGAGCAAGGAAAGAAGTCGACCTTCCCCCAGGTGGAACCGTGCTCGTATTGCTCGAGAACGTTGCGAAGACCCCCAAACAGTATGACTGGCTCGACTCCTGGGCCAGCGCTCGCACGAGTCGTCGTCTCACGCTCGGGCACACGGAAGGTCTCACGCTCGACGTCGTCGAGCTCCCACGTTGCGACGAGCGTGACAGCCCGATCTCGATCGCGCGCCTCGCTTTCCAGACGCGCGGGTCGGCGCATCGTTCAGCGCAATGAATTGAAAGTCTTTCTGCGCATGCATCTTGACGAGCTCCCACCGGCGTCGTCGACCATGCGAATTTCGTTGAAACCGTCAGACCCACCTGTGCTCTGCGTGCGCCAAACAGTGTGGGCCTTTTCCTCGGGCAGGCTCAGCGGACCGGGCGACGCGCCATTGTGAACTCTGCCCACGACGAGCGGATCGTCCGGATCACCGTCGAGGAAGCTGACCACGACCTCGTCACCGACACGCGGCACTGCACCCATTCCGTAGCTCGCTCCGGCCCAGCCGTGGGACATGCGCACGCGACGCAACGCACCGGCGCTCCTGCTGTCGCGTCGGTCCCACGGGAACTCGACTTCGATTCGGCCCTGCCGATCGACATCGATCTCCTGCCCTGGCGCGCCACGAACGAATCCGGTTTGCGCTCCATGAATGCGCGGCTTCGGCAGGCGAGCTGGGCGATGTCGACGAAGAGGAACCGTTTCGAGCATCGAGCTGCGAATCGCTCCGCGTCGCGTTGCGTCTGCCGACTCCGAAGCGATCGCCATCTCCGTGTGCGCTCGAACCACGAGAAGCTTCGGGGGAAGCTCTTTCGGCGCAGCCGTCACCGACAAGTGGGCCCCCGGCGCCAAAGCGAACGATGTCGTGCAGATGACCCGCTCCTCCTCTCGCGTCAGCTCTTCGCGAATCTGCTGTGCCCGGGAGGCCCCGTCGTTGGTATCCCGAAAGGCTCGTGGCTCATACTCGTACCAGTCACGTTGCCCGCGCGCCGATCCCCCCGAATGGGGAACCAGGGAGGTCCCCAGAGCACGGGCATGACTCTCGAGCTGCAGCCCGGGGCGGTGCTCGTCGAAGGCTCTCACCGTCACGCCCTCCGGGACCAGGTTGACGAAGCTCGTAGTGGAAATCGTGATTGACGGGCGCAAAACGGACATCACGGGGCCGTTGTCGAGAAAAGACTGCCCATTGGATGAAATCTGGGTCGACGACCGACTTCGTCCCATCGGACAACTCGACGACACTCCCGTAGAGGTCGACGAACGAGGGCCCCGCCAAAACGCCAGCACTCGCAATCGCGTGACATTGGTTACAATCCTTCGTTGTATACATCTCCGCGCCCCAGTCGGGGTGATGACTTCTTTTGTTGTGCACCCTTTCGTCGAGAAAATCTTGAAAGAGGTCCTCACTCGAAACCACCCGAAGGAGGCGCTCTTGCTCGACTTGTCCGCCCGTCAGGAAGACATGCGCAGTCATCGGCTCGTCTACCTTGAGAATGGCGTATCTGAGCTCACCGGGTGGAATGCTGAGGTCGACACCCAAGGCAGGAATTCGATAGTGGCAGGTCCAACGTCTATAGTTGACGACGTTCAGCAGCGTTGGGTCTCCAATGGGAATACGAAGTGAGCTTCCCCCAAAGGTTCCGTGCAGGAGAGGGGTGCCGTCGAAGCTATAATCCGAGCATCCCGTCCCGACGTAGACCGCTGCAGCGGGGATTTCGGGCTTCTCGATGTACGGGTTGGTAGCGAACATCGTCATGACGATCACACTGACACCGCCGAGCGCCATGGCGGCGGTCCGCAGCGGGACGCCACCACGCCTCTTTCGTCTCATCAAGAGGGTCGCTGCACCGAACAAGACCACCGCGACGACCAGAACCGTCGCGGGGCCCCACCAGCGATGCGTGGCGTTGTGCTGCGCCAGCTGCAGCATCTCTCGGTTCTCGGGCGCGTCAAAACGTATGGGAGGACCAGCCACATCCATGACTCAATCCTCCAGTCGTTTTTTGGAGCTTACCACCCGAGCTCCAAGGCGGATGGGGACCGGGAAGGCTCCTGCTCGATGTTGAGTGTTAGTCATCGTTTTCTTTGCGTCGGAGATCGCTTACCGGGGATTCGGTAGTGCGGGCGTCAGCGCGGAGTGCTGACGCATGTATTCGGCGATGGCGTCGACAGAGCTCGTGGAAAGCTGGCCCTCGAACGAGATCCGGGTATCCGAGTAGCGGATGTCATGCGGCCTCGTGATGGGTGAGAGCAGGGCCCAGCGAACGACTGGCCCGTCGACGATGGTCGTTGTGCCATCTGAAAAAGTCACCTGACTCCCGTAGAGGTCTTTCAGCGCAGGACCGACGCCCACCGAGGTGCTATCAGGAAGGTGGCAAGGAGAACACAGCGCTTCCCACTTGCGTTTTCCGCGTTCACCTGTGTTTGCTCGAGCTTCATCTTCGAAGGGGGCCGAGGCCCAGTCCTCGAACGCTCCGGCCAGCATCGCCCTAGCGGGGCGCCGCGTTACCTGGTCGCATCCCTCTCCGCCAATATACATCCATGCAATACTGGGCGTCTCGAACATGAATGTTGTGTAGCGCGATTCGTAAGGCCCAGCTTTGAGCTCGATCTTCCACTCGGGAATGGTGAGGGAGCACGGTTGGGGGCTCTCGTTGACGAACGTCAGCGTTATCGACGTACCGATCGGCACTCCCAGCTCGTTCCGTTCGGAGTAGTGGTTGGCGCGCGCTCTGCCGTCGAATGTCACCACCTCGAATTGCAGACTATCCTCCGCTTCCGGAGGTCTTGGTACATTGTTCGCATCGAGCAGGACGAGCAAGACCAGCAGACCGGCGATGCCGACGAACACCGACAAGACCTTGCTCTGGGCCGCCCAGGTTCGGAATCTCGAGGTCGCCCGTTGTCCGGCAACGCGGCCGAATGCGTAAAGAACGATGGCAAGAGTCAGGATTTCAAATGCCGGCAAGAGCTCGTGGCGCCCGCGCTTCTCACCAAGCTCAAGGCCTTGTCGTACGTGGGCCGACTTCGGGCCTATGTCGATGCGCATCGGTGTCGCTTCTCCAAAGGTGTTTCGTGCCGGCTCTCACCGCTGCAACTTGATGAATGCGATGAGCGACTCCGCGTTCTCGAGAGTCAGTTGGCCGGTAAAATCTGGCATGGTGCAGGCATATCTAGCATCGCAAACTTCACCATCTGACGTGCCCCCACTTGGCGAGCTCCAAAGAGCCCATCGCGGCGGCTTCCGTCTGAGGATTGCCCATCGAAGAAACTCTTCGTCAACCTGGCGTTCAACGCCGTTCGTGAGTCGGACGGTGGAGCCGTAGAGACCTTTGAACGACGGCCCCGACGGTCCTCCGTGCGGGCCGTCGCTACCGTCCACCGAATGGCACTCGAAACACAGGTTCTCATACTTTTTTTGGCCCTTGAGAGATGGGGGGTATGTTCGCTGGTAATCCGATGCCGCGAGCCGAGTGCTCGCCCATCTGAAATACGACTCTCTCTCCGCCACATCAATTTCAACTCTTCGACTCGCCGGGCACTCAGGGCCATCGACGCTCATCCGCGCTGGCTCGGCTCCGGTGGGTTTGAACCACAGCTCCGCTTCACCCCCATGTGTCGCGGTAACAGTATGAACGCCATACTGCTCGATGCTGACCAAACATTCGTGATCGGTTGCTTTTGCGTGGCCGTCGAGGGAGATCCGAACCCGTACGGGCTCGGCGACGAGAAGCACAAGCTTGTCGTTCTGGAGAATCGAATCGCTATAGCATTGAATTGAGCCGCTACTGACAGTGCAGGAGACTTCCCGCGCGTTCGATGGTGCCGGTGATCCATGAAGAGAAGGCGCAGTCACCGTAGCGAAGAATATGGCGACCGAGGCGACCTCTGCGCACGTACAAGCAATCATGGGTTCGGCCCATGGCGGTCGACGAAAGTGTCGCGCGCGAAGCGCGAGTGCGATCAGTATTCCCAAAAAGATGACCGAGAATGCGGCGCTGACGACCACCACGACCTCACCCTCCCGGTCGGCTCGTCCCGACGAGACAACGACCTCGCGAGTCTGGGCGGGTTGGTCGGTGGGAGGAGATACGTCCATCTTGGGTTTCCGACGTCGGTTACCATCCCCTGCCGGGGACGACGATGTTCTTCATCTGGTGAGGCGGAATCGAGCCGTGCGTCGATCGCCTGCTGCCGTGTGCGAGCGAGCGATACATCGAATTGTTTTCGTGTTGTCTCGAACATGGTCAAGGGATCGTGATTGCTTTGTCGGACGTCCGCAGACCTTTCCCCAGAAGCTTCGCATCGACACGCCTGCCGCATCCCGGGTGGTCGCCGCCTGAATCTACCATGTAGTAGGCAGCGACGTTGCCATTGCTGTCGAGCTCAACGCCAACAACCGTCGCCCAGTGGTGCCTGGCCTCCGATTGTGTGCTCCCGCCGGAGAAGTGTAGTCTCCGTAGACCGGGACAATGACCGGTCGTCCTGCTCCTGCCGCTTCGTTGATTCCGCGCTGCATGATTTGCTCGGCGGATTCGTGGAGATCCACTCGGTCGGTCGAGATCTCTTTGGCTCCCGGCACGCCGTTTCCGTGTAGAATTTCGAGCACCTGGACTGTATGGGTCCCGCCGCACTTGCTGGGATCGTCATTGCAATCATTCCGATACTCGGACGTTTGATCCACAGCGTTATTCCTCTTCGCCCAGTCGTACAAGTCGTACTCATCAACCTTTGAATCCGTCAGGCCGTGGACGAGGAGCCTCGCAGACTCGGGTCCGCAGTTCCCCATAGACTGCGACGTACGTACCCGTTCACCGGGCTGATGGTCGTCGTGGCCCTACGTGATCATACGCGAAGGGGGATCGACATGGAGATCCACGCATGATCTCTTCGGAGGGT
>JAYUUB010000040.1:0-51699 GCA_043755175.1 Polyangiaceae bacterium | reverse complement strand
CTGCGCACCGCGCGCGAAACGCCTCGCTTTTCTCGGCTTCGCGAACGAGCGCGACATGGGCCCGATCTGCGAGCTCCTCGCTTTTGCACACGAGGAGCGCGTCGCATCCCGCGGCGATCGCCATGACGGCGTTGTCCTCGACCTCGCGCGCGTCGCTTACCGCCCGCATCTCGAGATCGTCCGAGAACAGGACTCCGGCGTAGCCGATCTCGTGTCGCAGGAGGTCGGTACAGACGGCGCTCGAGAGGGTCGCTGGAACGTCGGGATCGATCGAGGTCACGACTAAATGTGCGCTCATGAGCGAGTCGAGCCCAGCTCGCGCCGCCTCCCTGAACGGAACCAGCTCGATGGCATCGAGTCGCGCGCGGTCGTGCCGGATCGTCGGCAGGGCGAGGTGGCTGTCGGTGTCGGTGTCGCCATGCCCAGGAAAGTGCTTGCCGCACGCGAGGACGCCGCCTCGGTTGAGACCGCGCGCGAACGCGAGCGCGTAGGCCGAGACGAGCGCCGCGTCGCTGCTGAAGGCCCGGTCTCCGATGATTGGGTTCTCGGGGTTGGAGTCGACGTCGAGGACGGGCGCGAAGTCGAGGTTCACGCCGAGAGCGCGGAGATCGATTCCCACGATCCGACCGGCGCGCTCCGCCAAGCTCGGCGCCCCTGCTTGCGACAAACGACGCATCGACGGAAGAGAGAGCGCCGGGGCTGGCAGCCGAGTCACTCGTCCGCCCTCTTGGTCGATCGCGATGATCGGAGGAAGGTCGGCCGGAACGGTTGCGTGGACCCGCGCGGTGATCTTCGACATGGTCTCGAGGTCTGGGAGGTTTCTGCGAAACAGGACGACGCCGGCTCGTCCCCCGTCTCGAAGCGCCCGGTCGAGCGCATTGGGGAGCTCGATCCCGTCGAAACCGACCATCAGGAGCGAGCCTGCGAGGCGAGAGATTGTCGGGTCGGACGCCATTCGGATTCGTTAGGCGTCCTCGCCCGCGACGACAAGAGCGGTCGCTCAGTCGGCCACGTCGGCGGTCGGCGAATCGAGCGGATGGGGGTCGAGCACCACGAAGTCGAACGCCGCTTTGAGGCGTTCGAAAGGCTCACCAGCTGGTGCCGAGAGGGCGACGAGCCGTGCGCGCCCGAGTGCCAGTGCCGCCAAGTCTTCGGCACGTTCGATCATGAAGCGGCCGTGATCCCTATCGCGGACCGAGACGGCGAGAATCGCGGCGCCGAGCGCGACGGCATGCTCGAGCTCCTCGGGCGTGCACACCTCGACGACGGGCTCGAGCGTCACGCTCCGCGCACAAGTCACGAGGTCGGCGAGAGCGGCGTCGGAGACGAGTCGATGCACGAGGACGATCGCGTCGGCGCCAGCTCCCGCTGCACGATGCACCTGAATAGGGTCGATGACGAAATCGACTGCGACGAGTCGCGGACGAGCTTCGCGGCTCGTCGCCTCGAGGGCCGAGCGCAACGCGAAGAGCCCGTCGTAGCTGCCGTTCGACGCGGCATCACAAGTGACGAACAGCGCGGTCGGCTGCGTGGTCCGTCGCTCGGCGACATTCGTCTCTGGAGCGACGAGCTCGCCGACCCCGCCCAGGGCTATGGCCTCGACCACGCGCCCTCCCGGCTCGGCTCTCGCACCGAGGGGAGGGGCGGCTCGCATGCGCGCGACGGTTCCACGCTTGCGTGAAAGAACCTTGTCGATGAGCCCACGACGTCGGGTTCTCGCGCCGAGCTTCATCGTGCTCCCTCGTGACAGGTCACGGGAGAGATGCCAAACCGAATCTGTTCGAGCCACGCTCCGAGCAGGCGGGGTCCCATCGTCGTGAGAATCGATTCTGGGTGGAATTGAATTCCCTCGATGGGAAGCGTTCGATGGCGGAGACCCATGATCGCATCGTCGGAACGCGCCGAGACGACGAGCTCGGAGGGGAGCGATTCGGCTTCGACCACGAGCGAGTGGTACCTCATGGCTTCGAAGTGGGAACCGATGCCTTCGAAGAAGCCGCGCCCGTCGTGCGCAATGAGCGAGGTCTTGCCGTGCCGAGGTGCCTCGGCTCGAACGACACGCCCACCGAAGGCCTCGGCGATCACTTGGTGCCCGAGGCACACGCCCAGGAGCGGTCGTGTCGTCGTGCGTCGCGCGACCTCGATGCACACTCCGGCCTCGCGAGGCGTGCATGGCCCCGGCGAGAGGAGAATGGCGTCGGCCGGGTGGGAATCGACCTCTCCGATGTCAATGCGATCACTGGCGATCACGTCACATTCGGCCCCTAGCACCTCGAGCGCCCTTACCAGGTTCCAGGTGAAAGAGTCGTAGTTGTCGAGGACGAGAATCGAGATCATGAGCCGTTCGCGTAGCGGGAGCTTGGCCCACCGCTCGAGCTCTGGCTACCATTCCCTACATGGACACAGAGCGACGTTCCGCCCGCCGAGCTCCCATCCACCTTTTTTGCAACCAGTACATCGATGGATCGCCGTGCTTGTCCGAAGCACTCGAGATGTCGATGACCGGTGCGCTCGTACGGCGTGTGTTCGGCCCAGCGGTCGAACGCGCAACTTATGCGCTCGAGATCGCACCAGCGTCGAGCCGTGAAGGTCGGGTTTGGCTCTGCGCCACGCCGGTGTGGCGCGTCGGGGCGTACGAAGCATTGCGCTTCGTCGGACAATCCGAGACCGACCGTCTGAAGCTCGCGAACCTCCTCTACGAGGTCGCCCCGCTCCACGCCGCCTAATCGTAGCGGCCGAATCGCGTCGGTCGCCCGATCAGCCAAAGCTCTGATCCCGGAAGAACCGCTCGATCCGCAAACCCACGAGCTCGGGAAATTCGACGGCGGTGTAGTGCGTGCCGCCGCGAACCACCAAGATCTCGGCCGACGGGATTCGCCTGACCATCTGCTGCGAAAGCCCGCGTGGGGTCATGCGATCTTTGTCACCGGTAATGACGAGCACCGGAATGTCGATGTTCGGAAGAATGCGCGAGGCATCGTGCTCCCCCAGCGCGCGCAGGTTCTTCAGAAAGATTTGCATGTCGAGCTTGCCAAAGGCTTGAATGAGCTCGCCGAACTCGTCCTCGTCGAGCGTATCGCCCATCATTCCGAGCCGCTTCATCCAGCGTATCGCTTCCGGCTGCCGCGCGATCCCGCGCGTGACCTGGCTGATCAGGCCGTGCAGCCGGTCGGCTACGTCGAGCGCGGAGGGCACGAGGTGCCTCGCGAAAGGCACTGGGACAGCCGTGTCGAGCGGTCTCCCGAAGGTGCCGTTCAAGAGCACCAGGCTCCGTACCGTCTTGGGTCCGAGCTTCCGAAAAGCTTCGAGCGACACCTGGACGCCCATGCTCCAGCCGACGAACGCAGCTTCGTCCACCGATTCGGCCTCGAGAATCGACCGCAGATCGTCGACGTGCTTGTCGACCGAGTATGGATCGGTCACTTCGGCCGGCGGGCGTCCCGATCCGAAAAGACCACGGTAGTCCCAGGTCAAAAATTGGTAGCGATCGCCGAGATAGTCGATGAGCCCGCGCCACGCGAGATGAGGTCCGCCGAGGCCGTTCGCCAAGACCACCACCTTCGCCCCCGGGAAGGGCGGTTTGGTGATGTGGTACGCGATGCAGGTCCCATCGCGGGCGAAAACCTCGCGCTTCTCGGTGGGTGAGTGAATCGAGGGGATCACGGCGCTGCGTCTACATTCCTTCGGGCTTGCTGGCGAGTTTGCTCTGCTCGATGATACACACTTCGTTCGATCTCTTGTCGTCGCGTTGACAATGAAGCTTTCGCACCGTTAACGTGCGCCTGCGCAAGCGAGGTGGTGGCGGCCCCGAAGTCTCTCGGGGACCCCGGACCATCGGATCTCGGATCTACTTCCGAGACCAAGGTCCTCCGCGCCGTCGGGTCATATTCCGGCGCCACCGACGAGCCCGATCGTGGGTCGTGATCCCTCGCGCGTAACGTTCGAGGAGCCGATGGCTGAAGAAAAGTCGAAGAAGCCGAAGATCGACCTCAAGGCGCGTCTGGGCAAAACAGTCCAAGGCGTCGCCGTTCCGGGGATGGGCCCGGCCATGCCGGCGCCCTCAGGGTCGGGCTCGCAGGCCCCGCCGGCCGTGTCGGCCGACGGGACACCGCTGCCAGTCGTTCCTCCGCCGATCAGCCTCAAGCCAACGGGCATCGCGCCCCCGCCCGGAATTGGTGGCGGCGGGATTTCGTTGCCGCCGTTCGGCCCGAGGCCGGCGCCGCAGCCCAAGGCCAAACCGGTCAGCGCCGAGCAGCAGACCATCAAGGTCGAGATCGGCGAAGAAATCGAAGCGCAGCGCAAACAGTCGCGGCGAAACGTCATCATCGCCGGCTCGATTGCAGCGATCGTCGGTCTCGGCATCGGCTTCTTCGCCGGTGGACGCAGCGAGTCGACGACACGATCCGGCCACGCCGTGAAGGGCGCCGGAAGCCTCGAAGCCGACGTCAAAACCGCTAGCCAGAAGCTCAAAGAGTTCGGTGCCGTCCTCGACCAGGGGCTCGACGATCTCGACCACAAGAAGTACCCCGGCGACCTGCTGACGGCGCTCGCCGCCACGCAGATCCCTTTCGACGAGACGAAGTTCGATGGCAAATACGTCGGCGACCTCCCGCCGAAGACGATGAAGCTGCTCATCTCGTTCACGCGCGGAGTCTCCGACGTGAACGACAAGAAAGACGGCCTCAAGAACCTTCTCGGCATCCTCAAGCCCGACGTCGAACGCGCGTGGGCCGAAGAGAAGAAACCGGTTTTCAACCTCTCGGTGATCTTCAAGGGTGGCGGCGACAAGACCACGGTCGAGCTCGTCCGCAACAAAGAGCCCTTCGAGACCGACAAATGGCCGGCCGACTACACCGTGATCGGCAAGGAGGTCCGCGAGGGCCGTCGTGTCGATGCCGACAAGAAGGTGACTCGCTGGGTGAAGGGCGATCTCACGGGGTCCACTCCGCTGTCGATGCCCGTCGATCCCTCGAGCTCGAACGACTTCACGAACGAGCGCGTGGTGCTTCAGCTGAAGAAGGGCATCAACGACATCAAGGTCCGGCTCGAGGGCGACAAGAGCAACCCACAGGCCGAGACGAGCGGAATCATCAAGGACGGCGAGGTCCTGAACAGCCAGCTCAACGAGATCTCGCTCAGGAAGTAAGCGACACGGCCAGGCTCCTCGCTCGCTGGAACAAACCGGCGTGTCGAAGAGCCCCGCTCGGTGAAGAGGCGACGCTTCGAGAAGGCTCGGAGGTCGCCTTTTCGTTGGGCAGTCCACGAACGCTCCTCGTCGCAGTCGGTCTCAGGGACTCGAAGGCAGCGGGGGTCTCACGAACACTCCTCGTCGCGGACTCGGCGCGGTCGCTCTCAGGGATTCGAAGGCAACGGAGGTCTCACGACTTCGACGCGCTGTACCTGACGCCCGTCGATATCGCGAACGATGAACTGCAGACCATACTTCTCGACGGCTGTACCGATTGCAGGTGGAACACCGTTGCCGTTGGAGAGCACACTGAGGAGCTGCTCGTCGTGTGCATCGGCGGGGATTTCGGCGCCGAGATAAGCCGATAGATCGCCCATGGAAACCGTGGGGTTCGCGAAGAGCCTGCCGTCGCCCAAGTCTTGGATGGGGGCTATTTCGGCCTCGTCGTGCTCGTCGCGAATGTCTCCGACGATCTTTTCGAGCACGTCTTCGAGGGTCGCGATGCCGCTCGTCCCGCCGAACTCGTCGACCACGATCGCGAGGTGGTGGCGCTTGTTCCGCATCTCGCGGAGCATCGAGGCGAGGCTTTGAAGCTCGTGCACGAAGATCGGCTCACGCCTCATGATGTCGCTGAGCGATCGGCCGCGACCATCGGCGCCGACGAGCTCGCCAGGCGCAGGCGCGTCGTGGGGATCGTCGTTGTCGGTGGATGCCCCTTCTTTCTTGGGGCCGGACGGGCCACCGAACTCACTCGGTGGCCGAAGGCTGGCGGCTTCGACCTTGAAGACGTCTTTGGCGCAAAGGATGCCGACGACGTTGTCGAGCTGGCCTTCGAAAATCGGGTAGCGGGAGTGGCCGCTGTCGGCGACGTGGCGTCGTACGTCGGCGAGCGGGGTCGAGATCTCGATGGCTTCGACTCGGTTGCGGGGGATCATGATGTCTTTGGCCCGGAGGTCGGCGAAGCCGAGAACGTTTCGAATCATCTCGGCCGGCTCGGCGCCCACGGCTCCGCTCTCTTCGACTTGATCGACCATGTGCTCGACCTCGGCGCTGATGATGCTCTTGTCGACATCTTCGCGCGGCGGATGGAAGCGATCGGTCAGCCGACGCGCAAAAGAACCGAGCGGAGCGGCGAGCGGCCAAAAGATGATCTCGAACGGCCGCAAGAAGGTCGCGAGCGCCGGACCGGCGTCGTCGGCTCGGCTGCGCGCCAGCGCTGAGGCGGCGTCGGAAAGAGCCGCCACGATCCCGACGGTCGCCAGGACGGCGATCACGGTCCCCAGGCGACCAGGAACCAGGGTTGAGCTAATTTCCGAGAACAAGATCGCCACGAGGCCGGCACAGGCCACGCGCCCGACGACATAGGTCGAACGCATTCGCCAAGGCTCCTCGGCGTAGCGCGCCAGAGCGGCCTTGTTGACGGTATCCTCTTGATCGAGCAGCGCCTTGGTTCGGGCCGACGAGAGGCTTGCGAGGGCAGCGTCAGCCGAGCTGAAGACGGCTCCGAGCAAGGCGGCTGTGAGCGCAACGACGAGGTTTGGAAGTGGCACAGCCATACGTTTGCTCGCGCCCCCTGCGCGAGTGGTCTGCCGGAAGATAACGGTCGGAACCTCGGTGTGCAACCGTTGCCGACAAGCGCACACGTCCGACGGAGGCCTCAGCCCATGCTGAGCGTACCATCGGGCGGTAGGTCGGTCGGCACTTCGATGGGGGCGACGAAGCCACGCTGGACACGTCCAATTCCGTCGCCATCGAACGTGCCGATCGCGACGAGGCGACCCGCATCGAACCAGGCGCCGGTCGTGGGCGTGCAGTCGAAGTCGTCGGTTTCGAGAGGCTGACCGCGCTCAGCGCGGAACACGCCGCGGCGGGTCAGCTGCGACGACTCCATGTTCGCGCGGGCAGCCTCAGCGAGTGGAACCAGCCGCTCGAGCATCGTGTCGGACGAAGCATCCGAGCTCACTGCCGAATCGAGTGTGAGCTTCCCGCTACCGATGCGCCGCAGCGCCGTCAGGTGCGATGGGACCCCGAGCGCCAAGCCCAAGTCACGGGCGAAGGAGCGGACGTAGTACCCCTTCGTCACGTTCATCTCGACCCGAAGCGACGCCGCCGGGCCGGACGCGTCGAGCAAGCGCGCCTCGAGCAGCCTCACGTCGCGAGCCGCGAGCTCGAACGACTCGCCGCGTCGGGCTCGATCGTAGCTCTTCTGGCCGTCGACCTTGATCGCCGAAAACCTCGGAGGGATCTGGCTTTCGCGAGCAAGCTCGGCGCTTAGCGCGCCCGACAAGCGGATGGCACCGAGCGCGGCGAGACGCTCGCATTCGGATACGGGCGGCCCGCCAAGCGAGCGTCGTGAGGCGCTCACAGCGACCAGGTCGAGCTCTTCGGAGAGCCATTCGGGGACAAGCTGCTCCTCGAGGGTCTCTCCCAAGCGGTCGAGCGTATCGGTCGCGCGTCCGAACGTGATCTCGGCAACGTAAGCCTTGCGGCTCGCCGCGAGATACGGCTCGAGCTTGGTGGCCTCGCCCACGAGCACGACCAGGATCCCGGTCGCCATCGGATCGAGCGTGCCTGCGTGCCCGACCCTGCGCGTACGGAGCGCGCGGCGTACCCTCGAGACGATGTCGTGGCTCGTCGGTCCTTCGGGCTTGTCGACGACGAGGACGCCGTTCGGCGATGTGCTCCGAGACTCATCCATCATGCTTCGGGAGCTCCAGCCGCAGCACGGGGTAGGGGTCGGGG
This sequence comes from Polyangiaceae bacterium, assembly GCA_043755175.1. Lineage (GTDB taxonomy): Bacteria > Myxococcota_A > Polyangia > Polyangiales > Polyangiaceae > CAYYKK01. Next base: position 43,769 of record JAYUUB010000040.1, on the reverse strand, counting down.
TGACCGGTGTCTGCGGGGCGATGCACTTCGATGAATCCGAGCTCACGGTACACCGAGAGCGGGCCCATCCAGAGCTCTTCGCCCGTGACGGGCTCGTTCGTTCGTCGGGGGAGAGCCTCGATGGCGCGCGCGCCGTTGCGCTCGGCGACTGCCACCGCCTCGGTGATTAGAGCGCGCGCCACGCCTCGAAGTCGGTGTGCCGGATGTACGAGCAGGCATCCGATGACATGAACCCCAGAGCGATCGCCGCCGAAGCACGGCAGTGAACGGTAGTATCGCTGCTGAAACATCTTGATGACAGACGCTACTAGACTGAGCTTGAGCCAGCCGACGACTTCACCGTCGAGGGTCGTCGCGACGATCCCGGTCGCCTCGGGGCTCCGAGACGAGAGAGCCTGTTCGAGCTCGAGACGGCTCGAATCTGCATGGTTCGCCGACCGATCGAGCCACTCGTTCTTGTCGCCCTCGAAATGCCAGTACCGACAGAAGCACGTCGAGTGCGACGACTCGAAAAGGCGAACGAGCGCGGGCGCGTCTCGTTCGGAGATCACCCGCGCTGCGAACGATGAGCCCTTCGTGGGCTCGCCATCATGGAGCATTGCCGAGAAGCTCCTCGAAGCCGCGGGCAATCTCGAACAGCCGGGCTTCGGCGAGCGCGGGAGCGATGAGCTGTAGCCCGACAGGAAGAGCCTTGTCCGATCCCGGGGCTCGCGCGGTTCCACACGGAATGCTCAACGCTGGGAGCCCCGCCAAGCTCGCCGGAAGCGTGCACACGTCGGCGAGATACATCGCGAGAGGATCGCTCGTACGCTCCCCGAGCCGGAACGCGACAGTCGGGCTCGTGGGGGCGGCGATGACGTCGACCGAGGCGAAGACCTCGTCGAAGTCGCGGCGGATGAGCGTCCGCACCTTCTGCGCCCGGAGGTAGTAGGCCTCGTAGTAGCCGGCCGAGAGCACGTAGGTGCCGAGCATGATCCTTCGCTTCACCTCGGCTCCGAAGCCACGCGCCCGCGACTGCTCGTAAAGATCGCCGAGCGTGCTCGCGTCGGCCCTGAAGCCGTATCGAACGCCGTCGAAACGAGCCAGGTTCGACGAAGCCTCGGCAGTCGCCACGATGTAGTAAGCGGCGACCGAATACCGAGTATGCGCGAGTGAAACCGGGACGATCGAAGCGCCTCGTTTCGAGGCTGCGTCGATCGCGTCGCGGACGCGCGCCGCGACCTCGGGCTCGATTCCCTCGGCGAAGTATTCCGAAGGAACTCCGATGCGAATGCCGTCGAGTCGCCCCGGTCGAGACAGGCTCCCCGTGAGGTCGCCCGGGAGGCTCGTCGCGTCGTGCGGATCGTGTCCAGAGATGACCTCGAGCACGGTCGCCGCGCTCGAGACATCGTGAGCGAACACTCCGACCTGATCGAGGCTCGAGGCGAACGCGATGAGCCCGTAGCGCGAGACACGACCGTAGGTGGGCTTGACTCCAACCGTTCCGGTCAGCGCGGCCGGCTGACGAATCGAACCGCCCGTATCCGAGCCGAGGCTCGCCGGTGTCATTCCGGCCGCCACCGCGACGGCGCTCCCGCCCGACGAGCCACCCGGCGTGCGCGAGGTGTCGTGTGGGTTCTTCGTCGGGAAGAACGCGCTGTTCTCCGTGGAAGACCCCATTGCAAATTCATCCAAGTTGCATTTGCCGACGAGCACGGCATCTGCGGCGCGCAGCCGAGCGACGGTCGTGGCGTCGTACGGCGGCTTGTAGGCTCGAGAAGGGTCGAGCGGCTCGCCGATCTTCTGCAGCAGCACTCGCGAGCCAGCGGTGGTCGGAACGCCGCGCGTCATCAAGGCGTCTTTGATTCCGATCGGCACACCGGCCAGCGGTCCGAGCTTCTCACCGCGAGCTCTGCGCTGATCGATCGCGCGCGCGACCTCGAGCGCTTCGTCGCCTTGAACCGAGATGAAGGCGCCGAGGTCTCGCTGCGCTTCGATCGAAGCGATCGAGGCGGCGGTCAGGGCTTCGGCAGAGAGCTCACCGCGGCGAACGCGGTCGGCGAGGGTCGCGACCGAAAGCTCGAGCATCGACTGGGTGGAGGCCATGGCTCAGCCCTCGTCCACGAACGCGGGCACCGAGAAGCCTCCGTCCGACGCCTTGGGCGCTTGCGAGAGAGCTAGGTCGCGATCCAGCTCTTCGCCGAGCACGTCGGCCCTGAGCGGGCGGTCAGCTTCGAAGCCGATCTGAGTCGTCGGAGGAACCCCGTCGAGGTCGAGCTCGGAGAGCAGCTCCACGTACGCGAGGATCTTGCCTAGCTCGCTGGCCATCGCGGCCTTCTCGTCGTCGGTGAGACCGAGGTGCGCGAGCGCCGCGATGCGATCGACCTCGCTGCGTTCGAGGATGCGAGGAGCCCCGTAGTTCATGCTTTACCCTTTAGCGTCGCTTTGCCTCGGGGCAAAAGGTGGGATTTTCGAGATAACGGTGCTAGGCCCCGGTTCGTCCTGTCGTCTCCGAGACGGCGAGAGCGGTTCGTGGCTGGATCTCGGAGTGTCGGAGGGAGCCGACCCTCGCCAAGTCGGACTTCTAGGCGCATGACGACGAGGCGAGACGGCAGAACCCGAGCTGGTCGGGCGTTGACGTGACATCCGCCGAGCAATCGTTCGTGTGCCCGCTCCTTAAGTCCCGGTCTCCCTCGAGCATGACGACGACGCTTCCCCGCCCCATGTCTCTCTCGGCCGCCGGTCGAATGCCGAGCGCGCGTCCTTCACGCCGCCGCTATGGGCTGTTCGCTGTCGGCCTCGTCGCTGCGGCTTGGGTTTCGTCGAAAGAGGCGCATCCGAAAGCGACCGACCGTCGCGCAGCGCTCGCCGAGGTGCTCCAGGGGCGCGGTCTTTCGACCACCCCCGAAGAGATCGTGTTCATCGACGCCCCGAAGACCGCGCTCGGCGCGATCTTTCAGCGAGCGCGAGCGCTGGTGGTCGCTTCGAACGGGACCGACCCGTCGGAGCTCTACCTCGTCGAAGCTCGCCTGGCTCCGAACGGTGTGTTGCTCGACGTCCTCGGCGACTTCAACCTCAGCGACACATCGGGGGCCCAAGAATCGGTCCCGGTCATTTCGGGTGAGCGCGCCGCGTTCGTCTCGAAGAGTCAGGTTCCGGGCTCGCCCGACACGGTCATCGTTTTCGATTTTCGCGGCCAGCGCCCGACCGGATGGCCCGTTTTCGATCGAGCGAAGAACGCCATCACCAATTGGCAAGATACCGGGCAACTGCGCGGCGTCGACAAGCACACGCTGACGCTGGGAGAAGAGACGAAGGGCGATGTGCATCTCCGTTTCGAAGGCGAGGCGTTGGCCATCGAATCGAACGGGCGCGGGGCGCGTTTCTCGCTCGCCTCGATGACGCTCGAGGAGAAGCAAGCGTGGATCGCCGTCGAGCCTGTCGAGCTGTCGCGACCTGGAAATCTCACGACTTGGTCGGTCGACCGCGTGCGCGGCGTCATCGGCGACGATCGAATGCAAGCGGTCAAGGAGTATGCCTTCACGGCACTCGACTTCGTGCTGCGCAACAAAGAAGAGCTGACGGGCGACACCGGCGCAGCGGGGATCGCAGAAGACCTCGGCGAGAGCGCGCTCGACGCGCCGAAGCACGTCATGCCGGTCGATCCAGAGGTCGGTTGGCCACCGCCTCCCCTCACGCCTTGGGTCACTCCCGCGCTCCCGGGGGAAGGGGAGTGGAACGCGAAAGACGACGTTGCCTTCTTCAGACAGCAGCCGAACCTTCCGTCGACCTTCATCACGACGTTCGTCCGCAGCGATCAGACGCGCAAGGCGACACGCGTGTACATCGCGTTGTGGGATCCTCGTCAGGTCGAGCTCCATATGATGGCCGGAACGGTCGAGCCGAAGAGCGCGACGGGAAAAGCCGGCCCAGGCCTCATCCCGCGCACGCCCGACGTGATGAAGCGCGTCGTCGCAGCATCGAACGCCGGCTTTCAGGCGCTTCACGGTGAGTACGGCATGATGGCCGACGGTGTCGTCTACCTGCCTCCGAAACCCTACGCGGCCACAGTCGCCGAGCTTCGCGACGGCTCGACCGCCTTCGGCACGTGGCCCGACTCCGCCGAGGTCCCCGACACGGTGCTCTCGTACCGCCAGAACATGACCGTCATGGTCCAAGACGAGAAATTCAACCCGTTCAATCGAACCTGGTGGGGCGGAACCGTTCCTGGCGCCGAAGACAAGACGCATACCGTTCGCAGCGGTATCTGTCTTACAAAAGAGGGTTTCGTCGGCTACTTCTATGGGGCCGATCTCAGCCCCGAAGCGCTCGCGCAGTCGATGATTCAGGCGCGCTGCTCCTACGGGATCGCGCTCGACATGAACGCGGGCCACTCGGGTCTCGAGTTCTACAAGGTCGCTCCCGACGCGGAGCTGCCTGCGCTCGACCGCCCCCTTCAGCGTGACTGGGAAGCCGAAGGGAGCGTCCCCGACATGGATGGTTGGAGCTTCCGAGCGCGCCGTCTCATCCGCGGCATGGGCCTCATGAATTTCCCGCGGTACATCAAGCGCGAGGCGCGTGACTATTTCTACCTCACGCTCAGGCACGTGCTCCCGGGCGAGAACCTGGTCGTCCCGTCTGCAAAAGAAGGCGATGGCATCTGGAAGGTGAAGGGCCTGCCTCAGCACGGATTCCCCTACGCGCTCGCCACGACCGCGATCCATCTCGACAAGACCAGTCAGGCCTTCCGTGTCCTCGAGGTCGATCCGCGCACGCTCGCCGTCGCGGGTGCAAAAGATCCCGAAGACGAGACCATTCTCGTGGCGAGCGGCCCCGAAGAAAAATCGAAGGCTTCGCTCTGGTTTGGAGGCCGGGCATTCGCCATCGGCGACGCCGAGCCGATGAAGGGCGCCGCACGTCTCGCCGGCGGCGATCCGGAGTCGACGACGGGCGTCGCGGTCGTGGGCGTCCACGACGAAAGCGGGATGCTCTTCTACGTCGAGGCGGAGCAAGCCGCCGGAACGGCCGCGCTCGATATGAGGGCGATTCGAGATCTGCTCGCGAAGCTCGGCTGCTCCCAAGTCCTCGTGCTCGACAAGCCGCTCGCGCTCGCGATGGGAGGAACTCTGGCTCTGTCTGGCGACGTGATCCGCCCGCCAACGGGCAAAGGCGTCGTCAGGTTCATTCGAAGCGAGCCTCCGGGAGGCAAACGGTTCTTCGAAGACACGCCGGTCGTCTCGAAAGACATTTGGTACCCGCTGCAACAACAGCGCGTCCGCTATTTCAAGAAACGAGACTGAGCTCCGAGGCCCTCGCGCCCCATGGCGCGTTGCAGCAGGCCCCCCTCGTCGACATCGAAACATGGGCGGTCCCGACGCGAGGCTCCTCTGGGGGTGAGCGCTGTGGTAGATGGCGCGCTTCGCCTTGAGTCCCCATTCGATCGGCCCCTATACCCTTTACGACCGCCTCGGCGTGGGCGCGCTCGCAGAGGTGTTCCGCGGAGAGCGCGCAGACCGACGAGAGATGAACGGCGCGCGGTTCGTCGCGGTGAAACGCTTGTTCCCGGCCGCGGCGCTCGATCCAGAGACGGTGTTCGCTCTCGAGGCCGAGGCCGAGCTCACCAAGCGGCTCGAACATCCGGCGATCGTGCGCGTGCTCGACCACGGGGCAGGCGGCGGCACGCACTACATCGTCTACGAGCTGGTTCTTGGTCGAGACCTGAGGACGCTCATCGAGAAGGCTCGCTCGATGAAGCTTCGGGTCCCGCTCGAGGTGTCTCTCGCCGTCGCACTACGGCTCGCAGAAGCCCTCTCGTACGCGCATGCCGACACCGCCACCGTTCGCGGTATCGTCCACAGAGACGTCGCGCCATCGAACGTGCTCATCGCCTTCGACGGATCGATCAAGCTGACCGACTTCGGCATCGCCCACGTCGTGGGCCGAACCACCAAGCGCACCGGCGCGGGGCAAGTGAAGGGAACCGCTCGCTACATGTCGCCCGAGCAGGTCCTCGGCCACGAAGTCGACGTACGAACCGATCTCTATTCGGTCGGTGCGGTGCTGTTCGAGCTGTGCACTGGTCGTCCACTCTTCGAAGGGCGCCGCCCGGCAGACATCATGCTCGAGATTGCGAAAGGCGATTTTCCGACCCCCCGATCGCTCGTGAGCGATCTGCCGACCGAGCTCGACGCGATCCTCGTCAAGGTGCTCGCGCATTCACGCGCCGAGAGGTACGATAAAGCGCCACGGTTTCTCGAGGCCCTCCAGGGCTTCGCCAAGAGTCACGGCATCACGGCCGACGCCGAGGTGATCGCCGACTTCATGGCCACGCTGTTTTCCGCAGATTCGCCCCCTTCTGGGCGCGAAGGGGCGGTTCAGCGAGGGTCGGCTCCCGGGCTTGAGCACTTCTTAGGTGTTTCGGGTGCGGGGGAGGGTGCAGGTAGTCGTTCCCGCACCCGTGAAATGTTAGGGGAGCCAGCGTCTTCGGGGACGGGGAGCTTCCTTTCTTCGAGCGGTTACTCGGGTAGTGCCCCGAGGTTGGAGGAGCGCCACACCATGGCTGAGGACAAGGGCGGAAGCGACCTGGATGTATTCGAGGGCCTGGCGAAGAAGTCGGGTCGCGGCGGCTCGGCCGTTCCGCCGCCTCCTTCGACGACGAAGCCGAGCGGGCCACCGCCGCAAGGCGGAGGAAAAGGCGCGACGCTGATCGGCGTCGCGGCACCTCTGCCGCCGCCGACTGGCACGCCGTCGTCGTCAGCTCCGCCCCGCACGCCGCCGCCGCCGGTCGGTCCGCCTTCGGGCGCGCCACGCAGCGCTGCGCCGCCAGCGCCAACTTCGACACCCTCGGCGCCTCCGAAGCCCCCGCTCAAGTCTTCGGGGACGTCGACGCCGGCCATGCCGCCAGTTCCTCAGCCAACGGCACCGGCAACTACGTCTGCAACAGCAGCCGTCTCGTCCAATGATGGGGCTGCCTCGCCCGCAGTGGCTGCCCCTGCAGTCGCGGTGTCCACGGCTCCTCTGGCAGCATCGACGCCCAGCGCATCGACGCCCAGCACATCGACGCCCAGCACGTCGACCCCCGTTCCTCCACCGCCGCCGGGTCTCGGCTCGACGATGACCTCCGCGTTGCCGCCGATGCCGCCGTCGGCCGGACCAGCGTCAGGAAAGACCCAAATCGGTCTCGCTCCGAGCCCAATCGTACCGCTCCCGCCTCCGCCCGGAACGGCGACAGCGACGCCGCTGCCGAAGCCGCCTCCTGCTACGGCGACCTTGGTTGCGGCCGTCCCCCCACCCCCGAAGCCGCCAACCTCTATCGGCTCGGCGCTCGGGTTGCCTGATGCAGCAGCTAAGGCCCCCGAGAGCCTCGACGAGCTCACGCCTCCACACGGTAAGGCGAAGACCAAAGTCGAGATGGATTGGGAAGACGAGGAGGAGTCGACTCACGTCTTCGAGAAGGGCAAACACCAAATGCCCATGCCGTCGACGCCGGCCCCGGCGAACACCGGACCGTCGAAGGTCGGTGCCGCCGCCGCGTTGCTCGCTGGCTCGGGCGGCGCCGCGTCGGCACGTCCGATGACGCACACTTCGCCGATGGCCGCCGTTCCGCCGCCTCCAGCGATCCCGGCGTCGTTGCCTGTTCCGCCGCCGACCCGTCCACCCGAGCCGCAGATGCAGATGCAGCAGGGTAGTGGCTCGGGGCAGTTTGCGCGGCCGTCAGATGAGGCGACCGTCGTGCGTTCGCGCGACGGCGGTAGCTCGAGCTCCAGCAAGCTCGGCATCATCCTCGGTGGCCTCGCGCTCGTCGCCGTCGTCGGGTTGGGCGTCTACCTCTTCATTCCCCGCACAGGTCAGCTGAAGATCGACCTCAAGTCGAAGAGCGGCCAATCGATGGCGCGCGCAGAGATCTTCGTCGACGGGCAGAAGAAGTGCGACACGTCGCCATGCGTCGTCGACGACCTCTCGCCCGGACCGAAGACGATCAAGGTCATCGCCCCCGGCGCTCCTGTGGCCGAAGACAGCGGCACCGTCGAGGCGGGTAAAGAGAAGGTCGTCTTCATCTCGATCGACGACAGCTCGTCCACCCCGGCACCGACCACCACGACGCAGCCGGTCGCTTCCCAGCAGCCGGTCGCCGTCGTCGGCACGGGCCTCAAGATGACCGGCCAAGCGGCCGTCAAAGTGCTCGTCGACGGAAAAGAGAGCGGCTCGCTTCCGGTCACTCTCACGAACCTCACTCCCGGTGATCACAAGCTGAAGCTCGACGGTGGCGATCGTTACGAAGCCATCGAAAAGACGGTCACCGTCGCACAAGGGCAGGTTGCCGATCTCGGCGAGACCAAGCTCAGGGTCCTCAAGGGTCGTCTGACGCTCGAGCTCTCGACCAAGGGTGCAGTCGTGGTGCTCTCGAGCACGCAGGCTGGAAAGAAGGTCGAGAAGAAGCTGAGCGATGCGATCTGGAACAGCCCTCCAGTGAAAATCGACATCGACACCAAGGATCAGTGGAAGATCTCGGCCACCAAAAAGGGCTTCGAAGACTTTTCGCAAGACATCAAGTTCGACGACGGTGAGGCCGACAAAACGCTCACGATCGAGCTACCCGAATTGGGCAAGCCTGCACCGGTGCCTGGTCCTCTTCCGAACCAACCGAAGGACCAGCCCAAAGATCAGCCGAAGGACCAGCCCAAAGACGCGCCTGCGAGCGGAACGGGAATTCTCAACATGAATTCCATCCCCGTCTCCAAGGTCCTCCTCGACGGAAAGCCCATGGGATCGACGCCGATCGTCGGCAAGAGCGTTTCGGTCGGCCCTCACACGGTGACCTTCATTCACCCCGACAAGGGCAAGAAGACCAAATCGGTGACCGTGAAGGCGGGCGAGACCTCGACCGCGGCTGTGAAGTTCGACTGACTGAAGCAGCCGCACTTATTTCGACCGAGCACCTTACGGTGACTCGGGAGAACCGACCGCTGCGTCGGCCTCCGTGGTGCGCTTGGCCCACTCGACCCAGGAAAAAGCGCACCGAGCGCTGCTGGCTGCGCTCGCCGCCGCACCCCCAGCACATAGCGCCGGATCGCGGGGAGGGCCCATCGCGAGCATCGCACTCCGACGCAGACCTGCGTACGAGACTCTCCGAATGTCGAGGTATCGAGGTTGGAGGGAAGCGAAACGCCGCGCCTGATGCTCGGCGGTGGTCTCGGAGAGCTGCATTCGATCGTGCGCGCCGGTGGCTTGCTCCTCGCTGAGAAAGCCATCGAGCTTCTCTTGCACGTCGGCCTTCAGCTCTTCGTCGTCGGTGGTCGCGAGGACCTTCTGATAAAATCGAATCGACGCGTCTCGCTCTCCGAGGCGTCGGTACGCGCTCGCGCCACCCACAGCCAGCCAAGCGATGTCGGAGTCGGGTCCGGCCAGCTCGACGGCGCGCTCCAAATAGGGCAGCCCGTCGCGTCGCCAACGCACCTTCTCATCTTCGTCTTTCAGGTACGACGCCGGTGCGATGAAGCTCGTGAATTGGCCCAAAATCAGCCAGAGCTCGGCATCGAGGGGCCGATTCTTCACACCCATCTCGAGGATTTTCCTGGCAATACGCACCTCTTCGACGGGAGCCGCGGTCCGCTGGAACGTGATGAGCGTGTCTGCCAGCAGATACGGCTCGCGGAACTGGGGATCGAGCGCGATGACGCTTTGGAGGAGAGGCACGACGTTGGAGTAACGCCGTTTCTCTTGCAACCGAAGTCCTTGTACGACGAGAACGTCGGCCCAGAGAATGTCGGCGAGGGCAGAGCGGTAGCCGAGGCTCATCACGTCGAGTTGCTCGGGTGGAGGAAGCAGATAGACATCGCTGCTCTCCTTGACCTTCGCCTCGACCCGGCTGGCAGACGATTGGGTGGAGGCGACGGCAACGGTGCTTGCGACGACGAGCCCGACTGCGACGAGCACATCTCGGGTGTCGGTCGATCTGGAGCGTGTCGTTCGACTGCTCTTCGGTGTCGCCTGCATCACTCGAGCTCGTTCTCGACGTACATCCCCGGCAAGGCATGCGCGGCCTGGCCTCTCACCTTTTCACCGTAAACGGTGAACGTCGACAGCGCGCCGTCTCCATCGAGATCGCCGTGCGCCGTCGTCACGAAGCGCATCGTTCCAGTCATTGGGTCGTACTGGCTCGTGAACTGGAACGCGAACGCGTGCTCGTCGTCGATTCGAAAGCCCAATGCGCGCCAGGTGAGGTGGTCCCACGTGCCTGGAGGGTCTTTCACGAGGTTACCGCGGGGGACCGTCTTCGGGGTCAGCTCTACCGAAGGAGGAAAGCACTCCGGCTCTGCATGGGTGGCACCATAAGCCGTGGCATTTCGCACGAGCGACGCCAGGTTCTCCGTGGGCTCACTGAGCTTCGACGCACGGAGGTTCCCCAAAAATGCAGGAACGGCGACAGCCAATAGGCTACCGCCGATCCCGAACATTGCAGCGAGCTGGAGAAGCGTCAGTCTCACGCTCTCGAATCTAGCACGCTGTCGCGATCATTCGTACTCGTCGAGGACCTGAATCTCAGGCTGAACGTAGAGCTGCTGATTGACGGTTTCGATGCCAGCGGTGAGCCCAAACGCCGACAGCACGCCGTCGCCGTCGAGGTCTCCTTGCGCTTCGACGAGGAAAAAAGCGGCGGTGGTGGCGATCTGGAGCGACGTGGCGCTGGCCACAAACGCCGCACCAGCCGTGCTAGCCGCGCGGTTCTTGGCGAAGTAGCCGTACTGGAAGTACGACGGGCTCGACAAGTTGAACTTGAGGCACTTCCAACCATCCTGCTGGCTTCCGGTCTCGAAGTCGCACCCGGTGGCCATGCTGGGTGTGTACTTGACGCCCTTGATCGACGCAACTGCGGCCGGGACGTTGTTCGCCGCGCCGAAGCAGATGTCATGGGTAAACGCAGCACCGACGGCACCCGGTGCGATCATGGCCGTCGAGCCGTATTCGCGTTCGAACGATCCGACGGCGCCGCGGCTCATGGCACCAAGGCTGTTCTTCGCCTCGGCGGTCTTCGCGCTGGCGAGGTAGCGCCTCACGCCGTAGATGGCGAGCGCGGCGAGAACGCCGATGATGGCAACGACGATCATCAGTTCGACGAGGGTAAAACCTCGATATGAATACCGCTTAAACGCTCGCATGGTTCCTCCAGAATCTTGGGTTTACGCACAAGTGTTCGTGCGTAGAGTCAAATGCACGAGTTCGATTCGGTATCAGTCTAAGCAGACCGACACCTGGTACCGCCGTGGGAATGCCCTCGGTGACACCAAGTAACAGCTAAACTTTTGAGGGGAGCCAGCGCGTCTCTAGACCAACGCCTCGACGATGAGGCCACGAAAACAGAGACGGCGAACCAGCTCAAAACATCATTCGGTGTCTTCGGCGACTTGAACCTCACCCACGAGCGAAGAGGTGTACATGAGAGACAAGATCCCATCCCCATCGTAGTCGCCGGCTGCCACTGCAACGAACCAAGGGTCGTTCGTTGGGAAGCCCGTGTAGGGGTACGGCGCGGACCCGATGCCGGGCAATGTACCAGCATTGATGAGGCCGGGGGCGGGGTCGCCGGCGTTCACGGCGAACGTGAACCGAACGGGACCAGCGGGTTTGACGGCGAGCGTCAGCCAACAGGCCGGCGTCGCCAAGCCCCATCCCATTTTTTTGGAATCGAGCGCGCCAATCCCACGCGGATAGTAAGCGCCGACAGCGTTCAGATCGGCCGCACCGGACAAGCATTGAAGGTAGGTGAGCTGCTCCGCCTTGTACGTATCTTCGGCTCCGCGGATGTTCTGAAGCATCGCGCGAGCCTCGCCCGAGGAGGCCGAGATTTGGTACTTCCGGAAACCAACCAACGCCAACGCCGCCAGGATGCCGACGATGGCGACCACAATCATCAGCTCGACGAGCGTGAACCCTCGGGACCTCTGACTGGGTACCGCGAGTCGGGGCCGTCGAGTCGCTCCGAAGTGGATTGTCAGCGTGGTCACCCTCGAACTCTTAGCAGCTCTCATACCAACTCCGTTTCGTAGGGCAGTGAACGTTTGGAGGGACTTATTCCCGGGGATCGCGAGGGATGCAGTTGATGTGTGATGGTTCGGACTGACGAAAAGCGTCATCGACGCACCGAATTCGGTGACGATTCTTGTTCGTCGCCGATGTCGTCTGACGTGGTCTCCATTCCGATCTTTTGGAGTCGGTAACGCAGCGAGCGGAAGCTCACACCGAGGAGCTTGGCTGCAGCCGTGCGCACGCCGTTGCTCATCTCGAGGGCCTGGAGGATGAGGCGTCGCTCGATCTCACCAAGCACCTCGTCGAGATCGCAGGGGACGGTCAGCGCCTGCGGAGTGGGCAAGGCACTGGCTCCGCTGACCTCTTCGGGGAGGTCGCCCAGGCCGAGGGTCGGGCCCGCCGCGAGCGCCACGGCGCGCTCGATCATGTTCTCGAGCTCGCGAATGTTTCCTGGAAAGGCATACCGATCGAGCGCTCGAAGGGCGTCGGGGGTGAGGCCGCGAATCTCTTTGCCGTGCTCCTCTCCGAATCGCTTCGCGAAGCGATCGGCGAGCCGCGGAATGTCTTCGTGTCGCTCACGTAGCGGCGGCAATTCGACGCGAATGACGTTGAGTCGGTAATAGAGATCTTGTCGAAATTTTCCGGCCTTCACGTCGGCCTCGACGTCACGATTCGTTGCCGCCAGAACACGGACGTCGACGGGAATTTCGGCGCTCCCACCAACGGGTCGGATTTTTCGCTCCTGCAGCACCCGAAGAAGCTTCACTTGAAGCGGGAGCGGGAGCTCACCGACCTCGTCGAGGAGGACCGTTCCACCGTCGGCGTCGCGGAATAGACCGTTGACCTGCGCTCCGGCGCCGGTGAACGCCCCCTTTTCGTGGCCGAAGAGCTCGCTCTCCATCAATGCGTCGGGGAGGGCACCACAGTTGATCACGCGAAACGGACGAGCCGCGCGGTCGCTCTTGGTGTGGAGCAAGCTCGCGATGCGCTCTTTGCCGGTCCCGCTCTCACCCGTGATGAGCACGGTCGTCCGAGTGCTGGCGATCTTCGTCAAGAGCTCGCCGACGGCGATCATCTTCGGGCTCGATCCGAGGTCGAGGTCGGTCGGCTCGAAGCGCTCGAGCTGGGCGCGCAGTCGCTGGTTTTCGGTGATGACGGCGTGATGCTCGAGCGCCTTCAGCGCGAGCGCGACGACGTGCGCCGGCGAGAACGGCTTCGTGACGAAATCGTAGGCACCGCACCGCATCGCTTCGACTGCCGAATCGATCGCCGAATGGGCAGTCATGAGAATGACCTCGGTCCCGTTCGAGCGAACCTTCGCGGCACGGAGCACGTCGAGCCCGGTGCCGTCGGGCATGACGAGATCGGTGAGAATCAGCGGGAAGGGCGCGGTTCTCTCGGCGATGAGCGTCAAGGCAGGCCGGACCGACGACGCAGTCGTCACGCCGAAACCTTGACGACGAAAGGCGATGGTCAGCGTCTCGCGCAACCCGGGCTCATCATCGACGATGAGCACCTGGTGAGCGCGAGCCTCGGCTTCAGCCATACGCGTTTAGCGTACCAGAAGCCCTTCTCGCTGCCGAGTGACGTGTGTCGATCGCGAGGCGAGCCAGAAAGAACGAGCGTCGCGCGCACGTCACGGGCTGCAAACGGTCGAGTCGTCGGGAAGGCCTTCTTGGCGCGGATGAATCACGAATCCCGTCTCGCTCACATCACCACCGCTCGTCTGCGAGACGCTCGCGAGATCGCATTGAGAACCAGCGAGCTCGACGTAGTACCGCCCGGAGCGCGTCAAATCGACGACTGCAGCTCCGCGCCCGGTGACCTGGTCGAGAACGATGACCTCTGCGCCCGGAAGGCAAGTGCCCGCGATCCCCCAGACGCCGTCACGTACCAAAACCATGCTCGACGGCTCGTCGGGCGGCGGGAGCGGCAACGTGGGGCTGAGACAGCCCGCGGTCGAGGCGAGAGCCCCGAGAAGGACAATGGAGCGAATCGGCGACATGGACCTCGACTAGGAAAGCACAACTCGTGCCCCGACGAAGACCTACAATCGTCGCATGGCAAGGGTGGTGCGCCAACCCAAGTTGGCGCGGGTGGTCGCCAGGTTGCCAATGGGCGGGCTCGGTTGGTCCGACCGGCGAGCCGTCAAAGCGGCCTCAGTCGGCACGCCCATCGGTTCAGTCGGCACGCCCATCGGTGGGGAGGACAGTCAATCGGACAGGACCCTTTTTGATCTTTCGCGTGGGCGCGTTGCCGTCGACCGTGTCGCGAGGGAGCAGCTCGCCGACCAAGTCGTAGTCGCTCGCCTGGCTGATGATGACTTTTCGCATTTCGCCGGCTCGCGCCTCGTCGCCCGAGAGATAGACCTGACCGTCGATGTCGGGGGCCTGACCGGCGTGACGCGCCATGAGCACGTACTCGTGCTCGTCGCTCGGCCCCTCGACGAGGACCTCGAGCTCGCGGCCGACGAACGCCACGCTCTTCTTGTGGGACAGTTTTCGTTGCAGCTGCATCAACTTTCGATGACGCGCGTCGGCCGTTCGCGAGGGAACCTTGCCCTCGATCTTGAAGCTGCGCGACGTTTCTTCGTCGGAGTAGCGAAAGACGCCGACGCGTTCGAACTCGGCCCACTCGACGAACGACATCAGCTCGGCGAACTCTGCTTCGGTCTCGCCCGGGTGCCCGACGATGAAAGCGGTTCGGAAGGTGAGCCCAGGGACGCGCTCACGCAGCGTCGACACGACTCGCCGCAGCCGAGCGCCACCATGGCCGCGTCGCATGCGGCGCAACATCCCATCGGCCGCATGCTGGAGCGGCATATCGACGTAACGGACGACCTTCGGGTGGTGGGCGATGATCTCGACGAGCTCTTCGGTGAGGGTCTCGGGATAGAGGTAGAACAGCCTGACCCACGACAGACCGGGCACGTCGGCGACTCGGCGCACCAGCGCCGCTAGACCCGGCTTGTCGTCGAGATCGCGACCGTAGGACACGGTGTCTTGCGAGATCAGATTCACCTCTCGCACGCCCTGAGCGACGAGGCCTTCGACTTCACGGACCACATCGTCGGGGTTCCGCGAACGCTGCTTGCCGCGAAGGTCGGGGATGACGCAGAAGGAACAAGTGCGATTGCAGCCCTCGGCGATCTTCACATAGGCGCTTCCCGGACGAGTGGAGAGGCGGCGCGGGCTCGTCGTGTCGATGAGCCAATCGGCCGGGGTTCCGACGAGCATTCGATCAGCGCCCCCCTTCAAGACTTTGGCAAGTGAGAGCATGTCGCTCGAGCCGAGGAAGTGGTCGACCTCGGGCATTCCCGCGGCGAGCTCGGCGGGGTGCCTCTGCGAGAGACAACCCGTGACCACGAGGCGCGTGCACGAGCCGGTTTCTTTGAAGCGAGCCATCTCGAAGATGGCCTCGACCGACTCCTTCTTCGCCTCGCCGATGAAGCCGCAAGTGTTCACCACGATGACTTCGGCGCGCTCCGGATCTTCGACGTGCTCGTAGCCCCCGTTCTCGGCGACGCCGAGCATGACCTCGGAGTCGACGCGGTTCTTCGGGCACCCGAGACTGACGAAATGAATGGTGCGCGACTGCATGGTTTGGGGGTCGTCTAGGATGGGGGGAGGGCCGCGGCAAGGCTTCGGGCGGCGCGGACGCCGAGAGCGAACGAGGGTGGCAGGTCCGGACGCATACGCAAGCCCTCGCGGGTGACGCCAGGTGGAGCGCGAGACTACGCGAGGTCGACGGCGCCGACTCAGAGCATGTCGACGAAGCGTTCGAACAGGTGAAGCGTGTCGTGAGGCCCGGCCGCAGCTTCAGGGTGAAACTGCACGCTGAAGGCTTTGGCATCGGGGAGGTTGATTCCTTCGCTCGTGCCGTCGTTCAAGTGGACGTAGGACGACTCGACGCCCGCCGGCAGCGTCTTTGCTTCTACGGCGAAGCCGTGGTTTTGGGACGTGATCTCGACCCGCCCGCTCGCGAGGTTCTTCACGGGCTGGTTCAGCCCGCGATGCCCGAACTTGAGCTTGAAGGTTTGCGCTCCAGCGGCGAGCGCGAGGAGCTGATGGCCGAGGCAGATCCCGAACATCGGACGTTTGCCCAACAAGTCGCGCACCGTGGCGATGGCGTACGAGACCGCGGCCGGGTCGCCAGGACCATTCGACAGAAATACCCCATCGGGCGATAGAGCCAACACCTCGGCGGCGGTGGTGGTGGCTGGAACCACGGTCACGCGGCACCCGAGATCGACGAGGCTCGCGAGGATGTTTCGCTTCATCCCCATGTCGATGGCCACCACGTGCGCCCCTGCGTTGGTGCGGGGAGCCAACGTCCGAAACGGGACGGGCGTATTTTCTGTGAATGCCCGCGCCTCGTCGATGCTCACTCGCTGGACGAGATCGAGCCCCTCCATGGAGGGTGCGGCGCGCGCGCGATCGGCCAGCTCCGACGGCGAGAGCTCGCCGATGGCGCCGTTTTGCGATCCGTGATCACGGATGTGGCGAGTGAGCGTGCGCGTATCGACTCCACCGATCGCAGTGATTCCGTTGCGAGCGAGATAGGCGTCGAGGCCCTCTTCGGAACGATAGCTCGACGCGACGACGCTCGAGCTCCGCACGATGAAGCCTGCCACTCGGGGCTTCGCGTTCGTGCTTTCGCAGTCGGCGTGGTTGGTACCGGTGTTGCCGATCTCGGGCGCCGTCATGGCGACCATTTGTCCGGCGTAGGACGGGTCGGTGAGCACCTCTTGGTAGCCGGTCATGCCGGTCGTGAAGACGACCTCACCGACGGCGACGCCTTCAGCACCGAACGCGAAGCCTTCGAATCTCGTGCCGTCCGCGAGGACGAGGTGAGCGGGTCGTCGCATCGCGGCTCGGTTTAGTTCTCTCGGCCCTCCGGTGCAAGCGGTCCGCGCTTCGCGTGATTCGGCGAACCGTTGCCTGTATACCTTCGCAGCAGTGACCCGTGAGCCGACAAAGACCGGTGATGGCATTCGAGAGGCCAGCCAGGACGAGCCCGACCTGGACGAGCCCGACCTGGGCGAATCCGAGTCGGTGACCCTCGAGCGCCTCGTTGCCGCGGGCCGCTTCCGCGAGGCGGCAGACATCGCCCTCCAGTCGTCTTCGAGCCCGGTCGACGCGAGGATGCTCGAGCAGATCTGCAACGGGCTTTGGCCGATGCCGGGAGATCCGGCGGGCGACACGCTCCTTCTAGGGGTGTTCGGTCGACGCCCGGGCTCGTCGCCGATCGTCGTTTTGGCTCGACGAAGGTATCGACGCGGCGACCTCGACGGCGTGGAAGTCGCGATTCGAACGGGCTTGGCGCGTGATCCCGATGATGTCGCGCTGCTGACCGACCTCGCGAGCCTCTTTCGAGCCGAGTCGCGCTCGGTCGAGTCCGAGGCGGCGTTCCGTCGAATTCTCCAGCTCGCGCCCCGCTCATTGGAGGCGCGCGCGGCGGTGGCGGCCATCGATGCTCAATCGGGAAGGCTCGACGAGAGCCTCGCGACGCTGACGGACATCGAGAAAGAGGAGCCGCTGCTCGTCACGCCGAGCATCGTGGGCCTGATGCTCTACTCGGCCAAGACGACGAACGACGCTTTGTTCGAAGAGCATGTCAAACGCGGTCGGCAACTCGAGACGGGTGTCTCACGAGTCGCGCTCTCGGTTCGTCACGCTAGGCCGCGACGTCTGAAGATCGGCTACGTATCGGCTGATTTTCGACAACATTCCGTGTCGTGCTTCATCGAGCCGGCGCTTCGCTACAGTGACCGTGCACGGTTCGAAGTGCACGCCTACCACACACGCCCGGGCAGCGACCTGACGACCGAGCGACTCCGAGAGCTCGCTGACGTTTTTCACGATGTGTGGGCGCTCGATGATGATCGTCTCGCCGAGCGTATCGTCGCTGACGCGATCGACGTCCTCGTCGATCTCGGTGGCCACACCGACCACACGCGAATCGCCGTCTTCGCTCGCAAGCCTGCTCCCGTACAGGCGAGCTATCTCGGCTATCCCGCAACGACGGGGCTGTCGACCGTCGACCTCCGAATCACCGATGCGATCGCTGATCCCCCGGGGCAATCAGACGAGATTCATACCGAACGCCTCGTTCGATTGAAGCGCAGCGCGTGGTGTTACGAGAGCCCGACATCGAGCCCCGAGGTCGCGAAGCGGTCGGGCAAGACGATCACGTTCGGCTCGTTCAACGCGCTCGTCAAGATGGGCCCCGAGGTCGTCGAGCTCTGGTCGACGATCCTTCGACGGGTCCCTGGATCGCGCTTGATCATCAAGTCGCGAAGCCTCGCGAGCAGCGATGCGATGGCGCACTACTCGAAGGCGTTCGCCGCTTCTGGAATCGGACCCGATCGGCTCTCGCTACGCCCATGGGCGAAAGACACGGCCGCTCACTTGGCGGCGTATTCGGAAGTGGATATCGCGCTCGATCCTTTTCCGTACAACGGGACGACGACCACCTGCGAAGCCCTGTGGATGGGGGTACCGGTGATCACGTTCGAAGGAACCCGCCACGCTGGGCGGGTGGGGACGAGCCTCCTCACGACCGTCGGGCTCGGTGAGCTGGTCGCTCGGAACACCGACGAATACGTCGAGATCGCTTGCGAGCTCGCGTCGGACGAAAAGCGCCGAGCCGGTCTCCGAAAGACTCTCCGAGGGCGCATGCAAGCGAGCGCGCTCTGTGATGGGCCGGGGTTCGTCCGTGAGCTGGAGGCAGCCTACGACGATGCATTCGCGCGCCATCTGGCACCGACCGACGGCTCGAACGAGCTCGACGCGCTCGTTTGGCGCGCGAGGGCTGCCAACGAGCGTGACGCGTTCGAAACCGCTGATTTCATCGCTCGGCGCGGGCTCGCGATTGCGCCGAAGAACCTCGAGCTCGCGATGATTTCTGGGCGTTCGAACGAGGAGCTCGGCGAGATGAGTTCGGCGGTCGAAGCACTACGCCATGCGGCCGAAGAAGAGCTCGTCGCGCTCGGTGGTGATGGCGAGCTACCGGCGCCAGGAAGCCTCTTCGCCGAGGCGCCACCGGCACCTCATCTGCTCCCCGAGCTCATGACCGAGCTCGCGAGGCTCGCAGGACGCGTGGGCGACGACGAGCTTCGCGCAAGAGCTTCGAAGGCGTGGATTCGAATGTCGCCGAGGTCGGCGGATGCACGCGTCGAATGGGCGACATTCCTCCGAGGCTCGGGCCACGCCGAAGAGGCGGCCGAGCAGCTGGCAATCGCGCTCTCGCTGTCACCACGGCACGCACGCGCCAACTTGATGCTCGGGATTATCGAGATGTCGTGGGGCCGCGCCGATCGAGGGATCCCACTCTTGGAGCGTGCTTCGGAGCTCGACTCTGTTGCCGCCAGCGCGTTCTCGAATCTTCTCTATGCCCACCAGTACGTCGGTGGATCGAGAGACGAGGGGTTTCGACGGCATCTGACGTTTGGGGTTCGCCACGCCCCGACGCGCGCGCTCTCGCTGCACGAGCGCGGACGCTCGAGCAAGATACGAATCGGTTACCTCTCCGCCGATCTTCGCGAGCACTCGGTCGCGCGGTTCATCGAGCCCATCGTCCAGAACCACGATCGGTCACGCTTCGAGGTGACGCTCTACGCGGCCGTCGCGCGTCCTGACCACGTCACGCGACGTCTCGCCGAGAGCGTCGATCGCATCGCTTTCGTACACGATCTCGACGACGACGCGCTCGCCGCACGTATCGTCGCAGACGACATCGACGTGCTGATCGAGCTCGGTGGCCACACCGCCAAGTCGCGTCTTCGCGTGATGGCGCGACGCCCCGCGCGCGTCCTGGTCAGCTATCTGGGATATCCCGACACCACCGGTGTCGCTTCGATCGACTACCGAGTCACCGACCAAGTCGTCGATCCAGTGGGGATTGCAGATGCATTTCACGTCGAGCGTTTGGTGAGGCTTCCCGGCGCGGCGTGGTGCTTTCGAGCGCGCCCCGACTCGCCGCCTGCTCTCCGACGAGAAGCGAACGGATCACTGGTGTTCGGCAGCTTCAATGACTTCGCCAAGGTCACGGACGAAGTACTCGATACGTGGGCCGCAATTCTCGCGCGACTCCCGGGATCACGTCTCCTTTTGAAGAACAAGGTCGCCACCGACGGTCCGGTCGGTGCGCGGGTTCGCGCCGCGATGGAGCGCCACGGTGTGGCCCCGGAGCGCGTCGTTCTCCGCGACGGATCCGCCGACATGCGCGTGCACCTCGAGACTTATGGAGAGATCGACATCGGCCTCGACCCTTTTCCGTATTGCGGAACCACGACCACCTGCGAGGCGCTCGACATGGGCGTGCCGGTGGTCACTTTGGCGGGCGACCGTCACGTCGCACGCGTTGGAGCGAGCCTCTTGGCGCGTGTCGGGCTCGACGATCTCGTGGCGAGGTCGGTGTCGGAGTACGTCGACATCGCGGTTCGACTCGGCGGCGATCGTGCGCGCTACTCCGCGCTGCGCGCCGAGCTCAGAGACCGCATGCGAGGCTCGAGTCTGAGTGATGCGGCGGGATTCACCCGCGGTCTCGAGAGCGCGTACGAGACCATGGTTCGTGCTGTGATCGAGCGCGGCCCTTCTGGCGATGTCGCTCCGACCGAGACGGTCCCGGTCGACGAAGCGCGGCAACGCAAGGCGGTGAGCTTGGTGGCGGAGACCAACGCTCTGCTCCGTTCCCAGCAGCTGGAGCTCGCCGAGGTGGTCGCACGCCAAGCCAAGGCGACCGACCCGCGCTCGGCAGAAGCCCTCAACGCGCTCGGTACGGTGTTGGTCGCGCGAAAGAACGACGCCGCCGCGGAGGTGGCCTACCGAGCAGCCCTCGCGCTCGACCCGCTCTTTTACAAAGCGACGACGAACATCGGGAATCTCCTCTCCAAGCGCGGCGACAAGATCGGTGCGATCGCGATGCTCGAACGGTCGATCGCACTCGAGCCGAACGCGTTCCGGGCCCACTCGAGCCTCGGGGCCATTCAGCGAGAGCTCGGACGAAACGAAGAGGCCATCGCAAGCTACGAACGTTCGCTCGCGCTCGAGCCGACGACGACCTCCGTTCTCGCGCTCTCCGATCTCTTCGTGAAAGAAGGCCGGTTCGATGCCGCCGCGACCTTGCTCCAAGATGCGCTCTCGCGGGCGCCAGACGATCCGAAGCTCAAGCAGGCCTGGAACCAATTCGTCACTCGACGAGCGGGCAGCGACGACGAAAGGCGAGCCCGTGAGGTCTCTTCGGCGCTTCGAGGCGCGCGAGAAAGTCTCCGAGTGGGTCGCCCGAAGGAGGCTGCGGGCCTCCTTCGAGAGACCGTCTTGCCTCGAGCGAAAGGCAGAGAGCGCGCCGAAGGGCTCGACTTGTTGTGGCGAGCCAGCCTCGAAGAAGGTGACACCGAGGCTGCGTGGGATGCTTTTCGACAAGCTCTCGAAGAAGGTGCAGCCAACCGAGCGTGGGCGCGGGCAACCCTTCTCTCCGCCCTCGACGAGGCTCGTCTCACAGAGACGCTCGAGGCCGCGACGAGAAGTCGGCCGGAGCGAGCCGAATTGACATCTGTCTACGCGACCCATCTCGTCATGTCCGGACGAGCCGCGCGCGCCGAGAAGTTACTCCGCGATGCACCACGGGACCAACAGAGCGACCTTGCGATCATCCATGGCATGTCGTTGCTGCTCCTCGGACGACAAGAAGAAGCGATCGCGCGGATGCGTGAGCAACCTGTTGGAAGCGCCTTGCTGCTCGCGATGCACTACACCGACGCCGCAAGCCGCGCGGAGATCTTCGCGAGCCACGTCGACTGGGGCGCGCGTCAACAGCCTGCGCGTCTGCCGAGCTCGCCTCTCCGCCGTCGCGACGGGCGAAAGCTCAGGGTCGGCTACGTGTCGGGAGACTTCGCGCAGCACTCGGTCGGACGTCTAATCGCTCCGGCCCTCGGCGCCTTCGATCGCTCCAAGATCGAGGTCTTCGCGTACATGTCGAATCCGAGGACCGACCTCCTCACGTCTCACGTGAAGCAGGTCGTGACGGGTTTCCGCGAGGTCTGGACGCTCGACGACGATGGTCTCGCGAGCGCGATTCGCTCGGACGAGATCGACATCCTCGTCGACCTCGCCGGGCACACCGCCTTCAACAGGCTGGGGTGCTTCGCGAGAAAGCCCGCGCCGATCCAGATCAGCTATCTGGGATATCCGGACACGACCGGGCTCGCCACGATGGATTACCGCATCACCGACTCCGACGCCGATCCCCCGGGCGCCGAAGCATTCTCCGTCGAGACTCTGCTGCGCCTTCCGAGGCCGGCGTGGTGCTTCTCACCGGGGCCGCTTCCGCCAGTACCCGCCCGTCCCTACGAGGGGCCCGTGACGTTCGGCTCCTTCAATGCGCTCCCCAAGATCACGCCGGAGGTCATTCGATCGTGGGCGCGAATCGTCAGCAGGAGCAACGGAGGACGCTTGATTCTCAAAGCGCGCGAGCTCGGAGAAGACGGAGCTCAGGACGAATGGCGAAACCGATTCGTCGAGGCCGGACTCGACGAATCGCGCCTCGAGCTTCTTCCTTTCGAGCGAAACGACGGAGACCATCTGCGCGCGTATGGCCGCGTCGACGTGGCGCTCGATCCGTTCCCGTACGCTGGAACGATGACGACCTGTGAGGCGCTCGCGATGGGCGTTCCCGTCGTCAGCCTCGTGGGCGAGCGACATGTCTCGCGCGTAGGACTCAGCCTCTTGTCGGGCGTCGGTCTGCGCGAGCTCGCCGCTTTCGACCTCGACAGCTACGAGGACTTTGCCGTGCGCCTCGCCAACGACCACGCCTATCGCCGAGATGTCCGGAGCCGGCTCGGCCAAAGCTACTCGACGTCACCCTTGGCCGACACGGTCGGCTTCACGAAGGCGCTCGAATCGGCCTACGAAGAAGCGTGGAGCAGGGGACCTCGAAGCTCGTGACTCGGGTCAGGGCTCCTAGTGATCCTCCCCCGGTTCCACCCACTTGAAAGAACGAATCGGGTCTATGTCTACGCCGCTCACGAACGAGAATGCCGACGACTCGAAGCACCGCTTTGCGCTGTGGGTCGTGAGCTTGCTGGCCTCGCTCGGCGTCGCATGGACGATTTGGAGCGTTCCGATCGTGATGACCAACGACGGTCCCCAGGCAGTCGTCCTGTCGCACATCGAGGCGCACTACGACGATCCAGACTCGATCTTCGCGAGCCAATTCTCGGTCGGTTTGGGCCTCAGCGGCCGTGGATTCTCGCTCCTGTACGCGGCAGTGAGCACCCTCTGGGGATGGCCCGACACCCTTCGCGTTTGCGAGCTGATCATCGTTCTGTCGATGGCTCTTTCAGTCGGCCTGCTCTGCAAAGCCGTCTCGGGCAGCGCTCGCACTGCGTGCCTGTTGGGCTTCGTCGTCGCGTTCAGCTGGCCCTTCTACATGGGCTTTTTCGCCTTCGCGTTGTCGTTGGCTTTCGGGCTGATGCTTCTTTCGTTCGTGGTGTCGAGAACCGGAGGGCTCTCGACCGTGCAAAAGGCCGCGGTGAGCACGGGTGTGCTCCTTCAACTCTTGATGCACGGCTTCGCGGTGCTCGTCACGTTGGCGCTCCTCTCGCTCACGGTGCTCGTAAGACGCCACATGTCACGCGGCACCACGTCGCCCCCCGAGTGGTGGAAGGGTCTCCGCGGCGACGCGGGCTGGCTCGTACTCACCGCCTTGCCGAGCGTCGCCACGTCCCTCTTGATGCGCCAGACCCAGACTGAGATGGCGACCGCCGGCGGCTCTGGCGAGACCTACTGGGCCCCACCGCTCATCTGGATTTTGACGCTTCCGAGAATGGTGGTTCCGGGCTCCACCGTGCTCGGCGTGCTCGTCATCGCCCTGGCTTGCTTCTCTTTGGGCCGCTCCGTCGTGCGGATACGACGCGGCGACGCGAAGCCAGAGGAGGTTGCGCTGACGATCGGTGCGTCGCTCCTGATTCTCATCGGCCTCACAGCACCGCTCAACGTCCCTGGCTGGCAGTACTTCTCTCCTCGCTTTCTGACGCCCGGGACCGCGGTCGCTCTCGCGCTCCTCGGATGCGAGAAGCTCGAGCGAAGGAGCCTCCGAATGGCCGTCGATGTCGCCGTGCCCGCGCTAGTGGTCCTCGAGCTCGTGAACGTGAGCGCGGTCAATCGACGTTAC
This sequence comes from Polyangiaceae bacterium, assembly GCA_043755175.1. Taxonomy (GTDB): domain Bacteria; phylum Myxococcota_A; class Polyangia; order Polyangiales; family Polyangiaceae; genus CAYYKK01. The sequence goes on along the minus strand of JAYUUB010000040.1, from coordinate 19,589 downwards.
GCGGCCGCGTGTGCCGATGCCGTGGCGGGGCTCGATCACAAGGTCCAGCGCAGCTACGCGCAGTTGCCCATCATCTTCGACGCGAACTGCGGGCTCACCGGCGAGGCGTCGCATGCTGCGGTGCCGTACCTGTGGCCCGCGTACCACTTCCATTCGCTGTTCGCCGTTCTCCACGGAGGCACGGTCCCCAACATCTTCGCGGGCCCTTCGGCGGTTCACGCGTTCGTTCCTCGACCGTCTTGGAAGATGCCCGTCCCTCCGCTCAGCGATTGGGGGCTCGACAAAACCGATCCGCGTCTGCTCGAGCCTCGGGCGCGAGCGGCACTTCTCACCGAGCAGGCCCTGGCGGGGACCGTGTACGAGAACATCTTGATGTTCGGGGCCAACGCGGCGGACCGAGCGCTCCTCGTCGACCGCGGCTACCACGTCGACTTCGAGCAAGGATCGTTCATCAACGCGCACTTCGAAGCGTGCCCCGTCGAGATCGTCATCGAGCGAAGACCAGCCGACCCGCCTGTCGAGGTCATAGTCGGGTTCGCCGACGCGCCGGCATGGAGGGCAGAGCTCCAGCCGAGCAGCGACAGCTTCAGTTCCGTCGCGACGGCGAAGACGTTCTGCGGAGACGTCTGGGTACGCGTCGCCTGGACCGGAGGAGCGATCCGCTGCAGCAACGCGGGTCCCGACGGAGATCTCCGAGTCCGAGCCTCCCAGCCAGTCACGCGCGTTGCATGTGAGCGCGACGCGCTGCGACCCTGACGCGGGTCGCGAACGCAACACGAGCAGACAGAGCGGCCAGCGTGTTGCGCCTGTTCATAGACTATTTCACCGTGTAAGGATCTACCTATGGCTGGCCAGCTTGCCGACATTCTTGCCGAAAAAGTGCCTGCGATTCACGTCGTCGACGTCGGCGCGATGATGCTCGAACAGCCGCCGTACCATCACGTCCTCACGCTTCCCAAGACCACGCTGCTCGGATTCGAGCCGGGCGACGACGAGCGCGAAAAGCTCGAGGACTCTGCGAATCCTGGACACAAGTTTCTCCCGTTCGTCGTCGGGAGAGGCGGACCGGCCGTGTTTCGGTCTTGCGAATGGAATGCGACCTCCTCGCTGTACGAGCCCAACACGCGCCTCCTCGAGCGGTTCAGCGGAATGGCGGAGCTGCACGTCGTCGCCGAGCGAATCGAGGTCGAGACCGTGGCCCTCGACGACATCCCGCTCGTTCAACCGATGAGCTTTCTCAAGATGGATGTACAGGGCGCCGAGCTCGACATCGTGATGGGCGCCGAGCGCTCACTCAAAGACACGCTCGTCATCCACGCAGAAGTTCTCTTCGTTCCGATGTATGAAAACGCGCCGGGCTTCGGCGACCTCGACGTCGCGTTGCGAGCACGCGGGTTTCACCTGCACCACATGACGCAACCAGGGAAGGGGACGTTCGCGCCGCTGACGCGAAAGCCCGGCTCGGTGGGCGGCCAGTGGCTTTGGGCCGATGTCGTCTACGTCCGCGACTTCATGAAGCTCGCCTCGCTCGAGCCCGATCAGCTGCTCGCGTTGGCTCTGATTTTGGCGCGCTGTTACGGCGCTCACGACTTCGCGCTGCTCGCGCTCCAGCACTACGATGCCAAGATGGGCACCCGACTCTGGAGCGAGTACTCCCTCGCATTGACCGGCACCGAGAAGGCGCCGCGGCCGCTCTGATGAACCCATCGCTTCGCGCGTCGTCGAGCCTGCGCTGGAGCCGAAGCCGTGGCTGAAGACAGCGCGACGACCACCGAGATCGCGGCCCAGCTCGAGCGTGGAAACACCGCTCGAGCCATCGAGCTCTGCCGCGCGGCGCTCTTGACCGCGCCCTCGGCGACCCTCGCGAGTCTTCTCGGCCGAGCGCTCGTGCAGACGCGTGACTTCGACGGTGCCAAGACCGCTTTCGCGCGCGCGATCGAGCTCGAGCCGAAGAACCCGAAGTGGCTCGCCAACATGGGAAACTTTCTCCGTGAGCGAGGTGCGGCGGCGGAGGCGGTCGAGGTTCTCGAACGTTCGCTCGTAGAGCGTCCAGACTCGGCGCGAACCCTGACGACGCTTGGCGCCGCGTTGAACGACGTCGGCCGATTTTTCGATGCGCGCTCCGTTCTCGTCCGAGCGCTGAAGCTCGAGCCGGGGCTCGATGCTGCGACCGTGCGTCTCGCGCGTTCGCTCACCGAGCTGGAGGGCCGCGACACCGCGATTCGGTTGCTCGAGTCTGCGGTCGCCATCAAGCCCGCGTCGGGAGCTCTCCACGTCGAGCTCGGTTCGCTTCTTCACGCGTCGGGACGTGCCGACGAGGCACGATCGCACTTCGAGTCTGCGTTCGCGGCCGATCCGAGATCGCCTCAAATCTGCGCGAGGCTCGGCGACAACCTGAGATCGCGTGGCGAGGTGCAGCGTGCTCGCGAGCTCCTCGAGCGTTCACTCGTGCTCGATCCGGGGCTCGGTGAAGCCCATGTCGCGATGGCCTTTCTTTGTGCCGAGCTCGGCGAAGATGCCGCGTCGGACGAACACTTCGAGCGCGCACGAAAGGTCGGCGCCGTGACGCACGAGGCCGAGTCGGCGTGGTTGTTCTTTCTTCTGTACCGCGAGTCGGCCACTCCAGCGATGCTGCGTGCCGCCCACGAAGAGGTCGGCTCCCGAATCGAAGGCGGAGCTCCCCCAGAACCGTTCTCGGTATCACGCCCGCCCGCGCGCCCACTCAGAGTCGGCTATGCATCCGCTGATTTTCGCGGCCATGTCGTCGCGCTCTTCATGGAGCACCTGATCCGAGAGCACGATCGAACGAGGGTGGAGATCGAGCTGGTCTCGTCGACGACACGGCACGACGAAATCACTGCGCGGTTCGCAGCCCTCGCGCCACTCCACGCGTTCGAAGGGTGTACCACGAACGAGTTCGTCACCCGCGTGCGCGCGCTCGACCTCGATCTCCTCGTCGATCTCTCGGGCCACACGGACGGCCACCGACTCGCGGCGCTCGCCGCCCGCGTGGCGAGGGTTCAGGCTACGTACCTAGGCTATCCAGCGACGACGGGGCTCTCCGCGATCGACTACCGGATCACCGATGCCCTCTCCGACCCGCCTGGAAGCGAAGACGAGTTCGTCGAGCAACTCTACCGGCTTCCCGAGGTTTCTTGGGCCTATGCCCCTTCGACCAACGTGTCGTCGTCGCTTCCGGTCGATCACGGTGACGACATCGTCTTCGGCTGCTTCAACCGACGGGCAAAGCTCTCGGCAGGGGTCCTCGGTGCGTGGCGCAGCATCCTCGAACAACGCCCAAGAGCACGGCTCATTCTCAAAGCGAGGGGGTTCGACGATCCCGGAGCGCAGCGTCGGGTGGCCGATGCGCTCGGCGCCGATCGCATGAAACGCGTGACGTTCAAACCGTGGGTTCCTTCGGCTCGCGGCGTATACGAGGCCTATCGCGAGGTCGACGTCGCGCTCGACACGTCGCCCTACAACGGCACGACCACGACCTGCGACGCGCTCTGGATGGGTGTCGGGGTCATCACGCTCCGAGGCTCGACCGCACCGTCGCGCGTGGGCAACGCACTCCTCTCGGCGGTCGGTCTCGACGATCTCGCAGCGTCAGACGTGCCCGGCTACGTACGAGCAGCGCTCGCCCTGGCCGACGATTCTGATCGCCGGCGAGAGCTCCGCAGCAGCCTTCGCCCCCGGTTGCTCGCGAGCCCTCTCGGCAATCCGAGCCGCCTCGCGCGTCAGCTCGAAGATGCGTTCGTCGCGATGACATCGATGGGGCCGAGGAGTCGAATCTGAACGCGAACGAACGTGCGCGCTTCGTCTCCCCCTTTCGCTTTCTCCACCCCTGCGGCTAGGCTGCGCTACGCCGTCGAGCCGCTCCTTTGCATCATCGAGGTTGAAACGCGTGAAGGCCACCAAAGTAGCGATTCAGTCGATTCCTCCGGAGCTGCTGCAGGAGCGGGGCGAACATCGTCTCCACGTCGGAGGGAAGGAGGCGCGCGATGGATGGAAAGTCCTCAATGCGCTCCCGGCAGACTACGTCGATTATCTGGGCGACCTTCGTGATCTCTCCCAGTTCGCCGACGCGTCGCAAGACATGGTCTACGCGTCACACATTCTCGAGCACCTCGGCTACCAGACCGACCTGCCTCACGTGCTCGCCGAGGTCGCACGTATCTTGAAGCCCGGCGGGCGTCTCCTCGCGAGCGTGCCCGATCTCGAAACCCTGTGCCGACTCTTTCTCCACGAAGAGCTCGACATGCGCGCGAGATTCCAGGTCATGCGCATGATGTTCGGCGGCCAGGTCGATGCGTACGACTTTCACTTCGTCGGGCTCAACGACGAGATGCTCGCTTCGTTTCTTCAGAATGCACGCTTCTCGCAGGTGTATCGCGTGCCCGACTTCGGCATCTTCGACGACACGAGCAGCATGCGCTTCGGCGGAGTCCCCATCAGCCTGAACATGGTCGCGGTTCGCTGACTCAACCTTGAACACGACCGTCGACGATTGCGCCCAAGGTCTCTCGGACCGGCCTGCTCATCGGTCGTGCAGCGAGCGGCCCATTGGGCCCTCCTCCCTCGCTCCACCCCACGAAGGTCGCTCCCCCTCGGCATCCTAGGCTTCGGCATCCTAGGCTTCGGTATCCTAGGCTTCGGTATCCTAGGCTTCAGTGTCCTAGGCTTCAGTATCCTAGTCTTCAGTATCCTAGGCTTCGGCGTCGCAGCAGTGCCGAGATGGCACTCAGTCTCACGACGGGGCCGGAATCACCGAAACGCCTTCAAAACAAGTAGTGCGAAGCAGAGGACTTGAACCTCCACGACCTTTCGGCCACTGGAACCTGAATCCAGCGCGTCTGCCAATTCCGCCAGCTTCGCTCGTCACCACCATCGGTCGAAGTTTCATTTCGGAGGGTTTCGCGAGCGAGCTTTCGCTGCCGATTCCACCCGCCGAAGGCTCTCCTCCGAACGATGCCGAACTTACTCCACCTGACCCGGCCACTGCAACCCGGGATACGTCGGGCTCGCCGTTTCAGGGCATCCTTCGCCACAAACGTCGCGTGAGCACTGTGCTAGGCACGGGGCGATGATAGCGAAAGCATCTTCTCGGCTCGTCGTCTTGCGCGAGGTTCGGGCAGTGGATCCGGCGTCGGCCCACGATGAGGTCGTCGATGTCGTCATCGAAGCGGGCCGAATCCTCCGCATCGGTCGTGGTGCCGCCACAGCCGAGCTCCTCGCTGCGGAGGGAGCGCGCGTCATCGACGTGAAAGGCGCTTGGCTCCTGCCCGCCTTCGTCGACCTTCACGCGCACTTCAGGGAGCCAGGCCAAGAATACAAGGAAGACATTACGACAGGCCTGGCGGCGGCCGCGGCGGGAGGCTTCGCCCACGTTTGCGTGATGCCGAACACATCGCCAGTCAACGACCGTCGGAGCGTGACCGAGGCGATGGTGGCGCGGTCCCGTGAGGTGAGTCACGTGGCGCTCCACCCCATCGGTGCGATCACGATGGGCCAGCGCGGCCAAGAGCTCACCGAAATGGCCGACCTGCGCGACGCCGGAGCGGTTGGCGTGAGCGACGACGGCCGATGCGTGACGTCGAGCGCGGTGATGAAGAAGGCGCTCGAATACGCCCGTACCTTCGACATGCCCGTCATCCAGCACGCCGAAGACCACGCCCTCACCGAAGGGGCGCAGATGCATGAAGGCGCGATATCGACGAAGCTCGGACTGCGCGGATGGCCGCGGGTCGCAGAAGACATCATCGTCGCCCGCGACGTGCTCCTCGCCGAAGCAACGGGCGCCCGGTACCACGTGGCCCACGTGTCGACCGCCGGCTCGGTCCGAATTCTTCGGGAGGCCAAGCATCGAGGTCTGCAAGTCACCGCCGAGGTGACCCCGCATCACCTGATGCTCACGCACGAAGCGGTTCTCGGGTACGACACCGCCTGCAAAGTCAATCCGCCGTTGCGAGAAGAAGCCGACGTCGAGGCGCTGCGCGAAGCGCTGAAAGATGGGACCATCGACGCCATCGCAACCGATCACGCCCCGCACTCGAGTCTCGAGAAAGACTGCGAGTTCGCCGAGGCGTCACCAGGAATGATCGGCCTCGAGCTCGTGGTTCCCGTGCTGCTCGAGCTGGTGCGCAAGGGCAGGGTGTCGCTCTCGAGGCTCGCCGAGTCTCTGAGCACCGCACCGGCGCGCATCATCCGTCTCGAGGGGCCGCGACTTTCGGTCGGTGCCCGAGCCGAGGTCGTACTCATCGATCCGGACCGTTCCTTCGTCGTCCGAGACTTGCAGTCCAAGAGCAAAAACACACCGTACTACGAGCGCGAGCTGCGTGGGCGCGTCCTGCTGACGCTCGCCGGCGGCCACGTCGTCCACGACATTCTCTGAGTGCCGCTGTCGGCCAGTCGGCGCTTCTTCCGACCGGCGGGTCGGCCCGAAAACACACGCCTGGATAGGTGGGCCGGGGAGGGGCTATGGTTAGCTCCTCATGGTCCGGATGGACAAGCTGCTCGACGCGTGGCGTGCCGACCCACGGGTCGAGCCGACCGTCGAGCTCTGCGCCATGCTCACGCGCGCGAGCATGAAACCTGGCGCGCGGGACGTCATCCCCATCGCCTTCATCGTGGCCCTCGCTACCGAAGCGGTCGCGAAGCACCCTCGCAAGATCGAGGTCCTCATCGCCCTCGCGGGGCTCTACCACGCGGCCGGTGAGCTCCGGCATGCCGCCTCGATCGTCGAAAAAGCGCTGCTCGTCGCTCCGGACGACGACCGCGTCGTCGCGCTGGCGACGAAGCTGAAGATGCACCGCGCGACGCGCGAGCTGGTCTCCGATCCGCAGAAGGCTTCGATCCCTCCGCTCCAAGCTGCAGTCTCGAGCGCGCCGCCACGTGAGAAGGCCATCGTGTCGCCGCCTGCCCAGGCAATCACGCCAGCACCGGCCAAGGTGATCACACCACCCAAGGTTCACCCGCACCAGCTCGACGCGGAGACCTTCGACGCGCCCACGACGCCTCTCGATCCGCCGACCGAGCCATCGGATCCACCCACGCGGACTCAGGTCAACGCGCCGATCCCGCGGCGAACCCAACATGGCCTCGCTCCGGCTGTGATGATTTCGGCACCGGTGGGCGCCGGCTCGCCGATCGTCGTACCGCCGCCGATCGTCGCACCGGCTCCGTCCCCGGTCGCGAGCACCGCAATTCCCGTCCATCACGAAGCCGAAGCGACAGATCCGAATCCGAGGCGCAGCCGCACGCTCCTCGGCGGCCCCGGGATGTTGGCGCCACCGGCTCCGATGGTCGCGCCAGCGCCGATGACGGTGTCTGCGCGATTCGTTCCCCCGGTCGTCGCGAAGCCCGCTCCTCCGCCTCGAAAGCTCGATAGCGAATCCGACGGCGACCAGGCCACGAGCGTGATGCAGACGAGCATCGACGACGACAACGGCCCATCGACGAACGTCGACACCGTCAACCACACTTCCGAACCGAAGACGACCCAACGAGACGTCCCCGTCATCCCGCCCCGGGCGCCGGAGTCGCGATTCCCGAGCGCCGGCGCGCGCAACGACGAGCCCAAGACCAGCCAGCGCGACGTTCCACAGATCCCATCGCGCGCGCCGCCACCTGTGGAGTCGAAGACCACACAGCGCGACGTTCCGCAAATCCCTCAGCGGCTTCCCGTCTCGAAGGGCGCAGCGTTAAGCGTCCCTCCAGCTCCCCCGTCGCAGCCGACCGCGGTGGTCGACCCGTCCAGGTCGAGGGGCTCCGACCCCGGCACGATGACGCGTCCGGGCCCCATCAACGTAGACGCCGAGCGTCCTCCGGCCGCGAAACGCCTCGCTGCACGAAAGCCCGGGCGCGGGATCGGCACCGACGATCCGCTCATGAAAGCAGGGCTCGCGCGGCGCGCTCAACAGGCGAGCGCCGATTCCGCTCCCGATCCGTCGACTCACACCGACCATGACGTCGCGCCCCGCGTCGGGGCGCCCATCGGAATCGATGACGAGCGACCAACCCGTGCCATCGATGCGAAGAATGCGCCGCTCGCCACAGCTCGAAACGCGTCGGCGCTCGACGAGCCAGAATCGGCGTCGACGCGCGCGAAGGCGATCCCGCTTGCCGCAAATCCCCCACGCCGCGAAACGCCCGCGCGCGAGATTCAAAGAGGGATGCTCGCGTCGCACGACACGACGCAGACCGAGGTCGACTCGATCTCCGAAGACGCGCCGACGCGCACGCTGACGAGTTCACCGCCCATGGCGCTTCCGAAACGGAGCGACCCGCAGGATTGCGCAAGCTCCGCGAGCAACGAAGACGGCAGCACGTTCTCGAAGGTGGTGACGACGGTGTGGCAGGGTGGGTCGCAGACGCCGCCACGGCCGACTGCCGACTCCTGGCCCCAACCGATGAACCGACCTGCCGCCCAACCGAGCGACGATTCGGTCGACACCCACCTGCGACCTCTCGCACCAATGGCTCCACTTCGGAGGCCCATGACGGGTCCTGCGACCGGCCATTCGCCGAGGTTCGATCCGCCGCCGGCGTACGCTCCCGTCCCGTCGCGACCCGAGCTGGACGAAGGGCCAGGGACCTACGTGATGAGGGCCGACGAGTCGCAGGCCGCGTCGCGCGTAGACCCGCGACCGCCGATGTCGAGCGCGATCCGACTCGACGAACAGACGATCGACCCTTCGGATGTGATCGAGGAGCCGAGCTTCTCGGGAAGCTCGCTTCCGATGTCGTCGGCGCCGAGCTTCGAAAAGCCTTCGTCGATGCTTCAGCGTGGGGTCGCGTTCGGTGCGGCAGCGCAAGCGCCTGATCCCATGCGTCCGACGATGCCGCTCGATTTCGAGATGGGCAACAACGGTCTCGCGGCGTTCGGCGAGAGCGCGTCGAGCCCTCGCTACGATGGCGGATTCGGCGATCCGTCGTTGGGAGCGGTCGATCCCTACGGGCAACAGCACGCGCCACAGCCAGGCTACGAGCCTCGCTACGGAGGCGGGTACGACCTGCAATGCGACCCGTCGTATGCCTCGAACCAGAGCTATCAGCAGCAACAGCAGCAACAGCAGCAACAGCAGCAACAGCAGCAACAGCAGCAACAGCAGCAGCATGAGCATCAGCAGCAGCCAACGTCGTACCGACCGCAATTCGGTGAGGGCGCTCGAAGCTCTTCCCCCCCGCTGGGCGGCTACGATCCCCAACTGAATCAAAACAACAATCAGAGCTTTCCTCCGGCGCCGTATCCGGTCAGCCGAATGCCGCCTCCGCTGATGGACCAGGCACGAGCCGAAGCTCCGGAGACGCATCGAAGGCCTGTCGGCCTCTACGTCGCTTTGGGCGTGGCGGCGGTCATGGTCGCCGTGCTCGTCGGCTATGCGAGCTTTCTCGTGATCAGCGACTACAAGCGCACCGCGACAGCCGCCGCTCCACGTCCCACGACCGAGGTCGAGAAGGCCGTCCTGTCGGGCGCGCCGGCCGATCTCGCGCGCGCCGACGCGCTCTTGACCGAGCTCGAAAAGACGCCCTCGCGCGATGTCGCCCTCGCGCGGGTTCGCACTCAAGTCGTTCGTTCGCTCGAGTTGTCGGGCAAAGACGAAGGGCTCGGGCCAGCGCTCGACGCCGCGCACGCCGTGGGCATCGGGTCGGATGCGGCATCTGGCGAAGTCGCGCTCGCGTTGTCGCAGCTCGACTTCACGAAGGTCGATGCGATCGTAGCGCGCGAGGACTCGGGCCTCGCGAAAGACGCGTTTTTCCAGCTCGCAGTCGGCGTCGCCCTGGAGATGCGCGGTGATCCCAAGGCCGTCGACCGTTACGACGCCGCCATCGCGGCCGAACCCCGTCTCATGGCCGCGAAAATCCGAGCCATCCGCGCGCTGCTGCTCGAGGGCGACTTGCCCGAAGCCGAGAAGCGTCTCGCCGAGCTCCCCGAGTCGCCGAGCTCGACCACGCTCCGAGCTCTGGCGTGGGTGGCAGGCCGAAGTGCGGGTGCCACCGAGACCGTCGCGCGTCCGAAGTCGCTTCCGATCACCGCAGAGGTCCCCCGCGAGCTCTTGGCGGTGTACGCAGCGAGCTCGCTCCTCGACGCCGAGAAGGGCGACGCGAGCTCACTCACGAAGCGAGGAGTCGAAGAGGCAGACTCCCCGAGTGTCGCCGTTCTTTTCGGCAGGCTTGCGCTCCGCCGCAACGACATGAGCAGCGCAGCCGGAGCGGCGCAAAAGGCGTTGACGATGGGGGCTCGTTACACCCCGGCGCTCCGCCTGGTTGGCAAAATGGCGCTCGAGCTGGGGAAATTCGATGCGATGACCGATGTCATCGCGAAGGTACCCGAGGATGCGACGCGCGAGCTGAGGTCCCTTCGCGCGTATGAGAACGGCGATCTGGACGATCTATCCGCCGTCGCCGCGCAGGTCGCCGACAATGCGCCTGAAAAGCTCATCGTGAGCGCGCGGCTCGATCGACTGCGGGGAATGGCGGCGCTCGACGACGCTCGGATCACGCGGCTCTTGGCGAGCGACGCGCTCGGAGCCGACCTCTGTGCCGTCGACGCGCTCTTGGATCGCGGCGCTCTCGTGCGGGCCAAGGAAGTCGTCGGCCGTTGGACCGACGCCACGGTCCAACCGCTTCGTGCCCGCCGCTATGCACGGCTGATGCGCTTCGAAGGCAACCTCGACGAGGCGCTCCTTGCGCTTGGCGGTGCCACGACGACCGCAGCAACCGTTTCGCTCGAGCGAATGATCCTCGACGCAGAGATCCCCAAACATCGGACCGAAGCTCTCGAGCTCCTCAAACAAAGACCGAGCCCACTCGACATTCCGCCCGCAACCGCGAAGCTCCTCGAGGGCTACATTCGCGCGAGAGACGATGACATGCGCGTCGCCAAAGAGGTCATCGACGGCGCTCAGGTTCCAAGCAAAGAGACTGCGTTACCCACGCGAATTTGCGCAGCGCTCGCGTTCGGCGAAGTGAAAGACAAGCGCGCCGAAGGTCTCGTCAAAGACCTGTATGCGTCGTTTCCGCAAAACCCGGACGTGCTCCGCGCGGCCCAGGCCCTAGGCGTCGTGAACGACTCTCCGAAGCCCTGAGCGGCGCGGCTCGACCCGGTCCGCCAAAAATAGAGCACAGTCGCCAATCTTTTGCTCTCATGGTCGTCCACGCGGCGGGGGGGTGTCCTCCACGCACCGACCTGAAGAAGGATGGCTCGCCTGAGGCCCTCTCGATCTGCGCATCGATCCACGTCGCTCCGAACGGGCTGTGCGTGTGCGCTCGCTGGCACATTCGTCGTCGCGGCTCTCGCCTGCGGAGGGAAGGGCAGCGGCACGTCGGGGGCCTCGTCCGGTCAGCCGAGCGCAGTCGCTTCACACGTCCCGAGCGCCGCCGCGTCAACGTCGACGGGCGCGTCGTCGAAGCCTTCGATCCCCGACCAGGCCCCTCAAGGAGCCGGCGTCTCGGAGACCGCGGCGCTCGACAAGGCGAAGTGCAGCCAGTCCACCATCGAGCTCGCGACCTACCTACAGCGGGGCGAGCTGACCATCGGCGGCCGCGACGGGCAAATTGCAGCTTCGTGGCTGGTGCAACTGAAAGACAAAGCGCAAATCGGCTTCGCTGGGTTCGACGGCGAGGCGAAGCGGATCGCCCGCGACCGGGGGATCGGCAACGCGCGCGAGCGAGCCCCGACGCTGTTTCCGAGCGGACCCGATTGGATCGTCATCTGGTTCGATGGTGAGGGGCTCGCGTACGCCCGTCCGCGATGGGAGGCCCAGCCGGGCCCCGAGGTGAATCACCTCTCGACAGTCAAAGATGTCCCTCCTGACGAGGTCGCAGTCGCGCCCACACCAGATGGGGCGCTCGTCGTCGCCTCGTCGTTTGGAACCGACGGAGATCAGCTCTCGCTCTTCAAGTTCGCCACACTCGACGGGTCGCAGAAAGCCGAGGCGTTGGGCTTCACGAAGCACGCCAAGAAGCCCCACCGGCCCGCGGTCGCAGCCGACGCCGACGGATACGCGCTCGCGTGGATCGAAGAAGACGGCCATGTGTCTGCGACCCGCCTCGAGCAGTCTGGGAAAGAGGTGGGCACCTCCGACACCGTGGTGCCGAAGCCCGCCAGCGCGACGGTTGCCGACGTCACGATCGTCCCCACCGACACCGGCTTCCAACTGACCTGGAGCGAGGGCGACATGATCTACACGCGCCCTCTCGCCAAAGACGCGACCCCATCAGGACCTCCGTTGGTCGTCGGCAAAGGTCGCTCGCCGAGAGCCGTCGCTTCGAAAGACGCAATCTTTCTCGCGTACTTGGGCGAAGCGAGCGGCAAAGCTCAGCAGCTCCTCGTGGTCCGTGCATCGAAGACCGGCGTCTCTTCAGCCGCAGCTCGGGTGTCCGACGGACAGACCGAGGTCAAAGATCCTCCCTCGATCACCATGGCCGGTGACCGAGTGGCCGTCGCTTGGACCGAGGTGATGAGCCCCATCGTGAGCACGAAACGGGCGACGCTCCGCACGTTCAACGGAAGCTGCCTCCCGTAGCAGAGCCGACCGGCTCTCGCCCGGTCGACTCTTTCGGAGCTCCAAACGTCAGCTCATCGATTTTCGGGAAGCGCAGCGGCCTGGTTTCGGTATCCTTCTATTGTGCAGCAGCGCTCGATCGGTGACGGGTTCGACAGCTTGCCTGATGAAGCCCCGATTCTCGACCCCTGGGTCCAGAAGGCGGTGGGGCCTCCACCAAAGCGTCGACTCGGGATTGCGGCCGTCGTCGTAGTCTGCGTCGGCCAGCTCGCGCTCCTCGGAGCCGGCGGCTTGCTCACGATGCGCTACGTCTCCGAGGCCCGAGCGCGACCGACTCAAGCCCAAACAGACTTGCCGGGCCCCCACGACGAAGTCGAACGAAAGCGCGACGACGGCGACCCGGGCAACGTCGTGCATGCCCCGCTCGTTGCGCCACCGACCCAGGTCGGACCGAGCGGCTCGGTCCCGCAGGAGACCGAGCAGCACGACGTCGGCTCGCTGAAGGTCGTCGAGCTGGGGGTGAAGGTGTCTTCGCTTCGACAAGCGTTGACTGCCGAGCTCGCGGCCGCAAAAGCTTCGGGCAAAGACGTGCTCGTCATGACCACCAAGAGCGATTGCGACCCGTGCAGAGGCGTCGAGAAGTCGCTTCGAGACGACCTCTTGCAGAAGGCGCTCGGCCCCGTCGTGGTCGTCCAGGTCGACATCGACGTGTTCGACAAAGAACTAAGCGGGTTGCAGATGCAACACGACGCGTTTCCAGGATTCTTCTTGTTGGGAGCCGACGCGTCGCCGCGCGACGCCATTCACGGCGGCGAGTGGGATGCCGACATTCCCGAGAACATCGCACCGGTTCTCGGACCGTTCGTGCGCGGCCAGTACGCGAAGCGCAAAAACGAGTGGAAGAAGCCCATGCCTCACGGCGTGTTTCTGTAGCGTTCGCGATGTTCCTGTAGCGCGTTCGCTCCCCTTGGGCGCCTGGCTCGCCACACTCGGACCGCGTCACCCGAGCGAACTCCGTGTTTGCTCGTGCGCGCGTTTCTGTCGCGGCTCGGAACCGACGAGCGCGTAGTCTTTTCGCGTGCCTCTCTTGGTATGCCCACACTGCCGAGCCGTCTCGTCGACGCAGCCCGAGTCAGGCCTGCTCCGATGCGAGCATGACGCCTATGCGCTGGTAACGCTCGGCGCGCTCGAAAAGGGCGACGGCGACCCACTCCTCGGCGCGACGCTTCGAGGAGGGTTCGTGCCTCTCGGGCTCGCGTCGACGGGCTCGACGGCAGCGGTCTATTTCGCGAAGAAGGACGATGGGTCGAAAGCCGCCCTCAAGGTGCTTCGGTTCGATGGCCCGCTCGGCGAAGAATCACACGATATTTGGACACGTGAGCTGACCGCGTTGCGCCAGATCGAGAGCCCATTCGTGGTTCGCACGTTGGGAGCCGGCCATGTCGCGTCTCCGGCAGCAGACTTCCTCGCCCTCGAGTGGCTCGACGGTGACCTCTTGAAGAATCGCCTTCGGTTCGGCGCGATCGACCTAGGCTCGGTAGCGAAGATGGTCGTCGAGATCTGTTCAGGTCTCGAATGCATCCATTCGAACGGCCTCGTTCACGGCGACGTGAGCTCGTCGAACGTGATGGTGACCGACGCGGGGTCGGCGAAGCTCTTCGATCTGGGCTCGTCTGCCGCCGAGGGGACCGTCGCTTCAGCCGTGACCCCCTCGGCGACGGCGCCCGAGCAATGGTCCGGCCAATCGATCGACCGCCGAGCCGACCTCTATGCGGTCGGCTGTCTCCTCTTCAGGATGATGACGGGGGAGCCACCCTTCGTCGGAAGCGTCGAGGCAGTTCGGCGGGGTCACCTCGAGCTCGGACCGGACCCACCGAGCCATCGGGGCAGCCCTCGAATTCCGACGCTCGACGCGCTGGTTCTCGGTTTACTCGCCAAGCGGCCCGAAGATCGTCCACGTGCTCGGGAGGTCATCGAAGCGCTCCAGACGTTCCAGGCGGCCGACTCGTAGCGCTCTCCTCGAATGCGGGGAGGTCGACGCCCGAGGAGGAACGTAGATCCGCCGAAATCCGCCCACTCAAAGGTGTACGCATACGCACCTAACGTGTAAGTTCCCTCCCCGCAATGGATGCTCGCGAGATGGAAAACCTCATCCAGAGACTCGTGCAAAACCCGCACGACGAGGACGCGCTCGCCCGCGCTCACAACGCTGGAGCCAGCGACCCACGCTCGTACGCCCTTCTCCTGGAGAAGGTCGGGCAGACGACCAACGATCCTGCCTATGCCGCGCACTGGCTGAGTGAAGCGGCCAACGTCTGGTCCATGACGATCGGTGACGCGCACCACGCTGCGCGCACGCTGATGATCGCCATCGACAAAGACCCGACAGCCACCGTCGCTGCCGACCGGCTCGCACAGCTCTACCGAGACAAGGGTGATCAAAAAGCCCTGGTGGCGCTGCTCGAACGAATGGTGAAGTCGCTCGCGCCACTCATCCCGCAGAAGCCCGAGCTCCGCGCGCAGGTGCTCTCGACGCACGAAGAGCTCGGCCGACTGTGGTCCGATCCACCGCTGTCGCGTCCCGAGAGGGCGGTCGAGAATTGGCGTCGCGTCACCGAGCTCGACCCACGCAACATCTTCGCGATTTATCAGACTCGCGAGCTCTACAAAGCCCTCGAACAGTTCGCCGAATCGGTGCCGTTCTTCGCAATGGAGCAGGCTCTCGTCGACGATCCGGAGCGAAAGCTCGCGCTCTACCGCGACGAGTCGGCGGTGCGAACACGCGCTGGCGACGGCGTAGGTGCGGCGCAGGCCCTCCGCCTCGCACGCGCCGTTCGCCCCGACGACGTGGCGCTCGTGCAAGAGCTGGGCACTGCGATCATGCTGCGCGTCGAGGCGGGTGAACGCGTCTCCGAAGCGGAGAAAGAAGAGGGTCGCGCCCTGTTCATCTCGCTCGCAGAGACCTACGACGGCGAGCACGGCTTCGCCTATGCGGTGAGCGCACTCAAGTGCAGCCCAGGCGACGATCGAGCCATGCAGCTCGCCGATCACTACGGCAAGATCATCGGCCGAGCCGGCGAGCTCGGGCCCCAATTCGCAGCTTACCTCGCGGCAAATCCGGCGGGCTTCATGGCCACCGAGGCTCGCGCGCGCGCGGGCTCGCGACCGCCGCCTCCCCCCCCGGTCAACCGAGGATCGGTTTCGGGTGCGCCAGCGCAGACCGCTTCACCTACCTCCGCCGGACGAGGATCGATCGCGAGCGCACCGTCGATTCCTCAAGGCACGCCCAGTGGATCCGAGATCCTCGACGACGTCGAGCCCGCCGCCGAAGACTACGGCCGTGCCAACCCGGCCGAAGTGCGAGCGCTTCTCGACCAGGCACAGGCCGAGGCCCAGAAGGGTCGCAAGCCGACGGCGCTACAGAAGTTCCGCGAGGCCTTGAAGCTCGATCCGGCCAACGCCGAAGCCTTGAGCTGGGTCGAGGAGCATCTTCGACAGAAGCGGATGTACGCCGACCTTCGCGACGTGCTGCTCGCCGCTTCTCGTGTCACGGCTCAGCCCCTCGAAACGCGGAAAGCGCAGCTTCGAGATGTGGCGGGGCTGTGCGAGTCGCAGCTCCGAGATCTCGACACGGCCATCTCTGCCTGCAAACAGATCTGCCAGCTCGATCGTGGCGACGAGCCCGGACGCGAGCAGCTTCGTCGCTTGCTCGAGCGCGGCTCGCGCTGGGACGAGCTTGCAACGGTGCTCGAACAAGAGGCCATGGGGGCCCCCGACGTCGAGACCAAGATCGCCCTCGAGAAGAGGCTTGCTCAGCTCCACGAGACCAAGCGCAAAGACGTGGGCGCGGCTGCAGAGGCCTGGGCACGCATCGCGGCGCTCTCTCCCGAAGACGAGTCGTCGATTCAGATGGCCGTCAAGCTCTTCGAGAAGGCCGAACAGTTTGACATGGCCGCGCAGGTCATCGCCGACAACGTCTCGAGCATCGAAGACATCGTGTCGCGTGGAAACCTACTCGGACGGCTCGGCGAGCTCCGGCAGAAGGCAGGCGCTCACGGAGCCGCTGGTGACGCGTTTGCCGAGGCCGCAGAGGCGATCGGAAGCGATGGAGGCGCGCAGACTTCGAAGCGCTGGGAACAAGCCGAGAGGGCCTACACCGAAGCCGGACGCTTCACCGAGGCGGCGAACGCCGTCGATCAGAGGGCTCAGTTCGTCGAGGGCAAGCAGAAGGGTACGCTCTTCGCGGCGGCTGCAAAGCTATTCGAACGGGCCGGCGATCCGTCGAGCGCCATCGAAAAGCTCGAGCTCGCGTGCGAGCTCGATCCAGCGAGCAACGACATCTCCGCGCAGCTCGAAGAGCTTTATCGAGCCGCCGATCGAATGGGCGATCTCGCGACCTTCCTCGCAGCACACGCCGAGAAGCTCCCGCAGAAAGCGCTCCGAGTCGCAGCCCGTTTCAAGGCCGCCGAGGTTTACAAGACGCTCGGCGACAAAGACCAGGCGCGCGAGACTTGGCTGCTCATTTTGAACGACGGCGACGAGCCGAACGCGCTGATGGAGCTCTTGGCCGACGCCGAGATGCGTGGTGACCATCAAGAGCGCGCCGACCTCATCCATCGGTTGGTCGAAGTGACGAGCGACTCTGGGGAGAAGCTCGCGCTTTCGTTGAAAGAGGCGAACCTATTCGCCGAGGAGCTGGACGATCCGCAAGCTGCCATCGATCGCTACGAAGCCATCGCGACGAAGCTCGACGCGAGTCAGCAAGAAGTCCTGCGTGTCGTGCTTCATTCGATCGCCGAGATGTACCAGAAGCTCGGCAACGAGAAGAGCGCTGCAGAAGCGCTCGAGCGTGAGCTCACGATCTCGTCCGACGAGCAAAAAATCGAAATCGCGCAGCGACTCGCCCAGTTCTACGAAGGCCCGCTCGACGACGTGAAGGGGGCGATCCGCGCGCTCGACGTCGTTCACTGCGCCGACTCGGAAGACTACGATGCCGTATCGCGCCTCCTCAAGCTGACCGAGCGCGACGAGGATTGGGAGCGGGTCGCGGTGCTCTTGGCGACGCTCATCGAGGTCGAGGGCGACGAGATCGAAGCGTCTGAGATGACGCGCCGGCTCGCGTCGATTCAACACGAAAAGCTTCTGAAGGGTGACGAAGCTCTCGCGACGCTCGAGAAGCTCGCGGATCAAGGCGATCGTCCGTGCCAAGACGCCTACGTCGCGCTCGGCGACGAGCTCGGATGGCAGGGAATCGTGGCGACGAAGCTCGTCATGTGGAACGAAGGTGGGAGCGGACCGCAACGCGCCGAGGCCTTGAGAGGCGCGTTCGATCGCTTCTTGATCGTGGGGCGCGAAACCGACGCCGCGCGCGTCGCGCTCGAGCTTGCGCGAACGCGGGCCGCTGATGCCGATCTGGGTGAAAAGCTCGAGCGCATCGCCGTCAAGACGAAGGATCTCGAGTCCCTCGCGACAGCGCACGAGATCCTGACCAAGGAGTACTCGGGCGTCGAACGGGCGGCCGAGCTCGTTCGTCAGGCTGAGGTCATGGTCGAGGCAGGAGCCGATCCCCTCGAAGCGATGCAGCACGGCGAGGCTTCGCTGACCAACGTGCCCGCAGCCGAAGTCCAGCCTCTGCTCGATCGACTTGCGCAGCTGACGAACGCCCCGGGCCACGTCATCGACCTGTACGAGCGGCAGGTCGGCCGTTGCAAGCAACCGTCCGATCGTCTCGCTGCTTTGGCGCGCGCCGCGCAAGTTGCTGCGTTGCGCGGAGCCACCGACCGCGCACGAAGCTTCTTCGAGCTCGCGCTCGGCGGCGGCGTTCAAGAAGAGACGTTGGCGTCACTCGAGGAAGCAGCTCGCGCTGGCGATCTCGAGAGCGGCGCAACCACCCTGCGAACCATCCTCGCCGAAGCACTCGCCGCCGGTGGGCAAGGATCGCGCGACGGCGGGCGGACCCGCGCCGCGCTCCTCCGGCGCGCAGCCTCGATCGCAGAGCGCGACCTCGGCGACATCGACAAGGCCTTCGTTTGGCTCGGCGACGCGCTGGTCACCTACGTCGACGATGCCGGTCTCGGCGCGCTCGACGATCTCGGCGCACGCATCGGCGACAAGGGCCGCGTAGAAGCCACACTGGGGCGCGCGCTCGAAGAGGTGTTCGACGGTCCGCTGGTTCGTAAGCTCCTCGCGAGACGGGCGCGGCTCCGCCGCGACGAGCTCGGTGACAAGCAAGGCGCCGCCGCCGATCTCAAGAAGCTCCACGACCTTTCTCCTTCGGACCAAGAGGTGATGAACGAGCTTTCGACGCTCCTCGAAGCGCTCGGCGATCACCGTGGGATGATTCACCTCTACGAAGACCAGATTCTGAGAGGGCGCGATCCCAACCAGCGCGCCGAGCTCGCGCGCAAGGTTGCGCGACTGTGGGAAGAAGAGATTGGCGACGCGCGTGAGGCGGCGGACGCTTGGCGTCGTGTGCTTCGCATGAAAGCGGCCGACCCCGAGGCCACGACCGGACTCGAGCGAGCGAAAGCCAATAACCTCAAGAAGCCGCCGCCCGTCTACGAAAAGGCAGCCACGGGCGGCTCGACCCCTTTGACGAAGCCGAACGCTCCGCCAGGTCGCTCATCGGTGCCGAGCCTGCCTTCGGCCGCACCATCGAGCCTTCGCGGCCCCACCACCGAGCGCCAACTCTCGGAGCTCGATATCGAAGATCCCGAAGCTGCGAGCCATCCGGAGGAGGTCACTGCCGACGGCCTCCCCGAAGAGATGTCGCAGCGCTCGAAGAGCAGCTCGTCGCGCCCGCTGGGCGACGGCGCGATGCATTCGAGTGGCGCGATCGAGGGCTCGTCGTCATCCGCATCGCCCGCTGCGCTGACGCCCGATGCGAGCGCCTTCGGTCCCACCATGGCCGACCCGAGCTCTGCCGACCCGAGCTCTGCTGACCCGAGCTCTGCTGACCCGAGCTCTGCCGACCCGAGCTCTGCTGGCCCGAGCTCTGCTGACCCGAGCTCTGCTGACCCGAGCTCTGCTAACCCGAGCTCTGCTAACCCGAGCTCTGCCGACCCGAGCTCTGCTGGCCCG
>JAYUUB010000039.1:0-6904 GCA_043755175.1 Polyangiaceae bacterium | reverse complement strand
TTCCGCAGTGATCCGAGTGATCCGGACCGGCAATGATCCGGACCGGGGTTGATTTTCCGAAGTGATCCGAGTGATCCGGACCGAGTGATCCGGACCGGGGTTGATTTTCGGGAGTGATCCGGACCGCGGATCCGGACCGAGTGATCCGGACCGGGGTTGATTTTCGGGAGTGATCCGGCGCAGTGATCCGGACCGGAGTGGAGTGATCCGGACCGGGGTTGCAGTGATCCGGAGTGATCCGGACCGGGGTTGATTTTCGAAAGGAGCAGAGCACGCGTCGGAGACAGCGAACGAGCGCGGAGCACGGTCGCGCGGGGCGAAAATCCCGCGCGTCTGAGACCATCGGAACGCAGCTGGCAGATCACGCCATCCTCGGCGACGAGCCGAGCACCCGGCGAGGCCGGCGTGACGCACTCGGGCTGGGTGCATGCCTCGTCGACGGCTGCGCAATGTGCTGCTTCCTGCTGGCACCGGCGCCTCCCGGGACTTGCAGGAACCTCACCGACAACGTCAGTGTGCAATGTGCTGCTTCCCGCTGGCACCGGCGCCTCTGCGTTCTCATCGCTTGCACCTGGCGGCCGCCACCTCGATTCGGCGCTCCGCCAGTAAGCGTCCACGATAGTGCGCGATTTTTCCGCATCGAGGCCTGGCATGGTCTTCGCGGTACGCCCGCCGCCGTGTCGCAAGTGCGCCCCATTCTCCCTGGTCGCGTCTACCTCGTTACGCGTCGCTGTTCGCAGCGTCAGTTCCTGTTGCGGCCGGATGAGAAGACCAACCAGGCATTCCTCTATTGCCTTGGCGAAGCGGCTCAGCGCTTCGGCATCGAGCTGGTCGGTTGGCTCGCGATGAGCAACCATTATCACGCAGTGGTGCACGATCCGCTCGGGCGACTGCCGGACTTCGCGTGCCACTTCCATCAGATGCTTGCGAAGTGCCTCAATGTTCGCTGGTCTCGCTGGGAGAATCTCTGGTCGACCGAGCCCCCGACCTACACATTGCTGGTCGATCCGGCCGACGTCCTCGACAAGCTGCTTTACACGTTGCTCAACCCCGTCGTCGATCGCCTCGTCGACTCGGTGGCGCATTGGCCCGGCGCTTCGTCGTGGAGCCTGCTCGACGGTAACGCGCTCGTGGTTCGCCGGCCCAAGTTCTTCTTCCGCGACGCGGGCGTCATGCCCGAGACGATCACGCTGAAGACGATCGTTGCGCCGGGCTTCGACGACACGCGCGAGGCGTGGGCGGCTCGACTGCGCGAAACGGTGCTCGCGAGAGAGCTCGAGCTGCGAGGGAGGCTTCGCGCCGCAGGAGGGCGTATCCTCGGCAGGAAGGCCGTGCGCGCTGCCTCGGCCTTCGACCGGCCGAGCACGTCCGAGCCGCGCCGCAACCTGCGACCCTTCATTGCTTGCAAGAACAGGCGACGCCGCGTCGGGGCGCTCGACGCGCTTCGAAGGTTCCGAGCAGCGTATCGCGAGGCTCGATGCCGCCTGGTGGACGGGCTGCGCGATGTGCTCTTTCCTGCGGGCACCTTCGGGCTGCGACGCCTCGGCGTTCTCGTCGCTGCGCCCCCGTAGCCCGACTGCGTCACGCCGGCCTCGCCGGGCGCTCGGCTCGTCGCCGAGGACGGCGAGATCTGCCAGCTGCATTCCGATGGGCTCAGAAGCGCTCGATCTTCACCCCCACGACCGTGCCCCGGGCGTCGTGCGGCCGAAGATCTGCTCGCTCGTTAGCGGTCCCCGATGCCTTTTCGGATCCATGCGAATATCAACCCCGGTCCGGATCACTCGTTCATGCGAATATCAACCCCGGTCCGGATCACTGGATCACTCGGTCCCAGTTGCCTGGTTCACCTCGGTGGCAACGCCAGCTTTGAAGTCTGGACTGGCCACTACCTGCTTAGTTGCCTTATCGTGATACTCCTGATTTTCGATGAAGTCGTTGTAGACGACCTCCTTGGCCCACTTCTTCACCTGGCCTTGAGCTCCGAGCACTAGCCCGCCTATAGCCACAACTGTGACGGTGGCGATGTAGGGAGCACTCCGCTGAAACTTCTCGAAGAACCCGGCGGCATGAACCGCGGGGGCTGGTGCCGAAGCAGGCGGGGCATCCACGTCGAAATGCACATGGACCCCGGTCGCAACCGGTGGAGGGGCGGGAGTCACCGAAGCTGGGCCCGGAGGCACGGTGGGCGAGACGGGAGCTACGGATGGTGGCTTCGCGGTGGTTTCGACCTCGTCGGGACCTCCTACAGGCTTCGCGCCGTTGTCGTGGTCCTCTTCCTCTGATTCTTCGGGCGCGGCCTTCTTCGCTTCAGGCATGTTTCTTTCCCCCTTCAAGCTTCCTACCGACAGTCGCGGCTACGTCCTACGAGTAAGTTCCGAAGTCGCGTGAGCAGAAGCATCGAACTCGCTCAGCTGACCCAGGATGAGTTTCTTTCAGTCGGTGCCACCCCCCTGCGTCAGGATAGTTGCCGCCCCTTGCTGATCTCTATGTCGGGGCGACGAGGCGATGACCATGAGCGAGTACAGCGAGGCCTTCCGAGAGCGGATGGTGCAAAGGATGACGGGACCCCGATGTGTCTCGGCGACGTCTCTGGCGGCGGAGGTCGGCGTCAATCAGCCGACCCTATCGCGATGGCTGCGTGAGGCGAGTATCCTGGAGAGCGTGGCGAAGAGGAAGAAGAAGCAGGAAGGCACGAGAGACGGATCTGCGTCGCAGTGGTCGGCGGAGGAGAAGTTCGACGCCGTATTGGAAGCGGCGTCGCTGTCTGAGTCGAAGCTCGGTGAGTGGCTGCGTGGGAAAGGGCTCCACGATGTGGACCTGGCCCGCTTTCGAGAAGAAGTGCGCGCCGCTGCTCTCGGAGGTCTGCAACCGAAGCGGGCCAGGAGCGGCGTCGAGCAGAAGCGGATTAAGGAGCTAGAGCGCCAGCTGAAACGGAGCAACGCGGCCCTCGCGGAGACTGCGGCCCTGCTGGTTCTAAGAAAAAAAGCAGTCGCCCTCTGGGGGGAAGAGGGCGAAGACACGTGACCGAAGACCGCGCCGAGGCTCTCTCCCTCATTGATGAATGTGTTCGCGCGGGCGCTCGGCTCGAGAGGGAATGTCACGAGCTCGGCTTGCACCCTCGCACGGTGCAACGTTGGCGCGAGCAGCCTCAGGGAGGATGCGACAAACGACGAGGTCCCCACTCGAGCCCCAAGCAGAAGTTCTCTGCGCCAGAGCGCGCGGCGGTCATCGCAATCGCCAATGCACCTCAGTTTCGCAACTTGTCCCCGAAGCAAATCGTGCCGCGACTTGCTGACCGCGGCGAATACGTGGCGTCGGAATCCACGTTCTACCGACTGCTCCATGAAGCCGGACAGATGGAGCATCGAGGAACGGCCAAGCCTCGAACCGTGACACGGCCGGAGGAAGTTGTCGCAAGGGGTCCGAACGAGCTCTGGAGCTGGGATATTACCTATCTCCCGTCCCCGATACGCGGGCGATTTTATTACCTCTATCTCTTTCTCGATGTGTGGAGCCGGCGCATCATGAAAGCGGTCGTTCACGTGGATGAATCGAACGAGAAGGCCGCCGCACTGCTCGAGGAAGCATGCCGTGAACACGGTGTCGAACCGAATATATTGACGCTTCACTCCGACAACGGCGGCCCGATGAAGGGCGCAACGATGCTTGCCATGATGCAGAGCCTTGGGATCGTTCCGTCCTTCAGTCGACCGAGCGTCAGCAACGACAACCCGTTCTCCGAATCGCTCTTTCGTGCGCTGAAATACGTGCCATTCTACCCACGCAAACCATTCGAATCCATCGACGCGGCGTGGGCGTGGGTCGAGCGGTTCGTAGGCTGGTACAACGGCGAACACCGACACAGCGCCATTGGCTTCGTCACTCCGAACGAACGCCATGAAGGGAATGACATCGACGTATTGTCCGCTCGACGTGTCCTCTACGAAAAGGCGCGAAGCGAGCATCCCGAGCGCTGGAGCGGCGCTCCCCGGCATTGGAACGCGCCCGCGGCAGTCGCCCTCAACCCGCGTGACATCTCCACCCGGGCTCGGGCATCGAGCGAGCTCCGCTGCGGAGCCCGCTCGATGACGAGCAAGGTGCCGCAGGAGGCGCCCCCGAACGGCTCTACGCGTCCGCGGCCCCAGTCTGGCTCATCGGCGGCCGCGTGAACTTTCAGGCGGCAACAACCTTGACGCTTACCGCCACAATGAGGGCAGAAATTCATCGGCACGTTGATTGCGATCGCTACGGGGGTGCCTACTGGAATCTGCTTAAGCAACGGGTCGGTATCTAGAGTGCGCTCGAACGGCCTCGCTTGAAGAAGCAAGACGCGAGTTTCCTCCTCCCGAAATGCGAGCACTGAATATCCCTTTTCACCAGATGCATCCATTGCGTTCTTAAGCCACTCGCAACACGACTTGAACATTCTCTACCCTCAGACGATGAAGACCACCAGCAGGTGGATCGGGCCCAGGCTTCCCACGAGAAGTTCCTTTGGTGGAGTGGTACGCGTTCAACCTCGCCAGGAGCGCTCTCCAAGATGACACAGAGTTCCAATTGTCGTCGGCGTTGGGACCGTCGTCTTGAACCTCAACCTCGGTGGGGATCGGTGCGTTCCCAAAGGCTACTCATGGGGCCCACCTTCCTGCGCAGCAAGTTCCTGTGCGATCAACAGCTTCGCTTGAGCAATGCAAGCTTCAACCTCGTCAAGCGGAACCGCAACGGCTGGAGAGGTCGGATGGAACCCGATCTCCCACACTCCGGCTTCGCTACAGGTAACATCGAAAAGGATGTCTTCACCGAGTTTGACCTCAACGATCGGTGGTCGATCCCGGGGCAAGAATGTTTGTAATTCGAGTTTCATCGGCTGACGGCTTCAAGGCGACACCAGTTCCTCCATGGATATTCTGTTACATGCGAACGAGATAATGCCGTCTGGCTGTGCACCGAATTCCATCCGAAAGCGCAAGCCTGAGCCAGCTTGCTCAAGTGAGCGCCAAAAAGGAGCGACTGTCCCACATACTCTCCATAGTCTAGGTTCACGACTAGTTCAGAGACGTTGACGCATGTGAGCTTGAAGCGAACCCGCTTGGTGCTCACGAGCGTGATCTCGAGGTCATCATCATTAGGCCAAGCAAGACCCATCACCGACCAGTCGCCCATCCCAGAGGCGACGAATTCTTCGATCGAACGTTCTATCATCTGCCTTTGAGGGAACCCGCTTCGCAACTCCGCTGACGATGTTCATCACCTCTTCGAATGCAACTGCCCTCGGCAGTGCACCCGGAGTCGTCGTCTTGAAACTCAACCCCGGTGCGGATCGTTCATGTGACTATCGGCGGGGCTCCTCTTCGTAGGCCTCCTCCAAGCATCGATCTAGATATCCACGATCCTTCTCAGACAGCGTCATCCGATGAAATCCCGCCCACTTCAGCTGGCTCTCCTGGGCATCTTTCCAGACAACTTGGAAGTACGCAGGGTCAAGCCCCCATTTCTCTGGCGGAATTTCTCGATGAATGAATGCACGGACGACCCATAGGTCGCAAAGCAGCTCATAGCCTGCTGAGCTCAAGCTGCCGGGCCTTTCGTCCGCCCAGACTAGGCAGGCCTTCATGAGGTCGAAGGCTGGCTCAGCACCCGGCTCTGGATGGGTGGATTCGATCAAAGCCCGATCACTCTTCGTGAGTTTCATTACTTAACCCCGAATACAATGTTCAATTTGCCTCGGGCCACCTGGTAGTCGATGCTGGATGTTTCCAATCCGAGTTGCCCGAGCGTCTTAACTCCAAGTCTTCCGAGCAACGATTCCCCTGCGCTCCCTCCCGCCTTGTATGTGGCAACGGTTTCCGGGTTAATGACCCCTGAGAATACGACACTTTGTCCGGGAGCGACTCCACTCTCCTTCAGGACCGCAGCGAGTAGTTGGCTTCCGGTACCTTTGGGCTGACCGCCTCGGAAGACATCCGTGATGTTGTGTGTGTTTCCCTGGGTTTCGACCCTGGCGAACGCCTTTGGATCCCCAACGACCCGCCCCTGAACCGAGAATGGGTCACGCTCAATGACGATGTTCGGCTTCGTCGCTCCGGCAACCGCCTTCTCTGTTGCCTCCCCCAGCCGAACCTCAGCGAACGCCCTCTGAATGTATGTCGCCTTGCTCTCCGCTTGAGCGAGCCCAGCTACGTCGACCGCTGCTGTTCCCAAGCCAACTACAGCGGCGAAGGCGTTAACAACGCCAACGGTGACGTTTGCCTCCTCGGGAACATTGGAAATCTTGAGAGCTTCGCCAGCTTCCTTGATTTCCGGCTGAAATGCCTGAAGCCCGGTCTGCGGCAACAACCGTGGCACATCTGCTACGAAATCCAGTGCGGCATTGAAAGCTGCCTTGGCGAAATTGACGGTCGCCTCGCCTTCGGCCACTTTCGAAGGCTGGTCAGCACCAGTGTCGTCAATAGGCGTGTCCAACGCCTTGGGAGAAGCCGGTGATTGCGGTGCATCGTTGGCGTGCCTCAGGCCACCGGCGGTCGAAGCCGGAGGCGCAGCCCGCCCCTCGGGTTGCTCCTTCTCCCCCGGGTCGAGAGCAGAGACACCATCCAAACCACTCGGATCACTAAACACCACCGGGCCAGCCCGGCAGTACAGGTAGAGGTTGATCCCGGCCTGCAGCCCCAAGGGATCCGCGGTGGTCCACCGCCCCAGCCACGGGCAGTAGTACCGCATGCCCATGGCGTAGAAGCCGGTCTCGTCATCGCGTTCGGCACCGCAGTAGCGGTACCGTTTCGCAGAGACGTCCACCCCGTTCACACCTGACCGATAGGCGGTACCTCCGTAGGCGAAGTACTCCTCGTAGCTGAACACCCCGCCAGACTCATCGAGCTCCACCAGCGCAGAATCGAGGTGGTTGCCG
>JAYUUB010000038.1:0-19496 GCA_043755175.1 Polyangiaceae bacterium | reverse complement strand
GGCACCGAGCGCTCGTAGCGCGCTCGCTACGGTTCCGGGGACCTCGGCCGGGGACCAGCTCGGAGCGAGCGCATCGAGGGTGCGGGGATCGGTCGCCGCGTCGCTCGCGACTTCGGCGAAGCTCCAGCCGCTCGAGAGCGACACCTTCCGCGTGGCCGACGACGATCGGACGCGGGCCATCGGTCAGCCGTTCCCGAACCGGGCGCGAAGGCCGCGCGCGAAGACGTCCCACGCCGTCTCGATGGGCGTGATGAGAGCGTCGGCGTCGATGGGTCGACCCGATGCTGCGCGAGCGAGCTTGAACTGGAGGGTCTTGGTGCCGTTCACGATGGTCGACGCAGCTCCACGAACTTCGTCGAGCCCTTCGACGCCGCTCAGGGCGAGCCACTCGAGATAGCTTCCAGACAGCTCGATCGAAGCGCCGAGCTGGCGAAGATTGGCGAACGAGTAAGCGTGGTATCCGGCGAGCGGATCGGCGGCCTCGTCGCGTCGGGCCGGATCGGTGAGCCACGCGAGATCGCACGGGAATCGCTCTCGATAACGCGAAATGGGGTTCTCTCGGGGAAGGCGCCCGACGTGCTTCGCGAGTAGAGCGAGTGACCGGCGCTCGAGCTCTTCGGGGGCGGTCTGCTCGATCGCGTCGACACGAACCACCTCGATGTACGGCGCGAGGTAGTCGGAGCCCGAATACACCGTCTTGCCGAAGCGCTGATCGGCGAGCTTCGGATCGTCGATGCGGAAGAGACCACGAAAGTCGTCGCCTTCGAGCTCGTAGTAACCGGCGTTGTGAAAGTACCCGAGACGTTCGCCTTCGCGGTCGAGGCTCATCGCTGCGATCGACGTCTTGCCGTGACCATTGCGATAGGTCGTCGCTTTCGTGTCCGGAAGAAAGAATGCGTCGACCTCGATCACGACCGGACGGCCGAGTCGAACCTCGGCGCTCACGTGGTCGACGAGGCGATGCCACACGTTCAGCTCGAAGATCTCGATGCCGTAGAGCGCCTCGAGGTCGGCGAATGGAAACTTGAAGAAGGTGAACTGATCGCCCTCGAGATCGGTCCTGATGGAGAAGGGCAGCGCGGCGCGTGGCTCGAGCCCGAGCCCATGCAAGAGCTCGATCCACAGGTCGACGAAGCAGTTGGTCTCGACGAATGCCCTGTCGCCGCGGTGAAGCGCGTGCGGCTCGTAGGTCTTCGCGTCGAGCACGAAGGCGCGCCGCTCGCTCAAGATGCCTCGACGGGTGCGAAGCCGAGACGCGCTCGGAGCGCGGGGTTCCAACGCGAAGAATCGAGGCCGTGCTTCTTCAACATCGCGAGAGCGATACGCTCGAGCCCGAACCCGATGCAGCTCGTGTGGGCGTATTCGCCCGACGACGTCTTGATGTCGAAGATGTGAGCGAAGTGGTCTTGGTGATAGTTGAGCGACACGACGGCCGTCGGCTCGGCTTCGGAGCAGATAGGGACGACGAGCTCGAACTTCAGCTCGAGCTCGCGCTGGCTTATCGCGAGCACCTTGCCACCACGACCGAAGAACGGGTCGTTCGCGACGACCGGCTTCGCGTCGAGGTCGAGATCTTCGAGGACCTTCTGGCCTCGCTCGAACCAGACTTCGCGAAAAGCGCGGACGTCGTCGGGGGTACCCATCCGAATGAGCTCGTGCATTCGGAAGAGCTGCATGCGCGCCGGATCGTCGCTCGGCTCGTGACGGAAGCAGTAGCTCATGACGTCGAAGAGGCGCCCGCCTTCGGGCACGGTGCCGCTCGCGATCGGGTAGACCGGGTAGCAGGCGGCAGGCTTCAGTACGATGTCGGCCGGGACGAGCGCCTTCGCCCAGTCGTCACCGGAGTCGATGGTCGCGAGCAGCTCCTGATGGGCTTTGTCGTTTCCGTTGAACACGTGGATCGATCCGGCGAGCTGCGGGAACGACTTCATGTATCCGCTCTTCTCGAAGTTGTTCCGAGTGACCACGGGGGGGAACCGAAGCTCTTCTGGTTTGTCGGGCGCCGACGCGGCGCCGACGACGTGCTCGATGCCGTCGATCACGCGCTCGAACGCGCCGCTTCGCCCGTAAACGCCGCGCACGCCCGTTTCGACGAGGAGTCGGGCCTCGACGAGCTCGCGAAGGAACGCTTTGTGAACGGTGGTCGGGTCGGTCATGGGCTCGCTTCGCTGTCTTTTGAAGTGTTGTGAGAAGTGGTGTAGCGAGGGCTCGATCAATCGTCTTTGGCGACGAGAAGGAGCGAAGCGTTGTGACCGAGGATTCGGTCGTTCAGAACCATGAGCGGGGCGCCGTACGCGTCGCGGAGGTGGCGGCCCAAGGTCCACTTCGTGTCTGATTTGTAGCCGGAGATGCCGACGATCTGCAGCGCTTGACCGACGATCGACACGAGGCTCTTCGAGCACGACACCTTGAGGTTGTTCATGCGTACGGCGAAGCTCGGCCCGCTCAGCGCTTCTCGGTCGTTCATCGTCTCTTCGTATTCTCGGGCCGCGTAGTGGACCATCGCGCGCATGCCGTGAAGATCGGCCACGACCTCGGCGAGACGGAGCGCACCCGGAGGCTGCGTCCCGGGCTTCTTTCGCGCCTCGGCGCGGATGTACGCGCGGGCTTGATTCACGGCGTCGGTGGCGATGCCGAGCCACAGCGAGGTCCACAGAATGTGGGCGAACGGGAGCATGGTTTGGGCCGAGATGTCGGCGTAAGGCTGCGGCAGAATGTCGGTGACCGGGCCGCTCGCCATGAGACGGTAGCCGAGGCTGCACGTGCCGCGC
This sequence comes from Polyangiaceae bacterium, assembly GCA_043755175.1. Taxonomy (GTDB): domain Bacteria; phylum Myxococcota_A; class Polyangia; order Polyangiales; family Polyangiaceae; genus CAYYKK01. Next base: position 16,725 of record JAYUUB010000038.1, on the reverse strand, counting down.
ATCCCGAGCGTGTCCCGGCCGTGGGTCTTGTCGAGCGTGACGTGGGTCGTCGCGTCGACGACGCCAGGCGCGGTCTTGCGCGTCAGGACGATGACCTGATCGCTCGAGGCGGCGTCGGGCGCGCGACGCGCAGTGACGAGGATGTCGTCGGCATGGGCGCCGTACGAGATGACGGGGGCGCGCTTCTCGAGACGGAAACGTTCGCCGTCGCGCTCGACGGCGCACGAGCTGGTGCGCACGTCGCCGCCGATGCCTTCTTCGGTCGTCGCCGAAGCGATGAGTCGCTGCTCGCGAACGAGAGCGCGCTGGTAGTCGGCGAGCTCGGGCGTGTCGCCGTGCCTGACGATGCACGCGACCTGGATTTGGTGCATCGCGAAGATCATCGCGCTCGAGCCGCAGTGCTGACCGAGCGCGGTGCAGACGCTCGACAGCTCGCGGAGTGAACAGCCGTCGCCTCCGAACTTTTGCGGGACGTAGCAGGACAAGAGGCGAGCCTCTCGCAGCGCCGCGAAGCTCTCGCTCGGAAAACGCCCCTCGGTGTCGACCGACGTCACGTGCGCGCGAAGGACGTTCGTACCGATGTCGCGCGCCAGCGTCACGAGATCTCGAGCGACGTCGGGCATCGTGGTGGCTCTTTCGTCGAGTGTTCGGTCAGCCATGTTCATTCACCCCCGGCGGTCAGCTCTTCGACGGCTGCGCGAATGGAAAGAATGCTCTCGAAGAGTCGACGCCGGAGCATGCGCTCGGGAAACTCGACCTCGAATTTGTCTTCGAGCGCCAACATCAGGTTGACGCTGGCGTGCGAGGTCATACCCGCGTGGTAGAGGTCGGCTTCGTCGCCGAGAGTCGACACCTCCACGCTCAGCTTTCCGTGTTGCTTGATGATTTCACGGATATCGTCGGTCATCGACATCGTCACTCTCTATCTCGTGCTCGTCGGGTCTTGGCGAGCATTCTGGACGCGTGGCGTGATCGCGCGCGTCGGTTGGTCGGAAACTCGAGTCCTTCGGCGAGCACGATGGCGGTGGCGTACTCGCCGTCGTGGCTCAGGCTCACCTCGAAGTGGTGGAGCCCCGCCTCGCACGCGAGGTCGCGTGCCGTGCCACGCAGCACGAGCCGGGGCGCGCCGGTCTCGCTCCTGACGATCTCGATCGATCGAAAGTCGACGCCGCGGTCGTTCGAAGCGAGCACCTTCAGCGTCGCTTCTTTCGCCGCGAAGCGCGCGGCGAGGCGTGCGGGCGAGCCACCCGTGTCGACGGCCTCACCGGCCGTGTAGATACGCTCGACATAGCGAGGACCAAAAGCGGCAATCGATTCTCTTACCTGCGAGACCTGCACGATGTCGATTCCGATTCGTCTCAAAGAGAGCTCCAGCTACCGCGTCGACCGCAACGTTTTCACGCCTGAAATGCGCCTGCAAGTCATTGAAGCGCCAACGGCGCTCTAAACCCCGAGATCTCGCCCGGTGATTGAGGGGATAGGTGTAGCACTTAGCGAGCTTCGGCTCTCTGAGCCTCCTTCGTGCGTGGGGACCTGGGTCTGTGGCGGCCTGGGTCTGTGGCGGCCTGGGTCTGTGGCGGAAAGGTGACTGTTCAGGTCTTCTTTGTCGCGCCCTTGGGCTTCGCGCTCTTGCCGCGCGGGTGTTTGCTGGTCGTTGGGGCTCGTGCCTTCTTGGGCGCTTTTCGTGCCGCGCCCTTTGCCGGCGGACCGAGGCTCGCTTCGATCTTGGTCATTCGGGCGCGGAGCTCTTTCGTCTCTTCTCTGGCTCGCTCGAGCTCGTCGCGGAGAGCTCTGACCTCGGCGACGTGGCCGCCTCGCAAATCGCGCAGCGCCTCGCGGAGACGACGCCTCACGTTTCCGCTGTCTTCGCGGTCGAGCCTCCGAGCGAGCGCGCCTCGCGCCTTCACGTCGCCTAGCACGTCGAGCGCCCGCACGGCGGCTTGGCGCACGAACGGATCGGTGTCGTCGAGCCGGTCTTCGAGCAGCTCGCGAGTCTTGCGTGAAGTGTCGAGTCGCGCGAGCGCGACCATCGCCGAGCGTCGACCATGGCTGTCGTGCCCGTAGCTCGTGCGTGACGAGAGATGGGCCACGGCGCGCTCGTCGCGGAGCGCCGCGAGGCCGTCGGCCGCGCCGCTGCGAACCACGTCGGACCACGACCGGCGATCGAGGAGCTCGACCAACGTGTCGAACGCGTCGGGTTGGCGGGTCGCGCCGAGCGCGCGCGCCGCGTCGGCCTGGACGAGGTAGCTCTCGTCTCCGAGGGCGACTTTCTTCAAGAGGGCAGCCGATGCCGCGGTTCGAACCTTTCCGAGCGCTCGGACGACCGCGCGACGAACCTTGGCGTGCGCGGCTGCGACTTGCTTCGCGAGCGCGCGGAACGCGAGGTCGGTGCGAATTTCTCCAAGCGCAGCCGCAGCCTCTGCTCGGACGCCCCAAAACTCGTCGACCTTGGCCAGGGCAGCGCCGAGCGCTTCGATCGACTGATCGTCGTCGCGCTTCGCAAGCGCGTTGGCGGCGCTCCAGCGCACGCGTGCCGAGGAGCCGCGCACGAGCTGGCTGCGTAGGAGATCGGGCGGCGACGAGACTTCGACCGTGCCGAGCAGATCGCCCTCGGGATCGAACGCGACGTAGCCAGGCCGCTCGCTGGTCGAGAAGACGAAGGTGTCTCTCGGCGTCGACATCTCGCGCGTCTCGCGTCTCGACGCGCCGCGCTCGAAGAGCTCGATCACGATCGGACCTTCGTAGAGCCTCGTCGGATCGTCGGTCGGTTGAGTCTGCTCGACCGAAACGCTGACGAGGCTCGCTTCGCCTCGCTCCTCGACGTCGATCGAGACCTTGAAACACGGATGTCCGGCGCCGTGGACGTACAGATCGAACGTGCGATCGAGGCTTTTCCCGCTCTCGGCTTCAATGGCGCGCTGCAGATCGCGTGTCTCGACGACACCGTTCGCGTGCGCTTCGAGGTACCGGTGGACTCCGCGCCAGAACGGGCCATCGCCGACGATGCGCCTTATGCGATGTAGAACGAGCGCGCCTTTTTGGTAGAGATGGCGATCGAAGAGATCGATCGGGTTCTCGTAGTCACGGCTGACGATGGGGCGTCGGTACCTGCTCGAGTCTTCGTCGACGTAAGTGTCGAGCTCGCCCTTCAACGCATAGTCGTACTCGTCGCGTCCGGCGCCGGCTTCGGTGCCTTCGTCTTTCCAGACGAGCTCCATGTACGTCGCCCAGCCTTCGTTCAGCCATCCCTCGCTGAAGTCGCGACAGGTGACGAAGTCGCCGAACCATTGGTGGGCGAGCTCGTGGGCCACGAGGCCATCCATGTCGACGTCGATCGCCGCGCGCTCGTCGAGCAAGATGTGCTCGTACATCGTGGTCGCCGACGTGTTCTCCATGCCGCCGAAGATGAAGTCGCTCACCACCACCTGGGCGTACTTCGCGTAGGGAAACGGAACGCCAGTCTTCTTTTCGAAGAGCGCGATCATCTCGGGAGTGCGTAGGAACGTGCGACGACCATCGGCCTCGCGCCCAGGCGGTACGAGGTAGGTCAGTGGAACGCGCGTCGGGGCGTCGGGAGTGAGCTCGACGAAATCGCCGACGACGAGGGTGACCAAGTAGCTCGGATGGGGGAGCTCTTGGGCGTACGAGAACACGGTCGTCGTTCCCTCCTCGACTCGACTCGTGAGCTTTCCGTTCGAGAGGGCGAAGAGGCCGCTCGGAACACGAACGCGGAGCTCGGTGGTCTGCTTCGCGTGGGGCTTGTCGTGGCACGGAAACCAGTGGCGTGCGTCTTCGTCTTGGCACTGCGACCAGACCTGCCGCGGCCGATCACGAACGTGATCGTCGGGAGCGAGGAAGTAGAGCCCGCGCTTCGGATGGGCGTGGTAGCGGATGACGACGTCGAAGACGGTCTTCGATACGGGCACCGTCACACGAAGAGTGGTGTCGTCGTAGGAGAATGGCGTGGGCCGCGCATCGATCTCGACCGACTCGATCTTGAAGCCGACGGCGTCGAGCGCAAAGCTGGTCGCGTCTGTCGAGAGCCGCACCGCACGGATGCGCGCCGTTCCGCCGACCGACTTGGTTCCGAACGAGAGGGTCAGATCGAGCGCGATGTGCTCGATGAGAAAGGGCCGGTCTCGCTCGTAGACGCGGCGCGTTCCGGGAAAGGCGAATCGGCGATTCGGGCGCGTTGGATCGGGCGCCGGGGCAGCCAGGTGCGAGGAGTGAAACTCCCCGTGATCCACGTGGTCTTGGCAGAAGTGGCAGAGCCCATGTGTCTGGCGGAGCGACGCAGCGAAGGAACGCACGAAGCGGATACTGCTCTTTTCCCGAACGAGGCTGCAAGTCTGGCGTCATGTCGCACCGGGGCGCCCGGCGCACCCGCCCGTGTTAGGTTCGAAATTCCCAACCACCGTGGGAGGCCGAGGACACGATGGCAGAGCGTCCGGATCTCGAATACGCCGTTCCGATCCTCGATCGCGAGCTCGTGGGTCGAAAGATCGTCGCCGTCGACGTCAAGAAGCCGGTCGTCGTTCGCATGGTGGTTCGCGGGGCTTTCGAAGAGCTCCTGACGGGCCGGACCATCGCTCGGGTGACCCGTCGAGGTCACTTCGTCGTCTGCTCGATCGACGCCGAGGGCGAAAAGACAGAGCCGCTCGACATGGCGTTCGCTCCCATGCTCGCCGGGCGTTTTCGGCTCTGCGATCCGGGCGCGAAGCTCCCGCACGACACCGCCGTCTCGTTCGAGCTCGATGATCGTCGCGTGCTCGTCTACCGAGACGACGTCCAGATGGGCAAGGTTTACGTCCTCGCGCGCGGCGCCTTCGCCTCGGTGCCAGGGCTCGGAACGATCGGCGTCGATTGCCTGGACCCGAAGGCGTTTTCGCGCGCAGCGTTCCAGGCGCTCGCCAAGCTCCGGCGCGATCAGGCCAAAGTATTCATGCTCGACAAGGCGGCGCTCGACAGTCTCGGCAACGCCTACGCAGACGAGTCACTCTTCGAAGCGCGCATCCATCCGAAGGCCTGGGTCCGAAAGCTCGCGCCTGAGCAGATCGACGCTCTCCACGATGCCATCGTGCTGGTGCTCACGAGAGCGCGCGACGTCATTCGCGAACGAAAGCCGCCCATCGACGAAAAGCTCCGAGACTTCTTGAGCGTGCGCGGCAGAGCGGGCGAGCCATGCGTGCGATGCAAGACGAAGCTTCGCAAGGCGGGAGTGCACGGACACGACGCGATCTTCTGCCCGACGTGTCAACCCGACGACCGCGGCGCGAGCCTCGTCGATTGGCGCAAGCTCGATCGCTGACTAGCCATCGAGCTGTCCCAGAACGAACGAGCGACGGTCCGACGCCTGATCCGCATCGGCTGCCCTCGTCTCGTGAAAGGCCGGATCCGTTGCGAGGAGCCTCAGCGTCGGCTTTCGAGCACACGCGCCATGGTGACGAGCAGCATCCCCCCGCGCAGCGTCCAGATGAGTGTCCGAAGCCAGTTGGTTCGAACCAGCCATTGATGCACCGAGGGTGAAAAGCCCTTTGTGAGGGAGTCGTGCATCGGCACCGAAACGAACGCGGTCACGAGCCAGACCGAGATCGCCAGCAGAAGCCCAAAGAGCGCCCAGGACTTGGGCATCGAGACGTCGCTTTGTACCACGCTGACGATCGATGCAACGAGCTCGCCGAGCATCAGCGGACCGACCACCCAGGTAATCAATCGGGAATGGGCGCTGTGATACGCGACGAACTCACTCGAGCCGACGTTGCCGAATTGCGGGTAGGAGACCACCTGTACCATCCAGATGAGTCCCACCAGCGGAAGCGTCGTTCCGAGTTGAGCGATGAGCGCGAGCCGCGCGACGGGCAATTGCATGACTGGCTACGAAACGACCTTGAGCCCGTCTGCTCTCGACAGGCCTTCGAAGAAGTCGTTGCCCTTGTCGTCGACGACGATGAACGCCGGAAAGTCGACGACGTCGATCTTCCAAACGGCCTCCATGCCGAGCTCCGGGTACTCGAGCACCTCGACCTTTTTGATGCAGTCTTTCGCGAGGCGCGCAGCGGGGCCTCCGATCGAGCCGAGGTAGAAGCCGCCGTGCTTCTTGCACGCTTCGGTGACCGCCTTCGAGCGATTGCCCTTCGCGAGCATCACGAGGCTCCCGCCGTTCGCCTGGAAGAGATCGACGTAAGAATCCATGCGTCCCGCGGTCGTCGGACCGAACGAGCCCGAGGCGTAGCCCGCGGGCGTCTTCGCGGGGCCTGCGTAATAGACGGGGAGGTTCAACATGTACTCGGGGAGGCCCTCGCCTCGATCGAGACGCTCTTTCAGCTTCGCGTGCGCGATGTCGCGCGCGACGACGAGTGATCCGCTGAGCGAAAGGCGGGTGCGGATCGGATACGTCGAGAGCGTCGCGCGGATCTCGCTCATCGGCCGGTTCAAGTCGATTTGCACGACCTCGCTGTGAAGCTCGCTCTCGCTCACCTCGGGGAGGTATTGCGCCGGGTGCGTCTCGAGCTCTTCGAGAAAAACACCTTCTTTCGTGATCTTTCCGAGCGCTTGGCGATCGGCCGAGCAGCTGACGGCGATGGCGATCGGAAGAGAGGCGCCGTGGCGCGGGAGCCTGACGACGCGCACGTCGTGGCAGAAGTATTTGCCGCCGAACTGCGCGCCGATCGACGTCTTCTGTGCCACATCGAGGATTTGCTGCTCGAGCTCGAGATCTCGAAAGCCGCGACCGAGCGCGTTGCCTTCGGTAGGGAGCGCGTCGAGGTAGCGCGCCGAAGCGAGCTTCGCGGTCTTCACGGCGTACTCGGCGCTGGTTCCGCCGATGACGACGCCGAGGTGGTAGGGTGGGCACGCTGCGGTGCCGAGCGAGCGAAGCTTCTCGTCCATGAAGCGAAGCAGGCTCGCGGGATTCAAGACAGCCTTCGTCTCTTGGTAGAGGTAGCTCTTGTTGGCCGATCCTCCGCCTTTGGCCATGAAGAGGAATTTGTAGGCGTCACCCTGGGTCGCGAAGATCTCGATCTGCGCAGGCAGATTGTTCTTCGTATTGACCTCTTGGTAGGTGTCGAGCGGAGCCATCTGCGAGTAGCGCAGATTCGACGTCTGGTACGTGTCGAATACGCCGCGCGCGATGGCCTCTTCGTCGTTGGCACCAGTGAAGACGAGCTGACCCTTCTTGCCCATCACGATCGCGGTGCCCGTGTCTTGGCAGCCCGGCAAAACGTAGCCGGCCGCGATGTTCGCGTTCTTCAAGAGCTCGAGCGCGACGAAGCGATCGTTCGGCGACGCCTCCGGATCTTTCAAGATGGCAGCGAGCTGCGCGAGATGTCCGGGGCGAAGCAAATGAGCGATGTCGCGCATCGCCTCTCGCGTGAGCAGCGTCAGGGCTTCGGGATCGACGCGCAGAAACGTGTGGCCTCCCGCCTCGAAGGTCGAAACGTATTCCTTGGTGAGCAAGCGATACGGCGTCGTATCGGGACCGACCGGGAGGATCTCTTGGTAGGCGAACTCGGTCATGACGCTCTCAACCTGCAGCGGCGGTGGCGATGGAGGCGACCTCTTCGGCGGTGAGCTCGAGGTTCCGCGCTTCCCAGTTTTCTTCGAGATGAGCGAGCGAGCTCGTCCCGGGGATGGGGAGCATGTTCGGCGATCGAGCCAAGAGCCAAGCGATCGCCACCTGCGCGGTGGATCGCCCGTGTCGCTTCGCCACTTCGTCGAGGGCCGCGTGCGGCTTTCCGAGGGCACCGACCGCCAGAGGGAAGAAAGGCAGGTAGGCGATCTGGCGCGCGTCGCACAAGGCGAGCACGTCGTCGGGAGACTCGACCAGCGCATGCGCCATCTTCGCGAGCATCCCGCCACCTCCGGCGACGTTGTAAAGGTTCTGCACGGCGACGATCGGTGTTCGCGTCAGCGCTTCTTCGATTTGCGCGACGGCGACGTTGCTGAGCGCGATGTGTCGGATTTTCCCCTCTTTCTGGAGCGCGATCATCGCGTCGATCTGCTCGAGAAAAGGCACGTCGGAGTGGATGAAGCGCAAGTGGACGACGTCGAGTCGGTCGCGCCGGAGAACGCGTAAGTCGCGCTCGCAGCCTTCGCGGAGGTCTTCGGGGCGGTTGGCGGAACCCCAGCTCTTGTCGGGTCGACGCATGCCGCCGAGCTTGCTCGCGATGACGAGATCGGCCGGGTAGGGGTGAAGCGCCTCGGCGATGATCCGATTCGCGACGTCGGGACCGTAGTACCAAGACGAGTCGATGAGCTGGACGCCGAGCTCGACGGCCCGGCGCACGACCGCGCGAGCGACCTCGACGTCGTCAGGCTCACCCCACACGTCTTTTCCGGGGAGGCGCATCGCGCCGAAGCCGAGTCGACAGACTTCTAGATCTCCGAGGCGCACCGTCGAGGGAGCAATCATGGCGAAGTCGATGCCACGGCGCGGGCCCGGACGAAAGCCCTCAGGCGACGCGCGATCCGGTCTCGCCACGGGTGCCGTCGATCGCCTCGCCGCGACTTCGAATGCCGAAGAAGCCGCGCGGCGCCGAGCGCTTTATGAGGCGCGCGCTCTTTTTTAGACTCATGCGCGGTTTGCGGATCTCATGCCCGCCCGTCCGTGTCCAAGATTTGAGATGGTGAGGCTGCATTTCGGGAGGCGAGTTACCGACACGCTCCTACCCGAACGACGCGCGGATCGACGACGCGGGCACGAACGCTAGATCGAAGCGAGGACTACCCCGTAGAATCGAGTCCGCCAGCGGGGTTGGGCTCCGTGAGGCGGGGGAGGTTCACGTGAGCAATGAGACCGGACGCCGGAAGCTTCAGCTGCTGCCCGAGGTGCTCCCCGATCCAATGCTGAATCGGGATCGCACGACCGGTCCGCGCGATCGCACGCTGAAGCACATGCAGCGCCTCTTCGCGACCGCGGCTGCGGCCACGGCGGTGGCGGGCTGTGGTGACAAGACCGATGCCGTGAAGCCCGATCCGGCGTCGAGCACCACGAGCAAGACAGCGGCGGCGACGGCGAGTGCGCTCAGCCAGACCGATCCCGTGCCTCCCCAGACTGCGATCCCCGAGGCGTCGAGCTCGGCGCACGTCGGCGCCGATCCGGTGTCGCGGCCCGATGCGGGCGACGATGCGGGAGTCAAAAAGCCGATCGTCCAGAAGCCGCCGCCTCCTCCGCCGACTCACTACATGGTCGTCGATCCCGTTCCGACTCCGTTCCGCATGCCCGGAAAGAACGGCCCGAACCAGCCCTGAGCGGCCGCGTTCGCGAGTGGGCCGACACTTCACGCACCCTTTTCAAGACCGGAGAATATATGGCCAGCGTCGCCCTCATCGGACCCGAGATCGAGGAGAACCTCAGTCTCCGTTACATCGCGTCTTCGCTCGCCGCCGCAGGACACGAGACCGACATCGTGCCGTTCAACCAAGCGGGAGATTTTCCGTTTGCGCTCGAGCGAATCCTCGCGAACGATCCGATTTTGGTCGGTATCTCGCTCGCGTTCCAGTGGCGAGCGAACGACTTTCTCGCGCTCGCGGTCGCGCTTCGCGAGCGGGGATACAAGGGCCACATCACGCTCGGTGGGCACTTCGCGACCTTCGCCGCGAGCAACATCATCGTCGACTTTCCCGAGGTGAGCTCGATCTGCAGACAAGAGGCCGAGGAGACGGTCGTCTCGCTCACCCAAGCGCTCGTCGCCGCCGAAGCTTCGGGGAAAGCTCCCGAGCTCTCCGAAATCCCGGGCCTCGCGCTTCGCACCGATGACGGAAGGCCTTTGCTCACTCCGCACCCGCGTCTTCCCGATCTCGCGAAGCTGCCGAGACCCGACCGTCGAGGCGAACCGGCGGCCTGCTTCGGCCACGGGATTTCGCCCCTCGTGTCGAGCCGAGGTTGCTACGCCAACTGCTCTTTCTGCTGCATCGCCGCGTGGCACGAACAGAGCCTCCCCGGAAAGCGTTACCGCATCCGAGAGGTCGACGACGTCGCAGACGAAATGGTCGACATGCAGCGAACGCGCGGCATCGAAATCTTCGTCTTTCACGACGACAACTTCTTCGTCCCCGGACACAAGCGAAACTTCGAGCGCTTCAGCGCGCTGGCCGATGCGCTCGAGAAGCGTGGCATCGGAAAGTACGCCACGGTCGTGAAGGCCCGGCCGACCGACGTCGACCCTAAGGTTTTCGATGTTCTGAAGCACCGTCTGCACTGCATTCGCGCGTACATCGGAATCGAGACCGACGCCGATCAGGGGCTCGAGACGTTGCGTCGTTGGTCGCCTGCGAAGCAGAACAAGAAGTCGATCGACTTGGCTCGCAAGCTCGATCTCTACACCTGCTTCAACATCCTCTTGTTCGATCCCGACACGACCCTCGAAGACATCGAGACGAACATCGCGTTCTTCCGCTACGCCGCCGAATTTCCGTCCAACTTCGGTCGCGTCGAGCTCTACGCCGGGACGCCGCTACTCGCTCGCATGCAACGAGAGGGGCGGACGCGCGGCGACTACATGCAGTGGGATTACGATCTCGGCAGCCCCGAAATGGAGCGTTGTTTCTCTTTGACGATGACCGCGTTTCACGAGCGCAACTTCGGAAACAACGCGCTCTCGAACCGCATCATGGGGACGCGCTTCGATCTCGAGGTCGCCCGACACTTTCATCCCGAGGTCGTGAGGCCGGAGTGGATCGTCGAGGGCAAGGAGCTCTCGAGAATTCTGTCGATCGACGGCGCCGACGGGCTCGAAGCGGTCGTGAGGTTCGTTCGGAGCGGCGCCCCCGAGAGCGAGGAGCAAGTTTTCGTCGAGGGCGTCGCCGCGACGCTCCGCGCGACCGAAGACCGCATTCGGGGGCGGGCCCGAACCTTGGCCCGAACGCTGCGCGACGCGATCGGTCAGGGCGAGCCCCTCACCGAGCTCGGCGACATCGTCGCGACGCCTTTGCAAGAAGCGAGGGCGGTCGAGCTCTCGGCGTAAAGCACCGACCCTGGTAGAGTCGGCCTCCGATGAAGGTCGTCCTCGTCTCGTACGTGTTTCCTCCGGTCGGCGGCGCGGGAGTGCAGCGCGCCGTCAAGCTCGTGAAGTACCTCCCAGAGTACGGGATCGAGCCCATCGTGCTCACCACGCTCAATCCTAGCGTGCCGCTCACCGACGAGTCGCTCGTGCGCGACATCCCAGCCGGTACACGCATCGAGCGCGCGAGAACGCTCGAGCCCGGCTACAAGATGAAGCAGGCAGCGTGGGACGCTCGCGTCGACGTGCGACCGAGCCTCGAGGCCCGCGTGAAGAAGGTCATCACGCGCGTCGCAAAAGAGGCGCTCGTCCCCGACGCGCAGGTGCTTTGGCTGCCCGGTGCGAACGCGAAGCTCGCCGAGATTCTCATCCGCGATCGACCCGACGCGGTGCTCGTGAGCGGCCCTCCGTTCTCGAGCTTCTTGCTCGCACCGCTCGCCAAGCTCTTGCCAGGAACGCGCGTCATCCTCGATTACCGCGACGAGTGGACCGCCTACAAAGTCACGGCCGAGGGCGCTTCGGCCAACTTCGAGATGGTGCCGACGTTCGCGCGCGCAGCAACGAGCGCGATCGAGTGGTCGCTCCTGCATCTCGCCGATGGCGTAGTGACGGCGACCGAGGCTTTTCGTCGAAACCTTCTCGAGACCTTTTCGTTCGTGAAGCCGGAGCGCGTCGTCGCGATCCCCAATGGCTACGATCCCGACGACATGCCGACGGAGCTACCGACGCCACCGACCGACAAGCTCGTCGTCTCGTACGCCGGCACGATCTTCCGACTGACGAGCCCCCGCGGTCTTCTCGGCGCCGTCCGCAAGCTCCACGCGCGAGAGCCCGAGCTCGCGAGGCTCCTCGAGGTCCGCTTCTTCGGACGGATCGTCGACACCGAGACACCTCTTTTCGACGGTATGGAAGCGCTCGGCGTAAAGCGTCTCGGCTACATCGACCACGGACGCGTGCTCCCCGAGCTCGCGGCGAGTCATCTCGTCTTGTGCCTGCTCGACGACGTCGAGGGCGCCGAGCGAATCTACCCTGCCAAGATCTTCGAGCTGATGGTTCTCGGGCGACCCATTTTGACTTTGTCACCCGCAGGCGCGCTGGCCGATCTCGTACGAGAGCACGCGCTCGGCGACGTCCTCGCTCCGCGCGACGAAGAATCGATCGCCAGGCTCCTCGAAGACAAGCTTCGCCAGTTCCGCGCAGGGACCCTCTCGATCGAGAGCAAGCCCAAGGGCGTCGAACGCTACCATCGGCGTGCGCTCGCAGGCGAGTTCGCGCGCGTCATCCGCGGCTGACCCGCCCCTCGCGAAACGGGATCTCGCTTCACTCGGGCGGTGTGCCATCGGGGCTCGGGTTTGGCTCCTCGGCACCTGCTAGAGTGCGCGCATGATTCGCCATGCTTGGGCCTTCATCGGCGTGACCGCGCTCCTCGGATGCGACGTGAAAAGAGGACCCGGCGCACCCGTGTCGGCGGGGCCGACTGCGACCCAGGCGATCGGACCCGAAGCGAGCACTTCGTCGAGCGGTGCCCCGAGCCGGCCCGCCGTTCATGCAACCTCGATGCAAAAGAATCCTTGCGTGCACGAAGGAAAGAAAGGGCGCGATTTCGAGGTGGGTCCCGGGCTCAAGCTCGAGACGCCGAGCGACGTTCCCTGGGAGTCGCTTTCTGCCGGCGACACCGTTCGTCTTCACTATCGAGCCCAGCCGTACCGCGACAAGATCCTCGTCTCACAGAGCGGCTCCGAGGCGTCGCCGATCCGCATCTGCGGAATCGCCGGACCGAACGGCGAGCGGCCAGTCCTCGACGGACACGACGCAGTGACGCGAAAAAGCCTCGCCTATGCGTACGAGCCGCAACAAGACCGGGGGGTCTTCATCGTCAGTCTCGACGCGACCGATCGGTACGGCTTCAAACCGAGCCATCTCGTGATCGAGGGCCTCGAGATTCGGAACGCGCATCCGGATCATGGCTACACCGGCGCGGCCGGAGACAAGCGAAGCTTTCTGCCTTTGGCCGCCGGAATCTTCATTGAGCGAGGTGAAGACATCGTCGTTCGGGATTGCAGCATCCACGACAATGGCAACGGCTTCTTCGTGGCCTCGGGCGACGATGAAGCCCGCCTCTCGCGTCGGATCTTGTTCGAAGGCAACGAGGTCTACGGAAACGGGACGGTAGGCAAAGGCTTCGATCGACACCACAACATCTACGGCGAAGCCGTGGGGATGATCTACCAGTTCAATCACATCGGCCCGCTCCGTGAAGGGGCAGGCGGGAGCGCTCTCAAAGATCGTTCGGCCGGGACCATCGTTCGTTACAACTGGATCGAAGGGGGCGCCCGACAGCTCGATTTGGTCGAAGCCGAAGACGGTTGGGCTATGATGAAAGACCTGCCCGAATACGCGAACGCGTTCGTCTACGGCAACGTGCTCGTGTCGCACGACGACGGCTCGAACGTGGTCCATTTCGGCGGCGACAACGGCCTCGAAGACAAGTACCGGCTCGGTACTCTCTACTTCTACGGCAACACAGTCTTGGCGATCTCCGACCAGACCAAGCTCTGGCGGACTTCGGTCTTTCAAGTGGCGACCAATCGGCAAACCGTCGACGTCCGCAACAACGTCTTCTTCGCCACGAGCAAGACACTTGGCGCGGCGGCGACGACCCTCACTCTGATGAATCAATCGGGGCACGCCGTGGTCGGGAAGAACGTCGCAGGGCCCGCCATCGGGGGCTTCGCCGAAGGCATCGAGGTGAAGGGCAAGATCGATGGGCTCGACGGGATCATCAAGATCGATGCGTCACCGTTCGTCGATCTCGCGAAGATGGATCTTCGGCCCAAAGACGGGTCTACGCTCATCGGGGCTTTTGGTGAGGCCTCGCCGAAGGGGATGCCGCTCGATCTCCAGTACGTCCCACATCAGCAAGCGAAGCCCCGCACGCCGCGCGACCTCGGCGCCTTCGAGCGCTGACTCATCCGACCGGCGCTCACGCACCGCGAGCACGCTGTGCGACCTCGAGAATGTCGGCCAAGACGCCTGCTGCGGTGACCGCACCTCCCGCGCCGGCGCCGCGAACGATCAGCGGGTATTCGCTGTAGCGCGCCGTCGAGAAGGCGACGAACGCCTCGGCTCCGCGAAGGCTTGCGGCGGGGTGATCGAGCGGAACCAAGACCGGGCCGACGAAGATACGCGGGCCCGACGGATCGGGCTCGATTCGCGCGAGGTAACGGAGAGCCTGCCCGTCGGACTTCGCACGAGCGACGCGCTCGGCCATCGCAGCATCGTGCTCGGCGAGCGCGGCGAGGAACCGATCGACGTTGCGAATGGCCAGGAGCTCGGCAGCGACGAAGGGCTCGATCCGCACGTCGCTCGGCTCGAGCGTGAGACCGATTTCGCGGCCGAGAATGAGCGCTTTGCGCGCGACGTCGAGGCCCGAGAGATCGTCTTGGGGTGCGGGCTCGGCGTATCCCAGGTCGCGCGCGCGAGCGACCGCTCGCGAGAGAGGTACCTCCGACATGAGCTCGTTCGTGAGATAGCCGAGCGTGCCCGAGAACGAGCCTTCGATGCGTACGATTCGATCGCCGGTTCGGATGAGATCTTTGAGCGTGCCGATGACCGGGAGGCTCGCGCCCACCGTGGTCTCGTAAGCGAACGATCGATGATGCTTCTTGGCCGATCGCATCAGGCTCTCGTGCTTCGAGAGCTCTTCCGACAGCGGCTTCTTGTTCGCGGCGACGACATGGATCCCGCGCGCGAAGGCCTCTTCGTAGAGTTGCTCGAGGCCCGACGCCGCAGTGAGATCGACCAGCACAGGCACCGGCATCGAGCGGAGGCGGTCGAGGACGGCGATGCGCGCTCTGTTCGCTGCATCACCCTCGCAGACCTCGGCAGCGTCGAGAGCGTGCCGCCAATCGGGGAGCGGCAGGCCGGCGGGCTCGAACGCCACGCGACGGCTGTCTGCGATGCCGACGAGCCGAAGCGCAACCTCGTGATCCCGATCGAGACGCTCGGTCTCGCTCGCGATCTGCGAGAGGAGCTCAGCGCCGACGGTTCCTTTTCCAAGCACGAAGAGTGACACGCGCTGGTGGGCGAAATGAAAGCTCGTGTGGACGGTTCGGACCGCGAGGGCCGTGTCGCTCGCGTCGACGGCGCACGAGACCGAGCGCGAGCTCGCGCCCTGGCCGCTCGCGAAGACGTTGATCCCTTGTGAGCCGAGCGCCTGGAAGAAGCGCCCAGCGACGCCAGGGGTTTGGCCCATGGCCTCTGCGACCAGGGTGATGAGGGTCATGGGTCGGCGCACCCGCGGCGGATCAATCTCACCGCGCGCGAGATCGAGCGCGAGCTCCGACAGAATGGCCTCGAGCGCACGATCGATCTGAGCCTCGGGGATGACGAGCGCGACTCCCTGACCGTGCGCCGAATGCGTCGCCATCCAGACCGTGACCGAAGCCCGATCGACCGCGGCGAGGACGCGACCGCTCAGCGATCCGCGCATCGAGATGCGTCGGTAGCCGACCTCGAGCAGCGCGAGGTTCTCGAGCGATGTGACGCTCGTCGCACGACGCTCGTCGGCGGCGCCCGTCGCGTCGACCAACGTTCCTGGCGCGTCGCGCTCCGAGGTGTTCCGAATTCTGAGCGGGATCTGTGCTTCGATGAGCGGGATCATCGTGCGCGGATGGAACATGCGCGCGCCGAAGTTCGCGAGCTCGAGGGCTTCGGTGTAGCTCAGTCGCGCCAGCGGTCTCGCGTCGTCGACGAGACCCGGATCGGCGCTCATGACGCCAGCGACGTCGGTCCAGATCTGAACCTCGGCCGCTCCGAGCGCGCGCGCCAGGAGTGCTGCGGTGTAGTCGGAACCGTTTCTTCCGAGCGTCGTCGTGCGCCCATCGGTCGTGCGTCCGAGAAAGCCCGTGGTGACGGCGACGCCGACGCCGGTGCGACCGAACACCTCGCGCGCCTTCGCTTCGGTCAGCGCCCAGTCGACGAGCGCCGAGCCGAAGCTCGCGTCGGTCACCGTCCATTCGCGCGCATCGACGAAGCTCGCGTCGAGGCCGTGGGAACCAAGGAGCCCGGCGACGATCGTGGCGCTCAGATGCTCACCGAAGCTCATCACCGAATCGAGCATCTGCGGCGTCTTCTCTCGCACGAAGCTCATCCCGTCGAGCAGCCGTCGCAGGGGAGCTAGGATGCGATCGATCTCGAGCACGAACGTCGGGCCGTCGGCTTCGTGGCCGAGCAGCGTCGCGACCCTCGTGGCGTTGTCTTTGGCGAGCGAGCACACCTCGAGAAAGACGCCCTCGGCTTCGTCTCGGTCGCCGGCGGCTGCCAGTTCGGCGGCTCGGATCAGCCAGTCGGTCGTGTCGCCCATGGCCGACACGACGACGGCGATGGGTCCGAGGCTCGCTTCGTGTGCGGCGATGTCGATCGCCCTTCGGAGGCGATCGGCGCTTCCTACCGAGGTGCCACCGAACTTCAGCACCCTGAGACTCTTTTTGGCGGGCTCTTCCGTCATCGACCCTTTCGTATCACAGAGCCGGGCTCGCCCCGATCACGCTTCCTTCGCGTAGCCCTTGGCGAGCTTCTCGAGCTTGTCGAGCCGTGAGAGCAGCTCGGCGTTCATGTCGTCGACCTTGATGTGCATGTGAGCAATTTGCATCTCGGCCTTGAGGTTGACGTCGTACTCGATGTCGTTGCGCACGCGCTCACGCGCGACCTGCCGATTTTGACT
>JAYUUB010000037.1:0-19653 GCA_043755175.1 Polyangiaceae bacterium | reverse complement strand
GCGGCCCGCGTTTCTGTTTTGTCGGTGCGCGGGAACGACGCGGTGTCGGCGAGCGCTCCGCCCGCAGAATCGAGCGACCATCGGCGTCCGCGAGACCGTTGGTTACGGGAGCGGCTCCCGGGAAATCAGATCTCGGTTGGGTAGCCCGGTTTGCCAGCAGGCGGCTTGGACGTCGGCAGATGAACCGGTGGCTGGTACGGATTCGAGATGGGCTTCGGTCCGGTGCTCGGAAGCGGGTGAGCGCCCGTGACCGAGGGTGCCGTCGTCGGGTGAGATCCCGGACGACTCGAGCCCTGAGCGGCCGCCGCGTTCAGCGTCACCACGCTTGGATCGGTCGAAGCGGCGGGAGCACCCGAGAGCTCGAGCGCGGGCGAGGCGGTTTCGATTGCCCGCGGCGCCGAAGACTGAACCGTGGGTTCTTTTGCCGACGTGACGCTGGAGTTGGCAAGTTGTGCAGAAGCGTTCGTCTCGACGACGCCGGACGCAGTCGATCGTTGCGTGAAGTACAAGGCGGCGCCGCCCGCTGCGGCGACCGCAGCGACCAAGAACGCCACGACCACCCCAACTTCGGAAGAACCGTTGCGCGGAGCGCTCGCTTCGAGTTCGACGCTCCGATCGACGTTTTCGCGATGCCCACGTTCTGCGACGCGCGAGCTCGAAGCTGCAACCGGGCTGCTCGGGGCTTCGAAGTACACCGGAATCTCGGATGCGAGATCGGAAGACGCCCCGCCGGCCCGCTCTGCCGCTGCAATCTCGTTTCGAACCGCTTGAACGTCTTTTCGCGGGATCCGAACGGTCGGCTCGCGTCTCCGCGCCAGCGCCGCACGGTCGTCGCGAACGCGTTGATCGAAGGCGCCCTTGTCCATCGCCTGCGTGATCTCTTCGGCGTCGGCGGGGAGGTTGATGACCACCTTCGCCGCGTCGGTTTCAACTGGAATCGCCGCCTTCGGCACGATGCGCGGAGCGAAGTAGGCCCTGTCTTCGTCGATCTCGTCTTCACGCTCCGAGGGAGCTTCGGCGTCGGGAGGCGAGGAGCTGCTGACCACCACCGTGGTCTCGGTGTGGGTGATTTCTTCGAGCGAGACTTCGGTCGCCGCTGGCGCGGTAGGCGAGCCGTCGAGAGCCGCAGGCATCGTAGCTGGAGCTGCGACTCGTCCTGCAGCTTGACGCGCAGCCACAGGCGATCCCGCGACGCCGCTCGTCGACGTGATGGCCGATGCATTGGCCGACGTAGCTGCCCACGTAGCTGCCGACGTAGCTGCCGACGCGGCTGCCGACGTGGCTGCCGACGTAGCTGCCGAAGCAGTTGCAGGCGTAGTTGCAGACGTAGCTGCAGAAGCATCGACGTCGGACTCTGCGCTCCCGAGCGCATGCGCCCGCGGATGCGTGATTTCTTCGGGTTGGTCGCTCTCGAGCTCGGGAACCACCGTCGGAACGCGCAGAAGCCCTTTCGGTGGAATGCGTACCGCGGCTGCGGTCGCGACCCGAGGGGCGACTGGAGCGACCGGTGCAGATTGGCGTCCGATCGCGGCTGGAGGCGTGGAGGGTGGCTTCATCCCGCCGAGGCCCATCACGGTGCGTCGCGACGCCGGGCGTGCGCGCATGCCGTTCGCGGTAGCGGGCGAGCCGGCCGGGGTTCTGCCGATCGGGGTTGAGCCGATCGGGGTTGAGTCGATCGGGGTTGAGCCGGCCGGGGTTGAGCCGGCCGTGACCGGTGCCGTCGAGCCAGCGCTCGCAGACCGCGCTGCACCAGCAGGATGCGCAGGCCTCAGAGACGCCGCGCCGCTACCACTCGAAGACGCTTTCCGAGCTGTTGGAGTGGGGGGGGGCGCGGAGGGCGTTGGTGGTTTCGACGCGATGGCACCCTTTGGCGGCAACGCCATCACGAGCGTCGGGGCCGGTCTCGGACGCGGGGACTCGACTTCTTCCCAGGAGGCGTCGATCGGATCGCTGTCGTCGGATGTCGCCATCTTGCTCGCTTATCGTACCACTTGTCGCGCGGCGTGGTGACAGTGGAGTGGAGAAGATCGTTCGTTCTCGGGCGTGCCCGGAGAACGTTCGAGCTGCGCGGTGCCATCGCCTTTCCGAGCGGCGAGGAGGGACTTCCGCGCTCGAGCGAGCAGCTGCTATCGTCTGGGGCTGATGAAGAAATTTCCTTCGTTGCTCTCGTTCGCGCTGTTGGCGGCCTCGACGCTGCCGTTGGCGCCCTCGCTCGGGTTGGCTGCCGGCGTGCCGATCGACGTAGCAACGCCCGAGCAAAAGAAGGTCGCCCAGGGGCGCTACGAATTGGGGACCAAGGCGTTCGGCGCTAACAAATTCGATGTCGCCCTGACCGAGTTCACCGCGTCGTACGACACCGTGGCCAGTCCCAATGCGCACTTCATGATGGCCCGAATGATCTCGGAGCTCGGCGACATGCCGCGCGCTTACAACGAGCTTTCGATCGTCGAACGCGAGTCGAAGGTTGCAGACAAGTATGCCGCGACGCTCGAGCAGAGCGTGGCCCTTCGCACCGAGCTGGCCAAGAAGATCTGCATCGTCATCGTGAACGTGAAAGGCTCGGCCGGAGGAAAGCTGACCGCGACCATTGGTGCGACCGAGGTCGCGATCGGCGAGCAGATCGCTGTCGCGCCCGGACGGGTCGACGTCGAGGTTCTCGTCGATGGAAAAAAACTCAAACATGCATCTGCGACGCTTGGCCCCGGCGAAATCCATCCATTCGATCTGGATGCTAGTCAGCCTGTCGAGCCGATGAAGCCCGTCGCCGACCAGCGCCCCGCGTCAGGGGGCGGTAGAACCGGCTTTGGGGTCGGTGCCGGCATCTTCGGCGCCGTCGGGGTCGCAGGGTTCGTGATGGCCGCCGTCGAGGGGGCTTCTGCGTCGTCGCAGTATTCCGACCTCAAGAAGAGCTGCACCTTGGTCGGGGCAAAGTACCTCTGTCCGGCGTCGGCGAACAAGGCGCAGGTTCAGGACTCGATCGTCCACAAGCAGACGCTCGCGAACGTCGGTTTCGTCATGGGTGGTGTCGGTGCAGCCGGTGCGGCCACGATGCTGATCGTCGGTCTGACCCGCAAGCCTGCGGGCCACGACGAGAAGGCCGAAAGCCGCGTGCCGGTGTCACTGCAAGTCGGTCCGGCATCGATTGGAATCGAAGGAAGCTTCTGACACTCGCTCGCCCGAAGATCTCGCCGAGCGGAGCACGGTGCGCCCACGCGCGTGGTCGTCAGTCGGATTTCCGGGCGGTCGAAAGCGCTCCTGTTTCGTCGATGGATAGCGGGCGCTTTTCTCCGAGAATGACGTCCCAGAGGTGAAATGTGCGGGCGATGACGTGGTCGAGCTGCCACGTTCCCGCGTGAATCGACTCGGTACCGCGCGATCTCGCGAGGGGTCGCAACGTTTCCCCCGGGAGGCAGTAGGCGGCGAGCGGCGAGGAGCGCAGCAGGTGCAGCACGCCGTCGGAAAAACCGTCACCCGCGTACACGACCGCGGCGGGCATTCGCAACGAGGAGAGATCGTTGATGGCGTACGGGATCTTCTCGTCGACGGTCCCGGCCGAGTCTTGGAACTTGCATTCGAGCGCGAGCGCCGTCCCGGTGGTGCGAGAGAGCACCAAGAGATCGAGGCGGCGCTGTTTGCCGAGCATCGACGTCCCGATGCTCACCTCGTCGTAGACGTCGAGCCCGCGCTGCCCGTACCAAGAGATGAGGTAGCGAGCAATGAGCTGTTTGTACTCGTGGCCTTTCATCGTGCGCTTTCTTCGCCGTCGATCACTCGACGGCTGCCTTTCGGTGCTTGCCTCGGTCGGGCCGAGCTCGAGTCTCGTCTCGAACCCTTTCGTCGGAAAAGGCAGGGCTTTCGCTCGCGAGCGCTTCGGATGAGGCGGAACCCGACGAGGTCACGGAGGCGGCTTCGGTCGCGTCGAGCGGACCGTCGACGATCTTTCGCAGCCTGCGCTCTGCCATGTCGATCGCTTCTGCGCAGACGTCGCCGCCCAGGAAGCGTCGACCGGATTGGAGCGCCGCGACGCCCACCGATCCCGAGCCAGCGAAGGGATCGAGGACGAGCGCCCCCGGCTCCGTGCTTTGCTCGATGAGGATTCGACTCACCTCGGGGGGCTTCTCGCTGGGATAGCCGCCTCGGATTCGGGGTACCTGAATGATGTCGGGAATCGACAGGCTCTTGAGCTTTCGCTTTCCTTTTTCGAAGAAGAGAACGAGCTCGTAGCGTGATCGATAGTGGTAGCCCATTCCGATGAGGCGCTTGTCCCAGACGAGCGGCTTCCAGAAACGGAAGCCTGCTTCTTCGGCCAGAGGCTTGGCGACGAACATCGTCTCCTGATCACAGAACAGATAAAAATGAGTGTTCCGCTTGAGGACTCGAAAGGCCTCTCGGAAGAGCTCGGGGAAACGAGCGTTCGGGAAGATCGAGTACCAATCGTTGCTCGACGCTTTACTGTGCTTCAGGCGGGTCGTCGTGCCGATGGCCCGATGCTTCTCGAGCGATTCGTAAGCGGGATCGGTGACGACCAGATCGACGCTCTCGTTCGGGAGCCGCTTCATGAGCGCGATCGCATCGGCGCGCTCGAGGGAAAAGTCGGTCACGATGCGCTCGCCGCCTTCAGTCGATGCCGACTCGAAGGAGAGCTCGCCCTGCTGCTGCGGTGAGCGCTGCTGGGGTACGGGCGGCTGCGAAAAGCGCGGCTCCGAAAAGCGCTGCTCTGAAAAGCGCTGCTCTGAAAAGCGATGCTCTGAAAAGCGATGCTGCGAAAAGCGCTGCAAAGGGGGCTGCATGCCTGCGTCATCGTTCTGTCTCGGGGCCAAGCGGAGGAGGTCCGACTGTGCGTCGCTCATGCACCACTCGTTATCACCGCGCCTGAACGTTCGTCGCCCATTCGCCGAGGCGGTGAGTCATTGATTGTCCGGCCCTGACCGGCCTGAGACCCTAGCGCGGCCTCGCTGAGAGAGGAACGCCTCTTGGGACGGCTCGGGAACCATGGCCCACCGGCGCTGTCCGAGACGCGGTCGGCTAGATGCCGCTATGAAGTCGGCGACACGGCTCACCTCTCCATCCTTCGACCCAACGCGCCTCCGAGACGATCCCCATGGCGAACAGCGCTCCGTTTCGATTTCGCAGTGTACATGCATGTGCAACTGCAATGACGATGCTTCTTGGTGTGGTCTGTAGCCGAGATGCTCGGAGCGCTCCAAGCGACCCCGCTGCGCGAGGCTTGGACGCCTACGTCGAGCTCCCGAGCTCTGCGCCTGCCGGATCGAAGATCATCGTCGCGCTGCGGACTTTCGGCTTCCCGACCGCCGTCGAGCCCGCCCCGCTCGGTGAGGTGAACGTCGAGGCGGTGTGGCGCGGCTCCGACGCTCTGCCGGCTTCGATCGTCACCGACCGAGACGGGCTCGCTTCGCTCGAGCTCACCGTCCCCGACGGAAAGACCGAGGCAGCGTCGCTCCTTCTCGCGTTCTCTCAAGGCGGCCACCGTAGAACACGGACGTTTGAAATCGCGCGAGCGCCGAAGCTCGAAATCGAGCTCCACATCCAAGAGCGAGAGGTGACACCGGGGTCTCGCATTCCGGCATGGGTGCTCGTACGCGATCTCGAGACGGGGGCGCCGGCGCCGAACGTCGACGTGATGCTCAAGCTTTCAGAGGGGGGCGTCGATCGAACGGTCGTGGCCCTCCATACGGACGCGGCCGGCGCCGCGAGCACGGTCCTCCCGATCCCCGACGCCGAAGACCCGAGCTTCGGCTGGAAGCTGCGAGCCGACACCGTGGGCTCGCGCTCGAACATGGCTTTCGCCGATCTGGTTCCGCGAGAAGACGTCCCGGCCCAAGCGACGCTCGTCGCTGGCTTCGAAGCTGCGCGCCTTCCTGCGGGCAGCAAGACCGCGGTGCACGTGCGCCTCTCCTCGGCCACCGGCGACGGAATCGCCCGCGCCAAGCTCAAGTACCTCTTCACCGACGGAGACGAGACACCCGACATCAACGGCGAGAAGTGGAAGAAGGAGGCGAAGACGGCTTCGGCCGACGAGGCCGGTGAGCTCGTGATCCCCTACGACGTCCCGACGCTGGGCTTCGAGAAAGAAAAGCGATTCACGGTTCGCGCCGACGTCGATGGGCGCGAGCGACAAGCAACGAGTGTTCTCCAGGTCGTGGGCAAGGTCGCTCCGACGGTCGAGCTCTACGCCGAAGCAGGGTCGATAGCTCCGGGGCTCGAGCAGCTGCTCATCGTGCGCGCCAAAGATGGCTGGAACAAGCCCGTGTCGGGTGCAGAGCTCCACGTCGAAGGAGACGGGCTCCACGAGACCGTGACGACCGATTCGCGCGGCATCGGCGAGATTCATTGGAAGGTACCGAAAGACGTCGGCGCGTCTCGGAAGGTCGGCCCATGCTCGGGTGAGGTCGCTGCGACCGTGTCGGTCAGCGCCGTCCGTGGCGCGTCGCCCGAGCTCCTCGCTGCCGGTCCGGTGAGCAAGTGCCTCGACATTCAACGCTCGAGCCTCGCCATCGCGAAACCAAACGCGTTGGTCGTTCGATCCGGCGAATCGGTCGGCATCGAGATGGCGCTCGCCGATGGCGTTCGAAGAGAGCCGACGAGCATAAGGATCTCTGGCGCGCGTGGGGCGAACGCCACCGAAACGTGGGTCAAGTCCGACAGAGGCGACGTGCGCCTTCCGAGCTCCGCGGGCGGCCTCTTCGTCGTGAGCGCGAGCTCGCCGAGGAGCGACGGGCCCTCCGTGGTCGCGAGCACGCCCATCGTCGTCAAGCCCCGCGTGTTGCCGAAGCTGACCTCGCGAATCACCGGAGGTCGGCTCGCTCCCGGTGGAGACGTCGAGATCGAAGCGAAGCTCCTCGACGAAGCGGGTGCGCCGCTCGCCGGTTCGGTCACGGGAATTCTCTACGATCGATTCGCCCGCGTCGACGAGACGATCCCGCCCGAGTTCGACACACGCCTCGCGATCTGCGCACGGGTGCAGATTGAGCCGGCCGACTGCGACGCCGTCTTGGCAAAAGATCCGACCCTGATGCCTCTCCTGCAGGCCTCGCTCGCGCAGCAGGGAGGCGACGGGAGCCACATCGTCTCGGACCCCGGCGGATCGGCGAAAGAGGAGATGCGCCGGACGTTCAACGCGGTGCTCAAGAACCTCGAAGGGGTCGTGTTCGAGTCGTCGTCGTCGAGTGAGACGCTGCGAGACGTGCTCCGGAAGGGTGGGCGGGGCAACGAATTCAATCCGGAGATCATGACCCTCGTCACGGCCGTCCTCTCCGCTCCACCGATGACGCCCGGCGGAGAGCCCTTCACGCTCGCCGACTTGCGCGCCCTCGATCCTCAGGTCGACTACGACACCGTGGCGCGACGTGTGACGCGTCTCAAGCTCTTCCGCGTCCTCGCCGCGGTGCGCACCTTCCGCAATACGCAAGACCTCGACGCGAACGAACCGATTCTCCAAGACCCGAACGCCATCTTGCGACGCCTCTTCGTCCACGACGCCGAGGAGGGGGCGACGCTCGACTCGAGCGAAGTCAGCGATCCGTGGGGCGGTGCGATGCAGTTCGTGAAGGCTTCTGGCGCCACGGTCCCGTTCATCAATGCGCTGCCTGGCTGGGAGCTCCACGCCCCCGGACCCGACGGCCGGCTCGGGACGAGCGACGACATCAAAGACCCGTTCGTTCGCGTCGTGAAGTCGGGGTCGCCGTATGCGCGAGCCATGGGAGAAGACAAGATCGTCGACTCGCGTCTCGACATGCGTGTGGGCGAAGAGACGGTCGGAAAGTGGAAGTCACTCCTCAACGAGTTCACCGGCACCGAGCTTTCGACCGGGCAGGGGTTCGGCTCGGGCAATGGAAGGCTCGGCGGTTCGCATCGGGCGAAGACGCCTTCGCTTCGGATGGGCGCGACCCAGGTCACGCGCGACAAGAGCGCCTACGTGTTCAGCGCTCCCGTCCGCACCGACAAAGACGGCATCGCTCGTCTGCGCCTTCCGCTCGGCGCCGACGAGACGACTTACCGGGTGCTTCTCGTGGCCCTCCCTGACGAGGCAGGACCTGCTGCGAGCACGGTCGACGTGGCGACCTCGCTGCCTCTCTCGGTCCGGGTGAACGCCGGGACGACATGGATCGCGGGCGATGCACCGGAGGTCGCCGTTCGGATCACCAATCGGACGGGTACGCCGATGCACGCGACGGTCCACGTCTCGGCCGCTGGAGCTGCCGAGCTCGCCCGCGGGGAGGCGACCGAGATCGCAGTCGACCTACCGAAGAAGGGGACGGTCACCGTCCCCGTTCGCATCAAAGCGCGCGCCGAAGGCGAAGCGCGCATCCTCGCAGACGTCAAAGGCGGCGGGCTCACCGACTCGATCGAGCATCGCGTCGGCGTCGGTCCGAACGGGCATCGAATGACGCTCGGCCGCTCGCGATGGGTGAGCTCGGAGGTCTCGATCGACACCTTCGTCGACGACGACATCACGCGCATAGAGGGGGCGCCGACCCTCTTGCTCGAGGGGTCGTTCGACCCGACGCTCTCGGCCGTCATGGACTCGCTCGACTCGAGCCGGCTCAATTCAGAAGACGCCGCTGCCGATGCAGTCGAAGTGTTCGAGAGACTTCGTCGCACTTGGGAGCGCAAGGCGCCGACGTTGGCTGCCCGAGCCACGACGATGAAGGAGCAATCCCTCGGGAGGATGCTGGCGCTACGCGATGTTCCAGGACACGACGAGGGTGAAGACGGCACCCTGCGACGCGCCAACTTCTGGATGAAGGCGCCGCCCGGAAGCGACAAGAACCCTTTGCCGCCGGTCGGTGATTGTCCGTCCGACAAACCGTCGTCGGCCGAAGAGCGCGTTCGCGCGGTCGAGGGCGAGCCCGAGCCGGAAGCCGGCGGAATCGCTGCTTGCTGGGACGCCGCGGTCAGCGGGGCGCTCCGCTCCGCCAAAGACGACCGCGACCCCGTGCTTCTCGCCAAGCTCTTGCTCGCATTCGCAGATCGAAGTCATCGTCAGTCGCTCGCTGTCGAGCTGGCTCCCGAGCTCGCCCGACTCGTCGCGTTGAAGCCGACAGGCGAGATTTCGTTCGGCGGCTCGCTCTCCGGCGACAGGTCGGCCCGATCGATCGTTTACGCGGCGCTCCTCCGAGCTACGACGCTCGGATACAAGCCGACTTCGACGGTCGACGTCCTCATCGGATGGCTTCTCGTCCAGCGCGCGCCCGACGGTGGCTTCGGCTCCGCGGGCGCGAGCCGCGCAGTCGTCGAATCGCTCGGAACCTTCGGCGGTGAGCGCGCGCCGATTCGAATCGCCGTCACCGAGCTCGACGCGGTCGGAGACGTGGTCGGAAAGACGCGGGAGGTGACCGTGTCTTCTTCGATGCGACTACCGATCGACGTGAAGACCCGGCATGTCGCGCTTCATGTGATCCCCAAGAGCTCGACCCCGGGAGCGCCTTTGCCCGGATTGCTCGCGCGCCTCGATCAGCGGGCGCTGCGGAGCTTTTCGTTCCGCCCCGGGCCGGGTGATCTCGTCAACCCCGTTTCGATCGAGGTCAAGTGGCCGGGCAGCGCCTCGACCGATGGCACTTCGTCGCTCGAAGTGCGCGTCGTGAGCAAGTCGCCTGGCTCGCAACGTCTGGTGGCTCGGATACCGCTTCCTCCGGGCGCCTCTCTTGCGGAGCCGGTCGAGGGCGTGAAGCAAGTCGATGGTGCATTGCTCGTTCAGTCGAGCGGGGGGGATACGAGCGGGCCGAGCGTCCCGACGATCATCCCACTGCGTTTCGCCCTCGGTGGAGAGCTCACCGTCCCCGAAGCGACGGTTCGGTCGGCAGCCAACGACGCGGTTCGGGCGCGCGCCCTCGCCGCCCACATCCGCGTGATCGGTCGACCGAAGCACCCACGATGACGAGCTCTGCCCGCTTTCCGGGGCGTTCGAAATATCTCGCGCATTTTGTTTCCCTAGGAGGGCCTAGGCCGGCAAGATTCGGGGTCGCGTGGGATTCGACGCCAAACGCACTCAGGTTGCCCAGAGTGCATTCGACTTCAGCCGCTATTTCTCGAGCGTCTTCGACTCGGTGCGCGTGCAAGGCGGAGTTTTGCGACGGCCGCGCCTGGTGACGCCCGAAGGTATGAGCACTGCCGGAGGCAAACGCGCGAGGCAGTCGATCGTCCTCGCTCCCGACGATCCGGCACATGCGTCGCTCACTGTCGGTTGGGTCGACATCGGCGAGAGGCGCGCCGTGCTTCGAACGCACGGCTGTCTCGAAGGCCTGCACTACGAGCGCTTCAAAAATCGTGGCTTCGACGTCGATCGAGCCTCGTATTCCGGGTTCTTCGACCAAGTGAAGAGCTTCTTCGACAGCTGCGGTCTCGCGGTCACCGTCGAAGGCGACGCGAACGTCGCGAGCGTCCCTCCGCGAGAGCTGAGCCGCCGCGCGCCGCCGGGCCGGAGCGGGACTTCGGGGTCGGTCCTGGCACTCATGCTCTTCTCGGCGTTCATGCTGGGTGCGGTCACGGGCGGGCTCATGGTCTACCTGCGTCTTCGCGGTCACTGAGCAGGGCTCCTCACCGTCGCGTGTCACCCGACGCGGAGCGCTCCGCGTGTGTTGGAGCTTCGACGTTTCAGGGCGTCGTCTTCGCAGACTTCGGGGCGCGGAGGGCCCTTCCTCCATGCGCGCGGACGACGTCGGCTCCTTCGCGCTCGAGGACGCCGTTCACGATGACTGCGCGCATGCCTTCGGCGAGGATCTTCGGTTTCAGGAAGTCGGCGCGCGTGTGGAGGTCTTCGGGAACGAACACATCGACGTCGGCAGCGCACCCCTCTTTCAGGCAGCCTCTCTCGCCATCGAGCCCGAGCGCGTGTGCCGAGAGCGACGTCATCTTGCGGATCGCGTCTTCGAGGCTGAGGACGCCGCGCTTCTCGACGAGCTCTTCGATGACACGCGTGAAGCTTCCGTGGCTCCGGGGATGTGGGTCACCGCCGCCGCCATCGGTCCCAATAGAGACAAACGGGTTTAAGAGAAGGCGCGTCTCGAGCGCGTCGTCCATCACGAAGTATGCCGCCGCCCCGCCGTTCGGGCCGAGGTCGAAGAGGACGCGCTCGAACGGAACGCCGCGCGCTCGTGCGGCCTCGGCGAGCGTCTTTCCGGCGAGGTCTCCGGTGCCGAAGAGCGTCGCCTCGGGACCGTTTCGTTTCATCACGCGTTCATGGAGATAGGCGAGGACCTCTTTTTCGCGGTGACCGGTCTTTTCGCCCCCACCGCGCGCGTAATCGGGGAACAGGATCCCGATCGTCGTGTAGCTCGCCGTGTACGGATACATGTCGGCAGTGATGTCGATTCCATCGGCGCGCGCCTTCGCGAGCCTGGCGAGAAGCTCGTCGGCACGCGACGCACCGTGCCCGTAGACGACTTTCATGTGCGCGACGTGCACCTTCGCGTGGCTCCGTCGGCCCTGCTCGATGAGCTCGTCGAGCGCTCGATCGATCTTGTCGTCGTCCTCGCTCCTGAGGTGGCTCATCACGATCCCCCCCCTGACACCGACGGGCTCGGCTGCCGCGACGAGCTCTTCCAAGCTCGCGCTCCTACCGGGATCGTACTCGAGCCCCGTGGAAAGCCCGAACGCCCCCTCGGCGAGGGCCTGCTCGACCACGCGGGCGAGCTCTGCCCTGTCTGAAGATCCGAGCTTGGTCTTCATCGTGAGCCCAGCGACCTCGCGCGCGGTCCCGTGCCCTACGAGCGTCGCTGCGTTGACCCGCGCCGCTCCGGCGTCGACGCCACGAAGCCATGCGCCGATGTGCTTGGACGGGCTCACTCCGTCTTGGCCGACGACGACGGTCGTCACGCCTTGAGCGAGCGCCGGCTCCACGTAGCCCGTCGGATCGGCGTGCGAGTGCATGTCGATGAACCCCGGTGTGACGATCGCCCCGGTCGCGTCGATCACCCGACGTGCACGAACGAGCGGGCTCACGACACCGACGAACGCGACTCGGTCGTCGCGGATCAACACGTCGGCTCGCCTTCGAGGGCTGCCGGTTCCATCGACGACGTCGCCTCCGCTGATCCGTATTGAGAACACCTCGTCGGACTGAAAAGGCGGCGACGAGGCAGCAAGAGAAGAGGCGCTCGGTGCGCTCGTCATTCCGAGCGGATCGACGGCGCTCGTACCTGCGCGGGCCCGCTGTGTCGGCGCAGGGCCGGAGCGGCTCGTGCTCACGACGCTCTCGGCGCTGGCGCACCCGGCGATCGAGAGCCAGAGCGCCACGCCGAGTGGTGCGACGCCGTTCACGAGCTCGTGCTCCACACCGCGACAGACATTCGAGAGGTATCGCAACACAGCGAGCAGGGCACAACCCCGAGCTGAGTCGTGCTAGCGGGAGACATGTCCATCGATGCTTTTGGTCGGGTCGATCTCGTGGCGTTCGACATCGACGGCACGCTCACCGACGGCACCACGAGCTGGCTCGGCCCCGAGGTCGGTTGGACGCAGACCTACAGCACGCGCGACGGCGAATCGATTCTCCGTCTCGTGAAGATCGGGCTCCACGTCGTGCCCCTCTCCAGAAATCGTACCGCTTGCGCCCGCGCGCGCATGGAGGCGCTAGGGCTGCCGCTCGACTGGCTCGGAGTCGCCGACAAGGTCGAAGGGCTCCACGCTCTCTCCGAACGGTTTGTGGTCCCGAAGGAACGCATATGCTTCGTCGGCGACGGTCTCGAAGACGCCTCGGTCTTCGCGCTCGTCGGATGCTCTTGTGCCGTCGCCGACGCTCACCCGAGAGCACGGGCCGCAGCCGGCTTCGTCACGCGTGCGCGCGGGGGCGAACGGGCTTTCGAGGAAATTGCATTGCGAATCTTGGATGCAAGAGGAGTACAAGTATGATTGCAATTGGAATCATGAGTGGCACGTCGTGTGACGGCGTCGACGCCGTCGCGCTTCGCCTTCTGTCGGCGAGTGAGCCGCACGAGCCCGAGGTCGTCTCGCACGTCCATCTCCCTTACCCGTCCGAGATTCGCGAAGCCCTCCTCACGCCCGAGTCGTTGCGGGTCCCGCAGATCGCCGAGCTCCACTACGAGCTCCCCGAGATCTACGCTCGGGCGGCTCGAATGCTCGAGGGAGCGGAAAAGGCCGAGGTGTGTGGTGTCCACGGCCAGACGGTTTGGCACGCGCCTCCGTCGAAAGGCTCGCGCGTCGCCTCGACGCTGCAGATCGGCTCGTCGGCGGTGCTCGCTCACCGGCTTTCCATCCCGGTCGTCGGCGATCTTCGAGGTGCAGACATCGCCGAGGGCGGGGAAGGGGCGCCCATCGTGCCCATGGCGCATTGGTTCTTCACGCCCCGCGATCACCGGCCGCGGCTCATCGTGAACTTCGGCGGTATCGCGAACGTGACGCTCGTCTCGGAGAATCCCGACGACGTCGTAGGCTACGACGTCGGGCCGGGGATGATGATCGCCGACGCCTTCGCCTCCTCGGCGACCTCGGGCGCCCTCGACTGCGACCGCGACGGCTCGCTCAGCGTAGGCGGAGCGCCCATCGATGCGCTCGTCGACGCGATTCTCGCGCACCCTTTCATTGTTGCGACGGCACCGAAATCGACGGGCCGCGAAGATTTCGGCGCGGCGTTCTTCGAGCCTCTCTTGAAGCGTTTCGAGCGCGAGAAGACCGCCGACATCGCAACGAGCATTCTCCTCGCGACCGCGCGTTGTGTCGCGATGGCGCTGGAGACCGCTCGCTTTCGTCCACGCGAGATCGTCCTCACAGGGGGCGGCGCGAAGAACCCCACCCTAGCGAGATGGGTCGCCGAGCTCATCCCAGGCGCGAAGGTCCGAGTCGTCGAGGCCGGCGTCCTTCTACCGGATCACCATGAGCCAGCGGCCGTGGCGCTCATCGCCGCGCGAACGCTCGCGGGGTTGCCCTCATCGCTCGCGCGCGTCACCGGAGCCCGAAGGGCTTCGCGGCTCGGCCACATTCACTGGCCGTAGCGGCGAGATTCGTGGCCGACGCCCGCGCGCTGAGCCTTCTGCGAGCGGCGAGCATGCAAGTCGCTTGACCCTCGTCCGCACCTCTTGCAAACGGCGTTCGTGAAGAACACGTCGGTACCCCAAGGTTTCACGGGCTTCCTCCTGGCCACACTCGTCGTGTCGGCTCCGCTCGTCTCGGCGGGATGCGACAAGCCCACGCCTGAGCCCACGCCCGATCACCCCGCGCAGAGCGTCGCTGCGTCTGCACCGGCGCCCGCCGCGGCTCCCGTGAAGGCTTGGAAGCCGCCGACGACGCCCGACCCCTCGGCGGGCAAGTTCTCTCTCGACGAGGCCCTGAAGGGCCTTCCTGCGAGCGGCGACATCATCGCGAAGATCGAGACCGACGGAGGCGACGTCTCGTGCAAGCTCTACGACGACAAGGCGCCGGTCACCGTCGCGAACTTCGTCGGGCTCGTCCGCGGCCTCCGATCTTTCTGGGATGGAACCGACTGGGTGAAGAAGCCTGCGTACGACGGGACTCTGTTTCACCGCATCGTCAAAGGCTTCATGATCCAAGGCGGCAGCATGAACGGAGCCGAGGAGACCGGATACACGATCGCCGATGAGCTCTGGCCCGGATCGCGGCACGATCGAGCCGGGCTCCTCTGCATGGCGAACCGGGGCAAAGACACCAACAGCAAGCAGTTCTTCATCACCGACGACGCGGCGCCGCACCTCGACAACGGCTACACGATCTTCGGGGAGTGCACGCCGATCGACACGGTTCACGCCATCGCGTCGAGCCCGGTTCGCGGAGACAAGGCCGTCAAGCCTCCCGTGATCAAGAAGATCACGATCCGCCGCGGCGACGGCGCACCCGCAGACTCGGCGAGCGCGGCAGCGTCTGCGAGCGCAGCACCGACCTCGAGCGCAGCGCCGAAATCGAGCGCAGCGCCTTCGGCCAAGGCAGCGGCCTCGGCGGCGCCTTCGCTGGCCCCGCCCAAGATGAAGAATTGATCGCAAAACCATAGGGTTTGCGCACGACCCTAGTCACCGACTCAAAAGCGTTCAAACGGGCTCTCGAATGGCGCGCTCGGCCCCAAAGCTGAGTAGACTCAGGTCCCATGCACGCTCGGTTGTTTGCTTTTGCTTCTGCTCTCGTGGTGCTGCCCACGCTCGTCGCGGCCTCCTTCACGGGCTGCGACAACAACGTGATCGTCCCTCCGGGCAGCACGGGCGGTGGAGGATCGGGAGGAGGCAACTCGTCGACCGGGACCAAGCCCTCGACGAGCAGCGGCAAAGACGGGGGCAAAGATGCCTTCCCGGACTACACCGAGCCGGGCTGTCCGAACCCGCCTCCTCCGGTCGAAGACTTTCAGTGCGATCCGTATCACCAAGGCAACGGCCAGTGCGGCCCCGACGAGGGCTGTTACATCTACGTCCAATACCCGAGTGAGCCGTGCGGTCAGGAAACGTACGGAGCCTTCTGCCAGCCCGCGGGGCCCGGTCAACAAGGTGATGGCTGTCAGGGAGCGCAAGCGTGCGGAGCGGGTCTCGCGTGCGTGATCACCGGCTCGGGAACACAGTGCGTTCAGCTCTGCCCGCTGATGGGATCGAGCGGTTGCCCCTCCGGGTTCGTATGCGAGCCCATCGACGTCGAAGGTTTCGGCGGATGCCTTTGAGGTCGAAGACGATGCGCCCTCGTGCTCTCGTATCCACGCTCGGTCTGTTCGGTTTCGGGCTCTTCGCGGCGACCCTTGCCACCGCCTCGTGCGGCGCGCGAAGCTCGCTCGAGATCCCACCGCCTGCGCCGCCACTTCCGAAGTGCGTGGTCGACGCCGACTGCGATGGCTTCAACAACAAGTGCCGCAACGTTCATTGCGAGCTGACCGACGGAACCGGTGGGGCCGGCTCGACCTCTCAGGTCGGCGCGTCGACGGGCACCAGCGGGCAAGCGCTCACGCTGAGTGAAGGGCGCTGCGTCGAGGGCAAGCCTGTCGACTGCAACGACAGCGACCCCTGTACCCTCGACAAATGCAACGCCGATTCAGGAGCATGTGAGTATACGCCGGCAGCGGTCGATCTCGACAAAGACGGGCACAAGGGCCCGCGAGAAGGCACCAAGGCCGGCGCGCCCGGCTCTTGCGGCGACGACTGCGACGACACGAATCCCAACGCTTATCCTGGCAACAAAGAGGTCTGCGACGGCGTCGACAACGACTGCAACGGCATCGTCGACGACAACGCGACTTTCATTCCGCTCGACGCCGAGCCGCGGCAGATCTCCGAGCACGCGACGGCGTCACCCGGAAGCCTCGCGTACAACGGCACGAACTACAACGCGTCGTTCACCGAGTCGACGTCGGGTCAGAACGGCGGCGCCGACATGTACACGACGATGCTCACGGCAGCTGGCGACAAGATCCCGCCCGGACAACAGACCATCGACGTGATGCCGACCGCCGATTCGTTCGGTGGCTCGGTGCTCTGGACCGGCGATCGCTTCGGCATCGCGTGGCAGGCGCGGCCGACGGGCGGGTCGTATCAAGTCTTCTTCTCGATGCTCGACGACATGGGAAAGAAGTTCCACGACGACATTCAGGTGAGCCACACGACCGGAACGTTCGCGATCAACCAAGACATCGGCTTCACGGGGAACAACTTCGTCGTGCTCTGGCAAGACGATCGGTCGGGCAACTTCAACATCTACGGACGCGTCTTCGACCTCTCCGGCGTCTCGCTGACTGGTGACAAAGACGTCAGGATGACCGACACCGCCGAGAGCGGCTTTCCGAACGAATCGCCGGTCGTCGCAGCGACTTCGCAAGGCATCGGGGTCGTTTGGTCGCGCGGCGACAATGTCACTCACTTCGTCCGTTTCCAGCGGTTCAACTTCGATCTGACGCCGATCGGAAAGCCCATCGACATCACCGACGGCTCGAGCGCAGCGGTGTACCCGACGGTCGTCTTCAACCACGATCGCTACGTCATCTCGTGGTTCGACAAGTCGAAGTCACCCGAGGCGATCTACGCAACCGTCCTCGATCAAGATGGGAACACGCTCGTCGCTCCGAAGGCCGTCACGAGCCCCGGGCCGCACCATTCGCGCTACCCCTTCATGCGCGCGCTCGGTGACCGCATTCTGTTCGTCTACGCCGACGACCGCGACAACAACCAGGGCTACGAGCTCTACTCGCGCGTCATCGACAACGATCTGAAGCCGGTCTCGGCCGAGCTCCGTTTGACGAACGCTCCTGGTGACAGCATCTACCCGCGCGCCGCTTTCGGCCCCAAGGGCGACGTCGGCGTGCTCTTCCGCGACGATCGATCGGGCGAGCAACACGTCTGGTTCACGAGGCTCGGTTGCGTCGCGGGCACCACTCCTCCGTGAGCGGGTCGCTCGTCAAATAGCGTGTTCTTCGTTCTCTCGAAGATTCTCGACCTTCTCCTGACGCCTCTCGCGTGGGGGCTCATCCTCATCGCGTTGGCGCTTCCGTTTCGAACGAAACGGCCGCGCCGGCCGAAGCGCGACCTAGCGCTCGGCCTGTCGGGCATCGGGTTGATTCTATTCTTTGCGCTCGCGCCCGTAGGAAATCGCATCGTCTGGTATCTCGAGTCGTCGGCGAAAGACACGACGCGTGATGGCGAGACGTACGATGCCGTGGTGCTCCTCGGCGGGATGGTCGAAGACGACGCGACCGCCGCGCACCAGACGACCGCGTACAACGAGCACATCGAGCGATTGCTCGTCACGTTCGACCTTCTGCGCACGGGTCGCGCGAAGAACGTGATCGTCTCTGGCGGTCCGTCGACGATCGACAAGACCATCGTGGAAGCCGAGCGACTGCGCGATCAGCTCGTTTCATGGGGCATCGCGCCCGAGCGGATCATCGTCGAGCCGCGCGCAATGAACACGCGTGACAACGCCGTCTTCGTCGCCGAGCTGGCGAAGCAACGAGGCTTCACGTCTCTCGTGATCGTGACGAGCGCGTTCCACATGGCGCGTGCCGAAGGATGCTTCCGCGCGATCGGCGCTTCGGTCGACACGTTGCCTGCCGACTTCAGCGCGTACGATCCGGGCGTCGTCACGGGGAGCTTTCTCCCTCGCGCGAGCCACCTCGAAACCAGCACCCGTGGGATCCGCGAGCTCTTTGGGAGGCTCGTCTATCGCGTGATGGGCTACTCGAAGCCCGCTTG
Organism: Polyangiaceae bacterium; assembly: GCA_043755175.1. Taxonomy (GTDB): domain Bacteria; phylum Myxococcota_A; class Polyangia; order Polyangiales; family Polyangiaceae; genus CAYYKK01. The sequence goes on along the minus strand of JAYUUB010000037.1, from coordinate 1,507 downwards.
AGAGGCGTCTCGACGACGTCAAGCGCTTCACCGAAGCCGTCGATGTGAGCGTCGAAGGGCGTGGCTCGATCAGACGGACCGGCGACGGAACGGGCCGGCCTTGTGCACTTTTCCGGGGAGGGCACGTCCGATGACTTGGCTCGCGACGTTACCGGCTTCGATGAGCTTCTCGAGATCGATCCCGGTCTCGATGCCCATTCCGTCGAGCATGTAGAGGAGATCTTCGGTCGCGAGGTTGCCCGAGGCGCCTGGAGCGTAAGGACATCCGCCGACGCCTCCGACCGATGCGTCGAAGTGCCGAATGCCGAGCTCGAGACCCATCAACACGTTGGCGAGAGCAGTCCCGCGCGTATCGTGAAAGTGGAGCGCGACTTGATCGATCGACAGCTCGGCGAGCATTCGGGTCACGATCTCACGTGTCTTTTGGGGCGTCCCGACGCCGATCGTGTCGCCGAGTGAGACCTGATAACAGCCGAGAGCGATGAGCTTCTTCGCGATGTCGACCGAAGCGTCGACGCTCACGTCGCCTTCGTAAGGACAACCCCACACCGTCGAGACGTAGGCTCGAACGCGCACGCCGGCTTCGAGCGCCGGAGGGACGATCTCCTGGAACACTTCGAGCGTCGCCGCGACCGACTTGTTCACGTTCATCTTGTTGTGCGATTCGCTCGCCGACAGAAAGACGGCAATCTCCGGGAGCTTCACGCTGAGGGCCCGCTCGAGGCCTCGCGCATTGGGAACGAGCGCGCTGAACGTGACGCCGTCGGGAGCTACGAGCGACTCGCAGAGCTCTACGGCGTCGGCAAGCTGCGGGACCCACTTCGGCGACACGAAGCTCGTCACCTCGATTCGCTTCAACCCCGCGTCGCAGAGCGCGCCGATGAGACGGCGTTTTCCTTCGATGGAGACGAGACTGGCCTCATTTTGCAGCCCGTCGCGAGGACTGACTTCGTAGACCGAGACTCGGTTTTCGACGTGATCGAGGGGATCGCTCATGCTCTCAGCTCATCGTGCTCGGGGCCCGCTCAGCACTCGGCGCTCGGCCGTCATCCACTCACGAGCCGGAGACGCGTCGCCGGGCTTCTCGAGATGGATATCGGGTACTCGCCAGAGAAGCACGCGTGACAATAACCGTAGAGTGGCGAGCTGCTCTCACTTTCGGGATGCGGGGCGCCCACGGCCGCGTCGCCGGTTTTGTTCAGAGTGGCTTTGGCTCGTCGACCCTCTTGCTCCACGTGGCGCACGGCGCGCGCGAGGCTCGGCAGAGAGAGATACCCGACGCTGTCGGCCTCGAGGTAGGCAGCGATCTGTTGCTCGTCCTGTGTGGAGGCGATGAGCTCGTCGCGCGTCGGTGTGTTGATGCCGTAAAAACAGGGCCACTTCGTCGGCGGGCTCGAGACGCGGACGTGAACTTCGCGTGCGCCGGCATCGCGCAACATTTTGACGATCTTGCGGCTGGTGGTTCCGCGCACGATCGAGTCGTCGACGACCACGACGCGACGCCCGG
>JAYUUB010000036.1:0-52343 GCA_043755175.1 Polyangiaceae bacterium | reverse complement strand
AACGATGCTCGCGCTCTCGAGGTATCCGCGGGGCGCAGACAGATCAGGATCGGGATCGAGACCGACGGCCGCCGAGAGGCGATCGATCACTTCGGCGGTCGTCGTCGGTCTTCCTGCCGGATCGATCGACAAGAGACCGAGGACGAGACCGTCGAGCGCTCGCGGAATGGGATGAGGCGCGCGAAGTGACGGTTCGAAAGCCCCGCGAGCGTGTGAAGCTCGCGCCTGAACCGGAGCCGAGCGCGCCGCTGCTCGAGTGTCGAGCAAGAGCCATTTGAGCGCCACCTTCTTCTGGTGAACGCGATCGAAGATCTCGAACATGACGCCCATGCTGCCTTTGCCGATCGCGCGCGCGACGTCGTAGCGACCGCCGACGGGGCCGTCGGGTAGCGGAACGAATCGCGTGGCGTCGGAGGACATCGGTGGAGGGCCGATCGCAGGGTTTCACGCATCGGACCCCAAGTCGACGCGCCTCGCGCTACAGTCTTTCGGTGAAGCTGCATACGTTCGCCGACCGCGCCGTCGCGTCTCTCTTTCGCAGAGTGAAGCTCTTCCGAGGAGGATTCGGCGATGCGCGAGCGCTCGAGCGTCGCGTCGCACGGGTCGAGGCGTATGCCACCGAGCCTCGTCCCGAGCTCGTCAATATCGCGTGGGGCCCGTCGACCCTCGTGAACGGAGGGCTTCGAAGGGTCGGTGTGTTCGAATCGCCTACGCAGAGCGATCTGCCGCGCGAAAGCTGGAAGGCGAACGTCGAGCTCACCGAGCCGGCCGCAGGCACACGCGGACCCATCGCCATTCTGCTCGCCGCGACGGCAGAAGAAGGCTTCTTCGGAAGACGGCGGCTCGCAGGTGCTCTCCATTCGGAAGGTATCGCAACATTGTTGCTAGAGAATCCATTTTACGGTTCACGTCGACCCGAAGGTCAATTCGGCGCAGCAGTAAGCACCGTCGCCGAGCAGTTCGCCATGAATCTCGCGACGGTGGACGAAGCGCGCGCGCTCACCGTGTATCTCGTGAACCGCGGTCACACGAAGGTGGGGCTCACGGGCTACAGCCAGGGTGGGTTCATGGCAGCGTTCGCCGCAGCCACGCTCGACCTCGACGTCGCCGTCGTTCCTCGGGGGGCTGGGAGCGATGCGTCGAACGTGTTCCTCGACGGGGCGCTGAGCCTCGGAATCGATTGGAAACGACTTGCGTCCGATCGCGGGAGCCTCGCCTCGGCGCGCGCCGAGCTCGCGCGCTGCCTCGGATCGGTGCGCGTCAATCGACTCCCGCCGCCGCGATGCCCCGAGGCCGCCATCATCGTCAGCGCGCGACACGACGGGTTTGTTCTTCCCAGCGAGGCCGAGGTGCTCGCAGAGCATTGGAAGGGGTCGGAGCTCCGGTGGAGCTCGGCCGGTCACGTCACATCGCTCTTGTTCGACGCGAAGCTCCATCAAAGCGCGATCGTCGACGCGTTCACCCGTCTTCCGAATCGGTGATCGCCGCGGTGTGCGCTGCGCCCAGTTCAGCATTTCGTGGGAGCGCGTCGGGATCGGACGCACGCCTCTCACGAGCGAGGAGCTCGGACCCGAAGCGAAAGGAGCGCGCATCACAGCCGAAGCATCGGTACGGGTAGAGATTCACCCAGGAGAGAAGGCGGTCGAAGCCACGCCGAGGCGACCTTCGAAGGTCATTGCTTCCACACCCGACGCACGACATCTGAGCCATGCGCCGCCCTTAGCAATGCCTGCGCCAGTGTCACCGCCGACTCATTCACGCGTCACCGCGTCGATATCGAGAGCGTCGAGTGTGGCAAACCGTCGCTATCGATCTCAATCGCCACATCGAAAGGGCGATTGAGTTGGTCGGTGTGGCGCCCAGCGAAGGCGCGTGGCGAGTGAAAGTCTCATGCCGCGATTTGAAGCAAAATCGAGGTATCAGCGGGGTTTCGGATGGACCGGTGGTGGCCCAGACCCGGACCGCGCGATCCAGGCCTTTACCGCGCGTCGGGGAAGATGAAGGCTCCGTCGATGATCGAGCGACTCCGCGCGTCGGCGGTGTGCGAGGCCGAGGGCCGACTCTTGGTCGTGCGTCTTCGCGAGCCCGAGAGCGGCGTCGTCGGCGTCTTCCCCCCAGGCGGCGCGGTCGAAGTCGGAGAAGACCCAGCCGAAACGGCATGGCGCGAGACGCTCGAAGAAACAGGCCTGCGTGTGCGTGTGAATCCAGCGCTATGCGCGGTCGGCGCGAACCCTTTTCGCTGGGACGGCGTCGACTATCTGGCCACGACGCACTTCTTCGCGGCGTCGCTCGACGATGCATTCGTTCTCGCGATCCCGAAGGTGGTCGATGCTGACTACAATCTCGGCGCGCTTTGGCTACCCGTCGACGAGGCGCTGCTCGCCATGTCGATTCATCCGGTGATCGCCTCCTCGGTCGAACGCGTCCTTCGACTCGCTCGCCACGCCGCACTCTGAACCCTCTTGCCCGAGCTCTCTCTCTGGCGACTTCTCTGGCCACTCGGGTGTCGTACCGGTGAAAGGTTGCGTCCGTGAAGCTCGGAGCCCGAGGATGCAACAGGAAGACATGAAGAACTGAAGGCCTGAGGATGACTCGACCGCAGTGATCAGGGTCCGCGCCGTTTTGACGCGCAAATTCTCCGTCTTCCCGTCTTTTTGTCTTCCTGTTTCATCTCTGCTGGCCTCCGCCCTTCGAATCCACTGTGTCGAGGCACTAAAGCGACCCACTCGAACGGCCGAGCTCGGCGTCGTAGAAGCCGCCGATGAGCGCGTCGACGAAGGCATGAACCGCAGGGGTTTGGAGCGACACTTGAATGGGTCTCCAGAGCACTTCGGTCAATGCATCGACGTCGAAGTGAGGCGTCACCTCATAGGCCGCGAGTGCCTCTCTCACGGTTTGATTCTTGTGCGCAAGGAGCGCCATTTCGATGGTCGCCCGACGTCGATTGCGTGTCTCGTCCATCGAGAGGAGGTGCTTCGTCACCTCGAAAGAAATCGACTCGCCCAAGCGAACCGTCTCGGCGTCGGCGGTCTCCGACAGCTCGTTCATCGGTTGCTCGAGGAGCCATCCGAACAGCTCCTTTCGGAGCGCGACGAAAGCGGGCTTGTCGGCCCGCTGGACGATGAAGTCGGCCGTCATGGCGAGCGCTCGCTTCGAGGCGCCTTGAAGAAAGCGCTTGAGCTCGGGCTCGAGACGCTTCTCGAACTCTCTTTGAACCGATTCGAAGCTCTTGGCGATTCCGCCGCCGAGGCCGAATCCCATGGGCGAAAACTTCTTGATGAGCGCAGGCAAGCCCCATTCGCTGGTGAAAGGGTTCAGCTTCTCTTGAAAGTCGCGGAGGGCTCCTTCGAGCACCTCGCGCATCACGTCTTCGAAGGCCTCGTGCGAGAGCACCTGGCGCACGAGCTTCTCTGGAAGAAGTCCGGGCCGCTCGAGGAGCGTGCGGATCTCGGCGCGCGCATGGGCCGGGATGTAGGTTCCGAGCGGGCTTTGGTCTTCACGCAGGCGAGCTATCTCGAGGAGCGCCGACGTCTTCGCGATGGGTCTCACGACCAATCGGAGCGTGTCGTCGGAGACCGCCGACTCGACGGCTCGCACGAGGGCATCTTTGTCGATGACCTCGCCCACCTTCGTGCTCCAACACTTCTCGAGGGCGCCCTCGATGTTGGCACGGAGCAATGCCTTCGAGCCTTCGTCTGCGAGCTTCTCGAGAACGAAGGCCGTGTGACGCGCGCGCATGTCGAGCAAGAGCGCGCGCCGTGTGTCGTCGTTCGTCACTTGGTCAGGTACCCGCAGGAGGTCACATCGGTCGTCGCGAGGCAGCGGTGCGTCTTCGGATGCGACAGATAGAAGAGATCGGTCCCGTTCGTCATGAAGAAGCGGGCGACGAGATTCGTGAGGTAGGTCCCCGCATCGAAGGACTCGCAGGGGTTACCGTTCGTGAAAGTGTGAATGCCGCCTGGGACGACGTACGCGTCGAGGAGCGCGGTCAGAGGCTTCGATGGATCGGGGACGAACCCGCCGTCGTCGGTGCCCGGTGCGCCCGCGAGGCGAGGCTCCCAGACCTGATCGATGGAGCCGAGCGTCGCCGGCTGCGTGTAGCGCGCGAGGCGATGGGGCACCGGCGCCGATTGCTCGAAGTAAAGCTGCGCGCCTTCATCGAGATCGTCGGCGTCGAAGAGCGCCTCGTCGCAGGTGACTTGATCGAGCAGATTCGGGAGGCATCGCCCCGTCTTCTGCCCCAGGGACACCTCGCAGTGCGTCTCTTCGTAGCAGACGCGCGTCGTGTCGCTCTTCTCGGTGTCGTCGTTGCAGCCCGACGGGAAGCACGCTTTCGAGCTCCCGTCGCGAACCGTGAACGTGGCGTCGAGCGGCAGGGCGTTCGCGCTCGAAGTGCACTTCGCGTCGGCCGGATGCCGCGCGAGCTTCGTCACTCCTTCGACGACGTGATGGTCGATGAGGTCTTGGTTCGCAGTGTGGTTGCCGAGCGCTTTGTAAAGCGCGTCGGGTGTCACGTAGTTCGCGTACTCCGGATACCTCGACGCCTGATCGGGTCGCATGAACGGCAATGCACCGCTCGCACGAGCGAATGCGATCCCGGAGTTGAGGGGCACGTTCATGTCGCCGATCGTGTCGAGCGTGAGCAATGCGTGGGGCGCGATGACCTTGCCGTACGGATCGGTCATGTGCTCGATCGCGTAGTAGGGCGCGAAGCTTATCGGGTCGCCCGGCTCGAGCGCCGCTTGGGCGAGCTGAATGAAACGACGGAGCGACGGGGTCTGACGAATCTGACCGAAGCCCTCGGCGGGGGCGGTCAATGGGTCGCCCTCTCCGAAGAAGAGCCCCTGGAACGTGTTGCACGTCGCCGCCGCGCAGGATTCGGTTTCAATCGCATTCACGGTCCCCGCGACGACCCGCCCTTTGCCATAGGAGCTGATCGTCGTGCGCGGCTTGGCGTCGCCCGCGAACGTCGGTGAGCACGACTTGTAATCGGTGACGCCGTCGGCGCCGTCGTAAAACGATATCGAGATTCGATCACCGATCGACGCGGGGATACCCACCCGCATGTCGACCAAATCGTCGACGCGTGCGCAGCGCAGCTCGTCGTTGTCTTGGTTGTAAACGAGAACCGTCGTGTCTTGGATTTCGCTCTTCGACAAGCAATCGATCTCGACCTCGCCGGTGTCGTTGTTGTCGGGCATGACCCATCGCAGCGAGATCTCGTCGGCTTGACAGACCGTGCAATGGTCGCCGTCGGTCGAGAGCGAATCGCAGGCCTTTCGATCGCCCGCGGGAACGGTGACGAGGAGCGGTCCCCACACGCGGAGGAGCACCGCTTCGACGACGCCACCTTGGAACGAGCGAATGCCGATGTCGGTGAGACCACCGCCGCCCGATCCGGGCGAAGCAGCGGTCACATAGGCGTCGATCGCGCCATGAATCCCCGAGAGAATGCCGCCGAGCGATTCACCCCACGTGCCGTAGGTCGCACTCGGACCTCCGAAGTCGGGGACGCCGTTTCCGTCGAAGTCGCCGAAGAGATCGGGCTGGCCGTCTTGATTCGCGTCGCACGCTTCGGTCGCGGGGCTCGCCCAACCGGTCTTGTCGGACTTGCAGAGCGCACCGCTGTTTCCGGTGCCGAAGCTCCGCATGATGCGGACGAGCTGAATGTGGTCGAGCACCGACTGTCTGACGCCGTCGCGGGTGTGAAAGAGGTAGCTCGACCAGAAATCGCCGCCCGAATCGACGCGGCCGTCGCGGTTGAGATCGCGGGCGCGCCCGAGCGTGAGCGCATCGTAGAAAGGTCCGACGCAGGTCGACCCGAGAACGCCTTGAACGGCGGTGTCGGTCGCGATGTTGCCGAAGTCGAGACCGTGGCCCATTGCATTGATGCCGACGGTGGCGAGCCCGTGCTGCGCCATGAGGCCGCCGTAGATGATCTCTTCGATGAAGGCGCCGGTGTATCCGTGGCCGTAGATGTCGACGTTGAACGGCTGCTTGAACTGAGCGGTTTCTTTCGGCACGACGGCGAAGAACTGGACGTTGTCGCTCGTGATCGAGCCTTCCCCCGTCAGGTAGTTCAAGTGAAATGCGGCCTTCGGATCGGTCTCTTGGGGGCCACCTTCGAGGAGGAACGGGCTCTTGTAGGTGCCGATCAGGAGGTAGTCGACGGCGTCGAAGGTCTTGAGCAGCTCTTGCGTCTTCGGCCCGTCGCGCTCGCCGAAGCCTTGGATGACGAGCTGCGCGAAGATGGCCTTGATGTCGTCGGTCTTCACGATGAAGAGGTTCTTGCTCTTCACGTCGCAGCCGGCCTTCGTGTTCGATTGCCAACCCTCGGGATCGGTCGCGCCTTTTTGGAGCCCGGAGTTGAGACCGACCGCGCGCTGAAGCTCGAGCTGCGCAGGAAAATCGGTCGAGAATTTCTTGAAAGGACCTTGGCCGTAGAGACCGTCGCGAAGCCGCTTCATGTCGTCGACCGTGGGCTGCGTGGTGAAGCTCCAGGTGAAGGCGACGTGGTCGAGCCCGGTGCCGGCGAGATCGCCGTAGTAGCTCGCGACCTTCGCGTCGTTCATCACGTCGCGGACGCGCGCGGCGCTCGCTTCTTGCGAGGCGTGGTAGACGAAATCGAAGGGAGACTTGACCGCGTTTCCGTTCCCGTCGAGCAAGCGATCGGTGAGCACGACCGCGTAGCGCGTCATCTCTTTCATCGGGAGAATCGGGCGCAAGATGAGCGTGTCGGTCTCGCGCTCGTAGAACGTGAGCAGGTGATCGCTGATGCACTGGTCGCGCTGGCGTCGCTTCGCGATGCAGTCGGGGGAGTTGTAGGCCGCCTCCGATTCTTTGGCGGTGTTGTCGCAGGTCGCATCGGCGTCGGGGCACGCATACGGATCGTCGAGGTTCGGCAGATCGAGGAACCCGTCGAAGTCTTTGTCGGCAGCGGGCTTGAACGCGTCGGGCGTGATCGAGCCGTGCTTGGTCTCGTCGAACGACTCGAAGAGCAGGTTGCGTTCGCTCGCGCGCGTGTCGTTGGGCCAGTATTTGTCGAGCGTCTTCAGCGTGTAGTTGAAGTTCCCGTTCCCGACGTCGAGCGCGACGGGGACGCCGGTCGAGAGGTTCACGACGTAGACGGCGTCGTTCGCGAAGTCGTAGTCGTCGTGCTGATGGCGCTTCTTGATGTTGGCGATGTCGAGGGCGCTGTCGGCCGACCCGCGCGGCTTGCCGCCCTTGTCGCCGAGATCGAACGAGACGGTGATGGGCGAAAACGTCCCCCAACCTTCGAGCTGGTCGAACCGTGCGCGCGCGTCGCGCTCGATTTCGGTCGGTGCGATGAGGCTCGCGTTGATGCGCAGACCCGTGCGGCTCGTCGGATCGGGCCAGGTCGCCGTGTCAGTCGGCAGCGGAATGTCGGGGAGCGGCGTGTGCGCCAGATCGAACCGAACGGTGGCTCCCGGTCCGGCCGGCGTGCGGCGGAGCCCGTCGGGGGCTCGCTCGTCACACGACGCCACGAACGACAAAGAGAGAGCGAGAGCGAGAGCGAAGAGCGAAGATGCGCGTTTCATGAAGCCTCGAGAAGGCACCGACGTCACCCGAGGACGGCCTCTGGAGACGGGACGGGCGGACGGTCGCACGAGGGGGCTGAGGATACTCCAGGGCTGGTGGCGGAGGGGGTTGTAACGCCAAAACCCCGGGAAGACCGCTGGCCTGTCAAGTTTCACGCGCACCGGGACACTGACCTACAAGGATTTACAAGTCGCTGACAATTGGCCCCGAGGCGAATGTTACGAACCTCACCAAGCGATGAATATTGTCATTTGCGTCCTGTATTTCGCTGTCCTCCTGCTGCTCTCGGCCTACGGAATGCACCGGCTCCACCTGGTGATTCTGTGTCGGCTGCACCGAAAGCGAATCAACGAGCACGTCGCAGCCGCCCCGTTCGAGTCGTCGAACGACGAGGCCGTCTTGCCGCGGGTCACGATTCAGCTGCCGCTCTTCAACGAGTCGACCGTCGCCTCGCGCCTGCTCGAGGCCGTCGCGAAGATGGACTACCCTGCTGCGCGCCTCGAAATCCAGGTGCTCGATGACTCGACCGACGAGACCGCCGCCCAGGTGCGCGCCCACGTCGAGCGGCTCCAAGACCGAGGCATCGACGCGGTCTACATTCATCGCGTGAACCGCACGGGCTACAAAGCCGGCGCGCTCGACAACGGCCTCGGCGTTGCCAAGGGCGAGCTGGTCGCCGTGTTCGACGCCGACTTCATCCCGCAAGCCGAGTTCGTCCGATCGATCGTCGGTCACTTCCGCGATCCGAAGGTCGGCATGGTCCAGACGCGTTGGGGCCACATCAACCGCGAGGTCTCGGTCCTCACGAAGGTGCAGGCGCTCATGCTCGACGGTCATCACCTCGTCGAGAACCGCGCGCGCTTCGGCGCAGGCCTCCTCTTCAACTTCTCCGGCACCGGAGGCATGTGGCGCAAAGAAGCCATCGGCTCCGCTGGCGGATGGCAGCACGACACGCTCACCGAAGATCTCGATCTCTCCTACCGCGCACAGCTCGCGGGCTGGAAGTTCGTCTACCGCCCGGACGTGGTGACGCCCTCCGAGCTCCCCGAAGAGGTCTCCGCCGTGCGCGCACAGCAGTATCGCTGGGCCAAGGGCACCGTGCAGACGGCGCGCAAGCTCATGGCGCGCGTGATGAAGGCCGAGCTCTCGCTCCAGCAGCGCGTCGAAGCGTTCTTCCACCTGACGCCGCACTTCGCCTACCCGCTCCTCGTTCTCCTCAGCATCCTCCTCTTGCCTGTGCTCCTCCTCATGCCGGCCGCGAGCAACGTGAAGATGCTCGTGATGGATCTCCCCTTGTTGACGGCGACCACGGGCTCGCTCGCCGCCTTCTACATGGAGGCCGAGCGCGCTCAAGACCGCAAGCGCATGGGGGCCATCGCGCGCTTGCCGATGCTCATCGCCCTCGGCACCGGTCTCGCGCCGCACCTCACGAAGGCCGTCTACGACGGCATCAAGAACATGGCCGGCGAGTTCGTGCGCACGCCCAAGCAAGGCCTCAATAACCAGCGTTACAAGGCTCGCGCCGATCTCCCACTCGTCGAGGTCGTCCTCGCGCTCATCAGCTTCGCTTCGATCGTCGCCTCGATCAAGACGGGCCACTGGTTCGCGACGCCCTTCGCCACGCTCTTCACCGTCGGCTACGGCTACGTCGCCGTCCTCGTCGCCAACGAGCAGGCTTCGCGTCGCCGCGCAGCGTCGCTCGGCATGACCTCGGAGCGTCCGAGCGAGATGCCAGCCGAGCTCGTCACCGAAATGAGCGAGACGCTCGACCGATAGTCGACGAACACGCGTTCGCCCAGAGCCGGCGAGACGCCGAGGTCGCAAAGAATTCTCTTTTGAATCCTCTGCGACCTCCGCGCCTCGCCGGCTCTTTCTTTGCAACTCTGCTAAAACCACACCTCGATGCGCCGAGCCTTCGTTGGGTCGATTCTCTCGAGCCTTGCTATCGCCTGCGGAGAGCCGCCCGACGTACGTGAGCCAGTGGCGAGCGCGCCTCTGCCCGAAACCTCGTCGGTCGCGAACGCTGCGGCTGCGCCCTCGGCGTCGAGCTCCGCATCGGTGCCGGCCGAGCCGTTCGAGCCGAAGCGCGTGACGCTCGTCGAAGCCGCGATGGGCACGAAGATCCAGATCCAGACCTTCACCACGCCCGAGCTCGACGAGACGACCATCAAGAAGAAGGTCTGGAAGGCCTACCAAGAGATCAAGCGCCTCGAGGCGTTGATGACCACTTGGAAAGACGACAGCGAGGTCTCACACGTCAACCAAGCGGCCGGTGGCGAGCCGGTGAAGGTCGGCCCCGAGACGCTCGCAGTCATCGACAAGAGCCAATGGATCAGCAAGGAGTCGGGCGGCGTGTTCGACATCTCGTTCGAGGCCATGCACGGCCTCTGGAAGTTCGATCAAGATCTCGATCCGACGATCCCGAAGAAGGCCGACATCGAGCGCGCTCGATTGCTCATCGACTACAAGAAGATCGTCGTCGACGACGCCGCGAGCACCGTCAAGCTCGCCGATTCGAAGATGCGGATCAGCCTCGGCGGCATCGCCAAGGGCTACGCGGTCGACGCAGCGGCGAAGGTCCTCGATGCCGAAGGCGTGCACGCGTACTTCGTCCAAGCCGGAGGCGATCTGTTCGTGCGCGGCAAGAAGCCCGACGGCTCGCGCTTTCGCGTCGGCATCCGCGATCCGCGTGGCAAAGACGAGAACGACTACTTCGCCGCGATCGAAGTCGAAGACCACGCCTTCTCGACCGCCGGTGACTACGAGCGCTCGTTCGTCAAAGACAAGAAGCGCTACCACCACATCATCGATCCGCGGACGGGTTACCCCGCGACGCTCACGCGCAGCGTGACGCTTTGGGCGAAAGACGCGTTCACCGCCGACGCCATCGACGACGCCGTGTTCATTCTGGGCCCCGAAAAAGGCCTCGCGCTCGTCGAGCGTCTCGATGGTGTCGGCGTCGTCATCGTCGACAACAAGAACAAGGTCTGGATATCGAAGCGCCTCGAAGGTCTCGTGCATCAGATGCGCGAGCCCACCGACGGGATCTGAGCCGCCCGCCCGCGTCCGACGAGCGCGTCGAGTGCGCGCAATCGGGCCCTCTTCGATGGCGCGTGACCGAAAACGACCGAATGCTTCGCGGCCCGGATCTCAATGCTTCTTCACACTGTGGAGCCTGCATCGATTGATTTTCGCGCCATACCTGACGAGGAGCGGCGCTCCGAGACCGGCATCATTCGTCTCGATTTCGTTTCATGACCGACGGCGCAGTGCGACGCGGTGCGTCCATCGTGGACGCGTCGCCTAGCGCGACTCGCGGAGCTGAGAACCCCATGACCCGCTCGATCGCACACGTCTCGGATCTGCATCTCTTGGCTCACGCGGCGGGTGGTGGCCGCGTCCAGGCGAGCGCGCGAACACGGCTCGTGAGCATCGGGAGACCGCTCGACGTCACCGGTCGAATCGAGCGCGTCGAGCGCGCGCTGGCGAAGGCGCGGGCCGCCGCCGACTACTTGATCGTCTCGGGCGATCTCACCGAAATGGGACATCCGAGAGAGCTCGAGGTGGCCGCCGAAGTCTTGGCGAACAGCGGATTTTCAGCCGATCGAATCACCCTCGTCCCTGGCAATCACGATCGCTATGAAGATCCCGACGGGTGGCGAAAGGCCATGTCGGGGCCGTTGTCTCCGTTCGCGAGAGGCTCGGCCGGCGAGATGGGCAAGGTCGTCGACTTGGGGTCGGTGGTGATTCTCCCGATCGACGTCACACGCCCTCAATCGGCGGCGTTCGCGACGGGCGTGCTGACCGGCGAGGCCGCGGAGGCGCTCCGCACGCGATTGAACGATCTCGCCTCGAAGCTCGTTCCGGTCGTCGTGGTGCAACACCATCCTGCGTACGATCGAGGGCCCATCATGCGACGGTTCGATGGCCTCGCCGGCTGGGAGGTGCAGAGCGCCCTCTTCAAGCGTCACGCGAACGTGCAGCTGCTCCACGGTCACATGCACGAAGACACCGACCGCTCGATGCACGGCCTCCCGATGCGCATGCTCGGAGCTCCGGCAGTCGTCGACGATGGAGACACCCCGCGTGTTCGCCTCTATGAAGTAGAGAGAGACGGGCTCGTTCCGATTCGTGAACCGATCGCCGCCATCGAGATGCCGTCGCCGACGACAACCGGGTCGAGCATGCGGACGCGCGGAGAGAGCCTCTCCCACGCCATTGCGAGCTGCCTCTAGAAGGCGCGGTCTCGCAGGGTTGATGATCTCTGAGGTTTCCCGTCTTTCGGTGCGGTCTCACGCGTGCGACGGTTCGGTGATGCGAAGACTTCGTTGGTTCGGGATCTCGATCGCCGCGTTCGCCGTCGCTTGCTCGACGGCCGAAACGACGAGCGGCACCCAGGGGTCGACCTCGAGCGGAGCCGGCGGCGGCGGTGGTGTCGGCGGTCATGGCTCGACCTGTGGCGACCCGGGGACGCCTCCCGACATGGAATGCGGAACGCTTTCGTTTTCGGCGAGCGACGTCAAATCGCGCAAGCGCAATCACCACGTGACGTTTCTCGCGAACACCAAGGCCGGCCCGTTCATCTATGTAATCGGCGGAGCCAACGGAAACTTTCCGTTGAAGAATGCCGACCGTTTTCCGGTTCACGCCGACGGCTCGATCGAGGCATCGGTCGATCAGACCGCGCTTCCGGTCGCCCTCGGCGGTTTGACGGGCGGCGTAGTCTCGAACGTCGTCGTCGTCGCTGGCGGGACGAAGGGCAGCGTCGTGAGCGATCAATCCTACGCATCGATCATTGGTGACGACGGATCACTCGGTGCGTGGGCGTCGGTCGGGTCAGTGCTTCATCCCAGAATGCATCCAGGGGCGATCGTGAAGGGTGACAGCCTCTACGTCCTCGGCGGTTTCGACGATCCGAATGTCTGGGACGACATCGTGCGAGCGACGGTGAGCCCGAACGGGACCGTGTCGGCGTGGACCACGGCAGGAAAGCTCCCTGGTCCGCGATCGCACTTCTCGGTCACGCGCGTCGGAGACTACGTTTACTTGGCGGGTGGTCTCGACAAGTCGGCGTTCAACAACCCTCCATTCTTGAAAGACACTTGGCGGGGCCACCTCGCGGCCGATGGCACGCTCGGCGAATGGACGATGATGCCGCCTTTGCCAGTGGCGCTCGCGACCCACGCGAGCTTCTTCTATGGGGGCTATCTGTATGTCGGCGGAGGAATCGCCGGATCGGCCCAGGAAAAGCGCATGTGGCGTGCACCCATTGGGGCCGACCAGACGCTCGGCGCGTGGTCCGAGACGTCGTCGCTGCTCGTGGCGCGAGGTCATGTGCATCAGATGCCGATCTTCGAAAACCACGTCTATTCGTTCGCCGGCGCGATCGACTTCAATCTCAGCTCCACCGACGAGATCGACATCGGCACGTTTCAATGACCCGCGGGCTCGCCGAGCACGGCGACGCGGGCTTGCCACGGCTCTGCTGGCTACGACTGGGCGGGCTTGAGCTTGATCGCCTGTTCTCGTAGGAAGCGGAGCGCTTCGGCCTCGTCGGTGAAGACCATCGAGTCTCCGTCGCTCATTCGGACGAACCGCGTCGCTTGGAGTCTGCCCACCGCGGTCGCGAGTAGAACGGCGCGCGCGGCGAACTTCGCAGTCAATCGTGGGAGCACGACTGCGAACGCCTTCTCGACCGCCTCGTCGCGAACGGCAGGGGCGAGGCGCATGTCTTGGAGCAAGACGAGCCGGGGTCGCCCTCTGAAGGGGACGGCGAGCTGAAAGTCGTCGACCGCGCGCGCGATCGACTGCGCGTCGAGGGGCTCGGCGGTTCGTATGAGCTTCACGATCTGCGAATCGCGATCGATCTCGATGCGGGCGAAGAGACTCTCGACGATCTCGGGGTTCTTCATCGAGAGCTCACTTCATCTGAGCCGCGACCGGCGGCAATCCGAAAGGGTCGAGAAACGACAAACCGTCTTCTTGCGTGGTGACCGCGCGCGGTCATGGTAATCGTGTCGCTTCTGCACGCCACGCATGCTGTCGAAGCGCAAGCATCGCAAGAGGGTGCTTCGACGAGCTGCTGAAGCCACCATGCCTCCCCTCGTCACCTTCAGTCAGTTTCGATTTCCTGTCGGTGCCCGATTCTGGGCATTCAGACAAATGGGACTGTTCGCCCGCTCGATGCGCGACATACCAGGTCTCGCTTTTTGGAAGCTCCTCGGAACAGGCGTTCGCTTCGGCGGTGCGACGCCCGACTTTCGTCGCTATGCATTTCTCGGTGTGTGGGACGGAGCTCCCCGCGCCCGCGCGTTTTGGACGGAATCGGAGGTGATGAAGCGATATCGCGCGCACGCCGAGAGCTCGATCACCCATCACCTCGCGGCCACGCGTTCGACCGGCAGCTGGAACGGAGAACGGCCATTCGGTGAGGGCGTCGCCGAGCTCTCGACGGGCCCCGTCGCCGTGCTGACGCGTGCTGCGCTCCGCCCTTCGCGTCAGCTGGTATTCTGGCGCTACGCGACCGCGGTCGAGCCCGAGATCGCAAAAGCGCCGGGGCTCGTGAGCGCGCTGTCGATCGGCGAGCTACCCATTCTCCGATCTGGAACTTTTTCGGTTTGGGAAGACGCCGCTGCGCTCCAATCTTTCGTTCGAGGCCGAGCTCACATGCAGGCGCTGCGGGCTCGCACGAACGAGTCCTTGTATACCGAAGAGCTCTTCGCCCGCTTCTCGGTGCTCGGCACCGAGACGGAAGGGCGATAGAAAGCGTCGTGTCTGCGCTCTCGTGGCTCCAGTTGCTGCTCGCCGGCGCCAGCCTGGGCACGTCGTATTTCGCTTCGCGAAGGGTGTCCGCTCCTTCGCCCATGCCTCCAAAGATCGACGGCGTGAGCATTCTCCGACCCTGCGAGGGCGCCGAGCCGGGCCTCGAGAGGGCGCTCTCGGCGCTGAATTCTGCGCACATCGGGCGGGTCGAAATGGTCGCGTGTATGCCCTCGCTCGCCGATCCCGCTGCCGATGTCGCTCGGAGCGTCGGCGCCAAAGTCGCGGTCGATCGCGGGGAGACCATCGATTGGACCAATCCCAAGGTTCGCCACCTCGAAGCCGGTGTGCATTCGACTCGATCGCCCATCGTGATGTTCGCCGACGCCGATGCCGTCATCGACGAAAGCTTGCTCGACGCATTGATGGGCACGCTGTCAGAAGACGGAGTCTCGGGGGCATTCGCTCCTCCGATGGCGGCGCCTGGTCGGGGGTGGGGCAATCGTGTATTGCGCACGGCCCTAGGCGGATCGTTTTATGCGTGGCCAGCGCTCGTGTCGTTGACGCGTGCCTTGGGCAAACCCTCTCCGATGTCGGGTGCCCTCGTCGCCTTTCGACGCGGCGATTTGAACGACGGGCTCGAACGGGCGGCCCATTCGATCGGCGACGATCTCGCGCTCGCCGAGGCATTGCAGAAGCGCGGCAATCTCAGAATGATCGAAACCCCCGTCGTGTGCCTCCACGGCGACATTCCGCTCTCCGACGCCATTCGCGTTCTGCGACGTTGGGTATGGGTCGCAGCCAGTCACTCCCCCTCTCGGCTGCTCGGCTTTCCGTTCGTTTTCTCCGCTTCTCCGTTTCTGTTGTTGATGCTCGCCTTTGGCCCGTCTGGGGCTTCTGCAATGGGGTTGGGATTCGCGCTTCTGGTGCGCATCCTCGTCGCGGCGCTCATTCGATACCGTTATTTGGGCGAGGGCGTTCGTGTCGCAGAGCTGCTCTTCGTCGAAGCGCTCCTCCTCGACGCGGCCGTGCGAGCCGCGTGGGCCTTGGTGACCCGAAAAGAGCTCGCTTGGCGCGACCGACGCTACACGCTCGGACGCGACGGGCGGATCGAAGCCGTGCGAACGGTCGTCCCATGATCGAGCTCATCGTCACCGTCGCCGGCATCACCGCCACAAGCGCTGGAATCGGAAGCTTTCTCATGTTGCATCCTCGGAGTCCGATGGGCTCCCCCGTCGTGCGGCTGGGAGCAGAAGGCGGCTTGCGCCTCACGTTCGACGACGGACCCGATCCCCGATGGACACCACGCGTGCTCGACCATCTCGATCGGATCGACGCGCGCGCGAGCTTTTTCGTTCTCGGTGAGCATCTCGAGAAGCACCCCGACATCGTTCGCGCCTGTGCGGCGCGAGGTCATCGCGTCGAGATTCATGGGATGTCGCATCGCGCAGCCACGTTCCAACGTCCACGTGAGCTCGCTCTGGAGCTCGACCGATTGGGTGAGCGCATCGAAGGGCTCACCGGGCGACGACCGCGCTGGTACCGCCCGCCTTATGGTGCACGTCCGCTCTTCTCGCATTCGAGTCGACCGCTGAGGCTCGTCACCTGGTCGTGGTCGTGCGGCGATTGGGCGGGGGGAGCCGCCCCCGAGGCGCCGATTCGCGCGCCGCGCGCAGGCGATGTCCTCCTCATGCACGACGGCCCGACGACCGAGACCGCTGCGCGCCTGCGGACTTCGAAAGCCCTCGATGCGCTCGCCTCGGCGGGTTTGAAGCTCGTAGCGCTCGAAGATCCGTGACCCCCGCGTTCGTCGTCGCGCGTCGGAGTACGAATGGCTCTCTGGGACCTCCTGCAAATCGATCTCAGGTGGCGTGATCGTCAACGCGGTTGACGATCACAGCGAAGGCTCGGCTCGGATCTGTAAGAAACGCATTGGCATCGGACGTGCTCCGCAAGATGCCCATGTCGCGCCGCTTCGTCTTTGCCGGGCTCCTGATCGTCGTCACCGCCTCGGCTTGCACGACGTCACCCTCCCGAGACGTGCCCTCGTCCGCCGTCTGGGAGGGTCGATTCTCGAGCGGGGCACCGCCCCATCGCGTCTTCGCCTTGGTCATCGATCAAGCCTCTCTTGCTTCGGATCCTGCGTTCCGCGCTGCGACGCTCTCGAGCCTCGAGAGCTGGGCCCGGTTCGAGGCTGGAGAGGCGAGGCCCGAGGGCACCGCGGCCGCGTGGCATCCTGTCGATTGGAGCTTCGTCGTCGTGCATCCTCGTACGACAGGCACGTCGCGATTCGTCGGACCGAACGACGATGCGCGGCTCGCTCTTCGAACACGCGAGGTCACCGAAGACGACGTGCTCGGGCTCGCACGCGCCGCGTTCTCGGTCGCCGAAGCCGACGCGACCCAGGGGCTCTTTCGACCCATCGCTGCGACGAACGACCTCCTCGCACTTCTCACCGGAGACCGGCCCGCCGAGAACGCCTCCGAGTCTGCGCTCGTGACGGTCGCCGCCGAAAGTCCGTACTTCAAGCTGTCGGTCGCAGTCGCGACGCTCCACGACGACGAAGCCACGAGCGCCGTCCAGCGACCCCGCGTTGGAGGCTTGCTTCCTTTTATTTCATTGCACGGCCTCCTTCCTTCGGCCGCTTCGATCTGTGGGCCGACGCCCGATAGCGGCGCGCCGCGTCTCAGCGAATGGCTCTCGGGCCCACGTGATTCGAACGCGGCGCTTTGGCCGTGCGATGCAACCACCCTCGCGAGCGATCCATTGTTCTCGGTCACATTCATCGATCGACTCCCCTCCTCTGGGCTGACCGCGTCGCGTCCGATTCTCGAAGACGAGAATGGCATTCCCGAATGCGTCGCCCAGGTTCGCCTCTACGAGCCAGAAGCCATCTGCGATCCGGCGCGAGGCTACCGCGATCCGCCGCAAGCCGGGGAGCGTCCGACGATCGGCGGCGACGACTTGGGTAACTACCGCGTCTGCGACATCGATCTTTTTTCGGAGCGTGTCACGCCAGCGTGTCGACCCGACGCGGTCTGTCCGAATTGCATGAGCGGACTGTGCATCCTCGACGACGAGCCGGCGCAGACCGTGGGTCCGTACCCGATCCCGCTTCGCTTCATCGGAGGAGCGATGGCGGGTGCTGATGCGAGCATCGTGGCGCAATGCCAGCTCGAGCCGGCTCACTGACGTCGGCCCCGACGCGTGATCGAACCGCTTCATCGAGTCGCGCAGACAATCCGTTCGTCGCTCACGGCGCGCGGCGGGCCTAACTCACGCTCCGAGACCTTCGCGCCGCTCGGGCGACCTCGAAAAGAGATGGGCATCCGATGGACAGACCACGATACTTGCACCATTGTCTCGTCTGATGACGCGTTCACCGACCCAAGGGTCGACCACCGAGCTCTCCGGCTGGGGGCTCTACCCCCGAGGTCGCTGCCACCTCGTTTCGCCCGAGTCGGTGGTCGAGCTCGAACGAGCGCTCGATCGGCGCGGCACCATCGCGCGCGGCCTCGGACGGAGCTACGGCGACCCGGCAATCAACTCCGACGGTCAAGTGCTCGGCATGGAGCGTCTCGATCGCTACCTCAGTTTCGATGAAAGCGCGGGCGTCCTTCGCTGCGAGGGCGGCGTGAGCCTCGCTCGCATCATCGCCGACCTCGCTCCGCGCGGGTGGTTCCCCATGATCACGCCGGGAACGAAGCACGTGACGGTAGGTGGCTGTATCGCCAACGACGTCCACGGCAAGGGCCACCACGCGCAAGGCTCGTTCGCGACCTCGGTGCTCGCGATGCGCGTTCTCTGCGCCGACGGCACCACGGTCACCGCGAGCCGCGAAGAGAACAGCGATCTATTCTGGGCGAGCTTCGGTGGAATGGGGCTCCTCGGAATCGTGGTCGAGGCGACGCTGAAGCTCCGCGCGATCGAGACGACCTTCTACCGACAGAAGGCGATCGTCGTGAACGATCTGAACGAGATGCTCGACGCGTTCGACGAGAACGACTCGGTCTTCCCGTATTCGGTGGCCTACATCGATCCCATCGCGACCGGCGACCGACTCGGGCGCGGCGTGCTCACGGTCGGCGATCACGCTCGTCTCGACGATCTCCCGGCTGGTCTCGCGAAGCATCCGCTCCGCGTGTCGGGAAAACATCTGGTGACGTTGCCGTTCGAGCTCCCCTCGCTCACGCTGAACCCGATCACGGCTCGAATCGTCAATGCAACGATCAAGACGGTGCTCGCGCAGGCCGGGTCGATTGCGCATTACGAGAAGTTCTTTTACCCGCTCGACGCGATCGGCCATTGGAACCGTGGCTATGGTCCGCGCGGATTCACTCAATACCAATTCGTCGTCCCGCTCGTCGACGGGCGTCGGGTGATGCGTCAAATCCTCCAGGCGATCGTGTCGTCGGGCAGTCTACCTTTCTTGAACATTCTGAAGCGCATGGGCAAGGCCAGCGGTGGACACCTCTCTTTCCCGTTCGAGGGCTATACCTTTGCCATCGATTTTCCGATTCGTTCCGACACGGCTCGATTGACGAAGCGTCTCGATGCGATGGTCGAAGAGGCCGGCGGCCGTATTTACCTCGGGAAAGACGCGTTCCTCGACGCCGAGAGCTTCCGCGTGATGTACCCGCGTCTCGACGAATGGCTAGCCATCAAGCGTCGATACGACGAGGCCGACGTGTTCGTATCGGATCAGGCACGACGCGTCGGGCTCGTCGCGCATCGTGGGGATGCCTGATCGAGCTCGATCGTCTACGCGATATCGATTGATGAGAATACGTTCATTCGGGGCATCGAATGGGGGCTCGTGGAGCGCCGAGCTTTGACTTCGTCGTCTCCACGGCTCATCTTGCGCGCGTGACCCGTCTGCACATGGCGCGCTGTTGGTGGGAGCGACGTCTTCGCTCGTTCGCCACGCTCGCCTGGGTGGCCTCGTCGGTCTCAGCGCTCCCAGTCTCGATCTCTTCGCCATCGATCGCGCACGCCGAAGCACCGAATGCGAGCCAGCGCGCAGCCGACCTCGCCGATGCAGCGGCGCTCGCAGCGTCGATGGGAGAGTACGCCTTCGCGATTCAGGCATTCAAGCAAGCCCACGCGTCGTCGGGCTCGGCCGACCTCCTGTTCGCGATCGCCGAGGCCTATCGGCAACGTCACGCTCTCGAAGGTAGCCCCATCGATCTGGAGCAATCGGTCGCGAGCTATCGTCGTTATCGAGACGCTGCGCCGACAGGTGATCACGCGGCCGACGCAGAGCGAACGCTCCCATTGCTCGAGCGCGAGCTCGCTTCGGTAGTCGTCGACGATCAAGCTCGCGCGCAGGCGCTTCGCGAAGAGTCGAGTAAGACCTGGCTCGCGGTCTCGTCGCTTACCTCGAACGCCACGGTGCGCATCGATGGAAAGGCGGCGCTCGGGCTGCCTGCGTTCGTCGTCGTGGCTCCCGGAAAGCACGTGCTGCTCGTCACGGCTCCCGGCTACTCCACGACGACGTCGATGGTCGATCTCGGCGCTGGCGCGACCCACGCCGAGACCGTCGTGCTCGATCCGAAGCCAGCGAAGCTCGACGTCCGCGAGCCGAGCGGCGCCGAGGTCTACGTCGACGGCATCTCGGTGGGTGTGGCCCCCTTTCCAGCGCCCGTCGATATCGAGCCAGGCCTGCACACGTTCACGCTCGCGTCGAACGGGCACGCGTCGCACACCGAGCGTCTCGATCTGCTACGCGGCAAGACGCGAACCGTCGCGGTCGATCTGCCCGCGACGAATCAACGTACGGCCGCGTTGGCTCTGGTCGGAACCGGCGGAGTGACGCTCTCGGCCGGGATCGCATTCGGTGTGCTGGCGGTCATCAAAGATCGATCGGCCTCGAGCATCGGCAGGCGATTCAATCAGAGCCTCACCGGCAACGAGCAGCAGCGATACGACGATGCCATCGCCGCACGCGACCGTTTTCGAATCGGAGCTGGAATCGCCGGTGGCGTCGGGCTCGGCCTCACTGCGCTCGGCGGGTTTCTCTTCGCGTTCGACAGTCGCCCGCCACCGACGCCGCAGAAGTCGGGGAGGTCCCCGAAGGCGCTCCTCGTGGTTCCCCTCTTCAGTCCCACGTTCACGGGTGGTTCGGCGGTCTTTCGCTTTTGAGGGCTCCGCTGAAGACCATGACGAGCCTTCTCGAGCGCCTCTCGATCGCCTGCGCTCTTTTGCTCGGCGCCGTCCTCGTGCTCGCGCCGCGACACGCCGACGCGCAACCGACTGGAACGACCGCGAACGATTCCGCGGGGTCCCTCGTTCCTCCACGGGCGAGGACGACGCCGGGCTCCGAGCCTCGTGCTCCATATCCGCACGGCGCCAAAGGCGACGCGACCGTCACCTTGTCGCTCGGAATCGACACCGACGGCTCGGTGCTCTCGGCCGCGGTGATCCTCGGTGACGAGCCCTTCGCGACCGCTGCTCGAAAGGCTGCTCGAGGCTGGCGATTCGATCCGGCGACGAAGAATGGGACGCCGATCGTGGCCACCACCAAGCTCGAGATCCTCTTCGCCGATCCGGGGCCGACGCCTCTCGCCGAGCCCGACGCCGAGGCCGAGAGCGACGAGAAGGGTCCGAAGACGCTCGAGGTCACCGTCTCGGGCGACAAGCATCCACCCTCGGTCTCGTCACTACGGCGTGGTGAAGTGCGGCAGCTCCCCGGCGCGTTCGGCGACCCTTTTCGCGCCATCGAGATTTTGCCGGGCGTGACTCCGATCGTGTCCGGGCTTCCGTTCTTTTACGTACGCGGAGCACCGCCAGGCAACGTCGGATACTTCCTCGACGGGGTCCGCGTCCCCTACTTGTTCCACGCGGCGGCAGGCCCGTCGGTCATCCATCCCGGGATCATCGATCGGGTCGATCTCTATGCGGGTGGTTATCCCGCGAGCTATGGTCGCTATGCTGGCGCCGTGGTCGCGGCCGAGACCACCGAGCCGCGCACCGACTGGCACGGCGAAGCGAACATTCGAATCGTCGACCTTGGCGCGCTCATCGAAGGCGGCTTCGCGAAGGGTCGCTGCACCGCGCTCGTCGCGGGAAGATTTTCCTACACAGCTGCGCTGTTTTCGCTGATTTCGCCCGACATCACGCTCGACTACCGAGACTTTCAGCTTCGCGCGACGTGCGACGTGACTCCGCACGATCGGATATCGCTCTTCGCCTTCGGCTCGTACGATTTTCTCGCGTCGACCACCAACGACATCGAGACGGTGCTCTTCGGCTCCGAGTTCTATCGCGCCGATCTCCGCTACGAAGCCCGCCTCCCGAAGGGTGGAAAGCTGCGTGCCGACTTCATCAGCGGGTTCGATCGAACGCGCGTCGCCGATGGCCGCAACACGCGAGACATCCTCTTCGATTCACGCTTCGAGCTCAGTCAGCCGCTCACCGATACGGTCACCTTTCGGGCTGGCTTCGACACGCAGCACGACATCTATTCGGCCGACAAGCAGCTCTACGTCGATCCCGATGCGCCGAGCACGAAGAGCTTCGATGCGCTCTTTCCCCCGCGAACCGATGCCGGTCTCGGCACCTGGGCCGACGTCGTCTGGCAGGTCGATCCGCGCTTTTCGATCACCCCCGGAATACGCGTCGATACCTTCTTCTCGAATGGCGCGCGCGCCGTCGGCGTCGACCCGCGCCTCGCCGCGACGCTCGAGGTGACCAAGCACGTTCGCCTGCTGCACGCGCTCGGCGTGGCCCATCAACCCCCCTCCTTCATCGTGCCGCTACCTGGTCTTGCCGTGGCGAATCTCCAGGGCGGACTACAGACCTCACTGCAGGCAGCGGGTGGCATAGAATTGGATTTGCCGTGGTCGACGACCGCGACGGTCACGGCGTTCGACTCGGTCTTCCTCGACATGACCGACACATTGGGTGTCTCGTCGGCACGCGATGCGGCGACGCAGATTCCGCGCAGCCTCGGCGGCGCAAAGGGCCTCGAAGTCTACCTTCGGCGCTCGCTCTCGAGTCGCATCGGCGGCTTCATCTCGTACACGTTCTCTCGAACCACGCGCACGGTCGGCGGGCTCACCTTTCCAGCCGCCTTCGATCGGGCTCACGTATTGAATTCGGCGGTGGCGTTCGATCTCGGGCGCGGTTGGCGGTTCGGCACGCGCTTCACGATCTATTCGGGTGCGCCAATCCAAACTGTGCAATCGGCGTTCACGACGGCCGTCGCACCCACCGTCACCACGCGCGATCCTGCGTTCTATCGAATCGATTTTCGCCTTGAGAAGAAGTGGAAGATCGCCAAGATCGGCTGGGTCGCATTCGTCGCCGAGATGCTCAACGCGACGCTCAACAAAGAGACCATTCGCGGCAATGAAATCGGCCCGGTGACCATTCCGAGCATCGGGCTCGAGGGCGCGCTATGAGATCGTCGAATCGCGAATCCGCCATGCCTTCGTCGACGCGCTCTTGGGACCTCGGGTCGATCGTCGGGCTCTTCGCTCTCGTGGCGAGCTGCCTTCCGGGCGATACCCGCCCGGTCCCCGGCAACGTCACGTTCAGCGTCGACGCGAGCGACGCGACGAAGAACGGTTTTTCGACGAGCGACGGCTGGACCATCCACTTCGACCGTTTGCTCACCGCGGTCGGCGACGTAGGCCTGAATGACTTCCCCGACAATCGCTCCACGTCGTGCAACGAATACTCGACGGCGCGCTACGACCGATTCTTCGACTTCACTCAAGTGAGGGCGCCCGCGAAGCTGGGCCTCATCTATGGCCTCGGATCGTGCGAAGCCGAATACCGCGTTCGTTCGCCTTCATCCGACAGCATTCTCGAAGCCGGTACGACCCCAGCCGATCTCGCCTTCATGCGGACCCAAGGGACCGACGCTTTCGAGACCGACGCGCGCGTCACGCTTCGAGTGCAAGGCCAAGCCGAAAAAGACGGACGCATCGAGCGCTTCGATTGGTCGTTCCGTCGGAGCATTCAGGTCTCCCAATGCAAGACCGTGGCAGGCGATGGCTTCGTCGATGCTTTCGACCTTCGCGCGAAGAGCGCGATCACGCTTCGCGCCGTGATGAGCGGTGAAGAGCTCTTTCGACAGCTCCCTGCCGACGACGCGCCGCTCGTGTTCGATCTCGTCGCATCTGCCGACGCCGACGGCGACGGGTCGATCACGTTCGACGAGCTCGCCAAGGTCGACGCGCCGCCGTCGGATCTCGGGACGGGTGGGTCGGGTAGCGGCGATTCGGGGCCGAACCCGCTCGGCCCTCCGAAGACGATGGCCGACCTCGTCTACGATTGGCTCCTTCCGCGCGTCAGTCGCATTGCCGGTGGCGGCCCGTGCGACGGACGACCGCGCTAGGTCCCCGTCGGGGCAGAGCGTCGTGAGTCCATTGAACCCCGTCACCTTCGCGTGGGGCTCCGCACTGCCCTTCTCGTCACGTTGAACGTCGGGGTTCTGGCGTCACGGGCGGGTCGCGTCTCGCCGCCTAGCATATTTCCTCAACCTGGATCGTCCCGACAACCTCGCTGGAGAGGTGGTTCGTTCGCTCGGGACCCAACTATCGGATGCGAGCCGCTAGAGAAGCGAAAAGGGAAGCCTTGCACGAAGGATTGCGGCGCGGGGTATCAACAACTACCTCAATCTCCGGCCCACCGTTCTCGGATCCACCTTGAATCTGAAGGATCAGGGCCACGTGCTCGGAGCTGGCGACTTCTTCGTCGACGTCATCAATCGTGGGGGAATCATGGAGCCCCGGGGCAGTGCGAAACAGCCCGAGACGATTGGCATTCTCGACAAGCACACCTATTCGCAAGGTGGCGATGGCGAGCTCAGTGTTCGTCTCCTCACGGTCGACGAGCCGACGAACGATACGCTCGAGATTGCTGGTAAGACCTGGCTCGGCGGCAAGCTGACCGTCTCTCTCGTCGGTCCCGATCCCAAGATTGGAACGACCTTCGACATCGTCATCTCGCAAGACCAGATCCTCGGTCAGTTCGACCCGTCGCAGACGACGCTCCCCATTCTCACCGATGCGAAGCTGGTGGTTAGCTACTTGAGCGTCCCCGGAGTCGGCGACGTCTGCCGACTGACGGTAGTCACTCCGTAGTCCAACTGGGAAGGCCCCGACCTCGAGGTCGGGGCTCCTCGCCAAGCTGCTCGCGCTGCCCAACGTGGGTATGCGGAACGAATGCCGAGCTCCGTCAGTCGGAGTCGCCAAGCTATTCCCATTGGCGAGACCGATCCCGACGCTACGAGGAAAAGAACGAGTCGACCTGCCCAGTCGGGCTCAGGCCTCTGCAGGAACTTCGTCTTCACCGTCTCCGAACGGGTTGCCGAGCTCGTCGAGGAGCCCGCTGCCACCTTCGATGGGGATCGACCGAGCGAGCGCGACACGTTCGATCATGACGCTGAGCTCGTTGCTCTTCGCGACATCGGGGAGAAATTGGCGCTGCCCATCCCAGAGGTCGAGCCGAATCTTGGTGATCTTGCCAGGCACGGTGTCGACGGGCGCCCGGAGAATCACCTCGGGCGCCGCCGGAATGAATACGCGATCGATCTGCGCCCACGCGTACTTCTTGATGCGAGGAACGCCGAGCGCGAGGATCTCGCGCGTCTCGATGCCATCGGGATGCATGACGACCCCACTCATTTGCTGACGCAGCAGAGCCGCAAATGCGCTCACGAAGATAAAAATCGCGCACGCGGTCGAAGACACGACGCGGTTGTAATCACCGAGGACGATCTGGCGATAGAGCCACGAGCCCTGCGGCAAGTGCGGCGCGATGACGACCGCGAGAACGACGAGACAGGCGGCGCCGAAGTAGAGCGTCGACGGGAGCCGCGTCCCCCAGGGTGGACCGAACGCCATCTTCTTCGGTCGGTACGTCATGTCGAACCCGGGCGGACGTGAATTTCGGGCCATGCGTCAGGTTACCGACCTTTCTGGGGCGCGACGAGAGGCAGCCCGAGGGATGTGCGCCTTCGACCGAAACCTCGCCCGATCCTTGGGGCACGACCGGGAAATCTTGCCAGGCGCGCGCCGCTCTCGCCGCACACCTCATCTCATGGCGTCGCGCTCGCGGCCGGAGCTGCCGAGGCCGAGTCCGACGCGGCAGGAGCAGCGCGGCTCGAGACGAGCTTCATCGCCCAGATCTTGAACCGCATCGCATCGGACAGCGCGTTCACCGCATGGAGACCTTCGGATGCGTCGACCTGTTCGCCGCTCGTCGCGATCTCTTGCATCTCGATGTCGACCACGCCGCTCGCGTCTTTGACCGTGAGGTTCACGCGAACGAGGTAATCGACTTGTCGCTGCCCGTTCTTGTAAATCGTGAGAAACGAAGGCTTCTCCGTGGCCGTGAGCGCGACTGCGATCGTCGCATCGTGTAAATCGTTCGGCTCGGTAGTCAGCTTGTAGCCAGCTTTGATGAAGCCCGCTTCGACCGCGTCGTTGGTTGGCTGAGTCCACACTTCGCTCCCGTGCGCAGGAACGAAAAGAAAGGTGAGCCCGAGAACGGCCTGTGGCGGCGGGACCGGGAGGACCGGTCCTTTGTCGACCTTGGCGCCACCGCACGCGACGAGGAGCGCGCAAAGGGCGATCCACGATAAAAACAGACGCTTCACGCGAACTCCGCGAACCATCAGTTGAACAGATCGGTGTTGACGAAGTCGGGCTTCACCAGCGACCAGAAATCGACGGTCAAGCGTTGCTCGACGTACTTGTACGGCAACCAGGCATAGCCCTTGTCGCCCCACGACGTACCCCACGCGTTGCGAACGAGGAGCGCTCCCTGATCGCCGCCGATCATGCGCTCGTCGTCGTAGCCGACGGCGAGGAGCGCGAGGCCACCCAGACGCTGCTCGCCGAGGTCTGGGAACGCGATCTCAGAGCCCTCGCCCGGCAGGGGAAAAGACGTATAGACCGAGAGCCCGAAAACCGAAGGGAGGCGCGACGCGAGGCATTGACGCACGTTCTTGAGAACGTCGGCGCCCATCAGGTTCGGCGCGTCGAGACGGAAGTAGCGCATGTTCCTGAACGGTTCGGAGAAGCTGTAGCAGTGGGCGGGGGGAGCGTCGTCGATGCGCGACTTGTCGAACGGGTAAAGGCTCTCGGCAGGCACCCCGAAGCTCGCGAGCGCCTTCATGCTGGTGCGGATGTCGGCCCCTGAATTGCCGGTCCACCCGAGCAGATCGCGCGTCGCGCGGTGGAGAAAGAGCTCGGACAGATCGCCATACCGACCGAACGCGCGCCGATCGCAGTATTCGATGAGACCCGTCACGGCGAAGGCGCACGAAGCGTTCACACGCTCCATGTCGCGGATGCGCGTGCACCACTTGCGGAGATCGACGGCCGCGGGGAGCACGGCCCCAGGCGACGTGGCCGCTTTGAAAGGCGTCGAGATGCGCAGGATCCCCTGCACGTCGTGGTTGTCGAAGGAGAGGTCGCGAAAGTCGGGCGCCTCGCGCCGCCAGCCCATGCCGAAGTCCGTCGCAATCGTCATGGCCCGAGATGCTATCCGAACCCGAGGAGCTGAACAGAGCCACGTGCAGGCGGTCTGGCGGCGGCGAGGATGCTCTCCCCGCGCGGGCTCCTGGCAGACCGCCTGCGGACAATGCGTCACGGCGTCGCAGCCGAAGTCGATCGCCTTCGTAGGATGCGACGGCACCCCGTGCAGGTCTCACCCGTGCATTGAATGCCATCGATCAAGAGATCGGTGTCGTCGGCGAGATCGACCGCCGCGTCGCTTCCGTTGCATTGCTTCGCTTTGGGATCGCCCAAGACCTGCGTCGACAGCCAGGCCATTCGACCTCGAGGCCTCTGTCGAAGAGCTTCGTCTGACGCTTTAGCGCCTTTCTCGGAAGGTGTTGAGCCTCGGCGCCGGGCGACGTATTCGACGAACGATGCAGAACGAGATCGCGCCTCCGTACATCGAGACCGAACGACTCGTCCTCGCCATCCCATCGATCCCGGAGGCCGAAAGGATGTGCCTTTACCAGGTGAAGAACGAAGCGCACTTCGCGCGCTTCACGCCGCCGAAATCGCCGCGCTTCAACACCGTCTCCTACTGGGAAGACGTGATGCGCTCGTGCGCGGAAGAGCGCCGCGCCGGCACCGCCGTCAGGCTCGCCCTCTTCGACAAGCGCGATCCCGACGGTCCCATTCTCGGGACCTGCGCGCTATCGAACATTCTTTATGGCCCGTACCGCGGCGCCATTCTCGGATTTGGAATCGATGGAGACCAGCAGGGTCGAGGTTTGATGAGCGAGGCGGTGCGCGCCACCCTCACCTATGCATTCGACACGCTGAAGCTCCACCGTGTGACCGCGAACCATCTGCCGACGAACGAGCGAAGCGCTCAGCTGCTTCGCAAAGTCGGCTTCGTCGTCGAGGGATATGCACGCGACTACCTCTTCATCGACGGGAAGTTTCGCGACCACGTCCTCAATTCGTTCCCGAATCCCTCACTCGAAGGCGCCGAAGCGCTCGTCACTCCGCTCTGAGGGCGGGGTCTCAGGCCATGACGTCGTTGGCGAGGCCCTTGACGTCGCGGCATGTGCATCGCTTCATTCGCGCATGACCCAGGCCGTATTCGACCTCTTCTTCGGTGAAGCTCCGAACGCTTTGGTGCCGCATCCTCGTGGGGCCACCAGTGAAGCCGCCAAGGTGGCGCACCCCGACGCGAAGCGGGCTGGATGGAGTGGTGGTCATGCGCCAGCGATCGCGGCCGAGGCGTGGCCTCGGTCGAGCACCACCGGATTTCCGATGGTGCACCTGGTGACGCTGGAGCTTCCACCTGCCTATCGCCGCAAGGGCGACGAGCTCGTGGGCATTTCGCTCTTTCAGGCCGACGATCACGTCGCCATTCCGACGCCGGGCGCCGAGGCGGCGCTCTCCCGAGGCGAGACGAAGGACTGGGGCGCGTTTCATGCTTCGCTCGTGCGCGCGCACGCGAACAAACATCCCGAGATGGTCGAGCTTCGCGACCTCATCGGTGGTGGATTTGCGCTCGTGTGGCTTCGAAGAGCCGAGATCGACGGGCCGCGCACGGCGCCACCGCCCGACGATCGCTCCACTGCCGCCATGGTGGAGACCGGCCAGAACCTCAATGCCTGGGATCACACGGCGCCCGCGATGACGGTTTGGCTCGTTGAACGACCGTTCGATCCCAATTCGGGGAAAGCGCCAATCGAGCTCGACGGAAATGACGACGACGACGACGACGACGACGCAGCGCCTCCGTACGTGGAGTCCGAGGGCTACGTCGACGTCGTGTTGTCGCGGGTCGAGAAGCTGAAATCCTTCTTCGACGAGGTCCACGGGCGCAGCCACCTCGGTGGAACGTGTTTTCCGGTGCAATCGATGCCCGAAGGCCTGACGCCCTGGTTCCTCGAGCTCGAGGACGGGGTCGGCGGCGCAAACTTCGGGAGCGGCAACATGCAGCTCGATCTCGAGAGTGGCGTATTCGATTGGGCCTGCTGAGAGCCGCGCTTCGTCGCACGTGCGTGCGGCGCGGGATCGATCAATGGGCCGTCAGGGCGCGCACAGCCCCGCGGCGGGCGGAAACCCATTGCTGCATGGATTGACGCAAGCACGTGAGACCAAGTCTTGAACCTGACCTTGAGCGCACGCCGCCGGTTGGGGTGATTGGCTGGGCTGAGACTGCTGCTGCGGAAACCCTGGAATGGCCGGTAAACCCGGAATGTTCGGGAAAGCGGGCAGGCCGGGAGGGAGCGGAAAGCCGAATGGAGAGCTCGGGGTCGCAGGATTCGGTTGCGGCAGGTTGAAGCCGCCCCCTGCGCGCTGTACCTGCACGGTGAACATGTCGTTCGCGTGTTTGTTGAGCATCGTCTCGGTCAGCCAGGCATAGCCACCGTCGCCCCAATCGGTTCCCCAGCTGTTCTTGACCAGGATCTCGCGACCACGCGGTCCGCTCGTGCGATAGCCGACGATAGTGACGGCATGGCGTCCGCGATTGCCGTCGGCGTAGTCGTCGATGATGCCTTGCTTCGGACGGCTCCAAGCTTGGTCGTCGATGTCGACTGAGAGGTAGGCTTCTTCACCGGCCGCGATGACCTCTGCGAGGGCGTCGAACGACATCGGATCGATGTTCTCGACTTTGCTGACCTTGTAAGCGCCGTGCGCGTTGGCCTGATCGACCTCTGCGTGGAGCGACGAGTCGGCTTGCCACGAGCCCTGCTTCACGTGGTAGGCGTCTTCGCAGGTTCCGTCGGGCCGCGGATCGAGCTTGCACGCCTTCGCAGGATCGTAAGCCCAGCTCGTGCCACTGACCATCGGGTCGGTGGTGCCGCGTTCGTGAAGCGAGGTCCAAGCGTCGCTGACGATGAGATGGAGAGGCGCGACGACGTCTTTCGTGCCCTGTCGGCTGAGCGCGTTCTCCATGATGCTCGAGATGGCGAACGACCAACAAACCCCGACCATCGCTTGATCTTTGACGGGTCCGTCTCCAGGGCTCCCGCGCAGATCCATGGCGGCGGGGAACGAGCCGGTGCCGGTGCCTGCGCCATCGATCGCGAGCGAGCGCGTGGTCATCGGCCCTGCGCCGAAAGGCTGCGCGTGCATCGGCATCCGCAACCGACGGGTCGCGCGTGACGAGGTGCGCATGAACGGAAGCGAGCCGCAGCTTCCGATGGCGAGATCGCCCGAAGCGAGCTGGAGCGGTGCACACGAGCCGCGAGGCGCCGTGCGCCCTTGCCAGCGGGCCATGACGCTCGCACGGTCGATGGGTCGGACGATGCCAGGGAGGAATCGGGCGGTCACGACGCTCTGGGACGAGCGTGGCCAGACGAAGCCCGAGGCGAGCACCGCGCCACGCGCCGGCGGAGCCCCAATCGGCTGGGCAGGAGGTGCATACGTGGGCGCCGCGGCGGCACAACCAGTCAACCCTGCGAGGAGGAACCATTGCACGCACGCGAAGCGAAGCTGCATGGAGTCATGCTACCACCGGCTCTCCCCCGATCTTCCTGACTTCTACCGCGCAAGAGCTTCGAAGCCGGTCCCGAAGGTAGAAGCGCTCACAGTCCCTCTCGGTCTTCTCTCCCTCCCTCCTCCGAATGGCTAACGAGTGTCCGTCGTTTCGAAGACGGAGCAGGCGCCTCGTTCTTGCGACGAGAGCTCTCGCAGACGCTCAAGGGTCGTCCGAGCCAGCCGGCGGGGCTCTCGGTGGGCCCGGAGGCAGGCCCACCGGGCCACGGGGGTCGATCGTGATGTCGGCGATCGTGACTCCCTCAACGACCGTGATGTCGATGCGAAGTCCTGCCACGACTCCGCCAACGGGCGCCTTCACCTTGGCGCGAGAGAACCGTGTACGTCGGGGTTCTGTCTCCACCTCCGCCTCGACCCGGGACCGAACGAATTCTGTGAACACTTCCGGAGAAAGGGAGCCTTGCGCGCGCACGGAGTCGGAGCTCTTTCGACTGATCTTCATTCCTTCAGGGAGAGGAAGACCGAAGGCATCTTCTTTTCCTATCAAGAGCTCACCTCGACCCAGCTCGTCTGGAGCCGCCATTTCACCCGGGCCAGCCGAGCTCGCCGCGCCGCTCGCTTCGGGCAGTGCGTTCTTGCTCTTGCACCCCCCCTGCACGAACACCAGGGCAAAGCCCATCAAGACGGCGGCACATCCTCTCGCCGACCAGCGCGTCGTCCTGCACGCGGAGCGTCGATGGAGTCGTCTGACGCATTCGTCCGACATGGCTACTCGCTGATGCTCGCCCACGAATGGATCGTCACCAGCGCTTTGGGCGCCACCAGATTGGAGTGGAACGAATTCGATTGAGCCCCCTTCGAGGTGAGCCCGGTCAGATCATCCGACACCGCTGCTCCGGTCTGACCGGTCTGGAACGAGACCTGGTAGGTGCTGTTCGACGCGCTCGTCTGCGTCGCGTAGCTCCCAGCGAGCCACCCGTCGTTGGTGATCGTGGTGGGGACCGAGAAGCACTCTGGAATTCGGTTGATCTGCGCGCCGAACACCACGCTCGTCGTCGGCAAGGCAGGACCGAACGAGCCTCCCACACCCGTGAGAAAGTTCAGGGCGTGGAGCGCGGGCTGACCGAACGTGCACACCGAGGTCGTAGGGGCGCCGGGGGAATAGGTCGCGAAATAAAGCGTCCCGTCGAAGAGGGAAAGCGGCCCGGTGACCCGCTCGCCATTGCTGTAAGTCTTGCTCCACAGCGTCGAAGGAACGAACCCGGTACTGCCGAAATGGTCGTTGATTCCAACGATGAAATTCTGCATTCCCCCCGTGTAGACCTGAAAGCCATTCTGGTCTCCCGTGGCGAAGGTCACGATGGGGTCGCCCTGATTTCCCGAAGCAGTCACCTTGTCGATCGAGAGACTCGCGGGTGTCTGAATGGGCTGACCATCGAGCGGCCCGAGCGCTCCGTATGCATCGGCAGCGATGTCCGCCTTCCAGCTGGCAGGATTGGTGCTGCTCAGATCGAGGCGCCAAAGGGTCCCATCGGCATCACCGACGTAGGCGCGGGTCGCCGACACCCCAGGCGTGTTCGGGAACGCAACCGGCGTACCCGTCATCGGGCTGTCGAACGGGTGCGTCGAATCACGAACCGCATTCAAGAGCGGGGAAGAGTATCCGAGATCCCCAGTCATCCCTTCGAAGCGCTTGAGCACACGACCGGTTCCGAGCTCCACGATCGTGACGCTGCGAGAAGCCAAGCCCGTGCCCCAATCCCTGACGGTGCCCCGAACCCCAGTCGAGTTGCAGGAGCCGCATCGACGCAACACCGACGGCGGCGTGAAGCTCGGTAGGCCGCTCTCGGAACCGCCGGCCAATATCGCGACCGCCACCTGATCGATCGAACCCGCCGTGGCGGCGATGCTGACCGTCGCAATGGCCGCACCTGGAACCGAGCTTCCGAAGAGTGGGGCGTCGACGGAACCCGTGCCCGCGGTTCGAAGTTGCCAGAGGAACTCGGGGCGCGTCGGGTTCGTGACGTCGAGCGCATAATAGAAACCACCCGCAGTCGAGCTTCCTCCACTCCCGACGAGCACCGTTCCCCAACGCGCAACGCCATTGCTGGCGGCGGTGGAGGGTCGTTTTAGAACCGTGTCGGCCACCGTGAGAGGGCCGTCGAGGAGGAGTGCGTGAGAATCGAAGTTCTTCCAAATGCTGGGAATGATGGCCGGGGGCAAGAAAGCCCACAGCTCGTTGTTCTTCGGCGCACTCACGGCGAGATCAGGGACCTTGTCCGGGCCGATTCCCGTGGCTTGATAGAGAGGGTCACCACCGCTGTTGCTGTTCCGAGCGACGGCGAACGCATGTAGCTGACCGTCGATGGTCGCTGCATAAAGCATGGTGGGCCTCGTGGCTTGGCCGCCATTTTTCCCAGTCGAGTCTTTGACGGAGAAGTCACGTCGGTACGACTCGTCATTGAGATAGTCGGTCGGCGGGCCGATCATGACGGGCGTCGAATGATAGATGGCTCCCAGCGGATGCTGATTGCTGCGCTCTTCGAAAACCCAGCCACAGGTAGCAAATGGGCAGCGATCGGTCGGGAATTGCTTCGCGGGGTTCGAATCGACCCAACCCCCGAACCACTTGAGGACGTAGTCGGCGCAGTCGTCGATGTCGTTCGTCTGGAAGAGCGCGTGACACTTCTTCTTGTCTTTGGAGTCCATTCCAAGATACTTCGAGCGCGCACTGCCGCCGGTGTAGAGGGCGGCGATCTGGCTGCCGACGGCGTCGGCGGTGGTGAGGTCGGTCTGGTCGCTGAACGTCACTTCCACTCCGCCCAAACCGTCTTTCGCTTCCGGGTCAGCCAGCCCAAATGGGTCGCCCGTCGGCGTGTAATTCACTGGCAGGTCGGCGCCTGGTCGGCGGAGCGATCCCCCGGTGGCTGGCACGCCGCCCGTCTTCGCGACCACGGTGAAGAAGAGACGACTCGTACGTCCCTCGACGAGGTTGTCGGCGAAGTCGTCGCCGCGGCTTCTGGCGACGGTATCGGCGGCCGGTAGGTTGCTCGAGTCACAGATGAGTCGCCTTCGCTCGATGAAGCCTCGCCACATCGGCGCTTTGATGGCCACCGAGGACGACGGAGCCGGGGTGTTGCCCAGCGAGACCTTCATCGAAGAGAGAATCTCGAACGACGATGCTAAGTGCCCGCCGGAGCTACCGACCGCGTTCACCCCCGTTTGAATGGTCGGGGCAGCTTGGAGGTACACCGGCATCGTGCGCGAAGTCGTGCTCCCTTGAACCTTGGAGACGATGTCGGAGAGCGCCGTCTTCAAGCCGGAGACGTCTTGAATGAAGTAGAGCGGCGGCTTCGCCATGGTTGGCAACTGGGACTTGACCGCGACGGCAGCGAGCTCGCAACACTGCGAAAGATTCCCGACCGGTCCGTCTTGTGGTCGGCCGCGATCGTTGCGCCACTTCGATCCTTCGGCGGAGGGCAAGGTCGATCCGGGAGGGCCATAGTAGTTGACGCCCAGGACCTGCGCGATGGAGCACGCCTCCTTCCTCGAGGTGTAGGGGAAGACGTTGAAGTCGCTGCTGTCGAGATCGGAGCAATCGATCTCGCAAGACGGACCCGCCGCCGCTGCATGCCCGGCGCATCCCCCGCCGGACTTTTTGTACGTCAGTTTCGTGGTGGGAACGACGCCGACGACATGGGTCACGATGGGCTGGTCTGCCCCCACCGGGGTCCGCAGGCTCGAGGCCGAAGCCGCCGGCTCCCTACCCGAAAAGGGGCAGCTCCCGCCGTTCCAGAACTCGGCACAGGATGTTGCGGTGTTGTAGGTTGGGCACATGGCCAGCGACGGGGGCAGGCAAGGCGCGGAACCGGAGACGAACCAGTCTTTGTCGTAGCCATCACCTGGGAGGGTCGACGTCGATGGCTGCATCATGTCGGCGCCGAACTTGCCGGTCGAAATGAAGACGACGTTCGTCGTTCGACAGCCCCCCACGAACGCCGGGTCGACGTTCGAAGTCATCATGAACGACGGGTCCGACGGCGTCGGATAGTGCGGGAGGATCAACGTGTCGGTACGCAAAAAGTACTCGGCATCGGCCAGCAAACCTGCCGCAGGAGAGAAATCACCCGTGCCCTCTCCGCCTCCGGGCGGCGACGGGCTGACGGCGTGCGGATGAACCGCGAGAATGACGCGCTGGATGCGTTCGTTCTGAGTCACGACGTCGTCGACTGTGGC
The DNA here is from genome assembly GCA_043755175.1 of Polyangiaceae bacterium. GTDB lineage: Bacteria > Myxococcota_A > Polyangia > Polyangiales > Polyangiaceae > CAYYKK01. Next base: position 17,859 of record JAYUUB010000036.1, on the reverse strand, counting down.
CGTCGGATTGCCGAATCCCATCAATCGACCTTGCCAGGGAAGAGCTCCTGCGTTGCGCGCTCCAACGTCCCAAGCCTGTGAGGCGACCGTCTGGCCGCCGTACTTTCCCTTGATCGCAAGCCCCGCCGCATAGCTGAGCTCTGGGTCGGTGGGAGTACCGCCTCGCCAGGTCCCGTATACTGGGAGCGGTTGATTGGGGTCACTTAGATGTCCCAAGTCGGAGGTCATCAATCCGAAACGGATCTGTCGCGAGAAGCCATCGATGATCCCGTCTTGCGCCTGATCCCAGCCGTTCTTCTTCTCTTGGCAGAAGCTACCCCCGTTCATGAAGGTCACCGGCTGCGCCTTGTGAGGAGGACCCGCCTGGGTCGGCCAATCGGTCAAGACCGAAAAGGGGGCGGTCAGCGCGATGTCGGGATTGGCACCCGGTAGGCAGCTGTTCGATTTGAAGTTGCCGCCATCGATGCAGTTGTAGTTCTGGATCGAGCCCGTGAGCGCTTCGACCACCAGCGCCCAGTTGCTGCGCTCGTTCTGCGTGCAGTCGACGGGGCTCCCGTCGGGCTGCAACACCATGTCGTTCGACGTGTCGAGGACCAGAAGGACGTTCGGCAAGTTGGGCGAGGTGTCCGACGACTGGGCCTGTGCGCGTTCTGAAAAAGCTCCGCCAGTTACCGCGATACAGAGCCCAGCGACCGAGCCCGTCACGATGAGCCGGTTTCCAGTGCAAGCGCGCATGAGTCACCTCGAGTTCTTGGAGCTTAGGGGGACGAGCCCTCGGGGGACACCTGAATTGCGGAAGTGCGTTCGGCAGACGCTTCACCCGGGGTCTTCCGGGGCCACACGACCAAGTCGTGCACTGTTTGCACTTCAAGTGCGTTCGTCGCCAGAAACGCAGCCTATTCGGCTCATTTCGAAGGCACATTGTTTGCTGTACGGTCTCTCCATGCACCAGACCGCGCGGCCTCTTCACAATCTTCAGCTCGAGATCGCATCGGCAGACGCCTTCGACGTCCGCGAGTTCACCGTCCACGACGGCATCAACGCGCTGTTCTCGGTCGAGGCCCTGGTTCGATGCTCGAACCCGGCAGTCGACTTCGAAGAAACCATCGGCGCAGAAGCGAGATTTCGCATCGCGCTCGATCCGCTCGTGCATCCCGACACTCCGCCGCTCTCGTGGACCGGTATCGTCGCCGACATCGCGCAGCTCGTCGCCGAAGACACGGGCGTGTCGACCTACCACGTCACGGTGGTGCCGCACTTCTGGCTCTTGACCCAACGCTCGAACTGCCGCGTCTTTCAGCAGATGACCGACCTCGACGTCGTCAAAGCGCTCTTCGACGAATGGAAACTGAAATTCGAGTCGAGCTGCCATGAGAAATACAAGACCCGCAAATACAGGGTTCAGTACCAAGAGACCGACTTCGCCTTCGTGAGCCGCATCCTCGAAGACTCCGGCATCAGCTATGTGCTCGAGCAGCGCGACGGAGCGACGGTGGTCGTGCTCCGCGACGCCCCGGAGCGAGTCACTCCGAGAGCGACGCCTCTCGAGCACGTGAACGAGCCAACGCAAGGAAAGATGTACGCGACGGCGTTGCGCGCCGAGCGCCACGTCAGGCCGGGACGCATCACGTTCGCCGATCACGATCCGCGCCTTCCGAACCAGCCGCTCCTCGCAAGCGCCAGCGCGAGCGCCCATCCGCTCGAGTCTCGTCTCGAGTCGTTCGTCTACACCCCAGGCGCATTCAAGTTCGGCAGTGCAGGGCACAAAGACACGCCCACGGCCGACGACCGCGGTCGGTCACGCACCGATCCCGACGAGGCGAAGCTCATCGCCGAACGCGACGCCTCGGTGCGCGTCGCGCGGTCACAACGGTTGGCCTTTCGCTCGAACAGCCCCGATCTGCGCGCTGGTTCGGTGCTCTCAGTCTCGAACCACGCGATCGCCGAGAAGTTCAAGAAGCTCCTCGTCACGCGCATCGTGATGTCTGGCTCCTCGCAATCGGAGCTCTCGGTCGAAGTCGAGACCGTGAGCGGTGAGCTCGCGTATCACCCTGCCTGCACCACGCCGCGCCCCAACATTTCGGGTATCGAGAACGCCGTCGTCGTCGGTCCCGAGGGTGAGACCATTCATTGCGACGAATATGGTCGCGTGAGGGTGCAGTTTCATTGGGATCGCTATGGAAAGATGAATGAGTTTTCGTCGTGCTGGATACCGTGCAATCAGCCTTGGGCGGGCGAAGGCTTCGGCATGGTCAACCTCCCGCGCATCGGCCAAGAGGTGCTGGTGAGCTTCTTGGGAGGAAACCCCGAGGAGCCGGTCGTCGTGGGTCGCATGTTCACCAATCTGCGGAGGCCTCCGTTCGCGCTCCCGGCGGCGAAGAACGAGAGCGGGTTTCGCAGCAAGAGCGTGCCCGAGACGGGGGGCTACAACCTCCTTCGCTTTGTCGACACCGCGGGCGACGAGCTCGTCGAGGGTCGCGCCGAGAAAGACATGCAAACGCGCGTCAACAACGACAAGGCGCTCTCGGTCGGTCGCGATCGCACGATGCAGGTCTCTCGCGACGACGAGGAGCGCGTCGACGGAGTCCAGCGCGAGACGGTGGGCAAAGACAAGCTCTCCCGCGTCTTCGACAGCATGCTATGCGTCGTCGGCAAAGACCGACTACTGAAGACCCTCGGAACCATGATATCCCGAGCCTTGTCGCACTCGATCTCGGCATCTGACACCATTCAGCTCGCCGTCGGGGAATCGACGATCACGATGAATCGCGATCAAATCGTGATCAAATCGAAGACCGTCCTGGTCAATCCCGAGTAGTCAGCCTCTCGAAGAGAAGCGACCGCCACAGCGCCCTCGGTGCTTCGGCGGTCTCTTCGGCGGTGAGCGACGAACGCTCTCGGCGAGAGCGGACCCGTCGATTCTCGGTGAGAGGTGCAGTCAGTCGCGGAGCTTGACGCTTTGGAGAACGGTCTGCATCCAGACGTCGCAGGCGGCCGCGTGCTCGAATCGACAGATTCCGTAGTAGCCCAAGCGGAGCGCTTCGACCACGCAATGAAACTCATGGTGAAAGAGCGCGCCGCGCTGCTTGTCGATGAATCGGAGGCGGGCCTCGACGCCGACGAATGCGGGGTAGTCGCGCTCGGTCGCCGAGAGGAGCGCGAATCCACGGAGTGATCGCCGTCGATCGGCCAGATCGGACTCGACCGAGGCGGTGAGGTTCAGGCCGGACGTCACCAAGGCGCGGGCGACGACGAGCTGAATCTCGGCTCCGTCGTCGGTCACCACCTCGACGATGTGACGCGATCGATCGACGCAGCTCTGCACGTTCGGGAGAACGAGTACGGCTTCGTTGCAATGGTAAGGGATCATCCGAGACCTCTCTGAAAGACGTTCGAGTCGAGCTCGATCACCGCGCCGTCGAAGCTCGCTACGAGCTCGGGCGACGACGTCGCCATAATCCATTGGTTGTCGTCGCCCAGCGACGAGAGGCCCGACGAAACGCGCACCGGATCGAGACCATGAAGCTCGGGGCCGTCGACCAACACGATGGAGCGCGAGAGACCGACCCATGCCGCGGTCGACGCGAACATGAAGGCGTCGGCCTCGCTCGCCGAGAGCTCGCCGAGACTTCGGAGATCGCGACCGCGCGAGACGAGCACGTGGCGCACTTGGTCGTAAGCACAGCTCGTCGAGAGTGCAGAGAGCGCAGCGGCGAAGCGGGCTGCGCGGTCGGGCATGTCGGAGAGCGCACCGAGAAACGCGGGCGCCCAGGCGAATTTTCTCGGGCTCGCGGTGGTGCGGAGGGTCGATTGCACGGTCTCGTCGAGCGAGACGTCGCCGCCTCCGTATTCGAGCCTTCGGCGCTCGGAGAAGTATTCGATCTTGGGCGTCGCGTCGTCGTGCCCATAGCGCTCGAGGAGAAAGACCAGACCCGGATCGACGCCGTGCGCCGCGCCCTCGGTGCCGAAGATGACCTCGGTCGACACGACCGCGGCGGCGGCCCCGATCGATGCGCGTTCTTCTGGAGTGAGCAGCCAAGAGACGATGGCTTTGCTGGTGAGGTTGTGCTGACGAATGAATGGCTCGTGCGCGATCCCTTCGTCGGTGGGTGCGATGACCTCGCGTACTGCGACGATGAGCTCGAGTAGGCGCGTCTTTCCGGTACCAGGACCGCCCACGACGAGCACGCGATCGTGCGCTTCGTCGGGCCCTCGCGCGAAGCTGTACGTGCCATTGGGCAGGCCGCGAACGTCGATCGCCTGAACATCGAAGAGCTTCACGACGGCCTCCCCGACGGGCGCGCCGAAGAACGCAAAGAGTCATTCGCACCGAGTGAGACGATCTGCGACGGGTCGACCGAAGCGGCGAGCCGCGCGTCGTTGCTCGCGACGATCCATTGGTTGTCGACACCGAGGCTCGCCAGGCTCTCGACCCAAGACACCAATCGACTCGGTGAAACCGAGAGCTCGGGACGATCGACGATGGCGATCGAATGCGACAGTCCGGTCATCGCGATGGTGGCAGCGATGAGCACCGCGTCTGCTTCGGAGCTCGACAGATCGCCGAAAGAGACGCCATCACCGTCGCGGTTGGTGAAGCCGGAGGCACCGGCGGTGACATCGGTGTATCGCGCCGTCGGTGACAAGCTCGCGAGCCCATCGGCGAAGACGCGGAGCCTTCTCGGATCGTCGCCGAGCGTCGCCAAGAAGCGGCCGACGACGCTGTATTTGTGCGGATCTTTCGAGCATCGAAGCAGGCTTTGCTCGAGCGCTCCAAGCCCGTCGCTGCGGGCCCCCCAGGCTCGCTGTCGCCCCTCGGGGAAGTACTCGCGCTTTCCGTGGGCAGGATCGTGATCGTATCGCGAGAGCAAGCGGCTCACGCCTCGGTGGATCTCGTAGTCGGTTCTGTCTCCGCTCCACTTCACCAAGGCATGCGTCGGGTTCTCGCTCGGGGCTGCGATGCGTCGCTCCTCGTCGTCGAGCCATAGACCGATCTCGACCCGCGCGCCCTCTTTTGGATCGGCGACCCAATCCGACGCACGGACGATTCCTTCGTACGGACCGACAATTTCGAGAACGGCGAGAATGAGCTCGCAGAGTCGCGTCTTGCCCGAAGCGGCCGGCCCCGTGACGACGATGAGATCGTGCGGTCGGCCCGTAGCCCGCGAGACGAGCTCGCAATCCAAGCTGGGAAGACCGATCACACCTTGTGCCGAAATCCGAGAAATCTTCAATGTCGCTCCGACCTCAGGGCTGAGACGATACGCAAACCATGTGCCGCCGTGTTCGTCTTTTCATGGCTCACACGCACGGGGGGGCGACGACGGCGAAGGAGCGCTTCACCCGAGGTCGTTCGAGGAGCGCCACTCGTGACTTTTTGTGATGGTCCGTGCACATGAAGTGCAGGAATGGAGCGACCGAGGAGGTGTCGGTCGGGTGATTGGGTGGAACGGGGCGTGCTAAGCCTGGGTGTATGGCTGACTCGTCGAATCTGGTGGCGCGGTACATCGCAGCCAACGAGGTCGCCGATGGCGACATGTCGAAGCTCGAGGAGGGGTTCGCCAACAACGCCTCGCACCCTCATCTGCCGCCCAAGTCCGGGCTCACGCTCGGCTTCGGCTGGGACGTCGGTCAGCACACGCAGGCCGAGCTCGTGGATACGTGGGGAGGTGCACTGACCCCTGAGCAGCTCGATCGACTCAAAGCTTTTGCGCGAACGCCGAAGGGGAAGAAGCCGAAAGTGACGCGTGCTGCCCTGAAGGCCACGCGCGACATCACGATCAAGTACGACGACGCGGTCAAAGTCTTCGAAGACAAAGCGCTGCCTTTCTATCGTGACGCCGCGATGGCGCGCTTTCCTGGTCTCGATCAGATGAACGAGCAAACACAAGCCGCTGTGATCGACCGGGTCTACATGCGCGGCGCCAACCCGAAACCGAGAACGAAAGCCGCCAAGCTCTACATGGATTTGCAGAATGCGATCTTCAAGAAAGACACCTTCCAAGTCGTCGCAGTTCTTCGGCAGATGAAGTCGCTCCACACGTTGGGCGGCACGAAGAAGCGCGCCGAGCGGAGCGCCGATTTGGTGGCCGAGACACTCCCGAAGATCGACAGCCACTCTTTTGCCACGCCGGGCGCAAACTACCAGAGGCCGGGCGGTGCCACCGGACCCACAGGATTTGGCCCGGGCCGACGATGACGGGCGACACGTGATTTCGAGCGCGCGGCTGAGCCGACAAATGACCGAGCACCGCTTTACACGCGGAGAGGGCCGAGCCAGAGAGTTCTCAGATGAACGATCCCCAAGGCCCGACGCTCGACACCGATGACGATGACGCCGATCGATCGCGAGGGCCCGACGACCGAGACCCCAAGCTTTGGAAGGCCGACGGGTGGACAGCGCGCGTCATCAAAAACGAAGACGACGATGGCTGGGCCGTCGAGATGACGGTCGATGGGGCGACCGAGCCGTCGCTCGTCGGCCCGTGGACCATGGGCCGCGACAAGAAGAACCCGAAACCGATCGACTCGAGCTCGTTCGCGACGCTCGTGAAGACCGCGAACGAGATTCTGGCGCGTCACGCGCAGCAACGGCGTGCGCAGCTCCATCGGAGCGTGACGGCAGAGACGCCCGAGGGTGATCGCCGCCGGGTCGACGTCGACATCATCCCCGATGACGACGATCCGCACGCCATCGTCACGGTACACACCACGGCGGGTGAGCTTCTCACCAGCTCGCGCGTGGCGGCGAGCTTCAAGCTCACGACCGACACCGCGCGAAAGTGGCTGGCCGAGGGCGGCTCCGAGTCCTGAGCCGCGACTGCCGAACGATCCTCGAGCGAGCGAGCGAGGACCACACCGACCGGCACCTCGTCGTCGACGACGAGCACACGAGCGCGGAGAAGGCGAGGGCTGTCACGCTGCTCGCGTGCTCGCCGATAAAGTGCATCGAGGGCGAGCGGCCCAACATCCATAGCCGGACGAGGTGATCCTGCGATCCCGAAGCGAGCCATTTCTCGTCGATCGAGAGCGACGTGTGCGTTCCCGACGCCGCAAAGGAGGTGGGCGTCGATACGTGACGGAGCGCGCCGGTCGCCACGTCGACGATGCTCACGCCGGTCGCATCTTCCTCGGCGACCTTCGATTCGTCGGGCGACAGCGCGACCGCGTAGGGGCTCGCGCCGGCTTTCGACGCGCTGGAGGTCGCGCGCGCGCGGATGTTGAGCACCAGAACGGCGCGTTGGCCGAGCGCGGCACGTTCGACGGGCTCGCCGCCCGTCGGACACGTGACCACCACAACGAACGAATACGCCTCGGAGAGCAACTCTTTTCCGACGAACGATCGAACCCGAAATGTTTCGGGGGCGAAGCCGTCGACGGCGAGCTGGTAGGGAGGCGGGCTCAAATCGAGGTTCTCATGGCGCGCGGCATGCCTATGCGGCCGCGCACGATGTCACAACTAGTGCCCGCACTTGGCGGTTCGCCGGGTAGCATCGTCGTCATGGGCAAGCCGGTCGCCAAAGGAGGAGATCAAATCGTCGGCGTCGACACGCATGTGATCATGATTCCGAGCCCTGGTGGACCGGTACCCACACCGCTGCCGTCGCCCTTCAGCGGCAAGCTCCAAGACGATCTCAGCGCGTCGGTGTTCGCTTCGAACATGGGCGTGGCGGTCGTGGGCAGCAGCGCACAGAACCTGCCGCCGCACATTCCTGCAGGCGGGCCGTTTCAGTCGCCGCCCGCGAACAAGGCGACGATCGCGAGCGGGAGCGACACCGTGTTCGCCGACGACAAAGCCGTCGCGCGTGCGGCCGATCCCGCGACATGCTGCAACGATCCGAGCGATCAACCGACCGGGCACGTCATCGCGGTCGGCACCGTGTTCGCCGGCTGAAAGACGCACGATGGCGCTTCTTCTGGGCGGACTCTCTTTGGAGCAATACGCAGGCGTCACCACGGCGCTGGCCGAAGGTTTCGCGCTCGACGCCATCCTCACGCAGGAAGGCATCGCGTTCGCGTCGTGGCCCGACGCATCGCGCGCATGGACCGAGGCGATCGTCGACGCCCCCGACTTGCAGATCGAGCTCATCCAAAAGAGGCGCATCGCGGAGGATTGTCTCGGTCGCGAGATCGCCCCGCTCGCTGAAGACCCGGTCGCTTGGACCGGCTTGCTCGGTGCGTTGGCGGTGACCGAGTCGCCGGCGATGATCACCGAGGCGCTCGGGATCACGATGGGCGACATCGCGCGTCTGGGGCGCCAGTGGAAGCGCAAGATGGAGGCCGATCCGAAGCTCGCCGAAGAGGTCGTGAAGCTCGCGCCCACCGCCAAGCCGCCGACGCGCGTCGAAGCCAAGCCGCGCGCGCTGCGTCCCTTTCCGTGGACGCCCGCGGTCGCGAAGAAGTCGGACGCACGTGAGACCGTGGACGTGCGCGATGCATCGAAAGCGATCATCGCCGTCATCGATGCGAAGGCCGCGCCCCCGCGGAGAGAGCTCGCGAGCTTCCAGCTCGAGCAGCGAGACGTGCCCCCCGGCGTCGTGCCCGCGCCCATCGAACCTTCGACGTCGTCGCCGCAACGCTCAGCGCTTTCGCCCGCCCCTTTGGCAGCCTCGCCGCCCCCGGCAGCGCCACCTGCAGTCCTCGTCATCGAAGGCCTGCCGCCTGCCGTCTCTGCGCAGATGACCGCGTGGGCTCCATCGAGCGGACCGACGGGACCGGCGACTCCGTTCGAGGCGCTCGAGCCAGGAGCGCACGGAATCACGCTCATGCGGTACACGCAGCTCATCACGCTCATTCAGCAGCCAGGCGTCGACGCGAGCGCCGTTCTCGCGGGCTTCGGTCTCGACGAAGAGAAGCATCGCGCGATCGAAGATCACTACAATAAAAAGTTCGCGCGCGAGGCGCGTTGGGCGACCGAGTTCGGGCGACTCATCGCGCAGGCGCAGCGCGTGATGCGCGAGCGACTCGCCGCCGAATCCAAGCCCAGGGGCTCGGGGACGTCTGCATTGCCGATCCCAGAGGCGCCTCACGAAGCGCGATCGGCATCGGACGATGCGGGCGCGACACGTGCGCGCGTCGCGCACGACCCGGCTGCCACAGCTCCGCCTGGCGTCGCTCCACTCGCCGAACCGGGCGCGCAATCGATCACGCGTCCGCCGCGCTCGCGTGCGCCCGAGCTCACCTTGGAGCAATACGCGTGGGTCATGGCGACGCTCCAGAAGACGTCACCCGACAAGCTCGCAGAGGTGCTCGGTCGCCTTCGATTGACGCACGAGACGCGTGCCGAGCTCGACGAGGCTTGGCGCTTGCGCGTCGCTTCGGAGCCCGGGCTTCGAGCCGCGCTCTCCGCGGCCATCGCGAAACACCTCGCACCCGCGCCATTGCCAGCGAGTCCTGCGTCCCAGCCCCCGCCGCCTGCACCGCCGCATCCAAACGGCGCGACGCCACCGCAAACGAGCGGCACGACGCCGGCGGCTCCGCCCCAACCTCTTCAGCCCGAGCGCCCGCGCGCTCCGAGCAAGCTTGCCGGGACCGCGCTCGCGTCGGAGGATTTTCCGAAAGGCCCAGCGACACCGTTCGTTCAGCCTCCCAAACCGAAGTGACGAGCGCCGCGCCGCGAACAGAGGGTCAGCAGCGGGAATGAATAGGAGATCGAGATCGAGATCGAGATCGAGATCGAGATCGAGGATGGTTGCACGAACGAGCTCCTCTTCGAAGTTCGAGAACGAAACGCGCAGTGTTGGCAGAGCTTGCGGCCCGAGCAGCTTTCGCCCGATCGCGAGGTGAGCAGAAAATCGGCGGAAGGTAGACTGTAAGTCTCGACCCGCGCGTAGAGTTCTGCCACCCATGACTCTTCGCCGCCTCGTCCGTCGGCTCGCACAGGTTCTACCGATCCTGATCGCCGGGCCCCTCGTCGCCAACTGCACCGGCACCACACCCGAGCCGTCGTCCCCGGGCCACGCCTGTACCGATATCGGTTGTGTCGATGGGCTCCACGTCACCCTGAAGCCCGCCGGCGGTCTCTGGACGAAAGGGCGTTATACGTTCGAGATCACGACGCCGCTCGGAACCACGACGTGCGAGGGCGCGCTCCCTCTGCCTGCCTGCGAAGCGGGTCGCGCGCTCTCGTGCTCCGGACCGCCCGTGTCGATCGGCGAATCGGGCTGCGCCCTCCCTGCCGAGCAGCAAGGGTTCGCCAGCATCGACCTCGCAAGCGGCCCCACCCAGGCGAGTATCGTGATCCGCAAAGACGGCACCGAGCTCGTACACAGGACAATCAAGCCTGACTACCGAGTCAGTTCGCCGAACGGACCCGGGTGCGAGCCGACTTGCCGTCAGGCGAGCGACACACTCGCCTTGTAGGTTCACCGATCGAGACGAGTCGTCCGATTCAATGGGGCGCGGCCCGCTCCTCGAACGCCATGCCGCGCGCGTCGTACAAGAGCCGCGATTCGCCGAGCCCATTCGCCGTGATGGAAGCCGCCGAGAGAACCCGGTCTTCGGTGAGGACCAGGCGGTCTCGAACCAAATCGAGGTCGGCCCACTCCCACGAAGGACGCGAATCGATTTGGCCCGTGGGTGACACGAGCGCGAAGGTTTCCCACCCGATACCCCGATTGGGATCGTCGTGAAGCCCGCACCAATTCGATTGTCGAAGCCTCCACCCGAACGGCATCGGCTTCTCGAAGACGATGCGGTGGGGAGCCTCGTTCTTGCGCCAAGTCGCCTGTCCGGCGGCTTCGAGCGCGCTGCATTGCTCTTAGGGTGTGGTGGCCACCCAGCCATCGCGCTGCAACCGAACGAAGAACTAGGCTTCGGTCTCCATCCCCTTCCACGGCTCCGTCTCCGGGAGCTCTGCGGTCGTCTCGATCCCGAGTTGGTCCCAAACGGGCGGCTGCGCTTTTGCGCGAAGTCGAAGGGATTGGTCTTTGGCGGTGAAGAAGTGACCGACACCCGGGCCGAAGTCGCCCGGCGCCGAGCCCCCAAAGACGACCGCCTTGAGCCACGGAGAAAGCGAGATGGCGCGATAGATGTGGTTTTCGCGCGTCCACGAATGGTCGTTCACCTAATAGACGAAGTATCGGCCATCGGGTGAGAGGTCGACCTCACGGTGGTAGAACGGCCCGAATGGTAGACCAAACCCTCGGTCGAGCGTGTCCCACCGAGGGAAATCGATATGGGCGGTTGGGACATGGCTCGACGCGCGAACGGCCCAGTGTTCCGACGAGCGCGCCGTAGCAATACCAATCATGGGCCTAGAATCGAGTCGTTGTCATTCTGCCGATACCATCGCGAGACAGATTGCCTCGTCAGAGTACCGGGCAATGAATCTTCTTCGCTGCGGTCCGGCTGGCGTCGAGCGTGATGCTGCGTGGTTTGGCGTGCCCCCAATCGTTTTCTATCTTCGCGTACGTGGCACATGCCTCGTCGGTGTTGCCGCGTCGAGCGAGCAAATCACCCAGCGCCAGGCGGGCGATTTGATCGGGCGCGATGGCGCACGCGCGTGTGGCCCGTCGGAGGAGCTTCTCGGCCTCGTCGAGACGGTCGACGTTCATGAGCAGCTCGCCCACTGCGGCGTAGTCGTTTCGTGCCATGGGATCGGCATTGACGCTGATGTGCGGGGAAATGTCGATACCGAGCTCTTTGGCCGCGTCGAGAGCGACCCGACTCTGCTCGGTCGTCGGCAAGCCCGCAGCCCCGAATGCGCTGCTCCAGATGATGGGCCCGACCTCGGTCTTCCACTCGGATTCGGTGTGCCGAGCGCGCCAAGCGACAATCCAAGCGTCGCGGCGGCTCGCTTGCTCTTTCAGTGTGATCTTTCCTGCCGCCAGCAAGAAGGACAGCATTCTGCCTGTGGCATCGGTCGCACCGCGCTCCGGGAGAGGGCGGGTCGTTTCGAGCCGCAAATAGGTGCTCGCGACTTTCGCCGCTTCACGCGTTTCGCCAATTTCCCAGAGCGTTTCGACGCGCGCGAGGGTGAGTCGGGTCGCGTCGGTGCTGCTCAATTCGCTGCCGCCCAGGGTCACTGGATCGAGCGCGACGAGCGCCGCAGAGAAATCTCCAATGCGTTTTGAGAGGAGGAATTCGTCCTCGATTTCGAGCGCGCGGCGCATCTCCGCCGGCACCGGCTTTCGGCGTCTTTGGAGGAACCCGGAGACCAGGTCGTTGGTCGCGCCGAGCCCGGCCGTGGCACGCGCACGCGCGGCGAGAGCGCGCGGCGAGTCGGGATCGATGGCGAGCGCGTCGCGCGCCTGCTGGTCGGCCTCTGCACAATTTCCAGAGGCGGCGAGGAGGAGCGAGATGTCGATTCGACAGCGCATCGCACCAGGCACTTCGCGTACGCAGGTATCGAGGAGACTCTTCGCTCCCTCCTCGTCGAAGCGCGCCGTCGCGAACTGGGCTTCGAGATCGTAAGCGAGCCCCGCGCGCGGATCGATTTCGATCTCCTTCGAGAAGGCGCGCTCCGAAGCTTCGTAGTCCCCGAGCTTCACCCGCGCGAAACCGAGCGCTTCCCATCCCAGAACGTCGCGCGGACGATCACGAAGGAAAGCCTCCAATAGCTCGGCGGTCTCGCGCCAGCGTGGTGGGTCGAGAAACGAAGGCGCCAATGCGTCGAGCAATCGAGCGTCGCGCTCCGAGAGCTCGCTTCGCGCCGCAGACGCGCCGCGAAAGGCCGAGCGAGCGCGCTCGTCGAGATCGACCGCTCGAATGAACGAAGCGTAAGCGCGCATCAGCTGGGCGCCAGCAAACGCCGGGCTCCGCGCGATGACCGTGTCGAGGGCGCGGGTCGCCGTTTCCAGCTCACCGCGTCGAAGAGCGCGCACGGCCTCTCGATAGGCCGAACGATCGGCATCGGATGGAGCGCCCGAAGCCGGAAGCTCGTCGGGGAGCTCGGAGCTCGCATCGGCGCTGGGCGCGCTCGATGGCGAGACGGCGAGCGAAGGAGGGGTCGTCTCGCGGCGCATCGTGCCAATCGTCGTCAGCGCGACAGCGCCGATTGCGATCAGCGCGATCCCCCCCATCCAAACTCGCTTTCGCGGGGCGATGGGGCGCTCGAGCACTTCGACGTCACTCTTCGATGCGCTCCCTCCTGGCGAATGCACATCGGGCGAATGCTCGTCGAGAGAGGCCGCTTCGGGCGAAAGCTCGTCAGCAGACGATGCGTCGGCAGACGCTGCGTCGGCAGATGCGTCGGTAGACGATGCGTCGGCAGATGCGTCGGTAGACGATGCGTCGGGCCCGGTGAATGTCCGCAGGTCTTTCTTCGCGTGGGGTACACCGCCTTCGGTCGGTGTGATCGGACGCCTCGGCAAAGCATCTTTCTCGGTCGTGCCGAGCGCGGTTCGAAGCGCCGCTGCGAATGCAGATACGCTCGGGTAGCGTTCTTCGGGCTGCTTGTCGAGCGCCCGCGCGAAGACAGATTCGATCTCCGCGTCGTCGTCCGACGGGGGATCGTGAAATCGCTTCGGTGAGTCGGAGACGATCGAAGCGATGATCGACGCCACGCTGCTCGCATTCCAGGGTAAACGACCGGTACAAAGCTCGTAGGCCATCACCGCCAGCGCAAATTGGTCGACTGCCGCGGTCACTGGTTCTCCACGAATCTGCTCGGGAGCGAGGTAACCGGGAGTGCCCATGAGCGCGCCGTCGGCGGTCACCGTCATCGCAAATGGTGAGAGCCCTGCTGGCCCTTTCGCGATGCCGAAGTCGAGGAGCACGGTGCGACCATCTGGCCTCACGATGACATTGTCGGGTTTCACGTCGCGATGCAGAAAGCCGCGGGCGTGGGCGGCCTCGAGCGCCTGCGCCACACCCGTGACGATTCGCCCGACCGTGTCGGGCTCGAGCGGTTCTCTCTCGATCATGTCGCGGAGCGACGTTCCCGGCACGAGCTCCAAGACCAAGACCACCAGATCGCCGTGCTCCAGAACGTCGTGGAGCGTGACGATTCCGGGATGCTCCAGCGCCGCGACCGCCTTGGCCTCTGCTTCGAGCCGACGGCGAGCGTCGGGCGAAGCTTTGGCCACCACGATCTTGAGCGCCACACGGCGTTCGAGCTTCGTATCGAGCGCCTCGTAGACCTCGCCCATGCCGCCTCGGCCGAGCAATCGTTCGACGAGATACCGCTCTGCCACGACGTCGCCAGCGTGCAGCTGAGTGGCCTGCGGCGCGGGGGAAGACATGCGACGAGCATGATGGGAGGTGGCCACGGGCGCCGTCAACACGATCCGCCGTGCCGCGCGCCCGGCATGTGCCGCGGTCGATGGCTTCAGCTGCGCGGCCCCATCTGCCAAGCCTCTTCGTAAGCGGCTTCGAGAGCCCGCGTGAAGCCCGTGGCGTCTGCCAGGGGCGAGCTTGGGAATCGCTCTCGCAGCCTCTTTCGGAGGTTCAGTCGACGGGCGTGATCGGTCGCCAGGCTCGGAGGTCGTCGAGGGTCATCGCGTCGACACTCGGCGACAGAGCTTCGTCGAACGCCGAATCACTCCCGAACTCTCGAAGACTGTCAGCTCGTTGGCTTGGTCCGCGGCTCAGCTTCGCGAAACCATACGGCACGGGGCATCGAGGATCACTGAATCACGACTCACTTGGACCGATCGAACCGCTCTTCTCCTCTTCGGTGCGCGGCCTCCACGGCCTCCTGAATTCTCTTGGCGCGCGTCTCAGGCTTGGCTGCCTCGTCGATTCGCCGGACGATGAAGTTCTGTTTGCCGGGCGGAAGCGACTCGAAGTCTTTCTTTGCACCCTCGGCTACGAGCGCGCTCATCAGGTCTTTGGGGATCGTCACGTCGGCACGATCGAGGACGGTGATTCGCAATCGAACGCGATCGCCAGTCTTGGTCTTCGTCTCCTCACGAACCTTTGCCTTGATGCGAACGTAATGCCGCCCGCCCCCGACCGGAAAGAGGCTCACCTTGAAAGGCTCCGAGTCGTTGACCTGCGCCATGACCAAGACAGGGCCCTTCGTTCCTAGGGCGTCGGTGATTTTCGCGGGCACCGGAACGGCGCAATAGTCCATCCCCTCGGCCCAGTTCTCCAGCTTTGCTTGAAACGACAGTTCTCGACCTGCGGCTGGTGCGCGCTTCATGGAAGAAGCTTAGCGCCTACAGCCGCTTCGAAAAGCGTGCGATGGCGGTGGCTACCTACGGTTGGGAGCGGATTCACCGATTCTTCCGAGAGGTGGGGCATCCCGAGATCAGCCCGCGAACGGTGAACGTGTGGCGCGCGATTCTTCGCGCCGAGGACGAAGAATGGGCAAGCCCACCGGATTGGCGCAGGAGCAGCAACGTGCCCTGGGTCGACTGGAGATCCGAGGCGCCAGACAGGCGGCACCTGGCACCACATGAACCGATCTGTCGGCTAGACTGATCGAGCGATGTCGACGGTCACTCCCCACCACGTGTTTCTGTACGAGGAGTACCTCGCGCGCGAGCGCGACACCGGTCTCAAGCATGAGTTCTTGCGCGGCCAGGTCTTCGCGAGGGCCGGGGGCAGCCCCGAGCACGCACGTCTGATCGCCGAGGTCGCGTTCATACTGCGAAGCATGATCGATCCGGAGCGCTGTCGGATCTTCACGAGCGAGCTCAAGATCCGGATCGAAGCCACCGGGCTGGCCACCTATCCCGACGTTGCAGTCGTGTGCGGAGAGGTCGCGCGCGACGACGAAGACAAGAACGCGCTCACGAACCCCAAGGTCTTGGTCGAGGTTCTGTCGCCCAGCACCGAGGCTTACGATCGCGGTGAGAAGTGGGCCCACTATCGACGCATCCCGACGCTCGAGGCGTACGTCCTCATCGGTCAAGTCCCCGAACACTTGGAGGTCTATGAGCGCCAGCCCGATCTCGAGTTCGTCCACCGGATCGCGGTGCGAGGTGAAGCGTTGAAGCTCGCTTGCCTCGGCGGAGCACTTCAGGTCGACGCTCTCTATCGGTCCGCTATCTGACCGGGTGCTCGCGCACCTACTGTGGGACGAGCGAGACGAAGCGATCTCCGCGTTCGCAACGGCACGCTCCGCTCTTGCCCTGCCCGGAGGCCGTCGAGGCGAAAGTCGCGTGGCTTCGATCGCTTGACCCGATGGGCGAAGAGGTGCGGAGCCGCGTTCATCCGAGTAGACTTCAAACGTGGTCGTTCCCCAGATTCACCGATTCTGCATCGAGCGGTTCCGACGCATCCAAGCCCGACTCGAGCTCGATCTCGTGGCGCCGAAAGGTGAGCCCAGCAAGACGGTCGTTCTGGCCGGGCCGAACGGCTGTGGGAAAACGACCGTGCTCGAGGCCGTTCTCCTCGGCCTCGGGATGGAGTCGCTTATCGTCCGCGACGTCGAAAAATCGAGGCGCGACCAGCACTGGCGAGTGACCCTCGAGCCAGGCGCCCGGATCGAGCTCGTCGTTTCACTCGATGGTGCTCCACCGCAGACTTGGATACGGACGGCCGAGAAGCACCTCGTGCAATGGGCCGATGGCCAAGAGGTGCCTGTCTCGACGCTTTCCATCACCCCGAAATCACTCGCAGTCGAGCTCTTCTCCTCCTGGCGCGCTCCTGAGCTCGTGGGCGCGATTCACCCGCTCGGGGCGGGCAATCGGCCGCGGGACAACGAGAACAACCGCCTCTGGCGCTTGAAGCAGAAGATCTGCGACGAGCGAGCTCGAGGGGGCTACGCCTCCGCCCGCGTGTTTCCCGGCATGAGCAAGGTGGACGGCTGGCTCGAGCGTATCAACCAGGCTTGGGCGAGGTTCCATGGGAGCGATGGGACGAGCATCGACGCGCGACTGAGCAAAGCCGAGAGCGAAGAGGACGACCTTCTGGCCGATCTGTTCGTCGTGCGCGGCGAAGAGATCTTCTGCTCCATCGACCAAGTGAGCTCGGGCGAAATAGAGCTGCTCACGTTCGCGGGATGGATCATTCTGAACGACTTCAAAGGCGGCCTGCTCGTCATCGACGAGCCGGAGCTCCACCTGCACCCGCAGTGGCAAGCGGCTCTGCTTCCGGCGATGCGAATGCTCGCCCCCGATGCTCAAATGATCGTCGCCTCTCACTCCGATGCCGTCTGGGACCAGGCGTACAGCTTCGAGCGATTCCTGCTGGTAGACGATCGTGACCCGCGTTCGATGGCCTGGCGATCCACGCAGCCGATGAGTCCCGACATTTCCAGTGGCGCTGACAGTGCGAGGGGCCGCGCGTCGTGACTGCGCCGTCGGATCTGCCGACCCTCTACAAGAACAAGAAAATCTATCTCTGGGTCGAGGATGACGCGACATGGGGGATCACGACGAAGCCCGAGGCCGAGAACGTCATCTTCGAGAGCGCGTGGTGGGGCAACGTCCTTCCGAGGATCGGCCCGTCTGTGACGGTGCACTGGGTGCGGGAGAAGCTCGAGGCGCACCACGAGGCGTACTCGGCAATGCTCGCCAACGATCAATGGCTGCGACGTTTTTCAGGTAAGGAAGTGCTCCGCGATATCGTGACTCGCGTCTGGACGAAGAAGCACTCACCCCGATTGCACGCTGACTTCATCAAGTCAGTCGGTAGGGCGCAGCGTTCCTCGAATCGGGTCCCGGAGGAAATCAAGGAGCTACGCAGCGTGCTGCGCAACCGCAGCGGTCTTCCTACCTGACGGTCTTGCTCCCAGGAGGACAGCGCGGTTCGCGGCTTTGCTGGCTCCGGGGCCAATCAATCGACGATGAAGCGCCACGCTCCGGCCTGCGCGGAGCGTCACGCGTCGACCGCCTGCGAGCTTGGTGGTGAGCTCGCGTTCCAAAGACGTGGACGACGTATCCGCGCTCAGGGGGAAAGGGGAAGGCAAAGCATGACGGTTTCATTGCACTCGACAAAGCACCCGCCCATTGGACATCTCAGCACTTG
>JAYUUB010000035.1:0-52407 GCA_043755175.1 Polyangiaceae bacterium | reverse complement strand
GCTTGATGCCCGAAGTGAGCTCGGCCCACGCTGCGCGAAAAGCCGCGGCTGCAGGAGATTGGTTTTGGGCGAGGAGCGCGTCACTCAGGAGCTTTCCGCCCGGGAGCTTCAATGCGTCGAGCGAGAGACCCAAGAGCTTTGCGAAGCTCGACTTACCGGAGCCGTAATAGCCCGAGATCCAGCACGCGGGGAGCTTCGCATCGCCGCGCTTCAGCTCGGCCGCCATACCGCTCAAGAGACGCACGAATTGCTCGTGAATCCCGTCTTCGGTGAAGCGGGCGTCTTTCTTCTCGTAGCCGCCGGTGATGATGTACTCGCTGACCTCGCGCTCGACCTCGACCGGTTCTTGCTCGTGGAAGTACACGACCGGGGGGATCGTGCGCGTCACGTCTCGTTCGAAGAGATCACCAATCAGGGTCATGGTTTTCACCGGTAGATACGGGGGCGATAGTCGCGGTCGGCGGGCAGAACACCCATGAAGCTGAGTCCCCCTTCGGCATCGACCGTTCCCGGGTAGAGAAGGACGACGGGGGCATTGCGGGTCTGGCCGGTGAGGTGCTTGAGGAGGGCAGACGTGCGCAAGAAAGGATAAAGCGCGCCGGCCCGATAGAGAAAGATCACGGTTCTATTGGCATTGGCTCGGTTCGCATCGAGAATGCCGTGAACCTCGGTGATGACGTCTTTGGCGATCCCATTGGGGCCCTCGACCGCATTGAGCACGCGCTCCTTCAAGGCTCGGAGACCGCGCCCGGGATCGGCGGCCTTGATGAGGCGCTTCTCGCGCGCGATCAGCGCATCGGTCGCCTCGGAGCCCTCGGCGCGGAGACGGGCGAGGAGAAGCTGGTGCAGTCGAATCTCGCCGATGGTCCAGCCTGCCGAGCGAAGCTCCTCGGACAGATGGTGCATCGCTTCGCGAAGTAGAAACTCGTCGGTGGGCGGGTACGGCAGAATGGCGAAGTTGTAGTTGCGCACCGTGCTGATCTGCGGGCCCTCGCTGCGCAGCAAGTCGGTCTTGAGAGCCTTGATGGAGGCGTCCAGGAGCGTTTGTTTCCGGAACTCCGTCACGACACCGCTCCCATGTGCGCGAGCCCGAACGCTTGGAGCGAAGGCTCGAGGAAGCTGAGATCGCCCACCCCGCCGAGTGATGCATAACGGATCCCGGGTACCCGCGGCGCCACGGAATCGAAAGGCTCGTCGCCGACGAGCGAGCGCAAATAGGGATTGTGTGTGAGAGAGCCCTCGACTTGCACGCCGCGCAAGAGGTAAAGGGCATAGCCCACGACGACCCCGGGCACCTCGGGCACGATGAGCTTGCGCGGATCGCGACGGCCACCGATGAGCCCTGCTTCGAGCGCCGTCGCGAGAAGGTTCGAGCCGAACTTGATGCACGTGTTCGAAGACCACCTCTCTGGCTCGAGCTGGCCGACCCAGTGCGCCACCGTCGCGCGGTCGACGGCGCGGAGCCCTTGTGCACGCCGTGTCGGCAAGAATTCACCCGTAAAGCGGCGATAGATCGGATCGGCGAGCTGCGTGTGCAAATGGCAAATGAGCGGCCTCAACCGCGCCGGGACACTCCCCAGTGCTCGAAAGAGACCGAGGGCGTCGGGGAACGCGTCGAAGCGCTCGAGCATGTCGGTCATGATCGTTCGCACGCGCGCTTCGCTCTTCATCCCGAACCAGCGGCCTTCGAACGCACGCGCTGCCCGCTTGGGCGGCGGGACGTTCGTCTCGACGTGTCGCCAGTAGGCATCGCAATCGTCGGTCGCGAGCATGCAGCGCAGGAGACGCGTGTGCACCACCGTGACCTCCGCCGGACCAGCGCGCGACGGGAGGTCGATGGGAGCGCTGGCCGGAGCCACATTCACCGCGGGGCCTCGATGTAGGGCAAGGAATAGGTGGCGCCGAGCGGCAAGAGAGCGGCCGCGAGCAGCGCTGCAGCTTCGGGCGCAGACGCTCCTGTGCCTGCGACCTTTCGTCCGTTCGGCATCTCTTCGACCTTGGGCTTGCCGAGCGCCTTCAGGGTCGTCTCGAGCTTCGTTTTCGACCAGGTTCCGCCGACCGCGAAGCGCGGGCCGAGCACGCTCGTCTCGTGAAGATGTTGTCGGTGGAACGAGAGCCGATCGCCGAGCGCCTCGTCGATGGCGAACCCGAAGTGGAAGAGCGACCAGACGCTGTCGCCCTTCTCGAGCTTCTTCCGCGCAGCTTCGTCGACGATGCGCGCAGCGTTCCGGACGAGGAACAGGCTTGCCCATGCCGCGGTCTTGGGGACGAGGCGCACGAAGAGATCGCCGCCGCCTTCACGATCGACGAGATCGGTCTTCCACCAACCGAGCCTCGCGGGATCGCCTGCGGCCTCGCCGGCCCACGCGATGGTGAGCTGGAGCGCGAGGATCTCATCGAGTTGGGAAGGAGTGAGGTTGTTCGGCATCGCAGGGACTGTGCGCAGGGCGGAAGACGCTCCCCCGAGCCAGGATAGGACTTGTACCAAGTTCTAGGCCGGTTGAGCGAACGCGTCCTGTCGGCCCCGATCTTTGGCGACCCCTCGGCGGCTGGGAACTTGTCGCACGTCACGGCCGATTCGGCTTTGCGACGTGACCGGGGCTTCAAACCGATCGGCTCTAGCTGACGACGTTGTCGCGTGCGGGCGGTTGAGCTCGTCGAATCGACCGCGACCGACCGATCGGACCGAGTTAGACTCGCCGGACCGACCGTGGCCATACGATCGGGTGAGTTAGACTCACCGGATCGACCGTGGCCATACGATCGGGTGAGTTAGATTCGCCGGATCGACCGTGGCCATACGATCGGGTGAGTTAGACTCGCCGGATCGAGGGTCGCGATCGGATCGGTCGAGTTCGACTCGACGGATCGAAGCCCGACGATCGATCAGGTCGAGCTCAACTCGACGGATCGAAGGGTCGAGGTCAAAACCGTCGAGTTCGACTCGACGGATCGAAGCCCGACGATCGATCAGGTCGAGCTCAACTCGACGAATCGAAGGGTCGAGGTCAAAACCGTCGAGTTGGACTCACCCGATCGAAGCCCGACGATCGATCAGGTCGAGTTCAACTCGGAACTGGCAATACGTGACCCTCCATCCGTCGAGTTGGACTCGGGACTGGCAAGACGAGGCCCTCCTTCAAAGCGCCGAAGGGCAATCCCCGAACCGGCACGCCAACGCAAGACGCCGAGTCAGTGTGCATCGCAGGGCGACCTTTGGTGTAGGGTCTGCGAGTGTCAAACCTGGCCCACGGTGGCGACGACTTTCCGGACGCCGCCGGCAAGAACCTCAGTGACGCGATGACCCTTCTCGAAGCCAACCGCTACGATGGCGCGGGCTACCTGGCTGGGTACGTCGTCGAGTGCTCACTCAAGACGTTCATTGTTCTGGCGAACATTGCGCAGCGCGCGGGCTTCAATTCAACGGGACTAGTGCAGGGCTTTGCAGCAGGCGGTGGGGTGGTCGTGGGCGCGATCCCGAATGCGCACCAAACGGCACGTGCGGCAAGCAGGACCCCCCAGGGAAAGAAGCCGTCTGGTTCGCATGACCTCGAGAATCTCAGCAGGGAAGCGATAGCGCTTGCCTCACTGCCCAGCTCAGCCACGGCAAAATACGCTCCGCCGAACCCCATGGCCAATCTTCACCCTTCGGCTATCTATGCCAACGGGTGGACCGAGTCGCTGCGCTACCAGAGCCCGGGAACGCTCGGACCAACCATGGCAACAGCCTGGGTGGAGGAGGCAAAGAAGGTTTACCGGGCGACCGTGGCGGAGATGCGACGAGATGGGGTGGTGTTCTAATGGCGCCGTTCAAACACTTCGACGAGGCTCGGCGAGAGGCCATCGCCGCCATGAAGGGGTTGCTCCAAACCAACGCGGCGCTAGAGCGAGCGGTGCTCATTCAGGACCTCTTTGGGAAAGTCCGAGTTGTTGCGTGGACGACCTCCAGCGCCGATGCAACTCAGGTGACCGAGGCCATCAGTTCGGTCATGCAAGAGGCTGCAGCGGCCTTCTGGACACAAACTGTCTGGGTCGCAAGCTCGGACACCTGTGAATCCGACCGCATCGTCTATGACGGTGCTTGGGATGAAGGCACCGCTCTCACCGAACGCCTGCGTCTCGATGATCGACATCGGAATCGAACCGCGTGGTTTGCTCAAGTTAGGAAGCCCATTTGGGCCACACGTGGCCACCTCGGTACCGAAGCCCAAGGGCCACCCGTTGTCGTTTTTGCGTCATTCAAGGGCGGGGTTGGTCGAACTACCGCACTCGCCGCCTTCGCGATCCAGCGAGCACGTTCGGGGGAGCGTGTCGTCGTGGTCGACTTCGATCTCGATGCACCCGGTGTCGGCACCCTTCTCGCAGCCGACGACAAAGGCACGATTTCGCCTTGGGGGGTGGTGGACTATCTGCTCGAACGGCCCCTCGAGGCGGTGCCCCTGGACGACTACACGCATCGCTGCGCACGAGAGTCGGTCACGGGGGACGGCGAGATCATCGTTGTTCCGGCTGGGCTGGTCAATGACGACTACCTAACCAAGCTCTCACGCGTCGACCTCGAAATCCTTGGGTCCGGCCAGGGGCATCCGCTCGCTGCACTGCTTGAGCAGGTGCGGGCGGAACTGAACCCGGCTTGGGTTTTGATGGATTCCCGCGCGGGCCTTTCGCCAGCAGCGGGCCTGCTGCTCAGCGGATTCGCCCATCTCCACGTAGTGTTCGGGACGACCAGCGAACAGAGCTTTCGTGGAATCGAACGCCTAGTGCACCACCTCGGTGCAGACCGTCCACGAGACGACCCGCAGGCTGACTGTCTCATCGTTCAGGCGATGGTGCCCGACAACAGCATCTCGGGCGCGAACGCGATGGAGAGCTTCAGGCTTCGGATAGAGGCAATCTTCACCGAACATTACCTTCTTCCCGATGACGCCGATCCAGACGACAGGTTCTGGTCCGTGCGTGATCTCGACAACTCCAGCGCTCCCCACGTGCCGATTCCGATTCCGTACCGCGAGAGATTCGCGTTCTTCGAGTCGATTGAGCAGGTGGCCGATGATCTCGCGACCGGCGAGCCCTACCAGCAGCTCAATGAGCGAATCCAAGCATGTTTCCCGGCTCGGAATGAAGACAAGGAAGAAGACTGATGGCCTCGATGACGAAGGAGACGCGGCTTGACCTCGTTCGGTCGCTGCGACTGGACGCGGGCCAGGCGGAGATAGGGTCGGAGCTCGCCGGGCAAACATTCCACGTCGTCCCTGAACATGTCCGTGCGCTCGACCCATCGGTCGTTCTGATCATCGGAGACCGAGGCGCAGGGAAGACGAAGCTCCGAGAGGCCGCAACCAACCCCCAACTGCGAGAAGCCATTCTCAAAGAAGCACCCGGTGTTCGTCTCGGGTCGGGAGTAGCGACATGGACGACCGGCCACCCGCTCAATGCACTCGGCCCCGACGCGGAAGGGTGGGAACGCTTCGCGTCCCAGCACGGAGATGAAGTCACAGCCCTGCACGACTTGTGGTTCACCTACCTGGTGCGGGTTCTGAGCGATGAGCTCGACCAAGACGCTCGAACCTCACTCGCGGCAATGCTCGAAGCGCCGGGGGGCAGCCCCGAACAATGCTTTTCCGAGTTCAAAAAGGTTCGTGAGCCCGCTCTGCTCGCCCTCGATCGGCTTGACAAGCGTCTTCAAGAGCAAGGCCGCTGGGTATTCGTGGCCTACGACGAGCTCGATACGCTCTTCTTCTCCAACTGGACGGCGATGGGTGCTGTCGTGCGGGGACTAGTGAGCTTCTGGGCGGGCTATGCGCGCCGTTGGAAGTGCTTGCGGGCAAAGCTATTCTTGCGCACTGACTTTTATCGACACCATAGCGATGTTGTCGGCGCGGACATTGCCAAGTTGGCCGCGAACCGCGTCGAGCTCGCGTGGAGCGATAAGCACCTCCACGCCGCGCTCCTCAAGCACGTTGCGAATCGCTCCAGTGAGCTACTTCACTATTGCAAGCTCGCGGGCGTTCACTTCGTCGAGGTGCCAACCCTCGGTGCCGTTCCGAAAATCACCAAAGCGGAGGAGGCGCGCCCATTCGTCGAGCGGCTCATCGACAAATACATGGGCGCCGGTGACAAGAAGGGTCAGGCGTTCAATTGGATTCTCGATCACATTCGCGATGGGAATCGCAAAGCATCCCCCCGCTCTCTCGTTCTGCTAGTCGAGAAGGCTGCCGAGCTCGAGGCTGGAGCTCCTCGGGCGCTCGGCGTTCATCTTCTCTCTCCGATGGCATTGCGCAACGCACTTGACAAGGTCTCGACGTGGCATGTCGATCAAGCGAAAAGGAGCGAGTTTCCCTGGCTAGCGGGGCTGGAGACACGTCTTGAAGCGGACCGCGAGGTGCCATGGGAGAGGAGCGAGCTGGAAAAGCTCTTAAAGAACGGATGGGCCGACAATTGGTCGAAGGATAGCGTTCGAGTCCGGCCCCCCGCGGACAATGCGCACGAGCTCGTCGATGCGCTCGTCGAGTTGGGCGTTGTGCGGGCGCGTGGGGGCGACAAGTTCGACGTCCCGGACTTGTTCCTCCAGGGGCTCAATCTTCGGCGAAAGGGAGGAGTGCGCCGGAGGTAGAGGTCGGATTTCCAGGGCTCCAGGCGCCGATGCCGTGCCGACCCAAGACGGCGCCGCGTTCCGCCAGCTGGCGCCGACAGTCTCGCAGCGTCTGGACCCACCGATGCGCAGCGCACGCCGAGTCTCACATCGGCGTTTCCTCGCAAAAATACTCAATACTATCCGCGTTGTCTTGCGCCTTACCCGGGTGTTCTCGGGCCAGCGCCTCGCACGCGTCGTGGCCATAGGCGTGATCACCGGTCCAAGCGGTGTCGACAAAATGTGAGGTCTCATGGATGAGCGCACCCGATTCGGTGTCTCTTTCCGAGGTTCCGCCATCGTCTTCGGGAGTGCGCCAAAACTTCTGGTCCACCATGACCGTGTTCCCGTCCGAATACGGATTAACGTGCGCGTAGACATCCATGTCGCCGATTTTCACCTCGGCACCGCTCAGCTTCCGACGCATTCGCTCGAGATTCAGCAGCATCGCGAGGCGGGCAGCCTCATTGTCGTCTCCGAACCATTTCTTGAACTGGGCTCGATCATCGGCATTCCAGCGCATGAGGGACTCTTCGGCAGCTACGATTCTTGCGATTGCCGCCGCGCGTGCCCGCTCCTGCTTGCTCATCGTGGGCCCTCCGATGAACACGTCGTTTCCGCTAACGCGGATCACGCCCAAGCCGTTGATGCTCCCCGTGGCAAGGGCGGCGCCCGACGCCCTTTGGCCGTTCATGCAGGGTGTTTGCCCATGGCCTACAGCTCCACTTCGTTCGAAACGACCTGGTAGAGCTTGGTCGGGTCGTCGGGTTCGCCGTGGAAGGCTTCGTACCAAGCACGATGGGGACCCAACCAACCAACGTCGTACCAACTGCCCAGATCGACGGTGTGGGTCAGCGTCGCTCCGGGTTCGAGCGTTTCGTAGTCGCTGGGCTCTGGGGCTGGTCGCTTGCTACAGAGGCCCTTGTAAACGGCCTTGCTGTCTCCATTCGTGATGACGAAGACACTATTGTCGAGGTGTCCCAGCTTCGGCACGTTCCAACGCAAGACCGAAGCCGGAGAGTCTCCAATGTTCGTCAAACGAATCACCACGATCGACCCCGCGATCACCGTGAGCGAGGCCTTGAGCTTCGGATGCGTGTTTCTTCCAGGTTCAGGGGTCATGGTCTTGTGCGCTGAGCGCTCCTCTTTCCAAAGTGCGTACCCAATGGAGACTGCGCGACGCTTCACCCACGCGAACGACGCAATGGCCGTGATGAGCACGGCAGCGAGAACCCAGGTGGGTGTGGTTGTGGAGCGACGCTTCATCGATGACCGAAGACCTCCAACGGCGAATCGCCAGCGGCAAACGAAGCCATGCGCTGCAACCTCATCGGACGCCGGCCGAACGAAGGACGGCTGGGGAACCTCCGCTCTCTCCGAGAACCACAACCTGCTCACGAGGCAGCGCACGCAAGATGCCGGCGGACGTGGTCGCCGAAAGCACTTGGGCCGTTGGGACCGCCGCCGCGACGGCGTCGAAGAAGCGCGCATGGTCGCCGGGGTGCTGCCAGAGCTCGGGCGCGTCGATCAAGACCAGGCCGTTCGCCAGGTCGAGCCCGTCTATCGCGCCCGCGAACAGCACCGCCATTCGCTCCGAATCGGAAAGCGATTCGATGGGGGACGACTGACCGTTCGCCCGGGCAAACATCGCCCGGGGCCGCGTCTCGACTTTCTCGGTTCCCGCCCAGCGGAGTTGTGGGCAGAAAGCTTGGAGCAGGCCTTCGAATCGTCGGAGCGCACCCAGATCCCTCTCCATGCCTTCGCGGCCGAGGACAACACCTGTTTGAACGCCCGCAATGCTCGGCTTCGAAAGCCGTCGGGTCTTGAACTTGTTGACCGCCGGGATGCACGTCAGGTGATGCTCGTACTGGTAGGGCCCCGAATCTTTGCCTGCATCCCAGTACGAAAGCGTCCAGCAAACGAGAAAATCACCGTTCGCCTCGGGTCGAGCGCTTCCGTCGATTCCGAACTTCGTGCCGGGGGCCAGCAGCACGGTGGAGTCACAGACCATCCAGCGGTCGCGGTTGTAGTGGGAGGCCAGCGTGTCGGCGGCCCTCTTCTTGGCCTGCTCTGCAGTCCGGACCTCTCCGACTTCGAACTCGTACCATTCGAGGTCGGCGTCGCCGGCCGTCGGGGGCGCAGCGCCCTTGCCCACGATCTCGAACGACGGATGCAGATAGTCGTAGTCGCGAATGGTGCTCGCCGCCCAGGTCGTGTCGACCGCTGGAGCCATCGCGTAGATCGCCGAACGATTGGGGTCGAGCTGATTCAGCGGAACGAAGGGGAAGCGTACATCGAGAGCGGTCGCACCCTCCGAAGTGTCGTCGGCCAATACGAGCTCGGTCTTTCCCTTCTTAAAGTCGAACCAGTAGACGATTCCTTCGTCGGCCATGACCCGTTGTACGAACTCGAGGTCGCTCTCGCCGTACTGAACCGTGTAGGGACGATACGGGTGGGGATCGCTCAGCTTCGACCGCGACGGGAGATCGGTGACCCCGTGCTCTCCGAGCAGGCAGTCGAGGATCTCGGTCACGACATATCCGGGAAAGATTCGATGGTTGCGACGGGGATGCAGGAGCCAAAGCGGTGGCACGATGCGCAGCTGATAGCGTGAAATCCCGGTCGGCTCCGACGTCACGCTCCGCGCTCTTCGAATGATGCCGCGCAGCTCGGGAACGTGCGCTTCTTCCGGAAACTGCACGACGACCTCTCGGCGCAAGAGACTCCCGAGATGAATGGCAGGGTCCAAGTGCTGAACGTCGAGCTTGAGCTCGAAACAGTCGGAGATGCCCATCGTCAGGCGAGCAGCGATTACTTGAAATTGAGGCGGTTCGAAGCCGGCAGCCCCGCCGATCGTCAATTGAATGGGAACGGCGTTGGGAACTGGATTCGGAGCGTTCTCGTTCATCGGATGGACCTCGAAGGGATGTCGTCTTGTGCTGTCAGCTCACGAAGCTAGAGTCGTGGTGGTTCCCGCTAGCGTCGCTTCGATGGATCGTTCGGGTCACGAGGAGCCTTGCCGAACGGCAGGGTGTCCTCGGAGGGTTTCGTGGGCAGGCGGGTTGCGTCGGGGTCGTCCTCGGGGCGACGGACCTCTTTCGAACGTCGAAGCGACGGGAGCGGTTGGAACTCTCCGCGCCCGAAGGGAAGCGCCGGGCCGGCTGGAGCAACGATTGGCAGCGTCTCATTGGCATCTTCGCTGGACGCACTGGCTTCGACGAGTGCCGCTTCTGTTCGGAAATCCTGTCGAGCCCCAAGAAACCTCGCGTCCTCGGTAGGTTCGTCGCTCCCCAGCGTCGGCTGCAACGCTTTGATCTCCTGCGCATAGGCCTGCTCGAATAGGGCCATAGCACCTGGGTCGAGTCGAGCTCGGTCGACCCACTTCTTCTCGACCGCCGAATAGTGCTGCTCATCGAGCTCTGCCAAGCCGAGCTCTCGCGGGCGATCGCAGAACGGATCGCAGAGGCGGGCCACCAGCCTAGCAAAGGCGACAATGGACGCTCGGGGATCGTTCGACGGATGCAAATCGGGGCGGTGCTCAGGCATGGTGTCTCGAGAGTGCGATCGCGGTGACGGCGGGCGCGGCAACTGAATGGGCCGGCGCGTTGGGAGCGACCTTGCGCGTCGTTTCATCGACGAAACCCTCCGGAACGAGCGCGTGCGCGAGTGCCTTTTCGAAATCGGCTGCGGTCTGATAGCGGTGGTCGGGGTTCTTTTCGAGAGCACGCAGCACGACGGCGTCGACCGCTGTCGGGATCGGCTGCTGCGACACGGCGGACGGAGGCAAAGGCACTTCAGATACGTGAGCGCGCGCTTAGGGCCCGCGTATAAACAAGTCGGCGCTATTCCGCCGATACCATCGTGAGACAAGCGGCCTCGTCTCTGCGCTCCTCAGCCTACAAAAGTAGGCTTCCGGTGCTCGTTCCTCGGGCAAAAGGCTCCCGAAGGTTCAGGCGGAATATCGACCGACTTGTCTTATACGCGGGCCCTAACGAGCGCTCGGTCCTTTGGGCTCCACCTCGGGGGTGAAATTTCGATGAAGCACATCCTGGTGGTCGACGACGAAGCGCGCATCCGAGAAGTGGTGGCGTACGCGCTTCGAAAAGAGGGCTACGAGGTCAGCGAGGCGGCCGATGGGGCCATCGCGATGAGGCTGCTCGCAGCCGGGAACGTCGATCTCTGCGTCCTCGATGTGATGCTGCCCGAGGTCGACGGTCTCGAGATCTGCCGTCGCCTCCGCTCGTCTGCCGCTTCGGCCCGCATCCCGATCCTCTTTCTCTCGGCACGGTCCGAAGAGGTCGATCGGGTCGTCGGCCTCGAGCTCGGAGGCGACGACTACCTCGTCAAGCCGTTCTCGCCGCGCGAGCTCGTCGCCCGCGTGCGTGCCCTTTTTCGTCGGATCGAGCCCGGAGTCGAGGCCGTTCCAAAGCCGAGCGCTACGGTCACGCACGGACCTATCGCGATGGACTCCGAGCGACACGAAGTGCGCTGCCGCGGCACGCTCGTGACTCTGACGGCGACCGAGTTCGGGCTCCTCGGAGCGCTCATCGAACGGCCAGGCGTCGTTTTATCACGTGGGC
Source organism: Polyangiaceae bacterium (assembly GCA_043755175.1). GTDB lineage: Bacteria > Myxococcota_A > Polyangia > Polyangiales > Polyangiaceae > CAYYKK01. The sequence goes on along the minus strand of JAYUUB010000035.1, from coordinate 41,196 downwards.
AACTGATGCAACGTGCATACAAGTACGACAATCTGATCACCGAGCGGACGATCGACACCCATGTTCGCCGGATTCGCGCGAAATTCAGGGAGTTCGACGTCGATCCGATCGAGACGGTTCATGGCGTCGGTTACAAAGCGTCGGGTGACCCGAAGCGTGTCGGCGCCCCGATCGACGGCCTCGGACGGTGAAGCTCCTCGGTCGGATCGGCGTTCGACTCCTGGTCGTGAACCTCATCGTGCTGCTCGTGCCCATCGCGGGTCTGGAGTTTGCGCGCCTCTACGAGAAGCAGCTGCTCGACTCGCTGGAGCGCGACATGAAAAACCAAGCGGCGCTCGTGCGAGCTCATCTGGAGGAGTCACTCGAGGCGAGCGGCGCGCCCGATGCCGAGCTGTCGGCGCCGCGGCACGAAGCGATCCTTCGTGCTGCGGCGATGACGACGCGCACCCGAATCCGTGTCCTCGACGCGACAGGGAGTGTGGCGCTCGATTCGCATCGCGGTGGACCTCCTGAAGGAGCCGAGCTGTCGACCTCGACCGTCTTGCTCGGTGACCGCCATGGCTGGAGCTTCGGGCTCTTTCATCGCGCGATGGCCGCAGGCACAAGAGAGACGCCCTCGAAATGGCCCGACGTCCCCGACCGTCTGGAAGTGAAAGCGGCGCTCGACGGCTCGTTCAGCACCCGGACGCGTGTACGGGCGCGCGAGCCGATGGTCATCCTGTTTCTCGCGGAGCCGATTCGAGCGAAAGGCGCGGTTCGCGGGGTGGTCTACGTCACGCGGTCCACGCAGCCGGTGCTCCTCGAGCTGCACAAGATTCGCTCGGGCCTCCTTCGGGTTCTGGCGGTCGCATTGCTCGGGACACTCGCGGTGACTCTGCTTCTCGCGTGGTCGATCTCGCGGCCGCTCGGCCGACTCTCCCGTGCCGCGAAGCGCGTTGCTGCGGGTGAACTGGCCGTTGCGATTCCGATCGCCGGCAGCGGTGAGATTCGCGAGCTCGCGCTCGCCTTCGCGCAGATGAAAGAGAGGCTCGAGGCTCGTCTTCGATACATCTCCGAGTTCTCGGCAGACGTGGCGCACGAGCTCAAGTCGCCGTTGACCGCGATTCGCGGTGCCGCCGAGCTCCTCGGTGACGGGACGAGCGACGATCCAGACGCGCAGCGCCGCTTCTTGCGCAACATCGAGCTCGATGTCGATCGTCTCGATAGGCTCGTATCGAGGCTGCTCTTGCTGAGCCGGATCGAGGCGTCGGCAGTTTCGATGGAGCCGGTGGACTTGACCCAAGTGGCAGAGAGGGTCGCTGCTCGTTCGTCCTCGGTCGACCAATCGGTCGTGGTTCGTTGCGAGACCGAGCCACCAGTGATCCGTGGTCGCGAGGCCGACCTCGAGACCGCCCTCGTGAACCTCGTCGACAACGCGCTCCGGTTCTCGGCTTCGGCAGAAGACACGCCGGGGGGGGCCGTGGAGATCGTCTTGTCGAAGATCGGGCACGGCGCATCGGTTCGCGTCGTCGACCACGGGCCTGGGATCTCGGATTTGAACATGGGCCGACTGTTCGAGCGCTTCTTCACGACCGACGCCGACGGCCGCGGGACCGGCTTGGGGCTCGCGATCGTCAAAGCGATCGCCGAAGCCCACGGTGGAAGCGTCACGTGCAGGAGTCGAAAGGGCGAGACGAGCTTCGAGCTCTGCTTTCCGTGACGGAACCCCGCCTCCACGGAATCGGGCCTGTGACGAACGTCGTCACGACGACTTCCACTTGCCGGGCGGCTGGAGACGAGTGAAACGACAGACCATGCGTCGACACCTCGCTTCACGTCTCGTGCGTCGCTCCCACGTCGCTTTGGCCCTCGGTTCGGCCGGCGTCTTCACATTGGCCGCGTGCTCCGGCGGCTCCTCGAACAGCGGCGGCGCCGGGGGCCAGAGCGCCACGGTATCCACTTCGACCCATGGTGCCACCACCGGGGTGAGCACCTCGACGGGCTCGGAGGCGAGCACCGCGACCTCATCGACGACTGGGGCCACCACCGCGTCTTCCACGTCGAGCGGCAGCACCACGACGAGCTCGAGCTCCGCGGGTGGCGGTGGCGGCCAAGGTGGTGCAGGAGGGGGTTTACCGGGAACCGAGATCGACTGTGCCGACAACGTCGACAACGACGGAGACACGCTCTTCGATTGCGACGATCCCGACTGCATGGGAACCGCGGTGTGCAGCGACCTCGTGATCAACGAGGTCGATTACAACCAACCGGGCACCGATTCGGCCGAGTTCGTCGAGATCTTCAACGCCGGAAACACGACGGCGACATTCGACAACGTTTCGTTGAAGTTCATCAACGGCGGCACGAGCCCTGCGCCCGTCTACGGAACGATCGATCTGAGCGGACAAACGCTCGGACCGCACAAGTACCTCGTCGTGGGCGATCCCGCGGTGACCGTGCCGGCGATGGTCGCCAAGGTCGATCTCTCGAGCGTCAGCATGCAAAACGGCGCACCCGACGGCCTTGTGCTGTACGACGGTAACAGCCACACGATCATCGATTCACTCGCTTATCAAGGGCCGATCACCGACGCGCTGATCGACGGCAACACCTTCAATCTCGTGCACACGGCGGCGACGACCGCGGCCGATCGCGACCTCGCGCCGAACATCTCGGTCATCCGGTTTCCGAACGGTGCCCATACGGGTGACGACTCCGTCGATTGGACGACGACGCCGGTCGTCACTCCCGGCGCCTCGAATCTGCTCGCCGAGATCTGCAACAACTCGATCGACGACGATGGCGACTTGCTCGCCGACTGTGCCGACCCCGATTGCGTCGCGGCGCCCAACTGCATCGAGATTTGCAATGACGGCATCGACAACAACGGGAACTCTCAGATCGATTGCCACGAAGCGCAGTGCAACACCCAGTCGTGCGCGGCGAACGGCAAAAAATGCTCCGGGACGTCGTGCAGCTGCCCCGGTGGCAACATGGAGACCGCGTGCGGGGACGGGGTCGACAACGATTGCGATGGCCTCAAAGACTGCGCCGACACCGACTGCACCGGTAGCCTGCTGTGTGCCGAGATTTGTACCGACCACGTCGACAACAACGGCAACACGCTCGTCGATTGCGCGGACCCACTTTGCGCGAATCTCGCGTGCGGAGCGAACGGTCTCACCTGCTCGGGGACGTCCTGCGCCTGCCCGGGAGGGGCAGTCGAGTCGAACTGCTCCGATGGCCTCGACAACGATTGCGACGGATTGAAAGACTGTCTCGATCCGAGCTGCACCGGCAGCGTCGCTTGCTCGGGCGGCGTGCTCATCTTCAGCGAGTACGTCGAGGGAACGGGCAATCGCAAAGCGATCGAGGTCTACAACGTGTCTGGCGGCCCGCAGGATCTCTCGCAGTGCGTGATGCATCGCTACACGAACGGATCGACCTTCGCGAGCGCGACCATCGCACTGAGCGGCACGCTCGTCGTCGGCAGCACGTTCACGATCTGCAACTCGCTCGGCGTGACCCCCACCGATTCGGGCGGGATCCCATCCGGCCAGTGCAGCATCACTTCTGCCGCCATCAACCACAACGGTAACGACTCGTACGACTTGGTCTGCAACGGGACGACCGTCGACTTCTTCGGTGCGCTCACGACGGGCACCGTCCCCCCGCTCCCAGCCGTGGGCGACTTCGCCACCAACCAGACGCTTCGCAGAAACTGCAACGTCGTGTCGGGCAAGACGACGACGAGCACGATGTTCGACGGTAACCAGTGGTCGACGCCGCCGCTTGCAGTCGACACCTTCGGCGGTCTCGGACAAAGGACCTGCCCGGGCAACCCCTGAGCGCTGCGGTCAGCAGGCAGGAGAGTCGGTCCCGCACCGCAGCCCGCTGACTGGGCGGATGCGCGTCAGCATGCACGATTCCCCACGTCACTTCGGAGAGAACCACCCGACCCGAGGAAGAACCGCTTGACGAAAAGGCCTTCCTGGGTAAAGTCTCCCGCTCCCGTGGGCACTCGCCGAGTACGCGGATTGTCTTCTTCTTTTGAACGTTGCGCTGTTTTTTTGAGACGTTGATTTCTGTTTTTTTGAGACGTTGATTTCTGTTTTTTTGAGACGTTGATTTCTGTTTTTTTTGAGACGTTGATTTCTGTTTTTTTTGAGACGTTCCTTTGGGGGATCGTCTAATGGCAGGACGCAAGACTCTGACTCTTGCTATCAAGGTTCGAATCCTTGTCCCCCAGCTGGCCGAATCCTCCGTGCTCCCAAGCAGGGTCGATAAGCCCGGTCTCCTCCAAGTGGGCTCGTTACAACCGGACGAGCTTGCGACGTAGAGAACGCGAAATGCTTCCGCATCACTCCTTCCGACGTGATGCGCTGGCGACTCTCGAGAAGTGACTCTGAAAAAGGGTCCCATCGTCTAGCGGTTAGGACACTGGCCTCTCACGCCGGTAACGCGGGTTCGATTCCCGCTGGGATCACGATTCGAGAAGCCCTCGCTCACACGAGGGCTTCTTTCTTTTGTTCGCGTTCTCATAGGCTCTCAGGAGTCTCGTTGGGCGCGAGGCGCGGCAGGTGAGCCGGCGAACGCTGGAGAACGGCTCCATCCGGGATCGATTTCGAAGCTTCGGACTTGACGGGCCACCGCGCCAGATTAGTTTCGGGCCGTTGCTAGCCACCTCGGTCGGCGAGTGCCAAAAGCCGCCCAGCCGGGTAGGCGCAGAAAACGGAGACGGGAAATGAAAATCAGGCCGCTTCAGGATCGCATCGTAGTCAAGCGTCTCGAGGGAGAAAAGCTGACGAAGGGCGGAATCATCATCCCCGACAGCGCGAAAGAGAAGCCCATCGAGGGCAAGGTCATGGCGGTCGGCAACGGCAAAGTCCTCAAAGACGGCAAGGTCCGAGCAATGGACGTGAAGGTCGGCGACACCGTGCTGTTCGGCAAGTACAGCGGCACCGAGGTGAAGATCGACGGCGAAGACCACCTCCTCATCCGCGAAGACGACGTCCTCGCGGTCACCTCGGCCTGAACGGTTCCTGAAAGGTTCATTGAAATGTCCGCAAAGCAGATTGTCTACAGCCGTGCAGCCCGCCTCCAGATCCTGAAGGGCGTCGACGCCCTCGCCGACGCCGTGAAGGTCACGCTCGGCCCCAAGGGACGCAACGTCATCATCGAGAAGAGCTGGGGATCGCCCGTCATCACGAAAGACGGCGTCACGGTCGCGAAAGAGATCGAGCTACACTCGAGGCTCGAGAACATGGGCGCCCAGATGGTGCGCGAGGTTGCTTCGAAGACCAGCGACAAGGCTGGCGACGGAACGACGACCGCCACCGTGCTCGCTCAGGCGATCTTCCGTGAAGGCCTCCGCCTCGTCGAGGCCGGCCACAACCCCATCGCCTTGAAGCGTGGAATCGACGCAGCCGTCGCCGAAATTCTGGAGCAGATCAAGAAGGCCGCGAAGCCGACCAAGAGCAGGGAGCAGATCGCCCAGGTTGCTACGGTCAGCGCGAACGGCGACACCACGATCGGCGAGATCCTCGCCGAAGCCATGGAGAAGGTCGGCAAAGAGGGCGTCATCACGGTCGAAGAGGCCAAAGGCATGACGACCGAGCTCGAGGTCGTCGAGGGCATGCAGTTCGACCGCGGTTATCTCTCGCCATACTTCGTCACCGACGCGGAGAAGATGAAGGTCGTCCTCACGAACCCCCTCATCCTCATCCACGAGAAGAAGATCTCGAGCATGCAAGACCTCTTGCCGCTCCTCGAGCTCATTGCTCGCGCCGGGCGCGAGCTGCTCATCATCTCGGAAGACCTCGAGGGAGAGGCGCTCGCGACGCTAGTCGTGAACAAGCTCCGTGGCTCGCTCAAGGTCGCGGCCGTCAAGGCACCTGGCTTCGGCGATCGTCGCAAGGAGATGCTGAAGGATATCGCGATCCTCACGGGCGCGACCCCCTTCATGGAAGACCTGGGTCAGAACCTGAAGACGGCGACCCTCGCCGAGCTCGGCAACGCGAAGCGCGTCGAGATCGACAAGGACAACACCACGATCGTCGATGGCGCCGGCCAGAAGAAGGAAATCAAAGGCCGCGTCGAGTCGATCAAGAAGCAGATCGAAGACACGAGCAGCGACTACGATCGTGAGAAGCTCCAGGAGCGCCTCGCGAAGCTCGTCGGCGGCGTGGCGCTGGTCAAGGTCGGCGCAGCCACCGAGACCGAGATGAAGGAGAAGAAGGCCCGCGTCGAAGACGCCCTCAACGCGACGCGCGCAGCCGTCGAAGAGGGCATCGTCCCCGGCGGCGGCGTCGCTCTCCTTCGTGCATCGCTGTCGCTGAAGAAGCTCAAGTTCAACGACGAGCGCGACTTCGGCGTGAAGATCATCATGAGGGCCGCCGAGGCTCCCCTCCGACAGATCGCGTTCAACGCGGGCGTCGAAGGCTCGATCGTGGTCGAGAAGGTCCGCGAAGGAAAAGACAACTTCGGCTACAACGCTCGCTCGGGCGAGTACGAAGACCTCCTCGCGGCGGGCGTCATCGATCCGGCGAAGGTCGTTCATCACGCGCTCTCGAACGCAGCGAGCGTCGCGGCTCTCATGCTGACGACCGAGGCCCTCATCGCCGACAAACCCGTCAAGAAGGAAGCGGGGGGCGGCGGTGGTGGTGGCGGCGGCGGTATGGGCGGCATGGGCGGCATGGGCGGAATGGGCGGCATGGGCGGCATGGGCGACTTCGACATGTGAGCTGAGCGTCTCCAGACGCTCGTTTGCCGCGGGGCGCTCGGCCGAAAGGTCGGGCGCCTTCGCCTTTTCCATCGAACGAGCACTCTCGAAGCGCTTCTTTTGCGAGGAAGGCGTGGCGGCGATACACTGCCCGAACGGATGACCGACTCGTTGAACGTCAAGTTCGGACGTGAATACGCACCTGGCGAAGTGCTCTTTCGCGAGGGCGAGTCGGGCGACGTGATGTTCGTCATCCAATCGGGCTCGGTGCGCATCTCCAAGCAGGTCGCGGATTACGAGAAGGTGCTCGCGACCCTGGGGCCTGGCGAGTTCTTCGGCGAGATGGCGATCCTCAACGGAAAGCCCCGAACTGCGACCGCAACCGTCGTCGCGAAAACGCGATGTCTTCTCATCGAAGCTCCGACGCTCGAAGAGATGGTCGCGAACAACTCCGAGATCGCGTTGCGTCTCATCAAGAAGCTGGCGAAGCGTCTCGACTCTGCCGACAGCCTCGTCGAGATCCTTCTTCACCGTGACCCCAAGGCGCGCGTTCTCTTGGCGCTCACTCGGCACGCAGAAGCCTACGGCCAGCCAATAGAGATCCCTTCGCACGATCCGGAGAATCCGACGCCGCTCCAAGGTGTTCGCGTCGACGTCAGCGTCGCCGACTTGGCGCGCGAGGTCGTCGCTGAGGTCGGCGTGGCGCACGAGATGATGAAGCGTGTGGGGCGACTTGGAATCGCGTACGAAGAAGGGGAGACCATCGTCGTGACCGAGCTCGAGCGCCTCCAAGACTTCGTCGACTTCTTGGGCGTACCGCGTCCGTCGTCATCCAGCGAGAGCGCGCCCGGAAGCGGAGAGCCAGGGTGACGGCGAATTCGACGGCCGACGTGATGAGCGCCCCAGACTCGAAGGAGCGAGACTAGGCATGGACCTGTACGTGGTTGGTTGTCACGGTGGCGAGACTCCACACCACCGAGCGAGCGCGTTCGTGCTCGATTCGGTCATGGGAATCGACGCTGGATCGGTGACGAGGGGCCTCGCCCTCGAAGACCAAGCGAAGCTCGAGGTCTGCCTCGTCAGCCACGCGCACCTCGACCACGTCCGAGACCTCGCCACCCTCGCTGACAATCGCTGCCAGATGACGTGCCGACCCTTGGTGGTCGCAGGCACGAAGGCGACACTCGCGAGCCTCAAGCGCCACTTCTTCAACAACGAGCTCTGGCCCGACTTCACGCAAATCTCCACGTCGCACGGACCTGTGCTCGAGTTCGTCGAGCTCGAGATCGAGAAGCCGGTCGAGCTCGCAGGCAAGCGCGTGCGCGCCATCAGCGTGACCCACACGATCGACACGGCCGGATTCATCATCGAGGATGCGACCAGTGCGTTCGCCTACAGCGGCGACACCGGTCCGACCGATCGGTTCTGGGAGGTTCTGTCCGAGACGCCGAACCTGAAGGCTCTTCTCATGGAGGTGAGCTTTCCAAACCGCGAAGCCGGCTTGGCGAAGGTGAGCGGGCATCACACGCCCGCGACGTTGGCCGAAGACATGAAGAAGCTCAGCCTGAGCCCTCCGAGTGGCAATGGTTCCCCGCGCAAGGGGCTCGCCCCAGAGAGCCTGCCGACGCTCCTCTACCACATCAAGCCGGTCTTCCAGAAAGAGGTCGAGATCGAGTGTGCGCGCATCCAGGGGCTCAGCCTCGAGGTCGCTCAGCTCGACGACCACTTCAACTTCTGAGCTTGGTCGAGCGAGGACCGCTTCGTGGTGTCGAGCGGAGCGTCTCGTTTCGCGCATGACGAGAGCGCGCTTCCCGTGAACGACTACTCGTCGAGTGTCTCCGCGCCCTTGTGCCACGCGGCCTTCCGAACGAAGTGCTGGTCGGCGCGCGCGATGGTGCCGGAGATGACTCCGCCGCACCCGGGACAGCTCCCGACGTCTTTTTCTAGGGGGGACCGACAACCGGGCCCCGAGCAAACGTCGGTCCTTCGCGCGCTGCCGAGGAGCGTGCCGGCGAACGGAGCGAGGATGAAAAACCACGGCCCTGCGTGCGCGTCGAGGACGGTCAACAACAGACCCGAGACCACTCCCACGCCGAGCCCCGCGACCGCTTGCCCTCGGCGAAGGCGGAACACCGGGTTGCCCTCGCGACGCCGCATCGTCCGGTAGTCGGTCGAGAAGAGCGGGCGCTCGGTCTCCTCGCGTGCGCACGAGTAGCCACACTTGGCGCACCAAGTCTTCTTGGTCATGTACCGAAAGGGCACGCCCAAAAGCGCAACCCCGAAAGCGAGCTCGAACGGCGACCACGTCTCGCGGACATAGGTCGAGTCGCACTTCGGACAGCGAGCGCCTGGCTCGTCATCGAGCTCGGGATCTTCGGCGTACTCGGGGCCGAGGAGCAGCGCGGCGTCTTCTGCATCGGCTTCGTCGACTACGACGCGGATGCCGCGCACGGCCCCCGGCATGTCGGCGCCGACGACGGTCTGCGTCCCGAGAAGTCTGACGCGCATCCCTGCGGACTTCAGGCGAGCACGCGCGAGGTGAGCCGAGCCGACGTCGTCGAAGGTTCGGACGCAGACCTCGCGACCCATCTACTCCCCCTTGGGTGGCTCGCTCCGTCCGCGCTCGGTCGTCGCCATGGGCTCTACCTCGTCGGACGTGTCGTCTGCTGGCTCGATGTACGCAAGGGCTACGGTCGTGTTGTCGGGACCGCCGTAGTAGTTCGCGCGCTCGATGAGAGCATGGGCGGCGCGCTCGAGACCCTGATCCGTAGGGGAAGGGTCTTTCTGGAGCTCGGACAAGACCAGGTCGCGCATCTCGCCGGGACCGACGACCCCGGAGAGCCCATCGGAGCACGCAAGATAAATGTCACGGGGCTGGGTGGGCTCGTTGTGCAGATCGACGATGACGTCCTCGCGGATACCGAGCGCGCGCGTGATGACGTTGGGAGGAAGCTTCGCGATCTCTTCTTCGCTCATCCACGGCGCCGACTCGAGCGCGTCGCTCACCAGAGAGTGATCACGCGTGAGCTGCTTCACGTTCTGACCACGGATCCGATAGCAGCGACTGTCGCCGACGTTCGAGATGGAGATGGTCTTGCCCGACTTCGAGAACATCGCTCCGACACAGGTCGTCCCCATCCCGAAGTCGCTCATCGTCTTCAAAGAGCGGTCGAAGATGCGGCGGTTGGCCAGTCGAACACCGGTGAAGAGGTAGTTTTCCTCGTCAGTCAGTTGATCGTTGTAGGGAAACGGCCACGTAGCGTCGGTGCGAACGGTCACCGTGAAGAAGTCGCTCAGCGTCGAGACACAGAGCTCGCTCGCGATGTTGCCGGAGCGGTGTCCACCGAGTCCGTCTGCCACGATCATCACGCCGTGGGCCGGCATGATGAGAAGCGCGTCCTCGTTGTGGTCTCGCTGCAGGCCGACATCGGTCTTTCCAGCGAACCGGATGCTCATCGGCGAGAGTAGAAACGCGGGGCGCCTCGCGCTGCAAGGGCATTCGAGCCCATTTGCGAGTCGGCGCGCGCGATTTTGGAACCACGGCTCTTTTTCGTGACCCACCCGTCATGAGAGTGAGCCCTCGAAGAATGCTCAGGCCCAGCTTTCTCGGGCATTCAGGCCGAGCACCCCGAGGGCGGCTTCGGCTGCCAACACGCCTGCGCGCTGCGCCTCTTCGAAAAGGGCCATGCCTGCGAGATCGACGTGGCCGAAGGTGACGCGTCGACCGATGCGTCGTGTTGGCGCGAACGGGCTGGCTCCCAGGAAGCCCGTCTCGGGTCGAGGCATCGCGTGGCCCCACAACATCAAGTCGACTCGCGACGTGTGCTGTCGCAAATCCGGGTGCGCGCGTCCGAGGTCGCGGAGCACCGAGGTCGTGAGCCGTTCCCAGCTGCTTTCGAGGAGGTCTTTTCGGCTTCGAGCGACGTCGGATGCACCGAAGGCACGAAAATAGGTGAGGACGGTGCGGTCGGACGGCGGGGTGAGCTGGTGCGCGGCGTCGACGTAGCCGAGGCCATCGGCCTCGAAGAGGACCGAGTCCCACGCCTGGTTCGGATCGAGCGGTCTCGTGACGTGGAGGTTCGCGACGAGCCACGGAGACGCGGTGCGAACCGGAAGGAGTGAGGCGGCCTGCGGGAAGATTCGCCGCGCGACGAACGCAGGCGTCGCGAGGACGGTCGCCCGAGATCGGATCGTGCGGACCACTTTGTTCTCGACGTCGATGACCTTCACCTCGACGCCCGCGTCCGTCTCTTGGACGAGGACGGCGAGCATGCCGGCTGTGAAGCGCGCACCGCTGGCCGCGTGCAGCGCGTGTGCGAGCCGACCGTTTCCTTCTGGCCAGACGAGAAACCGGCTCCCAGCCAAGGCTTCGCTCTCTTGTTTGCGCGACGTGAAGTAGTGGATTCCCGCCCATGCGGAGACGTTTTCAGGCTCTGCACCGAAGTCGTCGAGGGTCGCGTACCGCGCGTACCAACGGACGAAGGGCGAGCGAAAGCCGTTCGCCTCGAGCCAGTTCGCGAAGGTCATTCGATCGAGGGCGAGGTTCTCGGGGTCGCGAGACGACAGCTCGACGGGGATCTGGAAGAGATAGCGTCCGTCGGCGCCACGTTTGTCTTGGAGCTCGTCCATGAGCGCTTCGAAGCGGGAGAGCTCGGCCTCTTCGGTGTCGTCGAGTGCGTCGCGCGGAGCCAGTCCGCTGTGCCACGCGCCCTTGTAAAAAAGGCGTTCTTGAGGTGCGTGGCAGAGTCGTACCGGATCGAAGACAGGTCGCCCTGCGGCGTCGTACCGAAGCAGTGTGCCCATTTCTTCGAGGAGTCTGAGCGCAGCCCGCGCCTCGAGGTTCGGGGCAGGGAGGTAGTGCGCGCCCCACGGATGCGGAACGACGCCTTCCTCGCCCCACGTGCTCGTGCCTCCGAGAAACGGCTCGAGATCGATCACGCGAACATCGAGGCTCTCGTGGCCGAGCCGCCACGCTGCCGAGAGTCCGCTGATTCCTCCTCCGACCACGAGGACGTCGCAGGTCTCGGTGGACACGGGCGAAGCGCTCGGCCCACCCTGGACGAGTAGGTGTCCGACCGCGTGCGACGCGCCGACGATCCGCCCCTCGATACGGCCCCTCTCGGGGGCGACCTGGTTCGCGAGCCATCCGCCCAACGTGCCGGTCAGAAAGTCGCGGCGCGAGGCCGTCATCGCGACCACTCACCCCACTCGCGTGTGTAGATGGGGACGAGCTTCTGATCGTTCAGCCGGCTCACGGGAGCATCGACGCGCGACATGTCTTTCGGGAAAACGAAGAGCTCACCGAGGATGCGGTCGTCTACGAACTTCAGCTCCTTCGAGTCAATTCGTAGATGCGACGGCACGTTCATACCTTCTGAGCCCGCGAGCACGAATCCCCAGTCGCCGAAGCTCGGCACGTACGCGTGGTACGGGACCGTCACGAAGCCAGATGCTTCGAGCGTGGTCACGATGCTCCAGAACGTCTGCCTGGCGTAGCCGGGCGACGTGGATTGGACGACGGCGAGCCCACGAACACCCAGGCGCTCACGCAAGAGCGAATAGAAAGCGTCGGTGTAGAGCTTCCCGACCGCGTAGTTCGACGGATCCGGAAAATCGACGATCGCCAGATCGTACGACTCGCGATCGTCTTCGAGGAATCGGAACGCGTCTTCGTTGCGAATGGTGACACGCGGATCGGAAAGCGACCCCTTGTTGAGGTTCGTCCCGAGCGGCAGCGTCTTGAAGAGATTCGTCACCTCCGCGTCGAGGTCGATGAGATCGATGTGCTCGATGCTCGAGTACCGGAGGAGCTCACGCGTCGCGAGCCCGTCTCCGCCGCCGAGGACGAGCACGCGCCTCGGGTCTCGTCCGAGAGCGGCCACCGCGGGATGGATCAGCGCCTCGTGGTAGCGGTATTCGTCATCCGACGAGAACTGGAGATTGCCGTTCAAGAAGAGGCGAGTCGACCGCGCGTTCTGAGTGATCACCACGCGCTGGTACGGAGACTGGCTGACGTGGATGATGGGGGAGCCGAAGTAGAGCGCCTCGGATGCCTTGACGATGTCGCCGATCCACAAGAGCGCAGCGCCGAGAGCGAGCGCGACGAAGGCGCATGTCGCGCGGAGTCGAAGCTTGGTGCGGGCTTCGAGAGGAAACAGAAAAGTTCCGATGAGCGCGACGCCGACGTTCATCAGGCCGAAAAATAGGCTCGTTTGATGAATGCCCAATCGCGGCAGCAGCAACGACGGAAAGAGCACGCTGCCGATGAGGGCCCCGATGTAGTCGACGGTCAGAACGCGAGCGACGAGGTCTTTCAGGTCGAGGGAGAACTTGAGAAGCCGCAACAGAAGCGGGATCTCCAGGCCCACGAGCGTTCCGATGATGACGACCATCAGGTAGAGGGCGACTCGAAACGCCCCGAAGGCCGTGTAGACCTTGAAGAGCAGTGGTGCTGACAGGCCGCCGGCGAGGGCGATCCCGAGCTCGATCTCGACGAAGCGAACGAGGAGATCGCGCTCGACGAATTTCGAGAGGTACGACCCGATCCCCATCGCGAAGAGATAGAGGCCGATCACCAGGCTGAACTGCGCGACGGAGTCGCCGAGCACGTAGCTGGCGAGGGTCCCGGAGACGAGCTGGTATACGAGGCCGCTCGTCGAAATGACGAACACCGACGCGAGGAGCGCCGGTGACACGAGCCTCTTCGGCACGGCCATGCTGCGGGGCATAGCACCGCGGAGCTTGGGCGGTTTAGTATTCGCGACACGTGACCTCGCCCCTCGATCGCCAAGCGCCGTGTCCGTCTTGCGGTGCCACCCTCACTTGGAAGGTTGCTGGAGCCAAGGCGCTCGTCTGCAAGTACTGCAAGGCGTTGGTCGCGCGCACCGACCGAAATCTGGCCATGGTCGGCCGGGTCGCCGACCTCGTCGAAATCGCGTCACCGCTCGCGCTTCATTCGACGGGGCGCTGGGGCGGAAAGCGCTTCGAGGTCGAGGGCCGAGTGCAGCTCGATCGCGCTGGCGCACCGGGCGCTCCTTGGCAGGAGTTCTTCATCGGCTTCCCCGAGACTGGAACCTGGTCTTGGGTCGCGTGCGCGCAGGGGCGCTGGTACGCGACGAGCGAGATCAAGAACGCCCCGCCGCTCCCTCCGTTCGGGAGCTTGCGTCCGGGCAGTCAAGTGAGCCTGCCCGGCTTTCCGCCGCTCGTCGTGAGCGAGGTGGGCCGACGCCGGGTCGTCTCGGCAGAGGGCGAGCTTCCGAACGTCGCGGTCCCTGGTGCCGCGACCTTGTTCGCCGACGTCGCGGGCCCGAACGGCATCTTCGGAACGTTCGACTACGGCGACGAGCAAACCATCGGCCCGGCGCTCTACATGGGCGCACAGTTCGATCCGGCTACCTTCCAGCTCGACTCCGGGCAGCCCCTCGACGCGCCGCAGGCGGCAGTCAAAGACTGCCAGTGCCCGAACTGCGGAGGGAATCTTCCGATCGTCAGCCCCGGCACCACGGAGCGCATCGTCTGCAAGTACTGCGGGACGGTGAGCGACCTCAGGCAGGGAGCGCTCGCTGCGCTCGGCCAGGCCCCACGACCTCCTCAGGAGCCGTACATCCCTCTCGGGGCCGACGGGACGCTTCGGAATCTCAAAGTTACCTGTATCGGCTATGTGATTCGTGGGACGACCGTCGAAGGCGAGCGGTACCACTGGCGGGAGTACCTACTCTTCGCAGGAACGAGCGTCGGCTACCTCTGGCTCATGGAGGAAGACGGCAAGTGGCAATTCGTCGCTCCGCTCTCCGCCGGAGACGTCTCGATCGCCCAGCAGGCGTGTGTCTACAACGGCCAACGCTACAGGTTGAAGCAGAGCGTTCGCGCCGACGTCGAGTACGTCGTCGGCGAGTTCTATTGGAAGGTCGAGATCGGTGAATCGGTCCGCGCGACCGAATACATCGGGCCTGCCGGAATCGTCAGTGTCGAAGAAGCGGCGACCGAGGTGAACCACTCGCTCTGCACCCACCTCTCCGGACAGGAGATCGCTCTCGCGTTCGGGCTCGCGCCGCCGCCTCGGCCGTTCATTTCGTCAGACGATGGCGGTGGGAGCGGCGGCGCTCCGGCCTCTCAATTCAGGATCGGGTGGGTCATCGTCGTCGTCGTCATCATCTTGATCGTGCTCGCAGGGCAGTGCAGCGACGGAAGCAGCAGTGGAAGCAGCTCGGGAAGCTTTTATACGGGGCCGAGCTTCGGCGGGAAATAGTCCGCGGCGCGGCGCGTCGTCGGCTTGCTGCTAAGGCGTGGTGCGACCGCAGTAGAGATTGATCGCCGCGAAAATCGGAGGCTCGCGGCTAGTAGCGGACTCGAGGTCGGCTTCGCTTTTCAGCATCGCAGACGCGTTGCGTGAATCGGTGGCGTCAGCCAGGGCGCGTGCGGCGCGAGCGGCATCGCGGGCCATCGTCGCGTACTCCTCGACGTCTTTCTTGAGCTCGACGTCAGTCAGTGAAACCGAGCTCGTGCTCTCGGCGACGCTGTCGAAGCTCACCGCGACCTCTCGCATCTTCGGTGACCCTGGGTTGGGAACCGTGGAATTCGCATCGAATTCGGCCTTGGCCTTGTTGAGGCTGGCGATGACCTGGTTGCACTGGTCCGCTTTCGAGACGGTCGCGTCTTCGTCGTTCGTCTCTGTGTCTTTGTCTTTTTTGCGCGGCTCGTCGTCGTCGTCGTCGCTGTGACGGCGCGCCTGGTGTCGCTCTTGGTCGGCGCTCCATTTGAAATAGGCGACGGCGCCGCCAGCACCAGCGAGCGCGAGAGCTCCGAAAATGATCCCCACGACCAGACCTCCGCTCGACCTTCGGGGCGACGCAGGCGCGGGCCCCGGTGACGAGTAGCCCGGTGTGACGAAACCCGCGGGCGTCGCCGCGGAGCTCTGGCCATGGGATGGCTGCGGCGAGCCCGTCCAGGAGGATTGCCCCGGCGAACCGCTCGGGTGCGGATGGCCACCTTGCGGTAACTGCATCGAAGGCTGTCCTTGATAGCCCGAGCCCTCCATCGCCGCGCTCAGCGGTGACGACGCGACGGTTTTTTGCGCCCGAATCGGCGCCTCGGTGTGGGCTCTGCTCCCGCGATCTTCGAGGATCACGAGGAGCTCTCGGACCGCTTCATCGACCGATGCGAGGCGGCGTTCGAGGCTTCTCTCGACGCAGTGAAGAAACCACGCATCGAACCCCGGTGGCAGGAGCTGCGCGCGACCCCGATCGCCTGCGCGGATCGAAGGCGGCACGATGGGTTCCATCAGCATCTCGCGCAGCACTGCGTGCACGCTCGTCGAGCCCGCCATCGCGCTCGCCCAGTAGACCTGCCCCGTGAGCATCCAGAATGCGAGCAGACCGAGCGCCCAGATATCGGTTCCCGGACCGACGTGCGAGCGACTCTCGGTTTGCTCGGGAGCCATCCAGAGCGGCG
The DNA here is from genome assembly GCA_043755175.1 of Polyangiaceae bacterium. GTDB lineage: Bacteria > Myxococcota_A > Polyangia > Polyangiales > Polyangiaceae > CAYYKK01. The sequence goes on along the minus strand of JAYUUB010000035.1, from coordinate 25,046 downwards.
TGCCGAGCCCGCTCGTTCCGCTGGTCTGCGCCTCGGCGACGATCTTCGCAATCCCGAAGTCGAGCACCTTCAGCAAGAATGCCGAGCCTGCCGCGCGAGGTCGACACAAGAACAGGTTGTTCGGTTTGAGATCGCGGTGGACGACGCCGACGGCGTGAGCGGCTGCGAGCGCGTGGCCAAGCTGCTTCACGATTTCGGCGACTTCACGGGGCGGAAGCGGCCCTTCGCGTTTCACACGCGCTTCGAGCTCTTCGCCCTGGAGCAGCTCCATGACGAGCCATGGAACGTTGTGCGCGGTGTCGACTCCTGCCGCGATGACCTGGACGACGTGGTCGCTCGCAATCTTGGAGCCGACACGCGCCTCTTGGAGAAAGCGTTCTCGAAGCTTCGGGTCCGAGAGGAGCTGCGCGTGCATGAGCTTCAGGGCACGTTGGTTGCCCGTGCTGAGCTGCTCGACGACGTAGATCGCTCCCATGCCCCCAGCGTCGAGAGGACGCACGATCCGGAAGTCGGTGGCGAAGATCGCGCCGGGCTCGAGGGAGATGGTCACGCCCGAGGAAACGTACCACACGTTGCTCGCAGGGCCGCGCTTCGGCCCCTCGGGGTCAACGACCCCGGGCAGAGCTCGAAGAGGCTCCGACGGGCATCGCGATCTTGCTCGAGGCCTTCGCGTGGAGCGCGAAATAGGCGTCGAGCGCGTCGCGTGCGACTTCGTTGCCCTTCCGCCACCATTTCTCGTCGTTGGCCAGCAGGACGCTGATCGCGACCTCGGGGCTCTTCGAAGGCGCGAAGCCGGCGAACCACGAAACGAGTCTCTTGGGGTGCTCGAGAAGCAGAGTGCCCGTCTTGCCTGCGACGCTCTGGTGGGGGCGACCGTCGATCGCGCGGAACGCTTTTCTGCTCGTTCCTGCGCGCGTCGTCACCTCGAGCATTCGAGTGAGCTCGAGCGCCGTCTCCCTCGAGACTGCACGGCCGACGCTGATGCGCGGCACGTCGTCTCCGTTGCCTGTCACGTGGAGCCGCACCCGCTCGCCGCCGTTGGCGATCGTCTGCATCATGAACAGGGCCGAGAGCGGCGACGCCTTCGCGTCACCGAAGCCGGCCGCGGCGCGAGCGAACCCGAGGCGCTCGGCAGGGAGCTTCACGAAGCTTCGCTCGGCCGACAGATCGAAGGGCGGTGCGTCACCCATGCCGAGCGCGCGCGCCATCGCGTCGAGATTGCCGGGCGCCAGATGCTTTACGGCGAGTCGAGCGAACACTCCATTGATGCTCTTGCCGAGGGCCTTATCAAAGCGTGTTCGCTGATCGCCGGGGTGACAGCCGGGCTCGACGTCGGCCTCGTGCAGGCGACTCTCACCTCCACCGAAGCACTCGGTGTCCGAAGGCTTCACGAGCCCGTTCTCGAGCAGCGCCGACGCGGTCACCACCTTGAAGAGGCTCGCGCCCGGATAGCGCGCAGACCGAACGAGGTCGCCTTCGGTGCCCACCGTCGCCCAGGCGATGATTCGCCCGGTCCGGATGTCGCTCATCACAATCGCGCCCGACGGGGCCTTTGCTCGCGCGAGGATGCGCTCGACCTCGTGCTGCAGATCCGGATCGACGGTCACTCCGAGCTCACCGACACCACCGACCTTCGACGCGTGTGGGCGTCCGTGGTCGAGTCTGATCGCTCGCAGATCGAGATCGGTAGCGGCCTTCGGCTGCAGAGTAGGCGCCCACGCTGGAGGCTTGCTCCGCGGCGCCGACGGGGCCGACGGCGCACCAACCTTCGCAGAAGGACTCGCCGCCGCCGTGCCGGCACCGATGGTCAACGCGAGAAGTCCGAATACGAAGCGTCGCATGCTAGGCGGAACATCGCTTTTGCGAGGTCCGAGGGCCAACAAACGGTTCGGGGAGAGCCCTCGGGGGTCGCGTCGCTTCGGGCGACTACGGGTGGACGAAGACCACGCTTCCCGTGAGCGACTTCGCAGCGCCATGCCAGCCCGGAGGTACCTGCGGCTCGGTCCAGAAAAAGAGCCGTCGTGCGTCTTCGGGCGTGAGGTTGACGCAGCCATGACTCTTCGGTGTGCCGAAGTTGTCGTGCCAGTACGCGCCGTGGAGAGCGAATCCCTCTTCGAAGAACTGCACGTAGGGTACGTCGCGGAGCTCGAACTCTTCGCCGACCACGTCGGAGTCCATCGTCATCGTCACGTACTTGGTGTGGATCCGGAAGATGCCCTTCTTCGTGGCCTTCTTGCCTTCTTCGAGGCCGTCTTCGCCGGTCGACACGAGCGTCGCGTAAACGGGCTTCTCACCTTCGTAAGCGATCAGGATCTGCTTGGTGATGTTGACGTCGATCCAGCGCTCGCCGTTCTTTCCCCACTTGGGCATTCGCTTCGCTTCGTCGACGCGGCTCGCGTGGCGATCGTCGACGTAAAAGCCTTCTTTCGTCTCGTAGTGGAGGACGCCGCCCGAGAACTTCTGCTTGCCCGTGAGATTGAGCGCGGTCCACGCGGGCAGATCGGCGTCGGCCACCATCTTCTTCGATGCGCTCCAGACCCATTTCTTCGCGTCTTTCTTGCGAATGATGACGAAGGGGATCTCGACGTCGGTGCCGATCCTGACGCCGTGATAGTCGGAGCCCCTGATCGGGCGATAGCGATCGGCGGGGATGACACGGAGGTCGGTCGTGACGTTCAAGCGGCGGCCTTCGAAGAGAAAGCTGTCGATGAACGCGGCGCCCTGCTTGTGCTGAACCTCGTCGAGCTTGGCGCTCGGGCTCTTCACGAGACCCGAGAGGTTCGGGACCATCGCGTGATTCGCGAGGTACCAAGGGATGTCGGAGTCGGTGGTCTTCGCCTCCCACGACTCCCACGCCGTCGTCTTCGGCTTGTCTTTCCATTTGAACCAGAGGTCGAGCCCGTAGTCGGCTCCACTGACATCGTCCTTTCTCCACTTGGAAATGTGCGTGCTCAGGTTGGGCTCGAGCTCGTCGATGTCGGCCGAGGTCGGGATGCGGGCATACGCAGGGCCGCCGCGCGTGACGGTGCCGTACATGTACGGGAGCTTCTGGGTCGTATCGGGGCGGCGGGTGCTCGCTCGAACGATCGGGTCTTCGAGATCGAGCGTCGCCTTGTCGCCGATGCAGACGAACCCGACGGGCTGAATCTTGTGCCATCCCCCGGGGCAACCGCCCTTGCCCGACTCGGCAGGATCCATCGCGACGATCGCACCCGCGCGGAGGTACCCCACCTTCCGTGACGACGGATCAGGACGCTCCTGGATGGGGACGATCATCGCCTTCGCGGCAAGCCTCGGTACGTCTGCCGCGACGGGCGTGCTCGGGTGCGACTCTCCCGCGAGGTCGACCAGAGGAGCTCCCGAGGACCTGAAAGCCTTCTCCACTTCCGGCGAGTCGGCGGAGCCACTCGCGATCGGCGTCGCTGCGCTCTCGACCGCATGCGTCGAGCCCGCTGGTTCCTGTGCGCTGGAGGAGAGCGATACGGCCTCGGACTTCTTCTTGTCTCCGCAGCCCGAGACGAACGACGCGCCGAGGCCGACAACACCGAGGCCCACGACCGCAATCGCGGTTCGCACCCGAGCTTCGAGACGGAAGTGATGAGCCGATTCGTAGCGATCCGCGAGCATCGAGCTTCTGCGGGTTAGGCCGGCCTCGTTCTCTTGGCAAGTTTTGAGACCACTAGCGTCGGGGCCCGGGACGCCCGAAACGGATCAGTAGACCGAGCCAACCCTGGCCGAGATAGAGCAAGTTGTTCGCGGTGTAGATCCAGAAGAAGGCTTCGAGCCGTCCGACGAGCGCGAAGACGTAGATGTGGCTCGGGTAGTGATTGAGGAACCGTAGGAACATCATCGCGGCGCGCCCGAGCTTGCCGACGAGCGAGCGGGGCTTCTGCTGCTCGACCGTTTCGTAGTGCGCTTCGACGGGAGTCTCTTTGCCCGTGAGCTCCGGCCTCCGCACGAAGTTCGTGAGCGAGGTGGCCGACGCGACGATGATCACCGACGCGATCGTCGCGAAGAGAAAGTATTCGGCCGGCCAGATCTGGAGATTGGGACCGTACCCACCCGACCGATAGGCGCGAAGGCCGAGGCTTCCCGCCAAGAGGAGCGCCTTCAGCTCGTCGGTGAAGAAGTCGAAGAGGTGACCCTCCTTCGACGCGATCTTCTTGTGGCGCGCGAGCATGCCATCGCAACAGTCGAAGAGGTACGAGACCTCGAGCACGAGGACCGCGACGAGCCCTCCGCGGTAGTCGGGGAGCGCGACGAAGAGGCCCGCCGCGACCACGAACAGAACGAGGTTCAGGATCGTGATCTGGTTCGGCGTGGCCGGTGTCCGCGCGAGGATCGCCACGGTGAACCCGGCGAGCGGACGCATGATGAAGTGGTTGAAGAGCTGGTCGTTCTTCTTCCGCGTTCGGAGATAGATCTCCCAGCCCTCTCTCAGCATGTCGCGCGAGGTATCCACCTTCGTGGCCGTGCGCGCAACATCTCCGCGAAGAGGGCCCGATCAGGCGATGAGCTGGTCTACGTGACCGATCTCGAGACCTGGATCGCCGAAATCGTCGAGCGCGCCGCCGTTGCCGTTCTTGCAGCCGAGTGCAGCCCCGATGGTGCTCAGAATCTTGTTGTTGGTGACCTGGTTGTCTCCCAGATCGATGAACTGCCCCGTTTTGAGAAAGCCCTTCGCGCTGCCGGCCATGATGTGCGGGACGTGGTTGTACGAGTGGTACTTCTCGCCCAGATCGTTCAGCCACACCGAGACGCCTGCGTCGAGCAGCGTTCCCTGCGCGAGCTTCACTGCGTCGAGCTTGTCGAGCAAGTACTTGAACAGGTTCGCGTGGAGTTGATCGATCTTGTGATGGAGAATGTCGGCGTTCGGGATCGGCGCGCCGGTCGCTCCGTCGGAGTCGATGCGATGGGAGATCTTGTGGTAGCTCTTCTGCTTCACGCCATCGATCGTGAACTCGGTGCCGGTGTTGCCACTGCCGAACTGGAGCGTCGCGCTCCGCGTCGATCCGCACGCCATCGCGAGCACGACCAGATCCATGTGCAGCTTGCACAGCGTCTCGAACATGTCGTCGTTGTCGATGTTGGCTTGGGCCGCATCGAGGTTCGCCACATCGCCGTTCGACACGCCGCAGATGATTCCGATTTCGAGATCGCGAATGCTCTGGAAATGGAGGTCGAGTCGTTCGTGATCGGCCTTCGAGAGATCGGTTCGCGACATGAGCGATTGCATCTCGCCGCGCACGAGATCGTTCACGCTCTTACGTCGTGACTGCAAAATCTTCAGCGCCTCGGGATCGATGGTCGAGAGGCCGAACAGGTCTTTGTAGACGTTGTACGGGTTGTTCTCGGCGGCCCGAAGCTGCTTCGGCCCGCGGTAGCTCATGACCTCGTCGAGGTAGCCGTACTTGCGTCCGACGTAGACGGCCAACGGCTCGACGCCCGGTTGGAGCTCGCGTTGGATGCGATTGTCGAGCGACTCACCCATCGACAGCGAGAGATTGCCAGCCGGATCGGCCGACACTTGCGCCGCCGTCATGCACTGGTTGCCGCCGCCCGAATGACCGCAGCCGTTGCCGGGGAAATTGAACTTGATACCGCGCACGAGGTTCAACTTCGAGGCATGCACCGCAAGCTCGCTCACAGTGCGGTCGGTGTCGGCTTGCATCATCGCCGTGGTGATCGGACCCGCGGCGAAGCTAGGCCAAAACCGCTCAGGCTCGTCGCTCGTCAGCTGTTGGACTCCGTTGCCTTGCCTGCAAAAGATGGCGTACGGAAGGACGTCGGCCTGGCCTGCTTCGGCCTTCTTCGGAGCGAACGTCTCGAGGAAGGGCAGTGCGACGACGACACCGCCGAGACCGGTGAGAAAGCCTCGTCGTGACAGGCCGCTCTTGGAGGTTCTCATCGAGCGCGCGTCGAGCCCGCGTGTTTTCGAGTTGCTCATTGCTCCACCTCCGTCGTTCGCGTGAGGAACGAATCACTCGTGAGAAGCTGAATCACGATGTCGCGGGTCGAGCCGCCGCCGCGTGAAAGCGCCGTGATCTCGTCGACGAGGGTCGAGTCCTTTGCCTTCGGATCGCGTCCGTAGGCGAACTCGAGCCACGACTTCGCGTAGCAGGTGTTCGCCTGCAGGCTGCCTGCCGCTTCAGCGGCGAACTGAGGCGCGTTCATGTAGCTCTGAGGGGTTCCGTCGAAGGGGAAGCTCGACGAGGCATCGATGGTCACGCCACCATCGTCGGTTCGCCACTGACCGACGGCGTCGTAGTTTTCGAAGGCGTAGCCGACTGGGTCGATGTAGCTCCCGTGGCAGCTCTCGCCGCAGGTTCCCTTGCCGGTGAGAGCCTCGACTCGTTCACGATCGGTCTTCTCGCTGCCGAGCTTGGCGCCCATTGCGGCCGGGGGCGGATCGCCGAGCGTCTGGCACAGGATTCTGCGGTTGATGAAGACGCCACGCATGATGGTGTCGGGCGCCGCAGCCGTGCCCTTCCACGCGAGAAATCCGGACAGCGTGAGGATGCCGGCGCGCTGCGACGGGTCGAGCGAGACTTGTTGGAAATCGCTTACGGTCTTGCCCGCTGCGTCGACGCCATAGAGCGGCGCGAGTCGGGAGTTGACGAAGGTCGTCGACGACGTGAGGAGCTCCTTCAGCCCGCCTCCTCCGTCGATCACGTTGCCGACGAAGAGATCGAGCTCCTTGCGCATGTCGTCTCCGACGGCGGGATCGAAGCTCGGAAACAGCGTGGGGTTCTTCGCGACGAGATGGACGTACTCGTCTGCGTCGTAAAGCTGATGGTGGAACCCGACGAGGGTCGTCTTGGCGCGCGGATCGTCGAGCATCGTCTTGAGCTTCGCCTCGACACCTTCTTTGGTCTCGAGATCGCCAGCGGCCGCCGATGCCATCAACGCATCGTCGGGCATGGTGTTCCAAAGCGTGTACGACAGCTTGCTCGCGACCTCGTACGAGCCGAGATGAATCAGACCATCGGGCGCGACCTTCGTCGTGAGCTCGGGCTTGTAGAGAAAGAACGGAGACTGCAAGAAGGCTTCGATCGCGAGACGAGCGCCCGCGACGAACGGGTCGGCGTTCATCGGATCGTTGGCAGCTCCCATGTCGAAGATGGCACCGAACGTGGCGAGCTCGTCGTCCGTGATGGGACGTCGGAAAGCTCGAAGACCGAAGCTCTTCAAGAACGCCGTCTTCTTGGCGGCGGGGTCGGTGGGGAGATCGGTCGGGAGGATCTTTGCGAGCTTCGCGGGATCGTTCGCGACCATGGTGGCGACCTCTTCGGCGGCCTTTTCGTAGTCGCCCCAGAGCTCGGGCGTCACTTGCAGCACCGACTCGTTGTTGTCGAAGGCCTTTCCTCCGAGCGCATCGGGATAGAACGACTGCGACAACCCCGTCGGTGCATCGAGGTGGAACAGGTCTTGAACCGTGTTCTCCCACTGCTTGTGGCTCAGACGTGGGAACCGGCTGTGGTCTGCGACGAGCGCGTTCGCGGCGCTCGGCCCGGTGGGGCCTTTGCCATTCGGATCCCCGATGGTGCCGTTGCAGGCGACGCCACCGGAGACGCCCGCTGCCAGGGCAGCGATGGTCACCGCGGCCGCGGCCAGTGCTTGGAAGCCGCGGCTTCTCCGTGTTTTCGACGATCCGTGCATCGGAGCCTCCTCGTTTTACTGCGCCCTCAGGGTCTCAGCGATCGCGTCGATTCCCAAGAAAAAAGAGCCTAAAACGAGCCGCGATCCTAGATCTTCGCGCCATCGAGGGTGGACGTGTTCAGGTCCAGGTCACGAGGCATTCGAGGAAGCAACGCCGCACGCACGAGCTCGGCGTCGACCTCATAGAGCTCTGCGACGTGGGTCAATGCGACCGAGATGATTTTGCAACGACCATGCAAGAAGAGCGCATCGACGAGCTCGACCCCCACGACGTACCCAGCGTGCTCGGAGGCGAGTCGAGCGAGCTCTGCGTGCGGAACGTGGGCCGCCGCCCCTCCGCGCCGTTGGCGAGCCTTGAGGTAGAGCGCGGCACGAAGTGACCCGTGGTAGCCGTGGAGCCAGGCCATCCAAGGCGCGAGAAGACCTCCCCGCGCGGCGTCTCGGAGGGCGCTTTCGCGGGCGTCGATTTCGGCGAGCGGCAGACGGTCCAGCTCGCGCAGGGCGCCCGGAAACGCACGGGCGAGCTTGCGCAGCGACCCATCGGTCGGTGACGTCTCTCCCTCGGCGTGGCGACGGCGGAGATCGGCGAGCGTCGCGTACTTGTCGGCGAGCAGGTCGAGCTCTGCGCTCAACGGGGCGCGACCTTTCACAAGATGCCCTCGGGAAACGCGAGGACGTCGGCGATGCGAGCTTTCCCGCACGCGACGGCGACGAGACGGTCGAGGCCGAGCGCGTTGCCTGCCGATGGAGGAAACCCCTCTTCGAGCGCGTCGAGAAAGCGCTCGTCGATCGGATAGACCGGTTGGCCCGCGGCGCCTCGCTCGGTCTGGTCACGCTCGAGTCGGGTTCGCTGCTCGACCGGATCGGTGAGCTCGCCGAAGCCGTTCGAGAGCTCCATCCCCGCGACGTAGACCTCGAAACGCTCCGCGTAGCGCGCGTCGTCGGGGCAGAGGCGGGCGAGAGAGCCCATCTTCGCCGGGTAGCGATGGAGGACGACCGGGGTGTTACGTCGCGCGAGCGCAGGCTCGATCCGATCGATGAGGACGCGGAAGAAGCTCTCCTCGTCGTGTTCGGCGAGGCTGAGCATTTCGTCTTCGCCAACGCCGCCGAGATCACGAAACGCCTCTTGGACGGTGATGCGAGGAAACGGACGCTCGAGAGCGATCTCGCGGTCGCCGATCGATAGACGCGGCGCGCCTCGAAGAGCAGTGGTCACCGCCACCACGATTTCCTCGGTGTCGCGAACGATCGCATCCATCCCCGCGAACCCACGATACCACTCGAGCATCGTGAATTCGGGGTTGTGGTGGCTGCCGATTTCGCCTCGACGAAAGCAGCGAGCGATCTGAAATGAACGAGGCACTCCCCCGGTGATCAGGCGCTTCATCTGGTACTCGGGCGAGGTGATGAGAAAGCGTGCAGGAGAGGTGCTCGCTGCCTCGTAGGCGTCGAGATGCCGATCGAGCCCTGGGCTCGGCACGAGGCATGGGGTCTCGACCTCGAGAAAGCCTTCACGAGCGAAGTAATCTCGGACCGCGGCGAGAGCGTGCGCCCGCAAGACGAGCGCGTGACCGATCCCGGCATCGCGGAGCCGCGCGACCTCTCGCGATGAACGCCGTCGAGGGATGTGCGTCTCGTGGAGGGTTGCGTCGACCAGCGCGCCGTCCGAAAGCTCGGCCTCGATCACCACCAAGTCGCCGGTCTCGAGGGCTGTCGGCTCGTCGGTGAACGAGACGGCGATGCTCTCGAGCGCGTCGGAGACGAGGAGCTCTCCACCTCCTCCTCGGATGACGCGTCCCCCGACCCGGATGCGTCTGCTTGTCATGGAGCGCGCGCGGGCGCCGACGAGATCGCTCGGAGAAGCGACGAGGGTTGGGGCGATCGAAGCTCCGCTTGCAGGTGTGATCATCGAGCCGACGACTCTCCCACCGCACGCGTCGGCCCTCAAGTCGCTCGAACGTGCCGCCTCCGTGGGCGGGTTTGACCGATGCGACCTTCGTGGTGGGAGCACGCGAGCGATCGTGCCGCTCGGAGTTCTGTCTCGTGCGAGAGCTACATGCCCATTGCGCCACCGGCTCCGCCCGTGCCGGACGAGGAGCTGGAGGTGGAGCTCGAAGACGACGTGCTGGTCGAGGACGCGCTGGAGGTCGACGACGAGGTCGACGACGAGGTCGACGTGCTCGAGCTCGTGCCGGTCCCGGTCGATCCGGTACCGGTGCTGCTCGTCGTTCCGCCTCCCGGGATGCACTCCGGATTTTGGCTCGTTCCAGTCGGGCAGCAGATGTCGGCGCTACCGCCGAGGTCTTTCGACTGCTTGCAGATGAGACCCGTGTTGCAGTCGTCGTTGCCGTTCTTGTGGTCGCAGCGCTCGCCCTCTCGTTGGTTTCCGCAACCCATCGACCAGAGCAACGGAAGCGAGAAAAGCGTCAGGCAGCTGACGAGCGATCGGAGAACGGCACCGCGAGAAGAGGACGTCTTCATGGAGTGTCGGCGTCGTACACAACTTCCGAGCGGGACGAAAGCGGCTCGACCTCGGGTGGAGATTGTTTCGTCTGCTCGCTCTGGCTCTAGCGATGGTCTTTCTTGTCGATGGCGTCGACGAAGAGGCTCATGTAGCTCACGGCGCTCGTGATCGAGAAGAAGAGCGAGGCGTAAATCAACAGCCTCCCGACGTTGACGAGGTCGATGATCCCGAAGTCGTAGAAGCCGGCATGGATCCGGTACGGGTAGCCGAGGATGAGGCAGATGATGGCGATCATTTGGAGGGCCGTCTTCGACTTGCCACCGTCGCCCGCGGCGATGACGAGACCTTCGGTCGACGCGATCGATCGCAGCGCCGTGATGGTGATTTCGCGGACGAGCAGCAACGCCACGGCCCAAGGCGCGATCCGACCCATCGGGATCAACCAAACGAGCGTCGCGGCGACGATCAGCTTGTCGGCGAGCGGATCGAGAAACTTTCCGAGGACGCTGACGAGCCCTTGGCGACGCGCGAGCCATCCATCGAGCGCGTCGGTGATCGCAGCGAGCGAGTAGACGACTGCGGCCCAGAAACAGTCGCGCGGCGTGCCTCGTCCGAGCAAGAACAGGACGAGCGGGATCATCAAGATGCGAGCAAACGTCAATACGTTCGGGAGGTTCTTCGCGTCTTCCCAGAGCGTCTTTCGCTCTTGGCGAGCCTTTTCTCTTCGGAGTGTTCGCTCGCGCCGTTTCTGAGAGCGTTTCGACGGGAAGTTCTGCGACGCCGCATCGACCTCGCCAGGGGTTCGGTCAGCGGGCATCGACGATCACCATTCCCTCGCCTGCGAGCGAGATGAAGCCGCGCATCTTTCCGGGCGCCTCGCTCGGAGCGAGCGTGCGAGGCACGATGCGCCCGGTCCACCCCAAGATCGAGTGAGCGCGGAGGAGCACCGACTGTCCGGACCCGACCTCGACGCTCGACACGCTTTGGGGTAGCGCGAGGACGACTGCGCGACTTGGTTGCTCCGGCTCGCGAACCGCGTCGTGCAGGGAGCCGCGGGCGGTCGCTCCGCCTGCCGAAGCCCCACCCGGCTCAGCGAAATCGCGCGAGCCTGCGCGTAGCTGCACCATGGGGATCGAGTCGCCGTCTCCACCGACGAGCCGGCCGTTCTCGTAGGAGACCGGACCCTCCATCGCGACGAGGGTGCTCTCGCGGACGAAGAGCGGCTGGTCCGAGACTGCGATGAGCGAGAGGCGCGATCCGACGCTCGGTCCGAGAACGAGATTGCCGATCCCCTCGATTCGAAAGAGAGGCGAAGCGGCGCCGCCGAGAGGCTCTTCGAGATCGCGGCCACGCGCGCGACGGTTCAACATCGTCGACACGAACCCCGCGTGGAACGTCAAGGCGCGAACCATGTCGAAGCGAGCGGCGAGCGAGCTCGTCGACTGCAGCAGCACGAGTCCCGACGCGTGAAGCGCTGCGGTGTGATGGCGGGGGAAGACGAGGAGCAGCTTCCGCGCGAAGTCTTCGGGGCGCTCGGCTAGGGCGAGCGGCAGCGCGTGTGCCGACGGGGCGATCGGAACCGATGGCAGGTGGGAGATCGACTCGACCGAAGTCACCGCGGTGAGGTCGTCGAATCGCGCCGCCGCTGGCGGAGGGGGGATCGACGTGTCGGGATGCGCTGGTTCATCGGCGCGTGAGGGCAGGGGAGGGAGCAACGATTCGCTCGGTGCGAGCGAAGGCAAGATCGACGGCGAGAGTGCGGCCGATCGCCGCACCTCGGGCAAGTGCTCGCGGCCCGGCTCGACGGCCGCCCACATACCCGAGGGCCTGCGTTCGTGCGCTTCGGAGTCGGTGCGGAATGGCTCCTCGCGCGGAGCTCCGCCTTCTTTCGCGAGCGCGTCGAACGCCGCGCTCGCAGCGTCGCCGACGAGCGCCCGATCGGTTCCAGACGAGCTCGTCTCGACAGGGCCGAGCCCCGCCACCTCGGAGAGTCGACGCGCCATCGCGCCATGGCCGCCCGCGACGAACGCCTGACACGCTCGCTCGTAATCACCGAGGCGCTGAAACGCGAGACCGAGGTAGCCCCATGCGCGACTGTGACCTGGCGACAGCTCGAGCACGCGCTCGAGCTCGGTGCGCGCCGAGCTCGCTTGGCCGGTCTTCAGAAAGCAGAGCGCGAGGTTGATTCGAGGCGTCGCGGCACGCGGATGCAGTTGAATCAGGGTCTCGTAGATCGCGATCGCGCGCGGGTAGAGGCCAAGCCGAAAGTAGACGATGGCCAAGAGATCCTGGCCCTTCGCGTCGCGCGGCTGCAGCGACAACGCGTGCTCGAGCTCCTGCTTCGCCTCGTGGACGCGATTGTCCTGGAGGAGCTCGCTTCCTCGGTAGAGGTGAAACAAAAAATCTTCCCCCGCGACATCCTTCGACGAGGGCGGTGGGTTCGGGGAGTCGTCCTCGAACATGCGGGGTCGTAGCCTACTCGTAGTTCTGCTTTCCGTGCTACGAATCGCCCCATGAAGCGAGGCCGACCCGCGGCTTTCTTGAAACCGCATCGCATGCTGCATGCTGGATTCGTCGGCGCTGCACTGATCGCGCTCGTGCCGCTCGGCTCGCTCGCTCTCTTCTCGAGCGCGGTCGGCTGCTCGTCGGGCACGTTCGACCGCGGACCGAGCGAGACGCTCCGCGCGTACTCGAGCGCGATCCAAGACAAACGCATCGACGACGCCTACCGCTACTTGTCCGATGACGCGAAGCGATCGATTTCGCTCGAAGCGTTCAGACGCGCGATCGAAGAAAGCCCCGCCGATGCGCTCGAAGTGGCGCAAGCCCTCGCGCGACCATCGACCGATCCGGTCGTGACGGCGACGGTGACCGTGCCCACCGGTGAAGAGCTCCACATGGTTTACGAGGGCGGCCGCTGGAAGATCGATGCGGCGGCCATCGATCTCTACAGCCAAGCGACACCGCGTCAGGCGATCGTCGGCTTCATCCGCGCGTTCGAGCGCAAGCGCTACGACGTGCTCCTGAAGTTCGTTCCAGATGCCGAACGCGAAGGTCTCGATGACGACGGTGGCCCCTTCACAGCGGGTATCGACGGCCCCCCCGTGCACCTTCCCCCGCTCGCGACGCCCGCGCCCGTGGCGTCGACCTCCGCAGCTCCGTCACCGGCGAGCTCGGCAAGCGCAGCCCCCTCGGCGTGGAGCGCTCCACCTGCTGCACCGCTTGGTCCGAGGGCGATGCCCGCTGCGACCGATGGCGCTCTGACTGCCGACAAGCTGAAAGACGCTTGGGAAGGCGCTCAGAAAGATCAGATGAACCGAATCGTCCAAGCCTTGAAGGCCGCGCTCCCTACGTCGACCGTCGAAGAGACCGGCGACTCTGCACAAATGGCGTATGGCTCCGGAAGCTCGATCGCGCTCATCCGTGAGCGTGGCGCTTGGAAGATCAGAGACTTCTAGACACAACCGAATCGATGCCGCATCGGGAGCGCGACAGGGCCGCGCGCGCGGGCGTCGTCAGATCGTCCGTGAGGGTTCTCCTGGCATCGTGAGCGCGTCGTCGGCTTTCGGAGTCGCGGTCGCCGACGCCTGATTGCGGAAAGGATGGACGAGCTGCGCGAGGTATCCCTTCGGCCAAGGCTCGTCGAGCCCGAGCGCGTACGCCTCGGGGCCTTCGGGGACGTGGTGGGTTCCGAACAAGAGGTCGAGCCAAGGCGCGAGGTTCGCGAAGTTGTGCTCGGTGCGTGCGACCCGCGCGTGGTGCCAATGGTGAAGCTCGGGTGCTCCGAAGACCCATCGCAAGGGCCCCAGAGGAATTCGCACGTTCGAGTGAACGAAGATCGCCCACAGCCCGCGGAACGCGATGAGCCCGCCCACCGCTTCGATCGGAAAGCCGAGGAGGAACGACGGAAGATTCTGCAGAAGCTGAGTCGAGACCCCATCGACCGGGTGCTCGCGATGGGCTGCCAGCCAGTCGAGGTGCTCGGCGCTGTGATGAACCGCGTGAAACCTCCACAGCCATTCGAAGCGGTGGCAAGCGCGGTGAAACCAATAGACGAGCACGTCGCCGAGCACGATTGCCGCGATTCCTCGCGTCCACATCGGGACTGAAGCGAGGGTGATCGCGACGCGGTCGACGATCGAATCGCCGAGCGCCGAGCGCGCCCACGCGAGGAACGACACGGCGACCGCCGTCCAGACGAGGTACTGCCCGAGAAAGAACGTGCCGTCGACGAGCCATGCCGCACGAAAGAATTTCTGCCCCGGTCTCGCTGGGAACGCGCGTTCGAGCGGCCCGAACGTGATCGCGAGAACGACGAAGCTTCCGATCGCAGCGAGGAGGCTCGCAATCATCTCGGGCTTCCGTTCGAGTTGCCCATCTGGGGTGTGTTCGCTTGCTGAACGGCAGGCTGAGGCTTCGCGCCCAGCGCTTGAACATCGTCGTCGCGAAAGACCGGCGCGGCCTTCGACGCGCCCATGAACCGCGGGGCGCTGGGGGCGGGCTTCGAGATCGTTGCTCCACCGTTGGACGGATCTTCTTGGGCGACGCTGCCTGGCAAGCTCGAAGCCGGCACCGGACCGTTGGACGTCTCTGCGCCCCTCGGACTGACGCTGGTCGCGTTCGTCTCGGCGCTCGGCGTGGTCACGGCTTCGCCCGGGCCGCGACATCCCGACAAGCCGGCATGACCGACGACCAGCGCGCTCATGCCGACGGCCAAAGCGAGCGCACCCGCGCGTACGATCTGAGATCCCATGTCGAGCTCGTCCTTCTGATCGACCGAGCGCTCCGAAAGGAGTCGCCGTTCGCTCGAAAAGACGTCGGACCGGCTCGACGAAGTGTGACGGACAGTCGGGCGCCAGAGTCCGTTTTCGAAGGAGCCGAGAAACCTCGCCCTTCATTCGAAGTCGAGCGCTAGCAGCCACCCGGCTTGTGTACTAGCGTGCAGGTCATGCCCACGGACAGTGCGCCGCCCCGTAATTCGGCGAACGACGGCGAAGGCGTTCCCATTCTGCCTCTCCGCAATTCGGTCCTTTTCCCGATGTCGGTCGTGCCCATCAACGTGGGCCGCCTTCGGAGCGTGAAGCTCGTCGAAGACCTGCTCGGCCGCGAACGTGCCGTGGTCGGCGTCGTCAGCCAGCAATCCCCCGACGTCGACGAGCCCACGTTTCGCGACCTCTACACGGTCGGAACGCTCGCCCGCGTCGTGAAGGTCATCCGGCTCGGGCAGAACAACTACTCGGTCGTCCTCAACGGACTCGGTCGCTTCAAGCTGAAAGAGCCTGCGTCGCTCGAGCCGTACATGCGCGCTCGCGTCGAACGCGTCCCCGAGTCGCTCGCGCGCGACGTCGAGCTCGATGCCTTGGGCACCACGCTGCGCGAGTCGACGCGCGAAGTGCTCGGTCTCATGCCGAACCTCCCGAAAGACACCGCCGGCATTCTCGACAACGTGCGTGAGCCGGGCGCGCTCGCCGATCTCATCGCCTCGAACTTCCCGCAGGCGCACGCGTCGATCTCCGACAAGCAAGAGATCCTCGAGGCCTTCGACGTGAAGGCGCGCGTGAAGCTCGTTCTCGCGATGGTGGGCCGTCAGCTCGAGGTCCTGCGCGTCAAAAAAGAGATCAGCCACATGGTGCAGGAGGAAATGGGGAAATCCCAGCGCGAGTACATCCTTCGCCAGCAGATGAAGAACATCAAAGAAGAGCTCGGCGAGGGCGGCGACGACGACGAGCTCGAAGAGCTCCGCGAGCGCATCCGGCTCGGCAACGTCCCGGCCGAGGTCGAGAAGGTGGTGCGCAAGCAGCTCTCGCGCCTCCGTTCGATGGCCCAGCAGTCGGCCGAGTTCAACGTCACGAAGACCTACCTCGAGTGGATCGCCGATCTGCCGTGGTCGAAGACCACGACCGACAAGCTCGACGTCAAAGACGTTCGGCGCTGCCTCGACGAAGACCACCTCGGCCTCGAGAAGGTCAAGCGCCGCATCGTCGAGTACACGGCCGTCCGCCAGCTGCGCGCCGACAAGAAGGGCCCCATCCTTCTCTTCGTCGGGCCGCCCGGTGTCGGCAAGACCTCGCTCGGAAAGTCGATCGCGCGGTCGATGGGTCGCCGCTACGAACGCATCGCGCTCGGTGGCGTGCGCGACGAAGCCGAGATCCGTGGACACCGCCGCACGTACGTCGGCGCGCTCCCGGGCCGCATCATCCAGGCACTCAAGAAGGCCGGCACCAAGAACCCGGTTCTCGTCCTCGACGAGGTCGAGAAGATGGGCGCCGACGTCCGCGGTGACCCCACCTCCGCCTTGCTCGAGGTCCTCGATCCCGAGCAGAACGGCACCTTCCAAGATCACTATCTCGATCTGCCGTTCGATCTTTCTCAGGTGACCTTTCTCGCCACCGCCAACGATCGCGACATGATCCCCGGTCCACTCCTCGATCGCATGGAAATCATCGAGGTGCCCGGCTACACGCGCACCGAGAAGATCGGCATCGCGACCGAGTTTCTGGTGCCGAAGCAGCTCTCCTCGCACGGCCTCACCGACGAGCGTCTCGACTTCAGCCGAGAAGGGATCGAGACCCTCGTCGATTACTACACGCGCGAGGCTGGCGTTCGCGGGCTCGAACGCGAGATCGCCGCGGTCTGCCGCGCGACGGCGGTGAAGATCGCCGAGGGCCACGACATCCACGAAATCGTCGACGTCGAGCACGTCGAGCGCGTTCTAGGTCCACACAAGGTCCGTCCCGAGGTCGCAGAGCGATCGCTCGAGCCTGGCGTCGCGACCGGTCTGTCCACCTCGGCAGGCGGCGGCGACATCTTGTTCATTGAAGCGAGCAAGATGCCCGGCAAGGGCAAGGTCGTGCTCACCGGCAACATGCGCAACGTGATGCAAGAGTCAGCCACCACGGCCGTCTCGTTCGTGCGCAGCAAGGCCGCCGAGCTCCATCTCGATCCCGAGTGGCTCCGAGAAATCGATCTCCACGTGCACGTTCCCAAGCATGGAACACCCAAAGACGGACCGAGCGCCGGGATCACGATGTTCACGGCCGTCGTATCGCTCCTCCTCGATTGCCCCGTTCGAAGCGACGTGGCGATGACGGGCGAAATCACGTTGCGCGGACTCGTTCTCCCGGTGGGTGGCATCAAGGCCAAGCTCCTCGCCGCCCACCGCGCCGGAATCAAAGAAGTCCTGATCCCTTCGCGCAACCGCCGCGATCTCGACGAGCTCCCCGACGACGTGCGCAAGAGCCTCAAGGTGACCTTGGTCTCGAGCGTCGACGAGGTGCTCCCGATCGTTCTTCTGGCTCCACGCGAGCGTCGCGAAGAGCCCACGGGCGCCGCCGACGAGCCTTCGACGCATCCCGAGGCCTAAAGCAGCGACGTGTCCGAGGAACGACCCAACGAGACGTCGTCGGGGGCTCATTCGAGCGACTCCAGCGGCGGACCTACGTCCGACTCATCGACGCTCGAGCCCATCGACGGCGATCGACCCTCCGTGCTCGGGGGGGCGCCTGGCGGCGGCGCGAGGAGCTGGTTGCCGTCGCGCGGAATGTTCGTCGCATTGGGCTTGGTCGCAGCGTTCGAGATCGCGATCGGTTTCGTCCCTCTGTTCGGTGGCCCCGGCTACGAGAGCTCGCTCGCTACGGGCGTCTTCGTTCCGTCGGTGGTGGCCATCGCGACCGCGTTCGGGCTCGCGCGCGACAAGCGCGAGCCTTTCGACGCGTTCTGTCGCGCGGTGGCGAACGGAGCGCTCGCCGTGGTCCTCGCCTTGGTCGTCTCGCTCCTTCATGGGGTCCGTGTCGGGCTCTGCGATGTCGTCGCTGGGCTCGAGAACTTCGCGCTCGGCCCGATGCCGGGCGCATTGCTCGCCGGGGTCTGGGGCTGGATCGTCTGCGAGATCGGCGGCTCGATTTCGAATCGTTGGCTCCGGCGCTTCGTGCTCTTTGGCCTCGCGCTCGGTGGACCGCTCGGCACGATGTTGTTCAGCGTGGCGCGCTTCTACGGAAGCCCGATGATCTTCGCCTACGACCCATTCGTGGGCTTCTTTTCTGGCTCGATCTACGACACGGTGGTCGACCTCTCGGGGCTCCTCAGCTACCGCGCGGGGACGGCCGCCACCTTGTTCGCGGTCTTCGTCGTCGCCCTTCACCTCGTTCACGACAAGCGCGGGCGTCTCAGCTACCAATCGATTGGTCGCCCGGGGCTCCTCGTGACGGGGATCGGCGCTGCGGTCGCGAGCGTCGCCATCACGTTGAGCGGACCGAAGCTCGGGCACTATCAGACCCGCGACACGATCGCAGAGACGCTGGGTGCCGTGATCACCGGCGACCGCTGCGAGATCGTCTACCCGCGGACGCTGCCTCAAGCCGATGCGCAGCGCTTCGCGCGCGAGTGTGAGGCCCACGTCGCAGCCAACGAGGCTTGGCTCGGCGTATCGGGGACGCCACGAATCACTGCCTTCTTGTTCAATAGCGAGAGCCAGAAGGCCGCGCTCATGGGTGCAGGCGGGACCAGCATCGCGAAGCCGTGGCGCACCGAAGTCTACGTTCAGGTTCTCGGCTATCCGCACCGCGTGCTGGGCCACGAGCTGATGCACGTTGTCGCCGGCCGCGCTGGCCGTGGACCGTTTCGCGTCGCCGGAGCGCTCTTTGGGCTGGTGCCGAATCCCGGGCTGATCGAAGGCGTCGCGGTCGCGTCGAACCCGAAAGAAGACGATCTCTCTCCCGCCGAGTGGGCGAGGGCGATGAAAGATCTCGGGATCTTGCCGCCGCTCTCCCATCTCTTCGCGTTCGGTTTCTTCGGTGAGAACTCGGCGACCGCCTATACGGTGAGCGGCGCGTTCGTCGGCTTCATCCACGAGCGCTTCGGCGCAGAGGCCGTACGACGTTGGTACGGTGGCGAAGAGCTTCCGGCGGTCGTGGGTCAGAGCTGGGTCGACCTCGAAGCCGCGTGGCACGGCGAGCTCGACAAGCTCGTCTTGCCGAAGGCCGCACAAGAGCAAGCGAAGGCTCGCTTCGACCGACCGGGGCTCTTCAAGCGCAAGTGTCCGCGAACCGTCGATGCGTGTCGCGAACGAGGAGGGGAGCTCGCGTCGTCGGGTGACGCGAAGGGGGCGATCGTCGAGCTAGAGAGAGCGCTCCTCCTCGATCCCGAGAGCCAGGGGATCCGGCTCGACATCGCCGAGCTCCACGGGCCGGCAGGAGATCCGGCCAAGTCGGAGGCCGAGCTCGCGGCGATCGCAGCCGACGACAAGATGCAGCGGAGCATTCGCGACAAGGCGCTCGAGGAGCTCGCTGATCGGGAGCTCGCTCGTGGAGACGCCGTTTCGGCTGCGGCGAAATACGACGAGCTCATCACGCGCGTCTTCGACGAAGGACATCTGCGCACGCTCAACGTGAAGGCGTACGGAGCGAAGGACCAAGACGCTCGCGAAGCGATCTCGACACTCCTCGTGGGCCGTGGCGGTCGAAAGGCCGATCGCGTTCAAGCAAGTGAAATGCTCGCGGTGCTCGATCAGAAATTCCCCGACAACGGGTTGTTCATGTACCTGATGGCGCGGTACGACACCGAAGAAGAAGACTTCGACACCGCCGACAAGCACCTCGAAAATGCCCTCTCACGTCGCCTCGACGTCGCCCACGTGAAGGTCGAGGCGATGCGTCTGCGAGTCGTCGTCGCCTGTGCTCGCGGCGATGCCGAAGTCGCGAGGCGAGTCTTCGGAGACTATGCGAAGCACCCTGACGCCCAACCGGCGCGCGTCGACGTTCTACGCCGAATCGTCGAGCGTTGCTCGCCCCCCGGAATGCCCTCGCTCGCGGCGACGACGGCGAGCCCGGCCGGTTCGAGCGTGCCCCCGCAGCAGAAGTAATCAGCACCCTCCGGATGAGCTAACCTTCATCGTTGCATGGATAGGTTGAAGCTCCTCGAAGGCGAGAACGCAGCTCTAAGGGTCTGCACCCGCCACGAGTCCATCCTCGTTCCGGCCGCTTTCGAAGAGCTCGTCGAAGTTCTCCGCAAGTTCGCTCCCATCGATTTCGCCGGCATCACCATGCCAGATAGGCCGCTGTTTTTTCGAACGCTGGTCCTGTCGAGTCGCACGAGCGAAACGGTTCTTCCGTACCGCGTCAGCCTCCCGAGCGTTCCCGAGCTGTACCAAACCCTCATCGAGCAAGGGTCTCCCTATTTCGTGCGCGAGCTCTCCTCGAGCTCGGCGATCGACCAGCTCGCGGCATCGCTCGGTGCGCGTTCGTACGCGATCTATCCGATCAGGCTCGGACCCGAGACGCAGCCGTTTGCTGTCTTGTCGCTTGGCTTCGAAGCGGCCTTTGCGGACAAGACGTTCCCTCCCGAGCTCGGGATCGCCATCGGCATCGCGCTCGCAGGCAGCGTGGAACGAGGTCTCGAAGCTTCGCGAGGGCGGCGCGCCACGCGCATTCTGGAGGCCTGCCGAGACGCGATGCTCGCGTGGGACGTCGACGGACGGATCATCGATTTGAACGCCGCCGCTGTGGAAATCTGCGGAGCGAGCCGGGAGGACTTGCTTGGTTCGCTGGTTACCGACGTTCTGGGCTCGATTCCCGTCGCGCAGCCGAATCCAGCGCGCTACTCGCTGCTCCGCAAAGATGGTCGGCGCTCGACGGTGTCGGCCACCGTCAGCCCGGTTCAAGGTGACCCGTTGGTGACGGCCCACGCCCTCTTGCGCGACTTGTCCGAAGTACTCGCCGTCGAGCAAGACGCCGCAACGAGCCTGAGCCAGCTCCGTGCGCTGACCGAGCAGCACGTGCTCCTCTTGGACAATGCGCCGTTGCTCATCTTCCGGATCGATCCCGACACCGAGAAGCTCCTCTACCTGAACCGTCACGCCGAGCGGCTGTTTGGCATTTCGGCCGCCGACGCACTCTCGGCTCCCGACTTTTTGCGCGACCTCCACGCTGACGTCGAAGGCACGGTCGCCTTCGAGGAAGCGCTCCTCGTCGCGAAGCGCGGCGAGATCTCGGCACCCTACGAAGCGAGGCTCGCGCTCGTTCGTAGTGGCGACGCACCAGACTCCTCTCCCAGCCCCAAGCCCAGGCGTTCTCCTCACAAGGCACGGCGCGAGGGCGCCGAGCCAATCATCGCGCGCGGGACGATCTATCCCATTCTCGGCGAAGGCGGTCGCGTGACCGCGATTGAAGGCATTCTGCTCGACGTCACGGGCGAACAGGCGGCTCGCTCGCGTCTCGTCCAAGCCGACCGCCTCGCCACCGTCGGAATGCTGGCGGCCGGCGTCGCCCACGAGATCAACAACCCAGCGGCGTTCATGCTCCTCGGTCTCGATGCGTTGAGCCGACACCTTTCTCGCGTCACCCTCGAAGAGCCTGCTCGCGGCACGGTCGTTCAGCTCGTCGAAGATCTCCGTGAAACGGGGCGTCGCATCGTCGACATCGCGCGCGACATGAGGCTCTTCGCGAGCCCGCCGAGCACCGAGATAGGGCGTCCGGTCGTCGTCGACGTCGCACGCACGATCGAGAGCGCGCTCACGATCACCCGCGCGCAGATCGTCGAGAAAGCCGAGATCGAGCTAGCGGTCGAAGAAAACCTTCCTCCGGTCGCGATGGACGACGGACGCCTCGGGCAGGTGCTCGTGAACGTCTTGGTGAACGCTGCTCAAGCCATCGGGGAAGCACGCGAAACGCGCACCATTCCGATGAAGGGCGACCGTGTCCGCATCTCGACGCGCGCCGAGGGCAACGAGGTCGTCATCGAGGTCGAGGACACCGGCGTGGGCATGAGCGAGAGCGTGCAGAAACGCCTCTTCACGCCTTTTTTCACTACGAAAGGTCCCGACTCGGGAACGGGGCTCGGCCTCGCCATTTCGAAAGAAATCCTCGCGCGCGCCGGAGGAACCATCCAAGCGATGAGCCCGAGCTCGCTGACCGAGCCGCCGCGTGGCTCACGCTTCGTGATTCGACTGCCCGCGTTTCTCGACGAGATCCTGCGCGCGCCACGTCGGGGACCGAGCGACGCGCCACGCGTCCGTGGGCGCGTGCTCATCGTCGAAGACGAAGTCTTGTTGGGCCGCGCGCTCGGAGAGCAAATCGGAGAGCAACACGACGTGCGCGTCGCCACGGGCGGCGAAGAGGCCATCGAGATCCTGCGCGAGCAACGCTTCGAGGCGGTGCTCTGCGATCTGAAGATGCCGGGGATGGGTGGCGAGGGGCTCTATCGACACCTGCAGCGCGTCGACCCAGAGCAGGCGCTACGGTTCGTCTTCATGACGGGCGTGGGTTTCGGAGCCGAAATCCAGCGCTTCTTGGCAGACGGCGTTCCCGTGCTGGAGAAGCCTTTCACGATGGAACAGGCGCTGTCGACGATCGCCAAGGTCGTTGGCATCGGGCCGCTGAAACAGACCGCTTCGTAGCCGCTACCGTGACGAGCGGCGACGCGACGCGACCAGCAGCGCGGCCGCACCGACGGATGCGAGGCCGAAGAAGTTCCCCGAGTCGTTCGAGGATCCGACGAGTGTGCAACCTGACGACTTGTCGTTCGATGGTGGAGCCCCGCCCGTGCTCGTCGTGCTGGTCGAGGCCCCGCCCCCACCGCTTGCGCCGCCGCCTCCCGCTCCTCCAGCTGCGTCGGCCGAATGGGAGATCACGTCGAGCGTCCCGCGGAGACCGGTCGCGCGATGAAAGGCGGGAGCCAGATCGGCTGCGACCGGATCGAAGGTCGCTTCGTCGAGCGCGACCTCGGCGTCAGTTTCGTTCTGGCCTACCACGAGGACGATCCCGAGTGAAAAAGAGCTCTTCGTTCCTGCCACGGGACTCCTCACGCCGTTGGCGGCGATCACGTCGTCGACCGTGACGACGCGTCTCGTTGCTTGCACCGTCAGGGGCGCGCTCTGTGCGTCGAACCACGGGAACGAGTGACCCGCGAACGCGCCGCCCCAGAGCGGATCGGTTGGCGTCGCGGGGACCGTCGTGCCGACGAGGACTCCGAACGGCGGGACCTCGTCCTTCGTCGCGAGACCCATCAAGTAGAGGTCGAGCGGCGTGTATGTCACGTCTTTCGGGAGACGCGGTACGACGGTAAACGTGCCGTTGCCGTTGTCCTTCCAGTTGTTCCCTCCAGCGGGTGACGAGCCTTCGAGAAAGAACGACCAGTGATAGTCGAAGCCGATGAGATCTTGAGGCCCGGGGGCTGGCACCGAGACCTCGGGGCCCCAGTTGTGCATGAACTCGAGCAGGAAGAGGTAGCTCGAGAACCCTTCGAGCGGAGCGCGTTGCAACGCGGAGCGCTTGGCCAGGGCGTTCACGTTGTTGTGATAGAGGATCGCCTGGAGCGGCGGCGTCGACGACGGTGACACGGGGACGTTGATCCCGCTCACGTCGTTCGCGCGTGGATCGATGTAGGTCGGGTAGTCGTCGCCGAGCAGCGGAAAGCTGGTCCACACCGACAAAACCTCGGGGATCGGCAAACCAGCGGCCTTGTAGTGATCGAGCGTGCGCTTCGCGAGCACACCCGGGCCGCTCGACTTCTTTGCGAAGACACCGTCGTCGTCGTGGAAGACGATGTACGGACGTTCCGCTCGGGCCTCGGTAGTCGTCACCATCGAGGAAGCGACGCCCGCAGTGAGGGCGAAGGAGAGTGACAGGGTCGAGCGGTTCATTGGACGACGCTAGTACCGAAGCGATCGCTCGAGCCCTCAACGTTCGTCAAGATCGAGCGAAAAGGCGCTCGCCCGAGCGAGACGCGCGTCGAGGTCGCTCGAGAGCGCCTCGTTCGCCGGTTTACTCGCTCAGCTTGATTGGGATGTAGAGCGCTCGCATCTTGCTGAGCGTTCCGTCACGCGTGTAGCCGGCGAGCCCGTAGAGGACGTTCCACCAATGGCCCGACGGCGACTCGCCGTATGAGAAGAGCGGGAAGAAATGGAACTCCCACTCGGTCCCGCCGTGGACTTTGGTCTCGTGGTAGTACGTGTTGAGCGTGAGCTGCGACACCGTCTGTTGATCGGCGAAGCGGAACATCACCGGGAAGACCACCGTCGTGCGCGACTTGGGCGTCGCGAAGTCCCAGAGGATGGGAGCGGCGACGAGATGGGTCGAGCGGTTGTCGCGACCCATGAAGAAGATGGGGTAGAGGTTCGTGAACCACCCCTCGGCGCTCGTCTGATGGGTGAAGAGCGGCGTGACCCACGTGGTGTGACTCACTCCCGGCTTGTTGAAGCTCGCATAGAACGGGAAGAGCACGAGGTCGTGGTTCCGCGGCGAGTTGCTCTGGTAGAAGAACGGCAAGAACATCTTGGTATCGAGACCAAGATCGGGGTCGCGGTACCACCAGAAGAGCGGCGTCACCATGTCGAGCTCGGTGCGCCCGCGGTACCGCGCGTAGCCCCACGTCGCGAAAGTCTTCTCGCCTTGCTGCCCACGGGCCTCGACGAAGAGCGGCGTGATGAGCAAGTGCGAGTTGCCCTCGTAGCCGTAGTGGAAGAACGGGAACAGCGTGAGGTGGTCTTCGTTCTTGCCCCAGTTGTGCCAGAAGAGGGGCATGATGTTGAACACACCGCCCTTGCGATCTTTCTGCCAGAGGAGGGGACCCCAGAGGTTCGTCTCCGAGTCGCCGATATCGCTGTAGTGGTAGTAGTGGAGGAGCGGCGGGACGACCTCGTACTCGCTGGCGTGGTCGCGCCCGTAGAAGTAGAACGGCGCGAGTCCGAGATCGATCGAGTCCGACGTACGAACGTCGCAGGCCGGGCCGCCTTTCCATTTACAGAACATCGGCCCCACGATGTCGAGACCATCGCGGTCGGAGTGCTCGGTGTAAGTCAGCAGAGCGGGGATGTGGAAGTAGCCGCCGCCGTCCTTGGTCTTGCCTTCGAAGAAGAGCGGCGGGAGCCAGTTCGCGTGGGTCGGGGGCTCGGTCTTCGAGCCAGCCGACTCTTGGTGGAAGAACGGGC
>JAYUUB010000034.1:0-7044 GCA_043755175.1 Polyangiaceae bacterium | reverse complement strand
TCAGCCTACAAAAGTAGGCTTCCGGTGCTCGTTCCTCGGGCGCCCGTCTCACTTCGGTCTCGACGGAATATCGATCGACTTGTTTATACGCGGGCCCTCATTGGCGTGATCCCGCTCTTGGCCTTCCCGCACGCATCGGGAATACCCCTTTGCGATTACCTCCCTTTCGCGACGGGGGTTTGCTTTCCCATCGAGATCACACCGGCTTCGAAGCCGCGAATGCTGAGACGGGCTCCACCGCCCACTTTGAGGCTCACGAGATCGCCCGCGTCGCCTGGAGGGAGCGTGGTTGGGGGCGTTTCGGGTGCGTCGTCTGCCGGGCCCACGGAGACGACGGGGAACCGGCGCCGTTCCGCGCTGTTCGGGTCGGCGGCGCGTGCATCGAGCTCGACGACTCGGTTGGTCCCGAGGCACGTCACGAACAGATGCCCTACAAAAATTCTTCTTCGACTCGGCTCGTCGACCTCGCCCATTCTTGACGCGCGGCTTCGATGAACGTAGCGCTTGGCGCATGTCGGAACCTTGGCAAGCTCCTCCCGGACAGCCCGGGTACGGTCCTCCGCAAAACGGTCCCTACGGTCCGCAGGGGGGGCCGCCGCCCAAGTCCGGCAGCCATGTCGTCGCCATCATCCTGGTGGTCGTCGGCGTGCTCGTCGTGTTCGTGGGAATCCTCGCGGCATTGGCGATCGCCGGCACGCGACGCTACCTGGCCGCCGCCAAAGGTGCCGAGGCCAAGAACACCTTAATGGCCATCAACCGGTCGGTGAAGGCGGCCTACGAGCACGAAGTGCCCTCGTCACCCGATGACCCGACGAGCGCATCGAGTCACCGTCTCTGCGGCTCCGCCGTGCCGGTTCCGTCTTCGGTGCCTCGCGGAGTGAAGCGCCAAGCCAGCAGCGCCGAAGGGACCGACTTTCTGACCGGGTCCGAGACCGAGGGTTGGAAGTGTCTCCGCTTCGACGGTCAATTCCTCTCGTATTATCAATACGACTACCGCGTTGGCGGTAATTACAAAGGGCCCGCACGCGGCGGGCCCGATCCCGGGCCTGAAGGCTACGAGATCTCCGCCGAGGGCGACCTCAATGGCGACGGCAAGACGAGCCTCTTCACGGTTGTCGGCAGCGTCGACAAGGGCACACACACGATCGTTTCGTCCGACAAGATCTTCATCGTCGACGAATCCGAGTGAGACCTCGGGACGACCATCGCGAGCCGTGCAGCGGCGGGCTCGCCGATGCCTTTCGCCTCAATGGGCCCGGGGGGGAGACCCAAGGAAGTCCTGCCCGAAGAACGAGCACTGGACGCCCATTCGTAGGTATCGGCGGAATGGCGCGGACTCAGTCATACTCAGGCCCCGACGTCATTGCCTCGGCTCTGTCGTCGAGCGTGGATAGCTGGGCAGTTTTTTCTGCAGTCGGGCCACGTTCGGCACAGTCGAATCCGATCAGCTTTTGGATCTGTCGGATCCCCTTCAAGTTCGCGTCGAAGAAGCGCCGCGGCAGCGATTCGAGCACGGCCGCGACGCCTGGGTCGGTCGCAAGCTCTTGGCCGAGGACGACCTCACTCGCGTGGGCTTGCGCCTGCAAGCGCGCCGCGATGTTGACCGTCGTGCCGAAGAAATCGAGACGCTCGTTGGCCCGCACGGCGAGGCAAGCGCCCGTGTGAACGCCGATCTTGACCCCGAGCCCTAGTGCGCCCTGCTCCCGATCATTGACGCGCACCATCTCGATCGCCGCGCGTACGCCTTCGGCCGCGGAAGGGAAGGTCGCCATGACGGCATCGCCCATCGTCTTCACGATCGCTCCGTCGTTGGCTTGAATGACACGATCCATCAGGGAGAAATGCTGCTCGACGATCGCGAACGCTTTGGCATCGCCCACGCGCTCGTACAGGGCGGTCGAGCCTGTGAGGTCGCTGAAGAGCACGGTGAGGTGGCCGACGCTGAGCTCGACTCCGGTCGCCGGAGCTTCGGTCGCGAACAAATCCAAGAAATCGGGAAACGAGGCGACCACCGAGCCGAGCACTTGATCGGCGTTCCAACCGCTGCGTTCGACGAGCACCGTCGCGGGCGTCGACGCCGTCGAACGCAGTCGCACCTCGGTGCGCCCATCGTCGGAGACACCGTCGGCGACGAGCCGAACCCCATCGTCGGTGATCTCGAGGGTCAGCGTGCGAGGGGCGCGGTCGAGGACGATGTCGGCCGTGCGCGCGATGCCAAGCGTACGCACGTGAAGCTCACCGCATGGCAGCGACGCGTGCTCGATGCGTTCCGTCCCGGGCTCGAGCGTGGCCTGCGCGAACACGTGGGGGCGCCACGCCGGGCTCGATGCGCAAAACAACGCGGGCGTGACCTTACGCACCTGTGGATTGCTCTGAAAGACGGCCTCGACATATCGGCCGAAGTCGACGCCGTATCCAACGTTGCAGGCCCCGCAATGAACCTCGTTTCCGACGTCTTCGAGCGACTGCGTGACCTGCGCCGAGACGCGGCATACGGGGCAGTTGATCTGCCAACGCAGATCGACGAGACCGACACGGGTCGCGTGCAAGAATACGCGGAGCGTCTCTCGTCGATCGGCTCCCCAAATCCGCGAAAGCTCGAACGGACGGATTTGCGCGACCTCTTCGTCGGCGCGCGTCGCGAGCCACGCGCCCAAGCTCTTGACGAGATTGGTGTCGACCCCATCGCGCTCGAGCTTGCCGATGCGCGCCGAGAGGGCGACCTCGTCGACCGGCGAGCGCGGGCCGCTCGTGATCGGGTCGTAACCCACCGACAGCATGCGCTGTGACCGGACGACCGCCGGCTCGCTCGAATCTCCCGAGAACGCTTCGCCCACCTTCAAGGCGGCGGCCACGCTGTCGAGCGCGCGGCCCAGTGAGCCGCGCTGGCGAGTCGCGACGATCCAACCCATCAGCGTGAGGAGGACCCCCTCGCCCTCGAAGCCGATCGACAGCTCGCACTCGGTGCCGCCACCCCCGGCTTCGCTCAGTCGCACGCGGAACCAAGCGCGTGCGACCGGTCCGGCCACGAAGCGGCGCTCGGTCTCGATGAGCTCGCCCTCGATCCATTGGTAGGGAGGCTCGATCCACTCGATGGTTTGGCCTAGCTCTTTTGCCGATGCGACATACACGCGCTTGTCGTCGATGACGCGCCAGGTGTATCTCGCGGCCACGTTGCCGAGCGCGCGGTTCATGCGGTTCGTGTCGGCGACGACCGCCCACACGACGTCGCGCGGGGCGTCGAAGGTGCGCTTGGCTCGGGTTTCGTATCGAGGCATCGAGGTGCGGCGTACCTTTCTAGCCTGCTAGTGCGCGATGGGCCGTCGCGCCGTCGGGGCGTTTCCACAATCAGCTTCGCGCGAGGTCGTCCAGCGCTGCGCTCGACCGCGAAGTGCTGACTGGCCCTGAAATCGTACGCGCGATCGGGCGCATTGGTTTCTCTCGACGCCCTCGGTGACGGCGAAGGGCGTCCACAGGTAGGGGCATGTGGCGCCTGGTTCGCGCGCGCTGCGAGAGGCAATCCAGTAGTCTCCCCACCGTGAATCGCTCCCACTTGCTGACATCGACGATGACGTTCCTTCTGGTCGCGGTGCTCGGCTGCAAATCGAGCGAGACGGCGCCGCCGTCGCCTCCGCACTGCGAAGAGACCGCGACCCCCGGAGCTCCGTTCGGCACGCGCTGCGGGCAGCTGGTCGACGCCGAGGGCCGGGTGGTATTTCTGCGCGGAGTGAACGCGCGCGTGCGCGACGTGTTCGACGTCACCTTCGACGACGGCCGAGCGCCCCTCGAAGCGATTCCGGCTTTCGGTGCCGACGACGCGCAAGAGATGCGCGCCTTCGGCTTCGACGCTTTGCGATTGCCGATCGATTGGAGCGGCATCGAGCCGTCCGACGGCGCTTTCGACGAGGCCTATTTGGATGGGGTCGCGAAGGTGATCGTCGACGCGAAGAGCGCTGGTCTCGTCGTGCTGCTCGACTTTCATCAAGACGGTTTCTCGAAGGAGATCGGCGAAGACGGGGCGCCACTCTGGGCGATCGTCCCGGTTCCGACGATGCTGCTCGGCGGACCGCTCACCGATCTCGATACGCGCCGACTCTCGAAGCAGGTCCAGGACGCATTCGCGACGTTCTTCGGCGACTCTTCCGAGGGCGCACGTCTCCGCGACCGATTCGCGAACATGGCTGTGCACGTGGCCGAGCGCTTCGCTCACGAGGAGGCTGTCATCGGGTTCGAGGGGTACAACGAGCCCATCGCGGTCGACGAGGGGCTCGCGCGCTTCGATCACGTGGTGTATCCGGCTCTTCGAGCTGCGGCTCCCGACAAGCTCTATCTGTTCGAGCCGTCGGCGACGCGTAACTTCCTCGACTCCGCGAGTATTCCGACGACGACGCTCGGCCCGATGACTGCCTACGCGCCGCACGTCTACACGGCCGCGTTCGCCTCGACCGATGATCAGAAGGCGGCGCTGACGAAAGACGATTTGCTGTTTTCGAACGAGAGCGCGCGCAAAGAAGCCGACGCTTGGAAAGCGCCGCTCGTCATCACCGAATGGGGATTCGATCCGAAGGCACCGAACGCCGCCAACTACTTTAAATGGCAATCGGAGCTGCAAGAACGATTCATGGCTTCGTCGTTCTTCTGGGTGTGGAAAGAGCAGTCCCAGGGGTCTTGGGGCTGTCACGACTTCGACGCTTCGACGGGAGCTTTCACGGCACGCCCGCCTGTGAAAGCCGCGCTCGCGCGTGTGAGACCTTCACGCGTCGCCGGATGGCCACTCGCATTCGGGTTCGAGCGCGGAGCGGGGCACTTCTCGCTCTCGTTCTATGCGGACCCGGCGGTGAAGGCTCCCCACCGCGTCGACGTGGCCGAAGCGCTCGGCGCGCCGACGGCGATACGTTGCGACGGAAAGACGGTCGTCGCGACGGCGGCGAGCGCCGGTCTCTACGAAGTGGCGTGCGGTGCCCACGACGGACAGAAGCACCTGCTCGAGGTCGACGTCGTCCCACTGCCCTGAGAACGCTGACCGACATGCCGTGAGCTTCTTGGCGGTACGGAGCTCGCCGCCCACGAGGTGCTGAGCAGGCTTTTGAAAAACTCATGCGCGCTGCTTCCGAGCGAGATGGGCTTGCTCGCGTCGTTGGCGCACATTCGAGATAGCAGCAATATTCCTTCGGTCCGCCGCCTGGCGATCGAACCCATCGCGCTTCGAAAACCCACGAGCAGAGTATTTCAACAGCCTGTCAGACTTCGACTGCGACCGCTCCGCGGAGGATCTCCCGCTTCTTCTCACTCAGCGCGGTGGCGAGCGCCTCGTACTCTTTCTGGGTGAGACCATCGCCTCGCTTGCCGACCTCGTGAAGGAAGGCGATCGACGCCTCTTCGAGCTTCTCGCGCACCTCTTCGATCTCGGCGCGCTTCTCGGCGTGGAGCTCCGAGAGTGACAGCTCGCTCTTGGCACCACATCGAGCATGGATGCGTTTGAGGACGGCGAGCTCGCGCGACGTGCAGTGACCGTCGATGTCGGCGAGAGCGAGCGCCGCATGCAGCGTACGCGCCTGGGCCGTCTCCGACGTGAGCTTCGCAAGCTCCGCTTCGAGGTCGATCGGCTCGGTGGGCGCGTGCGGGTCGCACTCGAAGAGCTCCAGGAGTCGGCGTTCCTCAGGGTCGATTTTTCCGTCGACGAACGCCACGGTGAGGAGTACCCGCGCACAGGCCTTCAATTCTATTGCGTCCATGCTCGAGCTTTGCAAGCGACCAGCGCCTGCGTCAAGCCGACCTGTCCGTGCTCTCGCGGCGCGTGACGAGCAACGAGGCGAGCACCAAGGCAACGACCATCGCCGAGTGACCACCCGACGAGCTGTTGCCGCAACCGCAACCGGTCGACGGTGGCAACGGCGGCGGCCCAGACGGTGACGGTGGAGCATCGCCGGTCGTCGAGCTGGTCTCGTGCTCGGGCTTCTCGGGCGCGAAGTGCGTACGAGCGACGTCCATCCTCGGCGCCGAAGGAAAGCTCAACGTCCGGAGCTGTGTCGCCACGCATGCGGCGATCGCCTCGTTCGAAGGTGTGGCCTTCACGGTGACGCCCACGGCTTGGCCACTCTGGACGGCGACGCAGAGATCGAGCGCCGTGTTGGAGGGGACGTCGCAAGGCCCGAGGTAGCTCCCGTCGTTGAGAATCGCCCCGTAGTCCGAAGCGGTCAGATCGGGCGGATCGCCCTTCTTCTTCTTGTCGTAGTCGTCGACGTAGCTCTTGATCGCGGACTCGCAGCTCCCTCCGGGGTCGACCACGGGGTAGTCGTCGTTCGACTTCGGTCCCTTGTCGTTGCTCTTGCCCGGGGCTGCATCGGCGGTCGCGATCAGCAAGGACACGGCGCCTACGACGGCGATCGAAACGAAAGCCTTGGCTCGGATCATCGGCCCGACAATGTACACGCGACGCCGCCGGATTGTATCGGTCGGCCGCGCGGCGACCGATCGCGTTTCGGTTCGACCCATCCGTCCAGTCCCGCCCATCTCGCAGACCGCTTCGTTCACGGTTCCCGAAGACCTTCTGGCGGCTTCGGACGTACGATGTCCCCGTGGATGCGACCCTCGTTCTGACGCACGACTGCAATCTCGGCTGTTCTTACTGCTACACCGGCCGCAAGTTCCGGAAAGTGATGCCCGACGAGGTCGCCGACAAGGCCCTCGAGCTGGCGTTCGCCGGTGTCCCCGCCGATGGCGAGGTCCAGCTCTCGTATTTCGGCGGAGAGCCCACCCTCGAGTGGGACCGGCTCGTTCGCGCCGCCCGCCGCGCGCGCGAGATGGCTCGGGCCCGCGGCGTTCGACTCCGACAGAGCGTGACGACCAACGGAACCCTGCTCACGGCTGCGCGCGTGCGTGAGCTCGGTGAGCTCGACTTCTACGTGGGCCTCTCGATCGACGGCAATCGCATCGCCCACGAGGTGAACCGGCCGACGATGAACGGAAAATCGAGCTTCGACGACGTCTCGCGTGGTCTCGACCTGCTGCTCGATGCCGGCCGCGCCTTCGAGACGATCAGCG
>JAYUUB010000033.1:0-20019 GCA_043755175.1 Polyangiaceae bacterium | reverse complement strand
GCCCATCGGGCTTCAATAGGCTCATGAGCAATACGAGGAAGAGATCGGCGGTCTCTCGGGTGCGGAACGTCGCGGGGAAGTTGTTCTCGATCCCGTCTTCCTCCATGCCTCCGAACGGCGGATTG
This sequence comes from Polyangiaceae bacterium, assembly GCA_043755175.1. GTDB lineage: Bacteria > Myxococcota_A > Polyangia > Polyangiales > Polyangiaceae > CAYYKK01. Next base: position 19,894 of record JAYUUB010000033.1, on the reverse strand, counting down.
GTAACGATCACCTCGACGCGATCTTTTGGGCCGTAATCGCGGAGCGGACGAGCGAGAGTGTTGTCGTGCCGGATGTTCGACGGGATTTCGATCCCGTGGAACATCATGTTCGTGACGCATAGCAGATGCGGGAGCGGCTTCTTCTCTACGCCGTGGATGCTCGCTTGAAGCGTGTCCTCGTCGTCGGCGTCTTTCACGTATTTCTTGCGGATGTGCTCGATGGTGCACGTGAGAAAGCCGCCTGTGCCGCAAGCGGGATCGAGCACCTTCTCGCCGAGCTTCGGGTCGACCTGGTCGACGATGAACTGCGTCACCGCGCGCGGCGTGTAGAACTCGCCGGCATTGCCCGCATTCTGAAGGTCGGAGAGGAGTTTTTCGTAGATGTCGCCGAACTCGTGGCGGTCGGCCGTCTTGTTGAAGTCGACCTCGTTCAGCTTGTTGACGACCTGCCGCACCAACGTGCCCGACTTCATGTAGTTGAACGCGTCTTCGAACACGCCGCGGACGACGCCAGAGATCGCCGCGTTCTTTCCGGTGACGGGTAGCTCCTTCAAGGTCTTGAAGAGATCGTTGTTCACGAAGTCGAGCAGCTCGTCGCCGGTGATCCCTTCGGCGTTCTTTGCCCACGATCGCCAGCGAAGGCGCACGGGGATCGGTGACTTGTAATTGCCCTCGAGCATCTCCTTCTGCGACTCGTGATCGTCGAAGACCTTGAGGAAGATCATCCACACGAGCTGGCTGATGCGCTGGGCGTCGCCATCGACACCCGCGTCTTTGCGCATGATGTCTTGAATGGTCTTGATCGTCGTGCCGATGGCCATGGCGTCTTCTACTGCGTCTCAGGAGGCGTTGAACAGCTCGTCTTCGAGCTCGAGGACGGCCCTCACGTAGCCGTCTCTGTCGCCGAAGCGTTCGATGAGCTCCATGGGCGTCCCGAGCGTCGTGAGCGGCTGGACTCGGAGCACGCCCAGGTTCTCGATGTCGTCGACGGACTCGTTGGCGAACTTGTCGAGCAAGGCTTCGAGAACGGCCCGCGCCGCGTCTCCGTATTTGGTGAAGTAGTTTCGTTTGCGGACGTTGTTCGCCCGCTCTTTGCGCGTCAGCGTGGGCTGATCGAACGCGACGTGGCAGACCAGATCGAACGCCGAGAGATCTTTGCCGACCTCTTTGGCAAGCTCCTCGAAGAACACGCCGTGCTCCTCGAGCTCTTTCAAGATGGCTTGCTTGCGGTCGCTGTTCTTCCAGCTCTTGAGGAACGAATCGAGGCTCGCGTACTTCTCGCGAATCGCGTTCCTCGAATAGTCCCGGAGCGACTCGGTGATGAGCTTGCCATCTTTGCCGTAGTATTGGACGCGCTCGGCCACGACGAAGACCGCCACGTCGGCGACGACGTATTTCACGCGCTTGCCTCCGCCCCCGGGTGAACCGTCGCTTCCCTCGGGACCGTCGACGCCGAGCAGCCCGTCGATGCCGAGCGCGCCGTTTGCGGCATCGGCTCCGCCGAGCATTGGATTCGGGTCGCCGGGCTGTTGCCCGTCGACGCCCGGCGCTGGCTCGGTGTCGGGGGGCTCGATTGGATCGTCGCCCTTGGGGACATAAACTTGAACGGGATCGCCGTCGAAGTCGGGATCGGCGAACAGCTCGGTCGCCTTACGAAAGTCGAGGATGGTGAAGAACAGCTTCCCGTACTCCTCCTCGATGCGGGTACCGCGACCGATGATCTGCTTGAACTCGGTCATCGAGCGGATCGTCTGGTCGAGCACGATCACCTTGCAGGTCTTGCAGTCGACCCCGGTCGTCATGAGCTTCGAGGTCGTGACGATGACGGGGTACCTCTCTTCGGGGTGAATGAAGTTGTCGAGCTCGGCTTTCCCCTCTGGGTTATCGCCCGTGATGCGCATCACGTACTTGCGATTCTGGGCCGAGAGGTCGGGGTTCGCGTTCACGAGCGCCTGTCGCATGCGTTCGGCGTGATCGATGTCCTCGCAAAAGACGATCGTCTTGTCGAAGCGGCTGGTCTCGGTGAGAAACTGTGAGAGCTTCTTTGCCACCAGCTCGGTGCGCTTCTCGAGCACCAATGTTCGGTCGAAGTCGCGCTGGTTGTAGATGCGGTCTTCGATTTCTTCGCCGTGCTTGTCTCGTTTGCCTCGCTCGGGGCGCCACCCGGAGAGGTCTTTGTCGATGTCGATGCGCACGACCTTGTAGGGAGCGAGAAAGCCGTCTTCGATGCCTTGCTTCAGGGAGTAGGTGTAAACCGGCTCGCCGAAATAGTGCGTCGTCGAGATGTCGGTCGTCTCCTTCGGCGTCGCCGTGAGCCCGACCTGGGTCGCCGAGGAGAAGTAGTCGAGCACCGAGCGCCACGCGGAGTTCTCGCTTGCGCTGCCGCGGTGACACTCGTCCACGATGATGAGGTCGAAGAAGTCGGGAGAGAATTGGCGAAACAGATCGCTCTCTTCGTCGGTGCCCGAAATTGCCTGGTAGAGCGCGAGGTAGATCTCGAAGGCCTTGTTGACCGTGCGGTTCGTGATCTTCGTCATTGCCCCAGCGAACGGCTTGAAGTCGTTCGTCTTGGTTTGATCGACGAGGATGTTTCGGTCGGCGAGAAAAAGGATCCGCTTCTTCACCCCCGCCTTCCACAGGCGCCAGATGATCTGAAACGCGGTGTATGTCTTACCGGTCCCCGTCGCCATCACGAGCAGAATGCGATCTTGCTCCTTGGCCACGGCTTCGACGACGCGGTTGATCGCGTTCACCTGGTAGTAGCGAGGCGCCTTGCCCGAGACGTCGGAGTAGTAGTCCTGCGAAACGATCGCCTCGGCCGCCGGCTTGATGTCTTTCCATGCGCAGTAGCGACGCCAAAGCTCCTCGGGCGACGGGAACTCCTCGGGCGAGAGCTTCACTTCGGTCTTCGGCGCGTGCCCGGTGCGATCGTGAAAGAGGAAGCCGTCGCCGTTCGACGAAAAGACGAATGGCACCTCGAGCATCTCGGCGTACCCGAGGCCCTGCTGCATGCCATCGCCGACGCCGTGGTTGTTGTCCTTAGCCTCGACGATTGCGAGCGGCATGTTCGGCTTGAAGTAGAGGACGTAGTCCGCGAACTTCACCTTCCCGCGCGCGACCATGCGGCCGCGAACGATCACGCGCCCCTTCGTGAGGTGGACGTTCTCTCGAAGCTGCGTTTCCAGGTCCCACCCGCCCTTCACGATGGCGGGAGTGATGAACTGCGTGCAGATGTCCCTCTCGGAGAGAACCTTCTTGTCCATGGGCGGGATCCGGGAGGTTACGCTCCGAGCGGGCGCAGGAGAATGGGCAACCGCAGAAACCGATAGACGCGGTCTTGAAGATGACGCGCACCGTCTGGAGGCAGAATCACGAGGGACGCCCGTCGGGGGACGTCCAGCGCGTCGCTGACCTCATGCCACCGGTGGGCAGTTCTTGGCTTCAGCGAGAGATTCGTTGCAAGCAGGGCGACTTCGACCATTTCTCGCCAATCTCTTCAGCGCAGTCGAATTGATGGAGAAGGCGTTGCTCCTACCGCTTCCCCATGAGCAGCTGCTGACGGGGAAAAACCACAAGCTCATCGCACTCCGGTTCAACAGTCGATGCACCGCGGCGGGGCAATGCAAGACCACGTGAGGCTGTTCAACCGCCTCAGCGAGCTCAGGTACCCCGCACGCTATCTCGATCGACCACTTCCTTTGTCAGAGGAAGAAGCCATCGACATGCTCAAGACTGCCAACGACATGTTCGTGATCGTGAAGCGCCGAGCTCCGCTCCGCGGTGTGATCCAAGAAGACACGTACGCCCGTTTCAATCTCGGAGACGCGGGGCCCTTGAGCCCCTCGACGAGCACGTGGCAGCCCCAACCTCAGCCCATCCGTTCAACCTGAATTGCGATGGGCGACCCTGCTCCAGCCAGCGACGCCGCTTCGCGGTATCCAATGCGAGCCTCTTCGACCTGGCCCAGCGAGCCCCTCACGAACGCTGCCCCGAGCTCCGCCTGAGCGGCCAACGTTTTGTTTCGCAGCTCGAGGGCAAGAACCTTGGCATCACGGTAGGCGGCAAGCGCGCCCTGTTCATTCTTCCACTGGAGAAGCGCCGCCCCGAGGGCCATCAAAACCATCGCCTCCTCGGCGACCAATCGGTCGAGCTGACAGAGCGTTCGTGCCGCGCGCAACCGCCGCACTGCTGAGCGCGCCTCTCCCCGTGCGAGGGACCGACCAGCCCGAAGAAGTAGGGAGCGCAACGAGCGACTCGCGTCTTGGGACGCGAGTCGAATTCCCAGCGCTGCCTCTACCTGCTTCTTCTGTGCAGGCGTGGGACGCGGTCGGCTTTCGACCGCCGGACCAGCCGAGGGTTTCGCAGCGAGGCCCTCCAGGTAGTCGAGCAACTGCTCTTGGTCGACGACAAAGCATGCTTCCCAATGAATCATGGTCGCGAGCATGCCGTTCGGGGCGTCGAGGACCAGAAGGTGAAGTCGCGTGGCTTCGAGACGAGGACTGAGCGCAATGACCAGGCGGACGTAGCCCGCGACGTCATCGATTCGGCTCGGTGCCAAGACGACGTAGAGTCCATCGAGCAAGCGACCCACGCATTCGGCGGACGCACCCAGTTGGCGTGCGGTCTCCGTCGCGCTCGAGGGGGGGGCCGAACGAACGGGTACCGTCAGGTCGAAGCCGCTTTCGGCAAGCCCCACCCGCAGCAGCTCGAGGTCTTCGTGGAGTTGCGCCGAGATCGCTGCACTGAATTGAGCCTCGTTCTCGAACGGCGCTTCGACAATGCACATCGGGCGCCGATTTCGGGGCAAGTGCTCAAGCCAACGAAGCGCTTTCAGCGCCTGGTGCTGGTCATCAGCGGCCACGAGGAGTCGCAGGATTCGAGGTCCCGACGGGATCGGGAGACCTGGTGGGGGGCCGGCAAAGGTCTCGACCTCGGCCATGAACCGTTGAGCTGCGAGTGTAATCGGATCCATGGCGCCTCAGTTGACCTTCACAACGCCGCCGGCGATGTCGACTGAGCCGCCGGTGATCTTCACGGCGCTCCCGTTCATTTCGATCCCGGCACCACTGATCTTGAGCGAGCTTCCGCCGGCCGACAGCACGATTTCCCCCGAGGCGGTCACCGCGATGGTAGCCCCTTGAAGCGTCGCCGCACCTGCTGCGACGGCTTCGAGGACGGTGGTCTTCAGTGAGATTTCTGCGGCTCCATTCACCGCGACAATGGCGGCATTGACCGTGGTGAACGGAGCATTGATCGTGGCTACTGGGGTATTGACCGTGAAGCTGCTCCCTGCGGTCGTGGTCATTGCGGCGGCGACGGCTTGAGTGAATGAGGCACCGACACTGTCGGACTTGGCGCCGGTGACGGTGAGGCTCTGCGCGCCATGGACCGTGTACGCCTCTGGACCAACGCCGACCGTGTGCGGTCCCGTGATCGTGAGGTTTCGGTCAGCAGTCACGGTCATGTCTTGACCGCTCGTGATCGTCAGCGTTTGCCGGCCGCCTATGGTGATTTCTTCATTGCCATCGACCGATTCTTCGTTCTTCGCTCCGACGTGGGTCTTGCGGTCGATGGTCGTTTCTTCATTGCGGTTGGCTTTGACGGTAGACGCCGAATCGTTCTTCACGGTTTCGACTCGGTTGTTCCCCACCTCCGTGCTCCAGTCTTTCCCAGCCGTGAGATTGACCTTCTCGTGTCCGGCCGTGTCGTCGAAGGCAAGCTCATTGAAGACCTTGCCGCCAGGGCTCGAGAGCGACTTCATTGTGGTGACGGTGGCCGCCCCTCTGGATGCGGCTGGAGGAAGCTGGGCGCCGTTGTAGACGCGGCCGACGACGAGCGGCCTATCTGGATCGCCATCGAGGTATTCGACGATGACCTCCGTGCCGACGCGTGGATGGGCGACGGAGCCTCCCCCGGCACCCGCGAACATCTGGCTCACGCGGACCCAGGTGCTCGTGGGCTCCCTCGCGTGCCGCTCGACTTCCGTATCCCACGGGAACCTGAGTCGGACACACCCGACCTCGCCGCCCTCGGGGCCGCCGACATGAATCTCTGCGTCTCTGTTGTTCGGATCGGCCGAGACAATGGCTGTCTGGGAGCCGATGATCCGCGGCTTCGACGTTCGCCGCGCGGGACGGTAGTTTGACGCGACGGGAGTATCTGCAACACCTCGTCGAACAAGCTCGACTTCCATCTCGAATGACTTGGACGAGCTCGCCTCTCCGAGTGGGCCAGCCTCGCCAATCGCCTGGCCCCGACACTCGGCGCCTACCACCAGATATTCGCCCCCATACCGTGACGTTGAGTGACGCATGGCGAAAATGGAGCCCGCCGAGAGCAACCGACATGTCCCGCGCGCGGACGCAAAGCGCGCCTCGGTTTGGAGCCGTTCCAGCATTGCGCGCGCGAGGGGCTCACCTTGAGCTGGTTGATCCGGATAGCCGCCTGGGTAGGCTGCAACGAAGAGGTCGCCCTCGTCGTTCTTCGCGGCGCAGCGCATGTCGAGTGCAGGCTTTCGCCAGTTCGTGTCGACGAGGGTGACGCGTCCGGCACGCAGGCGTCTTCCGACGCGCAATGCGTCGAGGTGCCGACCATCGATCGCCGGTCCAACCGGATCGAACGGCGAGAGCTTGGCACGCCCACCGTCGTGGTCGGAAAGTACGAGACGAACCTCGCCGAGTGTGTGCTCGAAATGGTACGCGATGCCTTCTTCCTCCAGAAGCCGCGAGACGAAGGCAAAGTCACTCTCTTGGTACTGCACGCAATAGCTACGCGTCGACTTGTCCTCGATGCGGGTCGCATCGAGCACGCGCCAGACGACCTTGGAGCTAGGCTTCACGAAGCTCTCGAACAACGTCAACGGCAGCGCAGCATCTCCGTCGCCGAACGTGACAGTGGGGTCCCCCGTAAGAACCGTTTCGACGATTTCCTTTGTCGTCTTTTCGAGGAACACGCGGCTGCGCGAGCGGTGCGCAGCCCGAACATGCGGCGGAACCAACAGGACACTGTAGAGAAGCCCTTCGCCGGACGATCCCATCTCTTCCGCCTCCGCAATGAGCCCATGGACCACGCGGATCGGCGGATCGCTCAACGTCACGACGCGAAGCGTCGCGAGAGCGCCGACGAGCGAGTCAGCGTCGACTTCGATTTCTCCGCGTGAGTGCAGAATGATTCTGGCCTCATAGGGCTCGCTCATGGCCTCACGCAGCCGAAACGAAACGACGCGCAAGTCGGCCCATTCCGTCTGTCCGCCGTCGAAATGGAACGCGAACTCGTTATTGGCCATGACTGTCCTTCCAGGTGCTCACCAGGATTTGCCATTCTCGAAGAAGGCGCCGATCGTTTGCGATTCGCTCCGACCAGCGTGCGGCGATGGCCTCCCACTCCGGCGCCGAGAGACCGAACTGCTGGAGAAGATCCTCGGTCGCGGCGCCGGTGGACATCGCGATCGAGATCCGCACGTACCGCTCTAGCGACACTTGCTCTGTCGCGGCGCCGCTGGGTCGAATGCGAATCGGCTTGTCCGCGAGGAACGGCAAGGTCGGATCCAGGTGGGCCGAGGGTGGGCGTGTCGCGTCCGGATCCGCACCCGGGAGCAACGATTTTCGGCGGAACATCGGCAAAAGCTCGGTGCGCCTCGAAGCCACGTTGCCGAGAGAAGCGACGACGGCTCGGCTGTCTCCCGGGTTCGTTGCGTCTTCGCTCCGCGCCCGGAAGGGCAGGGGTCCCTGGGCGAGAAGTTTGCGCATCTCTCCCATGTCGACTTCGGCGGTTGTCGATGGTCCGAGCGTCACTTCTCCGGCGGTTGGCTGGGGGAGTTGAAAGCTGGCCCTCGTCAGCGACACAACTGGGGACACCACAGGCGGCGTCTCTGCGCCAACCAGCTGACTCGATACCGAAGGGGCGCGACTCCGATCGTCGCCTCTCTCCATCGCGAACCGAAAGCTTTCTTCGTACGCTTTCGTGTACCGCAGGAGCATCTCCCCATTTCCGCGATCGAGGTCCTCACCAAGCGTCGTGAGCCATGCCTCCACTTCATCCCGCCATCCGGCCTCGGTCAGGTCGACTTGGGCGAGCACCGCTTCGGCCTGCTCGAACGCATCGATCTCCGCCCTAGCGGCGGCAAAGGTTTCGAGCGACAGGCAACTTCGCGAAGACATAAGCTTCCCTCGAGGTCGAGCGTTCGCCGACCTCGACGAGGTCGACTTGTGACGAGAGATGCGGGCTCGTCGTGCCGGTCGCTCAAGAATCCTCGGCCAGTTTGGCCAGGGCGAGGAGGAGTTCCATCCATCGACTCACTGGCCGAGGTCGGCTGTTCATCCCCGGGAAAAGCGCTCGCCCCTCTCTGCACGCGAAGCTCGCGCAGCTTGACGCTGGTGGGTGAGCGATCACACATGCTTGCCGCCGTCCATACACCACTGCATGGTCGGATCCCACCGATTGCCGCCGTCCATACACCACTGCATGGACGGGTGCTTGTTTACTGGCACCGTCCATACACCACTGTATGGACGGCGGCACTTGAACAGCTACCGTCCACGCAGTGGTGTATGGACGGTGGCTCGGAAGCTCTTGAGTCGAACCTCAAGTGTACGGACGGCACCAGAACGACGCCAAAACTCAGTTCGGCACTGTCAAGACAGGCTTGCCTCCTGCCACCGCCCCGCTACTCTGGCGAAGTTCGGTTGGTCGAACCCGGGGTTTGAGACATGCGACGACGTTCGCGCCACTTGCGTCTCCTCGACAAGGGTCGGAAGCGCCCCAAGGGCCCACCACCGACCGACGGGTGGCTGCTTCCCGACCTCGCAAAGCTCGCCGACATCGCGCCTCGTGCGGTTCGCTACTACCTGCAGCGCGGGCTTCTGACTCGGCCGACCTTTCGCGGTACGGCGACTCGCTACGGGCGTGAGCAGCTTCTCCGGCTCATAGCCATTCGGCGCTTTCGAGAAAAGGAGCAGCTCGATCTCGCGACGATCAAACGGCGCCTCGGAGCCATGACGACCGCTGAGCTCGAAGCCTTTGCCACGGCCGAGCTTCCTCCGGGACCGCTCACCGATGCGTTGGGACTCGCGACCGAGAGCACGGCGACCGCAGCACCACTCGATCGAGCGGACGGCATCACCGGCGAGCCTTGGGAACGGATCGGGCTACTCCCGGGTCTCGAACTGATGGTCAAGGCCGACGCGAGCCCGCTCGTGCGGCGGTTGGTGAAAGACTTCGCGCAGCTCTGTCGTGGAACGTCGTAAGCAAGCGAGGCCTCGGCCTTTGCGTGTCGAGAGAGCGCCGGTGCGCTCACCACCGAGCTGGGTAAAAGGGGAGATGGGATGAGTGACCAGAGTCGACGAGGATGGGATCGATTGGACGGGTTGGCGCTCTCGCGTCCGCGACATGCCGACACGCGCGACTTTGGCTCACTTCCAACGAGCGCAGTGATGCCCCTCGAGCACTGGAGGTCAGCCCTCCTGGCACTCGGCAACGCACCGAGCCAGGACGAGTGGACGCACTTGGGCGAGACCCTGCTCCAGGCGCTGGTCGACTGCCTGCCTGAGTCCCTCTCCGAGCGCCAAGAGTCGTCGGAAGCCTGGCTGCCGCACGAGATCGATACGTGGGTGGCCGCCGAAGCGATTCGATCGTCCTTCGTCGTGAGGGCCATCCCGACCGGGCCCAATGGCTTGCTCGATGCTTGTGCCTCTATTGCCCTCGATCGCCGCGCCGGACGCGGTCGAACCAACATGATCGGCATCCTCGGCTCCCTCGGCGGAGCCGCGTACGAAGCGACATTCATTGCGCTTCTGGCCGACCGACCCCTCTTCGGGCACGTGCTTGGCGCGCTCCAAGACTCCGGTCTCACTGGCTATGGTGATGAATCGATTCTGCGTTACCGAGGTGACGAGCCCTCGTGGGTCACGCACGCAGTCGTCGACTATGTGCGGTTCTGTGCGGGCACCTGACGCGAGATCGCGCCGAGGTGCCAGCGTGATGCGACGCGAGAGCATCATCCGGAGCGTTCTCTCTCGAGGTCGCTGAGTTGCTCGTTCTCCCGAACGAGCTCGGCGATGGCCTCACTCACCGGCACTGACCGAAGCCGCTGCAAGCGTTCGCGCCCATACGGTGTGCAGAGCAGCTCGTCGACCATGTACATCCGCAAGTCTTTGAGCCTCTTGGGCGAGAGCCGCTGCTCGTAGGGCTTCAGCGCCGCAGCGACGAGACGGTCAGCGAGAGCCTCGAGCCGTGCCTCCTCTTGCTGGCTGTCGTCCACCTCTCCATTGAACCAAAGCAATTCGAGAATTGGAAGATGCCTCTCAAGCGCGTGGGGGCGGCAGGGTTGACTGGCAGCCGATGGGGGCGCAAGGGCGCCGAAAAAGATCGAAAATAGTTGGCCACGTTTGAAACGGGCACGTGACTCGACATTCCAGACGGAGCGAAGGGCGCTCCCTGGAGATTCGAAATCATGACCACGTCGTCCCCCACCCAAACGGCCACCAATCAAACTTCCCACAGCCTCACGGCTCCTGTGCCGATCACACCCGAGGCCGTCGGCACGCTCCGTTTTCGCGAGGCGTTCGATGCCGTCAAAGACGATCTCGCGAAAATTCGCGAAGACGACTTCATCGCGATCAACATCGACATTCCAAGCGCCGTCATCACGATCCTCGGGAGCGCGCCAACGATTGCCGGGTACCGCGACAATGCTTCGCGCTTGCCCGACTATGACATCTCCGCCTTCGACAACATCACCACGTACGCCCTCGCGGCGGGCTTCGCTCACACGCAGAGCTTGGCTGCATCGAAGGCGATCGAGCCGGTCCAGGCGTTCGTCGACGAGCTGGTGAAGACGCGTACGACGTTCGTGTCGGACGTCTCTGCCCTCGCTCAACGCAACCTTCTCGACGGCTCGCGTCTCAGCCAGTTGCAGGGCGGGGTGGGCCACAAGAACCTCGCCTTCGACGTCATGATCACGACCGGGATCATGCGTGACCATTGGGCTGCCATCGAAGGCAAGACGGCAGTGACGCTTGCCGAGCTCGACCACGCCGAGCAGGTGGCCGATCGGCTCGCAACCGCCGTCGGTCTTCGCGAACGAGGCTCCAACGCGCCCACCGAGGCTGACGACGCACGCAATCGCGCCTTCACACTCCTCATCAACGCGTACGAGGAGATCCGCCGTGGTCTCCAGTTCCTCCGCTCGGTGCAGGGCGATGCCGACAAGATCGCGCCCTCGCTCTATGCGGGCCGGGGCCCGGTGAGGAAGAAGGCCGTCGACGAGCCGACGGCGGCGCCGACGCCACCGGTGGCCGGTCCGACGAACGGCGTTCCGACACCCGCGCCTGCTCCCACCCGTGGCGGCGCGGTCAATCCGGCGAACGCGCCTGGAATGCCGGGTAACGATCCCTTCGGTCGCGGTTGATCGGAGCTGTTGATGAATCCCTCGCTCTACCTTGGCGTCACGCGTCCTCTCGATGGGGGGGCTGACGTTGGAGAGCTCCATTTGCCGGCCCACCACCTCGTCACGCACGGGGTGGTGGTCGGTATGACGGGTAGTGGAAAGACCGGGCTCGTGACGGTGATCGTCGAAGAGGCGCTGCGCGCATCGGTGCCGGTCCTCGTGATCGACATCAAGTCGGACTTGCCCAACCTGCTGCTGGCGTTCCCCTCGTTCGATCCTGCGCACCTGGCTCCGTGGGTTGAGCCGTCGCCGCACGAGCCGAACACCACGCACGAAGAGCTCTGTCAGCGGCTCTCTGACGACCGCAGGCGCGGCCTGTCTGCATTCTCATTGGGCGAACCGGAGCTCGTCGACTTCGCACAACGCACGCACGTGCGGGTCATCACGCCAGGCTCGGATGCCGGCGAGCTACTCCACGTCCTCTCTTCGCTCGAGCGCCGCTCGAGTCGATGGGATACCGACCTTGAAGGAGCCCGAGCCGCGCTCAGCGCAGCGCTCTCGCTCATCTTGAGACTTCTCGGTCGCGATCCGGATCCGGCCCGAAGCCGTGAGCACGTTCTCCTGTCGGTGCTCGCCGAGAAGCGACTCGTTGCAGGAGAGAGCGCCGAGATTGGTGCACTCCTGCCGGAGATCATCGAGCCGCCCATCGCGTCGATTGGAGCGCTTCCCGTCGATGCGTTCTTGTCGAAGAAGGCGCGAAAGGACCTGGCAGCTGCGCTCAACACGCTACTTGCGGCACCCTCGTTCGCGAGTTGGCGGCAGGGAACCACGCTCGACGTTGGCGCGTGGATGGAGCCGGTCTCGGGAAAAACACCCGCGACGATCATCAGTGTCGCGCATCTCGACGACGATGAAAGGGCACTCGTGCTGGGGGTCGTCTTAGAAGAGGTTCTCTCCTGGGTACGGGGCTTGAGCGGCTCACAGCGACTGAAGGCGCTCATCGTGTTCGACGAGGTCTACGGGTTTCTGCCGCCGCATCCGGCGTCACCACCCACGAAGCGACCGTTGGTCGCGCTGATGAAGCAGGCGCGTGCCTACGGTGTCGGCGTCGTCATCGCGACGCAGAACCCAATGGACATCGACTACCGCGCACTGAGCAACGCCGGGCTCTGGTGCCTCGGTCGTCTTCAAACCGACGCCGACCGGGCGCGGGTGATCGACGGTCTCGCGAACGAGGCTGGGCAGGGAGAGAGCGCCCAGGAGCTCGAGTCGGTGTTGAAGCAGCTGAGACCTCGGTGGTTCGTGGTGAGAGACGCACAAGGAGGGATCACCAAGCTCCTTCAACCGCGGTGGGCGCTCTCCTTCATGCGGGGGCCCATGACCCGACAGGAGATCCGAAGGGCGAGGATGAAGGGGTCCGAGGGGGAGACGCCCCGATGACCGCCCATGCAAAGACGTCGAGCCTCGACCGTGGGCTCGACGTCCTGCGCCAACGGATCGCGAAGGCCGGCGTCGAAGATCGACGAGACGCTCACCGTCGCGTGACCCGGGGCGACAACCTAGGCTCGACGACCCGCTGCGTCCTAGATTCGCTTGACACTGGAAGATTTCTTGAAGATTATCAGGTCGACTGGAAACTGCGGGGGGGCAATTGCGAAGTGTTGTAGGACTGGGGATGACGATGCTCGCGGCCATGCTGGGCTCCTCGGTCTCGGCGTGCTCGTCGGTCGAGACCGCGAAGTGCACGCCGGGCCAATCGGTCAGCTGCGGGGACCCGCACGGCTGCGTCGGCAATCAGGTTTGCAACGCGGATGGAGCCTCGTTCGCCGCCTGCGTGTGTGACACCCAGCAGACGACCTCGAATGGCTCGTCGAGCGGCCACGGTGGGGCCGGCGGTGGACCCATCGCCACATCCTCCTCGAGCAGCGCAGGTGGGTCGGGTGGACAGGCAAACTTCACCCCAGCGAGTCTGCCTGGGCTCGTGCTGTGGCTCGATGATGATCATGGTGTGATCGCCGACACGCAGCACCCAGGCACACTCTTGCGTTGGCTGGACCAATCGGGATTGGGCAACGACGCCGAAGCAATGGGGCTTCAAGATCCCTATCGGTTCGTGATCGATCCGGCGGTGCTGCATGGGCACGATGCGTTTGTTTGCCCAGGCAACGGGACAAGAATCGAGGTCCCCGACGTTCCATCGCTTCGATTTGGAACGGGCCAGTACGGAATAGCCATGGTGGTGCGTCGGTCGAGCTACCAGTCGGGCGTGTTTCAGAGCTTCTACGAAAAGGACAGCGCCGATGGTGGGGTCGTAATCGGTTACAATTCCGACTTCGAGCTGCACCAGGGCACCTCGATGGCGCTCGTGGCCGACCCCAAACCCTCAGCCTTTCACATCGTCATTGCAAGAGGCCCTGCGCTTGAGCTGAATCTGGACGGCTCGCTAGGTCTAGGGACGACTCAAACCAACAATGTCGATGGTGTGGCTTGGCCCGTCTTTCTGTGTCTGAAGGGCCTCGCCGACGGCCAGGAGATCGCAGAGGTTGTCGCTGTCAAAGGCCCTCTCTCGGACGCGGACGCAGCTCAGCTTCGGTCCTACCTGGAGACGAAATTCTCTCTATGAGGCGCGAGGGAGCGACGATGAGGACAGCGGAGGGAGTTAGATATGCACGAGCTGCCTGACGGACCCGTCTTTACCGAGCTTGTGTTCTCAGATTGGATATTCGGGACAGGACCATTCTACACCGCCGGACACTTCGATGAGTTGCTGGGACGCCCAGACAAGCTGCAGATCAACGCGGTTGCTGGGGCCGCAACGGGCGCTCCGGGCCTCACCGTGCAGATTGAAATGGGTGGGGATGGCCGTACCTTCTCGCCGAAGAACGGAAGTGCCGAGATCTTCCGAGTGTCACTATCGTCGACGACCACGAATTCGATTCTCGGTGCCGACAACGGAACTGCCCCGTCCGCCGGATTCGTGCGATTGGCCATCACCCTATCCGGTGGTGGCTGCTACCTCAAGCTCTACCTAACCGGACGGTCTCGATAGCTCTTTCCTAAGCAAGTGACGCCAGGCCATTGTTGGTTGGCGCGTCGATGGCACGAGTCGTGTTTGAAACAGGAGATAGGCGATGCGATCATTTACCGAGCTCGTTTTTGACGACTTTGTTGCCGGGACTGCGGCGAACTACACACCCAACCACTTTAGCGCGCTGCTGGGGAGCGCCGATCAGCTCCACTTGCATGCTGTGTGCGGTGGTGTGACGGGTACCACTGTGACACTCACGGTAACCATTGAAATGTCAGGAGACGATCGAAGCTACGTCAGGAAGAACCTCACTTCTGAGATCAATGCCCAGAGCCTCGGCGCCAACGCTGTTACCTCGCTCTTCGGGAACGACCCTGGCACCGCGCCTTCAGCAGGGTATGTCCGACTCAGTATTAACCTTGGCGGCACGGCGCCCGTTGCGCAGGTGAAAATTTACGCGACTGGTCGTGTCCAAGGTTGACCCAACCAGCCCGTGCCGCGTCGAATTCGTTCTTTGCCAACGACTGAGGCACGACGTCGTTGGCGGGCTACGCGCGGCACGCGAGCACCCTCGGGGGAACTAGCCCGGGATGTCAATGAATGCATCCGATAGGTCGTGTCTTGGGGTTGCGACTCACCCCAAGTGATGCTCCCCCGTTTCAGTAGATCGTCTCACTATGCCGCAATCCGAGTCACTTGTGCATTTACTTCAATTTCAATCCGGCTGACGTAACCAAGATGCGAGCGCAGCCGCTCCACATCGGCATTCTGTCCGGCAGCTGTTGCCGCGATTTAGTGGCAACATCCAGCAAAACCAATCGAGCCGGCGCCCAGCCGGGCTAGCGCCCCCGACTCGCTGGCCTCGCGACTAACACTGGACACGGTGTTGGTCAAGCCAACAAATTGTGACCAACTTGGAGATGAGAATGACGAAGCGATACAATTTAGCGCATGTCGGCCTTCGTCCGGGCGACGTACGGGCAATTCGCGCGAAAGGTGTCTTGGATGGCGCCTCCCCAAAGGGAGGAAAGGGACCACTTGGCTGCGCTGGGGGAAGTTGCGACGGAACCACGTGCTACGGAGGTACGTGCGGCGGCTCCACCTGTCACGGGGGGACCTGCCAGGAGAGCTGTGTAAACACCTGTGGTCTCAGCTGTGACAGCACGTGCAACGGCGTCAGCTGCATAGACACCTGCGCCGTCAGTTGCTCGAGCACCTGTCAAAGTCCTTCTTGTGAGAGCACGTGCAGCCTGTCGAACACAAATCGCCCGAATCAGCCAGGTGAGTTGGCCTCTAATCCTGCCGATCGGATTGCAATCGTCGCTATGGTTGGGCTTCCGGCTGGCCGTGCTCGCTGGGGTAAGTGAGCCCAATGTCCCTCCGCGACCTGCTAGTGAACCTTAGCGTACCAGAGGCTGGGCCGTGGGCCTATGGCGGCGCGCGGTCCGAGCGACTCCGTGGTTGGAAGATCCACCTAACTGCAACTCCCGACACGATCGATCGCCTCGTCGCGCGAGTGGCTTCGTTCCTTGGCGCCACCTCCTACAAGATTGTCCGTTCCTATGAGATGCTCCGCGCGCTTAATGCGGGTGAACTTGGGATGACGCAGCGGGGGAAAGCCATCACAATATACCCGGCTACGGACGAGATCGCTCAGACGCTGGTCTCATGTCTTGTCGAACGAACTCAGGATTGCCTTGCGATACCTCGAGTCCCCACAGACTACTACCTCGGCGGCGCCGTGTTCGTTCGCAATGGGATCTTCGCTGGCGATCCAGTGAGAGATCGCTTCGGGATGCAGACCCGACAATTCACCGGGGGTGGTGAAACCTTTGAAGATGAATACGCTCCAAGCCCTCCCGAAGAGATTCCGGGCGACTGGCCCTTCAAAGAGCGACCGGTTGAACGTGACTATGCACCGTTTGATTCGCGGATTTTATTGCGCGAAGTCCTGAGTAGTGGTCCGAGAGGGACGGTTACGCTTGCGACCGATACTCGGATGGGAGATGCGCTCGTTGTGATCAAACAGGCCCGCGCCGGCGTAACGTTTGCATCTGGCAACAGCGCGGCAACTTGGTTGCTGAACGAACGGCGCGCGCTCGACGCGATCTACCTGGCTGGGTGCCGCAGCGTTCCTCGCGTCGTCGAGCAATTCGAACTCGCGCACGATCTGTTCCTCTCCACCCACTATTACCCCCATCCATCCTTCGCCCAATTCATCAATAGCGGGCACAATTCACTAGGTGACACATTGCGCATGTGTCGTGCCGCGGCAAAGTCAATTGCTGACATTCACCAGTGTGGATGGGTGCATCGTGATGTTTCGCTCAACAATCTTCTTTTTGATTCGGCGAAAGATCGTTGTGTCCTCATCGACCTGGAACTCGCTTGGTCCTTTTCGGATCTTACCTGGCATCACGGCTTTACCCCCGGGTTCGCGTCCCCTCAGCAACGCGAAAATGAACGACCGGATCCAAGTGATGATTGGTACGGCCTGCTCGCAATTTACGTGGCGTTGCGCACGGGAGTGAGTCCGCGAGCGTTAGTGGACCTGCGGACGAAAACGTCCGAACTTCGACTGCAGCTACGCAACGCCTATGGGTTGGGTGCTGAGGAGTCCGGAGTAGTGGCGGGCGGGCTCATGGGGCGCGAGGGAGCAGAGCTTGCGCTTACGGCGCTGCTGAGGCCCGGCTACGAGCCTTCCTCCCTCACTTACCGAACCTCCGGTGAGCCTGACCACTCAGTTGATGCGTCGTCGATGTCGGAAGCACTCTTCGCGCTTCCTCGAGCTTCCGCGTTGGGCCCTTGGCTCTCGATTCATCCGGACGGTGGAACCGCGCTTGTCCCACTTCGCAGCGCCAACCGCGGCAACGCGGGTGTATTGTACCTAATTAGTATATTGTCTCGTAAGTTGGGTGCACTTTCGGAGCTACGAGAAGCCGGAGAATTTCTTGTCGATTGGCTATTAGATGAGCCCCCCACTCATGATCAACACCAGACCGGTCTTCACTTTGGAACGGCTGGAGTGGCATTCGCCGCTCTCGAAGCCGTTTCTTGTGGACTGATCGCAGAGGGGCCATGGCTCCGGCGCTATGCGCGATCCGTACTTGTGCACCCACCAGACTGGCCTGACATTACCCACGGAGCCGCGGGCGAGCTACTGGTCTGCCTGCGGTTTCTTGAGGTGCTTCAAGACGAGTTTTGGCGAGAGCAGGCCCATCACAGGGTCGACTACCTTCTTCGGGTCGGAGCGCAAAACGGTGCGTTTCCGCTCCCGAACGGCGTCGGTGGACTGGAGGGAATCGAATACACTGGATTCGCACACGGCGCCGCGGGAGTCGCATTCGCGTTGTGCAAGGCCGCCGAGGTGCTGTCGCGGGAAGATGCGCTTGAGGCTGCCTCAATGACTTTAAAGTGGTTGTTGTCGCGAATGGTCCGCAGCGCAACTGGTCAGATTCTGTGGCCACTTCGGTCAGGGGGACAAGACCACTGGAATCAGTGGTGTCATGGCGGTCCGGGCATTGCGCTGGCTTTGAACGAAGGTGCGCGCCTCTTTCCAGAATTGATAGGACCCGAGCTCGTAAAGAGCGCACTTGCGCGGTGTCGCCTGGCAACTCTCCAGAACAATCTGAGCACTTGCTGTGGTAGCGCGGGCCACCTTGAAGTAATGATCGAGTGCACCCGCGTTGAAGATGCCGAATTGAAGAGAGCCACGGCTTTGCTGGCATCGCGGCTGCGTGCCCGCGCATCTCAATCGTATCGATGGTCGACTGAGGGCGAAATCGCAACGGCAGATCTGTTTTCAGGCAATGGTGGGATAATGCACGCACTGTTGCGCGCGGAGGACAGTTCACTAAGGTTTCCCCTGCTCTAGAAACGTTGCAATGTGGGCTTGATCAGGTGAATATGTCATGCTTTGCCCCGGCTTTAATCTTGCCAATGGGTCAACTGCACAGGAGCGCAGGCTCGAACCGAGGGTGCACCGAGTGCCAGGCTGTCGCCCCCCCGGAAGTCACCCCTGGACCCCGCAACGAAGGCTCCTCCGTGGTCTCGATGTTGTGCTAGACATTGGGGAGATTCTCCATAACGCGAGGGTGTTGCGATGAAGCCGTTCGACAGGGCCAAACAAGCCGCAGTGGGGGGAGGGCTTCGGTGGGCGAAAGCCGCCGTGATCTCGGCGGTGGTATCGACGTCATGTGTGGCAGCTGCCCCGGACCGTCAGTGCGGTGCCATCCGTCAGGAGTTGGACAGCGATGTTGTTGCGCGCTTTGCCCGACACGTTGGAGCTCATTTCCAGGCGCCAACCTTTGATGGTTATCCAGTGCAAATTGCCGATCAGTACCGCCGATGTCTCAGCAACGTCGATTCGTATGTTGCGGAGGCGCGCACAATGCAGATCTATCTTTCAAGCACGAACGCCAGGTGTGAGATCGTCGCCCGAACGGCGCTGCTCTATGGTCAATGCGTGAAAGCTCTGGTCGAAGCGGGAGCCGACCCGCACCTCCGGTTGTACAATGAAACTGAGAGCGGATTGGTCTATCAGGGCGAGCATTCGACATCTTCTGAGTTGCAGGCTCAAACAGCCACTGTGCGCAAGAAGCGCGAATCCGAATTCAAGGCCCTCCAAGCGGAGTTGCTCGTCGAAGCGAGCAGGGCAGGCCGCAGCATCTCCAGTTGCCAGGCGGACAGATAGGACCGCGACCGCGTCCGGTTCGCTCGACCGATGTCCGAATGGGGGATGACGCTGCTCGCGGCCATGCTGGCCTCCGAGAATCTGAACGTTGACTAAAGCCCGGCTCGATGACGCAAAGCCGCCCGCACCGCAGTCGAGCGAATGGCCCGTCGTCCTCGAGTGATTCTCCACGACCAGAAGCTTGGGATGGCTTGGGCACGTTCGAGACACCATTCTCCGCGCGTCAGTACAGAGATATCTAGAGGCGGCTGTCTCAAGCGACGTTGGCAGAGAGGGGCGCGGGTTCTGCCCGTCGTGCGTCGGCCGGCGGATGTCGGACACGGCGTTGCACTTGGTGGAGAAGGTGCTTCCGGTGGTAGCCGTTCGGCAATGGGTGTGCTCGCTACCGTGGAGGTTGCGCGTGCATCTAGGTTACGACAGGAAGCTCTGCGCGGACGTGCTGGAGGCTTTCGTCGTAAAGGTCAGTCGGTCGCTGAAACACCGAGCGAAGAAGGCCCTCGGCCTTACCTCGGCGAAGCAAGCGCTGACGGGGCTGTGAGCGTGATTCAGCGCGGCGACTCGGCCTTGAGGCTCAACGTGCACTTGCACGCGTTGGTGCTCGATGGGGTCTACGTGCGCCAGACGACGAGCGGAGCGCTGGTGTTCGCTCCGCTCTCGTCTCCGACGGAGGGATAGCTTGCGGAGGTGGCGAAGCGGACGGCGCTTCGGGTGCAGAAGGTGCTCGCTCGGCACGGCCGGAGCCTCGACGGGACGAGCGAGCGCGAGGATGCGGAGCCGAGCGGGGAGC
>JAYUUB010000032.1:0-20117 GCA_043755175.1 Polyangiaceae bacterium | reverse complement strand
GCTCAACAGCAATATACGCAGCAGCAGCAGCAGCAGCAGCAGCAGCAGCAGCAGCAGCAGTACGCGCAGCAGCAGCAGCACGCTCAACAGCAGTACGCTCAGCAGCAATACGCGCAGCAGCAGCAGCACTCTCAGCTGCCTCACGCTCAGCAAGGCCAGCACGCGCAACAGCAGCACACGCCCGAGCAACACGCGCAGCAGCAGGCCCAGGAGCAGCAATACGCTCAGCAGCAATACGCTCAGCAGCAATACGCGCAGCAGCAGCAGCAGTACGCGCAGCAGCAGCAGTACTACGCACAGCCGCAACTCCCTCAAGCGGACCAAGCGTCGGCATATCCGCACGCTCCGCCGATCGCGAGTCAGCCACAGCAGTTACCCCCCGGCGTCGTCGCGCCGTCGGGGTCCCCTCCGCGCGCCTCTCGACCGGGAGCCTACTCTCACGTCGCAAGCACCCCTCCGCCTCCGAATCCATCTCCCGGCGGGTACCCTCTGGGCCTCCCGGAGCCAGGGGCGACGTACCCAGCGCAACAAAGTAACCCTGGGCCGGGCGGCCCGGGTGCGGCCCAGGTGATCCCCAACGCTTTGCCAAATCCCCCTGTTACGCCCGGGGATCCGCGTGGAAGGGGGACGGGAAACCGTCGATGAGGGCCACCTTTGACGCTCGTGTCTGCTATGACAAGCGATCTCGTTTCGCGTGCGAGAATCGCTCGCGGTGATTTAGAGTGAAGCCGCGTCTCGTTCAACGCCTCTGCCGATATCTCAACTGAGGAGCCAAATGGACCGAGTGATTGGAATCGACCTGGGCACCACGAACTCGTGCGTTGCCATCGTCGAAGACGGCGTGCCCACGGTGATTCCGAATCGTGGCGGCTACAAGACGACCCCGTCGATGGTTGCGATCACCGAGGCGGGAAAACGCTTGGTCGGGCACATCGCGAAGCGGCAGGCCATCACCAACGCCGAGAACACGGTCTACGCCGCGAAACGTCTCATCGGCCGCAAGTGGACCAGTCCGCAGGTGAAGAACGCGGTCTCGACCGCTTCCTACAAGATCGTCGAAGGACCCCACGGCGACGTGCGCATCCTGCTTCGCGACAAGCCGTACTCGGTGCCCGAGACGAGCGCGATGATCCTCCAGGAGCTGAAGATGTTCGCTGAGGACTACCTCAACGAGCCCGTCACCAAGGCGGTCATCACGGTTCCCGCGTACTTCAACGACAACCAGCGGCAGGCGACGAAAGACGCCGGACAGATCGCTGGGCTCGACGTCATTCGCATCATCAACGAGCCCACGGCCGCCGCGCTCGCGTACGGCTTCGGCAAGAACGTCGAGAAGGTCGTGGCTGTCTTCGATCTCGGCGGCGGCACGTTCGACATCTCGATCCTCGAGATCGGTCAGGGCGGCGTCTTCAAGGTCATCGCGACCGCAGGCGACACGTTCCTCGGTGGCGAAGACTTCGATTCGCGCATCATCGATTGGCTCGTCGAAGGCTTCAAAGAGCAACACGGTGTCGACCTCCGACAAGATCGCATGGCCCTCCAGCGCCTGAAAGACGCTGCAGAAAAGGGCAAGTGCGAGCTGTCGACCGTCGCTGAGACCGAGATCAATCTTCCTTTCATCATCTCGAGCGGGCGGAACGAAGCGCTTCATCTCCAGCGAGCGCTCTCGCGCGCGACGCTCGAACAGCTGTGTGAAGACCTCATCGAACGCTGCGTCGAAATTTGCCGCCAGACGCTCGAAGATGCTCGCCTCGACAAAGACGAGATCGAAGAGGTCATTCTTGTCGGCGGCATGACGCGCATGCCCAAGGTTCAAGAAGTCGTGACCAAGTTCTTCGGTCGCGATCCGTGCAAGGGCGTCCATCCCGACGAGGTCGTCGGCCTAGGGGCTGCAGTTCAAGGCTCGGCGCTCGTCGACGAATCTCAGCAGATGATTCTGCTCGACGTCACGCCGCACGCGCTTGGAATCATGACTTTCGGATCCAACTTCGAAGAGCTCATTCCGCAGAACACGACGGTCCCGACGAGTCGCTCGAAGATCTTCACGACCAGCCGCGACAACCAGACCGCCGTGAAGATTCTCGTCATGCAGGGCGAGAACAAGAAGGCGACCGAGAACGAGCTCCTCGGTGAGTTCATTCTCACCGGACTCCGTCGCGCCCCCAAGGGCCAGGTCGAGATCGAGGTCAACTTCGAGATCAACAGCGACGGTATCGTGAGCGTCAGCGCGAAAGATCTCGAGACCGGCCAAGCGCAGTCGATTCAGGTCACCGCATCGAGCGGCCTCACCCAAGAAGAGGTCGGGGAGATGATGGAGAACGCGAAAGACTACCTGGTCGATCGCCGCTCCAACGACGAGTTCGAAGGCGCCAAGCAAGAGGCCGAGAAGTTCGTCACCGAGATCGAGAAAATGTTTCCGCAGGTCGAGCAAGTCGTCGCTTCGAGCGACTTCGGTCGCGAGGCGATCAGCAAGGCTCGTGGCATCATGCAGAAAACGCGCGAGTCCATCGAGAAGAAGGACGTCGCGGCCGTCAAGGAACAGTTGGAGGCGCTTTCGCGCACCCATCGAATGTTCAAAGGCGTCGTTTCGAGGCCGCATTGAACGCTCTTCGAGCTGACTAGCCTCGAGAACGACCGTGGCGACTGACGAAGACGAAGACGTCGACTCCGGCTGGGGGACCGAAGACGAGCCCGCCGGCACGGCTGCGCCCGTCGTCGTCAAGGTCACGCCGTCAGTGAGCGTACCTCCGGTGCCAACGCTCGTGAAGCCAACCGCTGAAAAGGCAACGCTCGCGAAGCCATCCGAGATGCGGTCCGTCGACGCGAAGGTGGCCGATACGAAAGCGGCCGATGCGAAGGCTGCCGATGCGAAGGCTGCCGATGCGAAGGCTGCCAGTGCGAAGGCTGCCGACGCCGCGCGGACGGCCCCTTTGAGGGACGCGCTGCGGCGGGTTCAATCACCGAAGACTGCTCCGAGTCTTGCGAGCGCGTCTGATTCCACGAGCCCCTCCGAAAAGAACGCCGCGCCCAACGTCAGCGACGACGTACGCGGCGGAGCCGACGCGGCCAATGAAGCCAAGCCTCCTGCTCCGAGGATAGGACCCGCCACGGCCGAAGCGCTCAGGACCAGCGCGCTCGAGGCTGAGCAAGCGCGAGCTCAAGCTGCGCAGGCGCACGGTCTCGAGACCGACGACGCGTCGCCGGCAAAGCCCGCTTCGAAAGCCCCACCGCCCAAGCTCGCTGTCGGGCCGCGACCGCTGGGTGTTCCACCAGCCCCTCGAACCCCCAGTGTGGGTGCGTTCGGAAAAATCGAAGCCCCCAAGGTTGGAGAGCCTGATTTCCTTGATGCGGCGCTTCAAGCCCAGCCGCTCGAAAAGCTCGATGCCGATTCCACTCCGCCGCTCAGCCCACTGCCGAGCGCGACGCGCCGAGGGCTGTCGCGTGCTGCGAATGTAGCGGCGCCGCCCAAGGCCGAGGTGACCCGCGACGCAGCTCCACAGCGTTCAATCCAACCGCAGTCTGGGGTACCCAAGTCGCGCAGCTTCACTCCACTTGTCACCAACGCAGCCGAGCAGGCACGCGAGCTCGACGTGCGAGTCGCAGCCGATCCGAACACGCCGACACCTCCTGGGACCAGCGTCGTGGCGGCTGCGCTCGCGGCTTCTGCGCTTCGCGAATCGAGTCGTCCGAACGAACGGCCGACCCCACTCCGAATGCCGTCGGTGACATCACGCGAGGTGAGCGAGGCCCCGAGGCCAGCGGTCTTCGACGCGCGCCCCGCGTCGACGAGCCTACGCTTTCCGGAGCCTTCGAAGACGCGACCGATCCCGCGTGATCGCAAGCAAACCGTCCGCTTGATGGCGGCGACGCAACCCGGCATCGGTCTCATCGGGCGAGAAGACGAAGCGGCGTCATCGGGCATGCCGAAGAGCCGCGTGTCGTCCCCGATGCTCGACTTGCATCTGCCCGACGACCTCACGTCGCTCCACGAAAGGTCGGCGCAGCGCTCGGCGCATGCCGATCACGGCCACGGCAGAGCGTTCAAAGACGAGTCACCCGAGATCGAGATTGCCGACGAAGGGGAGTTCTCCGACAGCTTCAGCGACTTGCCGATCGACGAAGTCTTGGAGGCGGTTCGTCAGAGCTCGATGCCGCCGCCGCAGGGAATGTCCTCGCACGCGACCGCTGCGGGCGGTCGTCGCGACTCGAGTGAGCTCGATTCGCTCGCGCCGCGCTCGATGGGAGCTTCGTTCAGCAGCGATCCACCCCGAATCAGCGATCTCCCGCTCGACGGTCCGTTCCTTTCGAGCGACAAGCAAGCTCCCGTATCCGACCTGCCACCGACCGTTCGTGGCGCTCCGCCCGACGAGCTACGTTTCGGCGCTGCGAGCGAGACGGCGTCGGTCGAGCCCGTAGAGGATGCTCGAGTCACCCCCATTCGCGAACGCTTCGACCGCGGCGACTTCGCGGGAGCGCTCCTTCGTGCCGAGGCTCTTCTCGAAGAACAGCCGGACCACGCAGGCGCCAAGGCGTTCGTCGCGAAGTGCCAAGAGCGCGTGAAGGAGATGTACATTGCGCGGCTCGGCTCGTGCGATTCGGTGCTCCACGTCGTGATGAGTCGCGACAAAATTCAAGATCTCGCGTTCGACCATCGCGGTGGATTTCTGATCTCGCTCATCGATGGGGTCGCCACGGTGGACGACGTTCTCGACATCTCGGGCATGCCGCAGCTCGAGGCGCTGCGCCTCCTGTTCGAGCTTCAGCAGGAGGGCGTCATCGACGCGTCTCCGGCGGTTGCGAGAGGCTGAGATGCGGCTCGCCGGCGACCCCGAACACAGAGGGGAACCGCCGCCGCACGACACCGTCACTCGAGGCGTCTCGACGATGGGGCTCACGACGTCGGCGGGGGTCGTGACCTCGGCGTGGGTCGCGACGATCCGAGCGGTGACTGTCTTCACACTCGGCTGTCTGTTGGCGTTCGCCGGGAGCTACCTCGCGGCGAACGCGTCGAACTCGATCGGGGAGCGGGACTTCACTCGCCGCTCCTTCGACGGGCCGACCGAATTGCAGGCGCAAAGTGCGCTCGATCCCGCCGCCATCCACGGCGCCCCGGTCGAGCCACGGCCTCTCGTCACCGTCGGCACAGTCTTGCCCGTCGCGAGCTACACGCTCCGGGCGACCCTCGACGTCGCGAAGCACGAGGTCGAAGGCGAGGGGACGATTCGCTTCGAGAACTCTTCCGAAGTATCGAAGGATGAGTTGTATGTGCATCTTTATCTGAATGCGTTCGAAGGTGACGCGACCGTCTTCACGCGGAAGGACGGCACCGGCTTTCGCGGAACCTCAGGACTCTCGCGGTTCGGGGGAATCGAGATCGAGCGCTTCTTCGTGCGAGAAATGGGCGCCGAGGTCTGGCCCATCGGAGCAACGACCGAAGGAGATGCGAGAGATCGAACCGACATTCGAGTTCCTCTCCCGCGGGCGATTTCCCCCGGCGAGGTGATCCATGTCGACGTCCGCTTCAAATCGACTCTTCCGTCCGTGCTCCTCCGCACCGGCTTCGAGGGAAGCTTTCACATGGTGGCGCAGTGGTTCCCGAAGCTCGCGAAGCTCGAGCCAGACGGTCGGTGGGCCCATTTCCCTTTCGAGCGGTTCAGCGAGTTCTACGCCGACTTTGGCGACTACGACGTGACGCTCGACGTCCCGCTTGGGTTCACGACGGGGGCCACGGGCTTGCTCGTCGAGAGTCGCGACGACTCGGCCAGATCGATCTCCCGATACCGCGCTTCGGGCGTGCACGACTTCGCATTCACCGCATGGGATGGCTTTCGCGAGAAGACCGCCGACGCAAATGGCGTCGCCATTCGCTGCCTCTTTCCGGCTGGGTACGAGGCCGCAGCCTCCCGCGAGATCGACTCCGCGCGAGCCGGGCTCGCGTACTACGGAGAGGCATTCGGCGCATATCCGTACCCGAGCTTGACCATCGTCCATCCGCCGGAGGTCGCCGCCGAGACCGGAGGGATGGAGTACCCGACGCTCATCACGACGGGCGGGCCGTGGTGGCTCGCCTACTCGGGTAGCCGCGCCATCGAGCTCTTGACGCTTCACGAGCTCGCCCACCAATGGTTCTACGGGCTCGTCGCGACCAACGAGAACGCGAGCCCCTTTCTCGATGAAGGCCTCACCACTTTTGCCTCTGGCGAGGCGGCGACGGCCCTCTACGGTGACCATGCGCTCGTCGATTGGGTCCCGGTTTCGCTCGCGGCAGGCGAGCGGCTCTATGCGCGCGGCGTCGCCTCGAGGTCGCCCGTGGCCTCTCGTGCTGGCGCGTTTCGTACTGGGTCCGACTACGCGCAGTTGGTCTACTACCGAACGGCGACCATTCTCCGCACGATCGATCGCGCCTTTCCTTCGGTGGCGATGCGCGCGGTCTCTCGTTACGCGCGTCAGAATCGATTCGGGCATCCAGGACCTCCCGAGCTCTTGGGGGCGTTCGAGTCCGAAGGCGGCGCCGAGGTCGCCGAGACCCTGCGCAGCGCCCTCTTCGACCGCCAGACGGTGAACTTTCGTGCCGAACCCCTCGAGCCGGGGGCGCGCACCGCAGTGATTCACCGAGACGGCGCGCTGGTGTTTCCGGTCGACATCGATGTCGTCGACGTTCTCGGAGCCAAGCATCGAACCGTGTGGGACGGACGAGGCGCGTCGACGGAGATCGCCACCACCTCGCCGATTCTCTCGGTGGTCGTCGATCCGCAGGGCAAGATTCTGCTCGACGAGAACATCCTCGACAACGGCGCTACCCACGAGCCATCGCTCACGCCGCGCGTTTTTTTCGCAGGGTTCTTCGCCTTCGGGATCGTTTCGTCGGCAGTCCTACCTTGACCATCGTCGGTCGATTGGGCCGGACGGTGAGCGGAGCCGGAGTGCTCTTCGTAGTCCGTGCTCTCGTCGCGCTCGTGCTCGTCTTTCCGGCCACATCGACGTTCTCTCATCACCTCCGTGGCTTTGGTGGAGATGCAGGGCTCTTTGCCCACGGTGATCTGCGGGCGCTCGAAGCGCTCGACTTCTTTCGAGCGTCGGTTCGTTCGATGATCGTCGGCGGGTCGATCGTCCTCGTGCTTGCATCGATCCTCGAGCTGGCTCCGCTCGCAGGCGTGGTCTCGATGCTCGCTCGCCCCACGCCGCTCGGGCTCGCGGGCTTTGCTCGCGCGGCTCGACGGCACTTCGTCGGGTTCACGTTGTTGTTCGGTATCGTCACGCTCCTCGAAGGGATCGCGCTCGCGTTGGGATCGCTCGGCGCACACGCGCTAGCGACGCGACTCTTCGTCGGGGACGACCGATCGGCCGATCTCGGAGCGGCTCTGTCAGAGGTGCTCGCGCTCGTGCCGATTGTCGCCCTGGGAATCGCCCAAGATGTTGCGCGCTGCTCGGCCGTGGCCCTCGACGTCGGGTTTTACGACGCGGTCACACGAGCGTTCGTCGTGATTCGCGCGCGGCCCCTGTCGCTCGCCTTTCACTATGTCGCACGTCTGCTCGGTGCGATCGCTGCAGTCTCCGTCGGCGTCGGTGTGACTCTGTCGGTGGGCATGGCGAGCGCTTCGGCGCTCTCGCTCTGCGCCGCCTGTCAGGTCGCAGTCCTCCTCTACCTAGCCTTCTTGCGAGCCTCGTGGCTCCAGAAGGTCTCGAGCCTCGAATCCGACGTGCCGGTGGCGGGCACCTAGCAATCCGAAAGGGCTCGAGGCCGCCCAAGTCGTTCGGATCCGGCCCTGCGCAGTTGGTGTTGCGAACCGCGGCGCGCCTGAGCTATGGTCCGCGGGCTCGGAAACGAGACGCCCAGGTAGCTCAGTTGGTAGAGCAGAGGATTGAAAATCCTCGTGTCGGAGGTTCGATTCCCTCCCTGGGCACCCAAGTTGGTTTCGGCGACCTTCTCGCCGATCCAGACGTCATCGAGCTCGACGTATCCGCTCGCTCCGCGCTGCATTCCTTCGCTCCGCGCTGCATTCCTTCGCTCCGCTTGAGGCGTCGTCGGCGGGGCACTTCGTCACACCGTGGCAGTCACCCTCGTGGCAGGGAGGCCGAGGCACCGCCTCTCGAGGTCGCCTGCAACGACGCGGGAAACGATCGTCACACGATCGTTTCGCGCTCTTCATCGCTTCCTCGCGAAGCCCGCCGAAGCTGCTCGCCATGAGTGTCGCCACCGACGCCCCCGATTCGCGCCTCGCGCAGGCGAAGATGCGCGCAGTGGGCTTGTCGGTCTTCTACGCCGACAAGCGGGCGATCGCAGACGTGACGATCGACGTCGGCGCAAACGAAGTTCTCGCGCTCATCGGTCCGAGCGGCTGCGGCAAAAGCACTTTCCTTCGCTCGCTCAACCGGATGAACGACACGATCGACGGTGTGCGCACCGAAGGTCAAGTCGAGCTCGACGCCGAGCCCATCTATGGAAGCGACATCGACCCCGTGCTCGTGCGGCGGCGGGTGGGCATGGTCTTCCAACGCTCGAATCCCTTCCCGAAGAGCATCTTCGAGAACGTCGCCTACGGACTGCGTATTGCAGGAGTTCGCGACCGACGCGTGCTTGCAGAGAGCGTAGAGCGCGCGCTTCGCCAAGCCGCGCTCTGGGAAGAAGCAAAAGATCGACTTCACGAGTCTGGCCTCGGTCTCTCGGGTGGTCAGCAACAACGTCTCTGCATCGCGCGCGCCTTGGCCGTCGAGCCCGAGGTGATCTTGATGGATGAGCCAGCAAGCGCGCTCGATCCGATCGCCACCGCGAAGATCGAAGATCTCATGTCGGAGCTTCGCAAGTCGCTCACGATCGTGATCGTCACTCACAGCATGCAACAAGCCGCGCGCGTGTCCCAGCGGACCGGCTTCTTTTACATGGGGCGTCTCGTCGAGGTCGGCGACACGACGACGATTTTCACGAAGCCTCGCGAAAAAGAGACCGAGGATTACATCACAGGGAGATTCGGATGATGCACACGAACACTTCGCGACGAAGCATGATCGGTATGGCGCTCGCATTCGGTTTCCTCGGCACCGCGTGCGACAAGACACCTCCGCCAGGTGAACAAGGGGCGCCTTCGGGAGCGACCTCCGGCGCCGCCGCTTCCAAAGAAGTCGGTACCATCCGCGCCAGCGGCTCGAGCGCGTTGCAGCCTCTGGTGAACGTCGCGAAAGAGAAATTCGAAGCGAAGAACAAAGGAATGAGCGTCGAGGTCTCGGCGGGAGGGTCCAAGAAGGGGCTCGCCGACGTCGCGTCGGGCGCCGTCCAGATCGGCAACAGCGACATCTTCGCTCCCGAGGATCTCAAAGCTCAGCTCGTCGACCACAAAGTCGCGGTCGTCGGATTTGCCGCGATGGCGAACAAAGGGCCATTCAACGAAAAGGTGACGGCTCTGACCAAAGAGGAGCTCGCCAAGGTGTTCGCGGGCACGATCACCGATTGGAAAGATCTCGGCGGCGCCGCGCAGCCCATCGTCGTCATCAATCGTGCGCCTGGCTCCGGAACGCGCACGGTCTTCGGCAATGCGATTCTCGGCGGCGACAAATTCGTCGAGTCGCAGACCGAAGACAACTCGGGCGCCCTCGTGGCCAAGCTCAAGCAAACCACCGGAGCGATAAGCTACCTCGCGTTGAGCTTCCAAGACGACGCGCTCGTCACCTTGGCGCTCAAGACCGATGGCGCCGTGGTTGCCGCGACGACCGCGAACATCACCGGCGGCACTTACCCCGTTTGGGCGTACGAGCACATGTATACGAAGGGCGAGCCGACCGGCGCGACGAAGGCCTTTCTCGATTACGTGGTCTCGGCCGAATTTCAGAACGATGGGCTTCCGGGGGTCAAGGGTTTCATTCCGGTGACTCAGATGAAGGCGCAACGCGACAAGGATTGACCCCGTGAGCCTCTCGTCAATCACCGAGGCCATGGCAGAGCCCAGCGATGGGCAGTCGCGGTTTCGCCGACCCCCTCGCTACGCGATACGCGACAGCATCGTTCAAGCGTTGCTCTGGGGATTCTCGGTATTTGTGGTGCTCGCGACGTTGACGATGCTTCTCTTCATCGCGCGCGTGGGGATCAAGGGCATCGGCACCATCGGAATCGTCCCATTGGTCACAGGGACGATCTGGAAGCCGGAGTCCGCCATTTTCGGCGGGCTCCCGCTGATCTTCGGCACGTTAGCGAGCGCGATGGGTGCCGTGCTGGTCGGAGCGCTCCCCGCCGTGCTCGCCTCCCTTTGGGTCACCGAGCTCGCGCCTCGGTCATCGCGGCCGGTATTTCGTCGGATCATGGAGATTGCGTCCTCGATCCCGAGCGTGGTGTTCGGCTGGATGGCGCTGGTTCATCTCGTGCCCTCGGTGGAAAAGGTCGCGCACTTCCTCCACGGAAATCTCCCGGTGACCGGTGAAGGCCTCGCTTCGAGTGGGCTGCTTCTGGGCGTCATGATTGCTCCGACCGTTTTCTTGCTGTCGCTCGACGCGTTGGAGCGAGCGCCGAGCTCGCTTCGAGAGGCGAGCGCGGCGCTCGGCGCGTCGCCGTGGCAGACCGCGTTTCGTGTGTCGATGCCTCACGCATGGCGTGGCCTCCTCATTGCCGTGTTCTTCGGATTCGCCCGAGCCGCCGGCGAGACGATGGCCGTTCAAATGGTCATTGGCGGTGCGCGAAAAATGCCTCTCAATGCATTTTCGCCCACGACCACCATCTCGACGCAGATCGTGATGGATATGCAGAATGCTCGCCCCGACACGCTCGAGAGCAATGTGCTGTTCTCCATGTCGCTCATTCTCCTCGTCATCTCCGTGGCGATGGTCCTCGCCACTCGATTCTTGAGCCGTGGGGCGCCCCGATGAGACGAGCTGCGTTGCGAGGAAGCGTCCGTCCCGGAAAGCGACTCGAGGCCATCCTTTCGAAGAGCCTGGCCGCTTGCGCGATGGCCATGGCTTCGGCCTACGTGCTGGGCATCGTGTATCTGCTCGTTCAGGGCGGCGCCAAGATTTCGAGCTTCACGCTCTTTCCGACGCCTCTGTCGGGTATCGACGGTGAGACTGCGATGCGCCTCGTGATAGCCGGCTGTGTGTTCGGTGCATTGGGGTGGGGCGTTAGCCTCGTCGTCGGAGCGATTCTCCGGCGACTCGGCAAGCGGAGCCTTCGAACCGATCGCATGGCGACGGGGGCCGTGATTCTGTTCGCCATCGTCGCAGCGTGGGCCTTCCGTGATCATCTCCCGAGGTTCCTCATTTCGCTTCCTACGGAGACCCGAGCAGGGGGCGGCGTCGGACCGGAGATCTTCAATACGGTCTACTTCGCGATTCTCAGCACTGCGGTGACGCTTCCGATCGGTGTGGGTGCTGCGATCTACATGTCTCGATTCGCCGGCTCCGGACCGTTCACGTCGGTCGTCCGCGTCGCTCTCGATACGCTCTCGTCGCTTCCGAGCATCGTATACGGCCTGTTCGGGTTTCTCGTTTTCGTGGTCGAGATGAAGGCCGGCTATTCGCTCTTCGCTGGAGCGTTCGTTCTCGCGCTCCTCAATCTTCCGCTGGTGGTCAGCATCAGCGAGGCGAGTCTTCGAGCCGTGCCGCGAGAGCTCGAGGACGGAAGCTCGGCGCTCGGTGCCACGAAAGTTCAGACGACCTTTCGCGTCACCCTGCCTCATGCGTGGCCGGGAATCCTGAGTGCGCTCGTTCTTTCGGTGGGGAGGGTATTCGCCGAAAGCGCGCCGCTCATCATGACCGCTGGAACGACCATCTCGCGCACATCGGCCTATTCTCTCAATCCATTTCGCGGCGGCGAAACTCTCGCGGTACACCTCTGGTACGTGAACTCGTCTGGGTTGAGCCCCGACCGTGCCGAGATCAGCGCCGCCACTGCTGCCATACTCATCGTGCTCGTCGGGTTCACCAATCTGCTCGCCTCGCGCCTCGGGCGCTTCGGCGGGGCCTCAGGCACACGAGCCAAGGGATAGTCGCCATGCATGTGTCACATACGAGTCGCGATTTCGAGTCGGAGCTTCGCGAGCTGCGCGCGCACACGCTTGCGATGGGTGCGCGTTGCGAGCGCAGCTTGCAGCTCGCGCTCGAAGCATTTTGGGAGGGCTCCGCGACCCTCGCGAGCGAGGTCGAGGAGCTCGACCGTCACATCGATCGCGACGAAATGGACATCGACGCGCTCGTGTTGCGCGTGTTGGCCCTTCGCCAACCGGTGGCTTATGATCTTCGCTTTCTGACAGCCGCCCTCAAGCTCGTCACCGATCTCGAGCGCATCGGCGACGAGGCCGTGAACATCGCGGAGCGCGCGAAAGAGGGTCACGGCGTCGCCAAAGAGAGGGTCGAAGCCGATCTCAAATCGATGAGCGAGCAGGCCCAGCAGATGCTCCGCGCGGCGCTCGATGCCTTCGTCGAAGGCGAGGCTGAAAAGGCCGAGGGGGTTCTCGCCAAGGACGACGACGTGGACGCGCTCTACGGCGGAATCCTTCGGTCGATGATGGACTTCATGGTCGAGCACCCGACGGAAATCCCGGCAGCGATTCGAGTGATCAAAGTGGCTAAGTATCTCGAGCGCGTGGCAGACCACGCGACGAACATCGCCGAAGAGGTGATCTTCATGGTGCGCGGTGACGACGTGCGCCACGTGAGAACGCATCCACCTCCGCGAACGAGCGAGTCGTAGGGCTCGTTCTCGGTGGACGGAGTCGTCTCGCGCCCGCGCTTCGGTAGGTGATTGCCCCACATTGCCCGAGAGGCATTCTTCCTTCCGCGCGCCCGACTCGTAGGAATTTCCTCGCGAGGGCTGCTCGTGAAGCCCGCCTCACGTGCGCCCGAAGAGACGAAACCGGCCGAGCGAGCTAAAACCGACGACGCTCCTCGCGTGGGCGTCTTGCGAAATGATGGGGACCCGTGCGACCATCAACGTGCGCGCGTTTACGTTCATTCCGAAAATCGACGCGCGCAAAGGGTAGACCACCGATGACGTTCCGAAGCCCCGGGTTGGCAGTCGTTTTCGGCGCCGCCGTTTCTCTCGCCGCGGCGCTCGTCGTCGCTCCCGAGCCGGCTGGCGCCTTCGACTGTCTGTCTCCAGACCCTGCGCAGTGGCCGGCGCCGTCGAAGCCCTACTTCATGGTGATCGTCGACACCTCAGGGTCGATGACCACGGCTGTCGCCGGAACCAACTCTTGTGGTTACCCCAACAACCGGCTCGGACACGCCCGATGCGCCGTCCAGAACACGATCAACGCGTATTCAGGCGAGGTCAACTTCGGACTCTCCACCTATGCCTGGCGTCTCAGCGGCTGTTCAAGCGCCACCTGCTTCACCAACTGCGCTGCGCAGTATCCGGCGGCGAATGGAGCGAACAACTTCTGTGGTCCAGTCGCCGCCGAGCCTTCGCTGACCGCGACCAACATTCACTACGGAGCGAACGTCGTCGTCCCGATGCTGCAGGACCACTACTGGACCCTCCCGCCCAATGCGTCGAATGTCGGAGGGCTGCTCGGGTACGTGGACAACGATTGCACGGGCAGCGTCGAGCTGGGGGCGAGCAGCAACACGCCCATCGGTGGTTCGCTGTTCAACATGAACCAGTACTTTTCGGGCACCTTCGCCGACCCGTTCACCGGCACCGTGCTGGCTTCTCCGATCGGCACCGTGGCGCAAGGCGAGCGCTCCTGCCGCCCGCTGAACGTCATCCTCATCACCGACGGCGACGAGACCTGTGACGGAGGCGTCAACCCGACGCCCATCGCGGGTGGCTGCCGGGCTGGCCAGGCAGCGTATCTCGGGACCGCCGCATCGGGAGAGCGCCTGGCTAGCTACGAAGCCGACCGCATGTTCACGAACGGCATCACGGTGGGCGGGCAGAACTTCAAAGTGAAGACCCACGTGATCGGCTTTGCTGGAGCGACCATCGCTTCGCTCGATCACATCGCGGCTTGCGGTGGAACGACGGCCTCTTACTCGACGGCCAACGAAGCAGCGTTGTCGACCGCGCTCTCGACGATCATCGCGTCGGCCGTCGCTCCCGAGGGCTGCGACAACTCCGACAACAACTGCAACGGCTGTATCGACGAAGGCTACGCCCACTATTGCAACGTCTCGCAGACTTGCTGCTCGCTCGCTCGAGCCACCTGTCTCAGCCAATACACCGCGTCGATCACACCGGCGAATCCCACAGGCGACCTCACCAAGTTGCCCTGTACGGCCGCGAACCTCGCGACCGATCCCGCGAACTGGCTTTGTTACAACCCCGGCGACATCTGCGACGGCGTCGACAACAACTGCGCTTCTATCCCCGGCCCGCCGCCCGTCAGCATCGACGAGAACGCCAACAAGTGCGGCACGCCATTGCATTGTCCGACTCCCGAGGTTTGCAACGGGCTCGACGACAACTGCAACGGGTCGGTCGACGAGGGCGGAGTCTGCGGAACCTGCGTCGCTTCTCCCGAGGTCTGTGACGGCTGCGACAACGATTGCGACGGCATCGCCGACAACGGGATCAACCCGATCGCTTGTGGGCTCCCGAGCCCTGCGAACTGCGCCGGCACGAAGACCTGCTCTTCGCCCAAAGCCGTTCCGATTGGTGGTTGTGCGGCCGGCGGTGGCGGATTCTCGGCTTGCAACAACAACCCGCAACCCGAAATTTGTGACGGCACCGACAACAACTGCAACGGCATCATCGATGATGGAATTGCACCGATCGTCTGCGTCCCCGGCGGCACACCTCCCGGTCTCATCTACGGCGGCAGCAGCCAGTGCATGAAGGGCACGCAAGCATGCATGGGAACCTGCCAAGGTTTCGTCGGGCCGAGCGCCGAGATTTGCGACGGCATCGACAACGATTGCAACGGAATCGTCGACGACATGGTCTTCGGCGCCGGTGGCCAATGCGGTACCAACACGCCGCCCTGCTCACCTGGTGTCGTCGCCTGCGTCGCGGGTGTCTTGACCTGCCAAGGTGGCGTCCAGCCTTCGACCGAAATCTGCGACGGTCTCGACAACAACTGCAATGGCCAGACCGACGAGGCGCCGCTCCTCGACGCTCCTCTCCCCGGTCAAACCGGTTGCTGGAATCTCCCGGGCAACTGCTGCTCGCACGGTAACTTCCACTGGTGCCCCCCCGCGGGTGGCAGTTGCAACAACCTCGGTACGCTCACCAATCCCTGCAACACCG
This sequence comes from Polyangiaceae bacterium, assembly GCA_043755175.1. Classification (GTDB taxonomy): domain Bacteria; phylum Myxococcota_A; class Polyangia; order Polyangiales; family Polyangiaceae; genus CAYYKK01. The sequence continues at coordinate 4,951 of JAYUUB010000032.1, read as the reverse complement.
GATCGCTTCAGTGCTCCGGCGCGGCCGGATGGACGTGCACCCAGGACGTGAAGCCCTCCCCGGAGGTCTGCGACGGTCTCGACAACAACTGCAACAACGCGGTCGATGAAGGGCCGTTCCCGCAGACCGGGCAGATTTGTGGAACGAACACCGGCGAGTGCCAGACCGGGCTCATCGCCTGCTCGGCGGGTGTCCTCAATTGCGTCGGCGAAATCTCACCGGTGGCCGAGCTCTGCGACGGTCTCGACAACGATTGCAACGGCGTCATCGACAACGGCATCCCCACCGGCGGTCCTTGCACTCCGCAATACGACACCGTCGCGTACCCGGGACCGCGCACTGCGGCACCGTGCCAGCCCGGGGTTCTCCAATGCAATGGCGCTGGCGGCACCGTTTGCGTCGGCGGCGTCGGACCGAACCCCGAAGTCTGCGACGGCATCGACAACGATTGCGACGGCACGACCGATGAAATCGGCGCCGCGCCCGACGGTATCGACGGCAGCGCCGATCCGTTCGCTCCCCCGCCGCCGCCTCCGACGCCTCACATCGGAGACATCTGCGGTACGACTCTCGGAACGTGCACGCAAGGCAACTACGCCTGCGTCAACGGCACCTTCAGTTGCCTCGGTGGCACGACCGGGACCGTCGAGTCTTGCGATTGCAAAGACAACGATTGCAATGGCACCGTCGACAACAACAACCCCGGAAGCAATCCGCCACTCTGCAGCACCGGAAAGTCGTGCATTCACTCTGCGACGCAGGGCTGCCAATGCGCGCTGCCTTGCAGTGGCGGTGAGTTCCCGTGCCCGTCGGGTCAGGTCTGCGAGACCATCACGATGGCCGAGGGTGCACAAAAGACCGGGAGCTATTGCGTCGTCAGCACCTGCCCCGATTGCACGCTGCAAACGGTGAAAGATGCGAGCAACAAGCTCCTCTGCGCGCCCGCGGGCACGCCGTCGACCGATTGCTCCGACATTCCGGTCTGCGAGTGCAAGGGCCAGAACGGGTGCCAGTCACCTTGCTTCGGCGTGACTTGCACCTCTCCGCAGGTCTGCACCAACTTCGGACCGAACGCCGGCAAGTGCGTTCAAGACACCTGCTTCAATCTCGGATGCCAGGCCTGCAACGAGGTCTGCGACAACACCGGGGCATGCATCCAGAACCCGTGCACGGCGACGACCTGCCAACCTGGCGAGGTCTGCAAGTCGAGCGACGACTTCTTGAGTCATACCTGCGTCGCGACTTGTGCCGGAATCATGTGCAGCAGCGGCAAGGCATGCAAAGACGGTCAATGCGTCGCGACCTGCGACCCGCCCTGCGCTGCCGGGAAGGTCTGCGACGACACACAGGCCACACCGACCTGCGTCGACAGCCAATGCGCGGCTCCGACCTGCCCGAGCGGCGCTTGCTGCGATGCGCTCACCGGCGCTTGCGGAGCCTGCCCGTGCGAAGGGGTCATCTGTCCGATGGGTCAGACGTGCCAGAACGATCAATGCGTCGGTGACATGGGCACTGGAGGCGCCGGCTCGACCTCGTCGACCGTCAGCACCGGCGCCAATACCGGATCCGGCCAAGGGGGCGAAGGCACTGGGGGCGGCAGTCATGGCCCCAACGGAGTCTTCGGTCTCGCAACCGGCGGTGGTGGATGCACCTGCGATGTCAGCAGCAAGACCACCGATCAACGCGGCCTCGGATTGGCTGCTCTCGCGGTCGGTGCGGTCGTATCGAGGCTGAGGCGCCGCAAAGAGAAGAGTCGGCGCGTTGCGAGCGGGGAGGTGTCGCGATGATCGCCGCAAAGCCGCTCTCGCTCGCGGGCTGGTCTCTCGGTCTCGCTGCGGCGTTGGCCTTGGGCGCCCCGCTCCTCTCGGGCTGCGATACGAAGGCCTATTGTTTCACGAACTGCGGTGGCGGCTCGTCGACGACCTCCAGCGCGACGACCGGTGGCGCTGGCGGGCAGATGTTCAGCTCGAGCTCGGGCTTCGCCGACGTGTCGACGGGCGCGGGTGCTTCGGGGCCCTGCATGCAGACCAACGGCGGCATCGAAGCCTGCGATCACATCGACAACGACTGCAATGGCGTCGTCGACGACATTCCGGGTAACGACTATTCGCAACCCAAAACGTGCGGCACTTGCGACAACAATTGTCTCGCCCTCCCGAACACCAATTGGGACGGGGCGTCGGTTCAATGCATGCCGAGCGCGAGCCCGGGGATCATTCCCGGAACGTGCTCGGGCAGCTGCACGGCCGACTACTTCGATCTGAACGCCGACGGGAAGTGCGAATACTTCTGCACGAAGACGGCCAACGACGACTCGCTCTGCAACAACCAGGATGACGACTGCGACGGCCTCATCGACGAGGACGTGAACCTTTGCAACAGCGTCACCGACTGCGGCAAGTGCGGCGGCAACTGCGTCGTCGTACACGGGTCGCCCAAGTGCACGAACAACGGTACCACCCCTTGCAACACGACGAACACCAAGTGCGAGATTGCTGCATGCGATCCGGGTTGGGTCGATCTCGATGGTAGCTACGCGACGGGCTGCGAATACAACTGCACTCCGACCGGCAACCACGAGATCTGCGGTGACGGGGTCGACAACGACTGCAACGGCAAGATCGATGGCGCCGACGACCTCTCGCTCGATACGAACATCGGTGTGCAGTGCTTCGGTGGAACCCTGGGCGAGTGCGCCGACATCGCTCACGCCGGGTCGACCGCTTGCGTCGCCAATCAGGTGACGTGTGTCGGAGTCGCCGTGCTCGTGCAGAATCAGATCGTCGAGACCTGCAACCTCAAAGACGATGATTGCGACGGCGTCGTCGACGACAATCCTTCGGACGCTGGCGCGGCTTGCGGCACCAACAATCTCTTCCCGTGCAAGTTCGGTCAGAAGCAGTGCCAGGCCGGAAGCTTGGTTTGCGTCGGCGCCATCAATCCCGGAACCGAGACCTGCAACGGCCAAGACGACAACTGCGACGGTCAGATCGACAAGGTCAACGGAATGGATCCGGCAGACTCCATCGGAGCCTGCAACGTTCCGACGCCTCCTCCTGCCGGTGCCACGTCACCGTGTGTGGCCGGCACCAAGTCGTGCACTGGCGGTACGGTCAAATGCAACGGCTCGGTCGTCGCGGCGGTCGGCACTACCGACCAATGCGGCGTCGATGCAAACTGCAATGGAGTCCTCGAAAATCAGCCGAACCAAATGACCGACGTCCACCATTGCGGAACGTGCGCCAACGATTGCACCACGGGCGCGGTCAACGCGAATTGGTCGTGTATGTCGGGTAGCTGCCATTTCGATGGCTGCCTCAATGGCTTTTACGATCTGAACAACGATCAGAAGTGTGAATACGCCTGCACGTTCGTCCAAGCGCAAGAGGCCTGCAACAACCAAGACGACAACTGCAACGGACAGATCGACGAGGGCGTCGTCCCGCCTTCACCGGTGAGCGTCTGCGGTGTGAGCCCGACTGCCTCGACTCCCGAATGCACCACCGGTGTCCAAGTTGCCTGCATGACCGGCGCCTGGAAGTGCACGTTCCCGGCGAACGTGTGCACCGGAGGCAACTGCGCCGCGACTGCCGAGGTCTGCGACACGCTCGACAACAACTGCAATGGTTTCCTCAACGAGACCTCACCGAACTACGGAAAGACTTGCGCGAGCGACGACGCGGCGCCTACTCCGGGCGACGGTGCATGCCGAACCGTCGGAAGCTTCGCCTGCAATCCCGTGGTGAGCCCAACCGCGACCAAGTGCAGCGCCGTCAAGGCGAGCTGCGCCACGTTGCCGGGTGGCTGCACGGAGACCTGCGACGGCGTCGACAACGATTGCGACGGTCTCATCGACGAGCCGTACACGTCGAAGGGAACCAACGCGGGGTTCTTCTACAAGCCGAACGTCGTGAAGATCGGCCCGAGCCTCTGGGTCGACACCTACGAGGCGAGCCGTCCCAAGGCGACGGCCGTCGTACCTGGGAACGGGAACGGCTACTTCACGTCGGCGCCGAGCGGGACCACGCTCGACAAGACACCGGCCTGCTCGGAGCCGACGAAGATCCCGTGGTTCAACGTGACGCCCGACGAGGTCGAACAGACCTGCTCGGCGATGGGCGGCGTCGTCTGCTCGACGAGCGAGTGGCAGACGGCCTGCCGGGTCACACCGGCAGCTGGTGCCGACTGCGTGTGGGGCTACGCGGCCTTCGGCGCACCGTGCACGTCGAGCTTCACCGCGGCCAAGTACTGCAATCTCGGTCCTTCGTACGACTTCCTACCCGGCGTCGCGAACCCTGGCGATCAAGACGGCCTGCTCCCCACCCATTCGAACCTCCTCGGCAGCTGCTACGCCGATTGGGCCACGGGCGGGTTCACGGGGCAGAATCAGATCTTCGACATCACCGGTAACCTCCGCGAAATCGTGAAGCAGGCGCCCGGCCAGTACAAGCTGATGGGAGGCGCCTTCAACAGCGGGTCCGAGGCCGGCTCGTCGTGCAACTTCACCTTCTACACGGTGGGTCAGCAGTTCAAGTTGTTCGACAGCGGCTACCGCTGCTGCTTCGACTTCGATCCCACCCTCTAGACGCACCCCTCGAGACGGCATCTCGGCGGCGGATCATCACCCGGCGCCGAGTGCTCGTCTGAAAAGGGTACCGATCGAGCACGCATTGAGTAACGTTCGGGCATACCACTCACCCGAGGTTACAGCGCGCCATGGAGTCCCTCGTCGAGCTCATTGCCCAGAAGCGTGACGGTCAGCGTCTCAGCGACTCGCAGATCGGACGGCTCATCACGTCGTTCTCCGACGGGACGCTCGCCGACTACCAGATGAGCGCGCTTCTCATGGCCGTGTTCTTCCGCGGCATGGATGACGCGGAGACGGTCGCTCTCACCAAAGCGATGCTCCACTCGGGCGACGTGCTCGATCTGTCGAGCGTCGCCGGTTTCA
>JAYUUB010000031.1:0-7180 GCA_043755175.1 Polyangiaceae bacterium | reverse complement strand
ACTCGAGCGCGAGACTCTTGGTCATCGAGTCGATGGCGGCTTTCGCGGCCGACGCGTGTATCTGGAGTGGCGTCGCCGCGTAGTGGAGCGTCGCCGAGACGTTGATGATGACGCCTCCGTGATCTCGCAGATGAGCGTCGAACGCGGCGCGGCTCACGTTGAACGTGCCCATCGTATCGATCTCCATCACGGTTCGAAAACCTTTGTAACTTAGTTGCGATGCGGGTGCGAGAAAGTTTCCGGCCGCGCCGTTGACCACGATGTCGATTCGGCCGAAGCGATCGAGCGTCGCTCTGAGCGCGGCCTCGACGGCCTCGGGCTCCCGCACGTCGCACGGGGTCACGAGACAGCTCTTGCCGGTCGACTTCTCGAGCTCCGCGGCTGCTGCCGTGAGCCGATCGACTTTGCGGCCGGCGATCGCGGCGTTCGCGCCATGCCGCATCAGCGCGTCGGTGATTCCGTGGCAGATGCCCGAGCCGCCACCGGTCACGAACGCGACCTTGCCCTCGAAGATGTCTTCACGAAATACGCTCTTCGTCATGGTCGGTTCGGGTAGTACGAATGAGCCCGCGATGCACGATCCCTGGTCGGTTCTCCATGTCGCCGTGCTCGTGGGAGCGGGCTGTGCCGCGGGGTTCGTCAACACCGCCGCGGGGGCGGGGTCTCTGGTCTCTCTCCGTGCGCTGATGTTGCTCGGCGTCCCCGCCGACGTGGCGAACGGAACGAACCGCTTGCCGGTGCTCGCGCAGAGCATCGCGGCCGCGCTCGGCTTCGACTCGAAAGGAAGCCTCGACCGAACAGCGGTCGTGCGCATTGCCGTTCCGACGAGCATCGGCGCGGTCGTCGGCGCGCTCGTCGCATCGCGGCTGCCCGAGCACGAGATGCGCTACGTCCTCATCTTCGTCCTGTTCGTGATGGGCCTCGTGAGCCTCAAGAAGACCAAGACCAAGGCGCGCCCGATCAAGCCCGTCGGCGATTCGGCGATCGCCGGTGTCGAGACTGCCGATGCGCCTCTCGAGCCCTCGGCCTCGGGGTTCGGCTTCTTCGCCGCGCTCGTGTTCGCCGGCATGTACGGAGGCTTTCTCCAGGCGGGCGTGGGCCTCGTTCTGCTCTTCGCGCTCTCGACGATCGGTGGCTACGACATCGTTCGCGCGAACGCGCTCAAGGTCGTCGTGGTCGGCATATTCACTGTCGCCGCGCTGGCCGTATTCATGTGGAGCGGCAAGGTCGACTACGTCGCGGGAGCGATCATGAGCGTCGGCTCGGTGATCGGCGCGCGCCTCGCGGTGGCGTACGCGATGGGCCACACCGAGAGGCTCAAACGGTTCGCCGTCGCGGTCGATGCCATCGCATGCGTGGTGCTTCTCTATCGCGAGTGGGCCGGCTGAAGGAGCTCGGACGACGTGGCGCGCGATCGAAAGACGACCGACGCGGCGAGAACGACGAGCGTGATCCATACGACGTCTGCAGCGAGCAGGTGGAGAAGCTGCATCGCTGCGGGAGCGAGAAGGACGAGGTTCAGGACACCGAGACCCATCTGAGCGATGACGGCGAGCCCGAGCCACGACGCGACCCGCTGGACGCGAAGGTCGGCCGAACGGGCGAACGCACCGGCTAGAACGATCAAGCAGACTCCGACCGTCGCGGCCGCGAACGGGTGGAGACCTCGGAGCTGGACGAAGATGTGTGCGTGGCGCGAGACGTCTTGAGAGAGCCCTTCGGCGAGGCTCTTGACTGGAAAGAGTGTGTCGCCGAGCGCGGCGATGGCGCCCGTGATCCCGACCACCAGAACCCCGACGCCGGCCAGACCGAACGTCAGTCGCAGCCGCTCGCGGCTCCAGGTGTCGACCCCCGAAAGAGGTTTGTCGTGGGTCGCCGAGCCGGCCTCTGGCTTTTGGGGCCAAGCCGCCCAATTCGAGAGCGCCATGGCTGCGACGAGGAGGAACGTGTTCGTCAGATGGACGCCCACCCAATACCCGCGTGCCACCGACTTGTTCTGCGCAACCATCTCGAAGAGCACGAGCCCTGCGCCCACGAGCGCTTCGGTCACGATGAAGAACACCGACCAAGCCGCCGCTTTGCGCGCAGTATGACCGGCGGGGAACGCTCTACGAGCCTCGACGAGCTGCCACACGATGAACACGAGCGACGCGAAGCTGGTGATTCGGTGGGTGAACTCGACGAGCGTCGCGTTGCCGGGCGATCTTGGGATGACGTCGCCGTTGCACGTGGGCCAGTGGCTCCCGCAGCCGGCGCCAGATCCGGTGATGCGAACGAACGCGCCCCAAAGAATGACGAAGAGCGTGAAACCCAGCGCGGCGATGGCGATCTTGCGGTAGCGAGACATCGAGCCCGATTGTGGGGCGGCGAGCGCCTCGGTGCCAGGGGGGTTCGGTGGGCTCGACTGGGTTTGATGAATTGCGGCTCCGGGACCATCCCACTAGGCTCGCGGTCCGATGACGATGTGGCTGCTGAACGACGTGCTTCCGACGCTCACCCAACGACCAGGAGGCCATCATGGATGAGACTGCGCTGCTCGAGCTTTTGGCGAGAGTGAAGGCTGGCGAGGCGAGCGTCGACGACGCCGCTCGAGTCATCGCACAGCTGCCCTATCGCGACTTGGGTATCGCGAAGATCGACCATCACCGATCGCTTCGGCAAGGCCATCCCGAGGTCGTGTTCGGCGAGCGCAAGACCGCCGAAGAGATCGTCACGATCGCCCAGGCGCTCGTCTCTGCGGGGCAGAACGTTCTCGTCACGCGCATCGATCCGGTCAAGGCTGAGGCGCTCGTGGCCGCCCTTCCGAGCGTGGTCTACAACCCACGCGCGTGCACGGCGAAGCTCATCGTCGCGCCGGTTCCGCGACGCGCGGTCGCGCCGGTGGCCATCGTGACGGCTGGAACGAGCGACATGAACGTCGCCGAAGAAGCGGCCGAGACGCTCGACTCTCTGGGGCTCGACGTGACGCTTCATTACGACGTCGGTGTCGCCGGCATCCACCGATTGCTGCATCGCCTCGACGAGCTCAATCGCGCTTCGGTCGTGATCGTCATCGCGGGAATGGAGGGCGCGCTGCCGAGCGTCGTCGGCGGAATCGTGAGCTGCCCCATCGTCGCCGTGCCCACCTCGGTCGGCTATGGCACCGCGCTCGGTGGTTTCACGGCGCTGTTCGCGATGCTCACGAGCTGCGCGAGTGGCGTCGCGGTCGTGAACATCGACAGCGGGTTTGGCGCCGCGATGGTCGCTCACCGCATTCTGTCGCGGTCCACGAAAGAAACTACGTCTCGGGAACCGACTGGAACATGAGCAGCGACGAAACGAAGAAGCCGGGGCCCGGAGCGGGCGAGCACCACGCTCACTCCCACGAGCACGTTCACTCGCACGAGCACGTTCACTCGCACGAGCACGATGCGCACGCGCACGGCCATTCCTACGGGCACGGCGAGCACGCTCACGCACACCGCTCTTCACACCACGAGCAGGGCCATTCGCACGAAGAGGGCCATTCGCACGAAGACGGTCGTTCGCACGAAGACGGTCATTCACACGGAGACGGTCATTCGCACGAAGACGGTCATTCACACGAAGACGGTCATTCGCACGGGCACGACAAACACGCTCACCATCATGGCGAGGGTCATGGCGACGGGGCTCCGGGAGGGCATGCCCATTCGCACGGGGCCGTTCCCGATCATGGGCATGCGGGGTCGCATTTGCACGAAGGAGCGCCGCGTCCGTCTCTCTTGAAAGAGGGTGACGGTCGCGGAAAGACGCTCTTCTTCGACGCGTTCAGCGGCGTCGCCGGCGACATGACGATCGCGGCGTTGCTCGATCTCGGCGTTCCGCTACTCGTGGTGGAGCGCGCCGTGGCAGCCCTTCCGATCGAAGGGTTTCATCTGCATCGTGGGCATGCACATCGGAGTGCGATCGTCGCCACGACGTTCGACGTTCATCTGGAGAGCCCGCAACCGCTGCGGAACTTCAGGCAGATCGACGCGATGCTCGTCGCCTCGTCACTCGACGATGCCACCAAAAAGCTCGCGCGCGCGATCTTCCGCACGCTCGGCGAGTCGGAGGCGATCGTTCACCGCATGCCGATCGACGAGGTCCACTTTCACGAGGTGGGGGCCGTCGACGCGATCGTCGACATCGTCGGATCGGCTGCCGCGCTCGTGTATCTGGGCGCCGACGTGGTCTGCTCGCCGCTTCCGATGGGGCGCGGTTTCGTGCGCGCCGAGCACGGGATCTTGCCGCTGCCGGCGCCGGCGGTGGTCAACTGTCTTCGCGGTTGTCCGACGTACGGCGTCGACATCGACTTCGAATTCGTCACACCCACCGGAGCTGCGATCGTCGCGACGGCGGCGAAGCAGTTTGCACGATGGCCCACGTTCGCCCCCGAGCGCGTCGGCTTCGGTGCCGGTCAGAAAGACATTCCGGGTCGACCGAACCTGCTTCGGTTGATCCTCGGCGAGCCGGGGATCGGTCCGCGCGCTCGAGGGAGCGAGTCGCCGGGCGCGCCTGGGGCGCCAGCCGACGAGACCCATGTCGTCGTCGAAGCGAACCTCGACGACATCACAGGAGAGCTCGCGGCACACGCCATCGACGTCTTGCTCGCCACGGGAGCGCTCGATGCTTGGGCGTCACCCGTCACCATGAAAAAGGGACGTCCGGCCCTGGTGCTTTCGGCGCTCACCACCGTCGCGCATGCCGAAGCCGTCTCGTCGGCGATGCTGCGTGAGACGACGTCGATCGGTGTTCGCCGAACGCTGGTCTCGAGGATCGAGAGGCCTCGGCGCACGATCAGCGTGGTCACTCCCTACGGCGAGATCCGCTGCAAGGTGAGCGAAGGTCCGTTCGGCCCTCCCCAGGTCAAGCCGGAGTATGACGACTGCGTCGCGCGCGCCCGCGAATCGGGCGTCCCGCTCCGTGAGATCATTCGCTCGGTCATCGCGCTGGCGTCGATCGGCTGAGATCGACCGGTCTCGATCAGTCGGGGCGCTCGACCGGAAGGAGCTCTGCCTCCCAAGCGAGAAACCCCCCCTCGAGAAAACCGATGCTCATTCCGGAAGCGGCGAGCTCGTCGGAGACCTCTTTCGATTCGACACCCGTTCGACAATAGAGAACGGGCTCGCCGGCGAGCATGTGAAGCTCGGCCAAGCGGTCTTTGATTCCGGCGAGCGGAAAGTTCACGGCACCAGGGATGTGCGCGCGGCCGAAGGCGGTCGCCTCGCGCGTATCGACCGCGACGACCTGGCCCTCTTTCATGAGCGCGACGAGCTCGGGCGGTTTGATGGCTCCTTCGGCGCGCGGAAGAAAGGGCTCGATGAGCTCGCGCAGCTGCTTCTTGCGCAAGACACCAGCCTTCATCGCGACCTGCCGGCCCTGATGAAAAACGGCGAAGGCCGGGATGCCCTGGACGCGAAGCGCTTGCGCGATGCGCGGCGACTTGTCGACGTCGATCTTCACGACCTTGGCTTTGCCGGCGAGCTCGGTGGCCACCGCCTCTACCTCGGGCTCGGCCACTTTGCAGGGCTGGCACCAATCGGCGTAGAAATCGATCAACACGGGGAGCTCGCTCTGAATGACTTCTTGTTCGAACTCTTTCTCGCTCACGAACGGGATGGCCATGGGGGAAGGTTTAGCGAAAGGCGAACCGCGCGGCCATCCTGAAAACGGTCGAGACGACGGCATTCGTTCTCAAAGAAAAGAGGCGCGCTCGATTTCGAGCACGCCTCTCGATCGACTCGAGCGATCTTCAACGCGAGCGACGTCGTCGCATCGCGATGCCGAGACCGACGACGCAAGCGAGGATTGCCCCGGTCGTGTCTCCGGTGCCCACTGGCGATGCAGCGCAGAAGCCGCCGCCTTGAGCGAACACGTTGTTCGAGCTTCCGCCCGCGCCTCCGGTGCTGGTGCCTCCACCTTGACCTGTTCCCGTGCCGTTCGAAACGGTGCCTGTGCCGTTCGACGCCGTGCCGGTGCCGTTCGAAGCGGTGCCTGTGCCGTTCGACGCCGTGCCGGTACCGTTCGACGCCGTTCCGCCTGCGCCGCCTTGGCCCGAGCCACCCTGACCCGTTCCGGTCGAGCTGGTCGAGCCGATCGGCGTGCACACGAGCCCATCGCCGGTGAAGCCGGGGTTGCACATGCAAGTGAACGTGCCGGGATCGAGGTTCGTGCAAGTGGCGTTCACGTCGCAGCTCGCGGTGCCGTCGGTGCACTCGTCGATGTCGGTGCAGACGACGCCGTTGCCCGAGTAGCCCGCGTTGCACATGCAGGTGAAGCTGCCCGATGTATTGGTGCAGGTCGCGTTCGCGTCGCAGTTGTCGGTGTTGAGCGCGCACTCGTCGATGTCGGTGCATCCGTCGGGGATCGCATCGAGCGTGCACGTCCCGTCGCCGTTCGGGTTCGCCGGATCGTTGTTGCAGAGGGGCGAGCCCGTGTAGCCGATCGGGCAGACCGGCGCAGGAACGCCGAGCTCGGTCCCGTCGCAGACCTCGACGCCGTTGTGGAGGAAACCGTCACCGCACTTCGCGTCGAGACAGAGGTTCGTGCAACCATCGTTGTTGCTCGCGTTCGCGTCGTCGCATTCTTCGCAGAGCTGAACGGTCCCGTTGCCGCACTTCGGGAGCTGGCCCTGTGCGAGCAAGAAGTCGAACACGCCCGGATCGTTCACGTTCGAGCCGGTGACGAGGTTCAGTACGGCGGCCGTTCCCGAGCCGGGGAGGGCGACCGCGCTCCCGGCACCGTTGTCGATGCCGGCAGTGGCTTCGGTGCCGTTGAGGCCGTTGGTGCCTCCGCTCGCGTCGCCCGTCGTCCAGTTGAGGGTCTCGTAGCGAAATTCGATCTCGAAGTTTTGCGCGGTGGGGCAGACGAGCGCGTCGTTGTTCGTGAGAACGACCTGAAACGAGCTGGTCTTCTTCTGATGGTTGAGCGCGGTCGCGTCGAAGTAGTCGACGTCTTTCCACGTCACGAAGAGTCGCTTGTTCCCAGGCTCGACGCAGAGCGTGAACGCCCCTTGAAAGCCGATGACGGGTCGGAGATCGACGTCGCCGAAGAACCCGGCGATCGCCGGAAACGGAAGGCCGGGGATGGCGGTGGGCGTGAAGGCTTGAATCTGGGAGTTGAAGCTGATGGTCCCGTTCACGTTCGCGTAGAAGTCGTGCGCCGACATGTTCAAGAA
>JAYUUB010000030.1:0-20163 GCA_043755175.1 Polyangiaceae bacterium | reverse complement strand
TTCGCGAGGAGCTCTCGAGCCATGGCTACTTCCTCCCCGAGACGCGCTCGCGCACGTCGGTGTCGGACTTCTCCGTCGCGTCGCTGTCGTCGTCGTCGCTGTCGTCGTCGTCGTCCCCGGTCGCCTCTTTCGGCAGGCTCTCATCGACCTCCACGACCTCCAACGCCACGCGGAGCCCTGCCTCCGTTCCGATCTCGAGCAAGCACGGCAACACGCACCACGGCACGTCGCGCAAGCGCCCGCTCTCGATGCGGCTCTCGATGAACGGCAAAATCTCGTCCCCGTACCTCTCGTAGAGACTCAGATTCTCGCGGCCGCGCACGTGGAATGCCCACGTGAGGCGAGACGCATGTCTCAAAAACTCCTCGGCGTTCTCGAGAGAGAGGAGCGCCGCCCAGAGTCGGTCGCTCTCGAGGACGACGATCTCGTCGAGCTGCGACGCCTCTCCCTTCCTGAAGATCAAAGCGGCCTCGCCGATGGCTCGCGCCTCGGCGAGCGCCATCAGCCCTCGTTCGTCGCGCGAGGTTACCCCACCGTCGCGCATCGCCGTAGCGACCGCAGACGATTCGTCGACGATCTCGAGCGCACGAACGATCACGGTCCGCGGTGCGGCTTCGGGAGCCGAGAGCGCGCGTCGCAGCACCCCGAAACCGGCGAGGCCGAGCGCTGCGAGCTCCTGCGCGTACCGCTCCGTCGTCTTCTCGACGAGCTCGATCTCGGCCCAAGCCGACATGTCGTCGATGTTCTCGATCACCTTCGGAATGAGCATCTCGAGGAGCGAGGCCGATCCGAATCGCCCGAGCTGAGCGAGCGCCGTGGGAAACGCGAAAGCGGCCACGAGCCGAAGCAACTCGGCCTGCGACGCGGAGTCGCAGAGCTCGAGCACGAGGTCGAGATTGTCGTCGATTCGCGCTCTTCCGATGCCTCTCCATCCAGTCTCGAACGCGGCCGTGGCGAGGCCGATGAAAAACCGAGCGCGCCGCGCCGGCGAGACGAGCGAGAAATATCGAACGAGCAACGGCCCATTCGCCGCCTGCGCGAGCGCCGCCTTGGTGAGCTCGTCGAACACCTCGGGAGGCTCTCGATGGAGCGTGGTGCACGCCATGGTCGCGGCCGCGACGAGGACCATCACGGCGGGCGTGTGCAGACGCGTTCCGGCGCGGACGTACTCTCGCGGCGGGCCTTCTTTGGCGTGTTTTTCAGCGAGCGGGAGAGCGCCACGGAGAACGCCTTCGGGATCGCGCGCGCACGCCGCCTCGAGGATCAGGGTCGGCAGAGACGTCGCCGTTACGCCGCTCGGCGTGATCGAGAAGCGCATGCCGCTCATCTCGCCTTGGGTCTCGGCCCCTTCGCCGGCGATCGACATTTCGAACGCGACACGCACCGCTTCGTCGCCTCGTGCGCTCGACGCCGCGACCAGACGTGCTCGCACCGAGTCGTCGTTCGAGGCCGCGAGCCAAGCGCGAATCGGCTTCGTGACGCCCCCTAGGTCGAGCGGTCGGTCGAGGGCGCTCGGCAGAGTGGCGAGCCCCAAGAACTTTCGCAGCGGAGCGAGATCGTTCGGCAGACTCTCGCGACCGAGGGCATCGTAGAGGCCGGTGCTCCCGAGGTAGGGCCTCTCGGCGACGGCGACCGCGAAGCGTCTCAGATCGGCCGGCACGTTCTTCGGACTCCATCCGGTCTTCGGTGGGGTCTCGGGCGTGGCGAGGGGATAAAGCGGAGCGATCGACGCACGAGCGAGCTTGCATGCCGGATCGTCGGGTCCGGTGGGGCGCTCGAGGAGCGTGAAGAGCGTCGCCAAGAGCTCGGACGCGCGCCTCGGCCCTCCCTGTTGGAGACCGCGCAGAGCGATACCTCCGAGGTCCCCTTCGTTCCATGGCATCGCGTCCCAAGCCAGGAGAGGGGGCTCGGCGAGCACCGCCTCGCGGAGGCAAGCGAACGCGCGCGCGGCGTGCCGGCTCTCTCCGTGCTGGAGCGTCGCGAACGCGGCGACGACGCGCTCGCGATCATCGGCAGCATCGAGAAAGGTCGCGACGCGTTCGAGCTCGACACGCTCCCTCACGTACGAATCGTGGAGCACGATCGACAGCGAAAGGCTCGCGCGGACCTCGGGCTCGTTCTCGCGGCCGAGCCTCGCGGCCAGCGCATCGCGAATGGGCCGCGCCTTCCGCGAGAACCACGCGAGGCTCATCGCGGCGCGGGCTCGGACGGCCGAGTCGACGTCGCCCAGGAGCACGAGCAGAGCGGGGACGGCGCGCTCGACGGCTTCGTAGCTCGCGCGAAACGGCGCGGCTTCTTCGCCGTCGAAATGCCCTTCTTTTTCGGCGGCAACGACGTCGAATCCGTCGAGCCATCGCGACGGATCGCCGACCGCCAGATCGCTCAAGAACCGCACGATCCACGCTCGCTCCGAGACGCTCGGCGACGACGCCAACGAAACGAGGAACGGGACGACCGCGGCCGACGCCGAATAGACCGTTCCTTCGTGGTGGATGCTCGAAGCGAGTGACTTGCGCGCCTTGCTGCGCGCCGTCTCGTCGCCCGTCGCGAGGGCCCGGAGCTGGACCGGCAGGTCGGCTGCACTTCCGTAGGCGTGCGAAAGGCTCGCCCAGTCGATCGCTTCGAGTCCTTCGAGCATGCGCGGCCGAGGGTCTCAGGAAGGCGCGCCCCTGGGAAGCGCGAAGACACGCCTGCAGCCGGCGAATGATCGAGCCGATGGCTCATTCGCGGCGCTTGCTTCCCTTCGTGTCAGGAGTGACCTACCTACCCGTCGGAACACTCGGACCACCGAGGATCCCCAGCGAATGGCCGACCCAAAACGAGCCCTGAAGAACCGCCCGATCACCGTGGTCGCGATTCTGCTGTCGATGTTCATGTCGGCGATGGAAGCGACGGTGGTCTCCACCGCGATGCCGACGGTCATCTCCGAGCTTCGCGGTCTCGAGCTCTACGGGTGGGTCGGCGCGATCTACATGCTCGCGATGACCGTCACGATGCCCATCTGGGGCAAGCTCTCCGACGTGCTCGGCCGAAAGCCCGTCATGTTGATGGGGCTGTTGATCTTTCTCACCGGATCGATGCTGAGCGGCGCGGCCACGTCGATGGTGATGCTCATCGCGATGCGCGGCATTCAGGGAATGGGTGCGGGCGCGCTCCAGCCTGTCGCGCTCACGATCATCGGCGACATCTTCACGCTCGAAGAGCGGGCGCGCATCCAGGGGATCTTCGGCGCCGTATGGGGCTTCGCCGCCATGATCGGCCCGCTCATGGGCGGGCTCATCGTCGCGTCGCTGTCGTGGCGCTGGGTCTTCTTCATCAATCTGCCCTTCGGGTTGCTCTCTGGCGCATTGCTGATCGTCTTTTACGACGAAGTGCGTGACCCGGAGCCCGAAGGCACGACGAAGCGTCGGCGAAGCATCGACCTCGGAGGCGCCGTGCTCCTCTCCGGCGCGGTGCTGTCGCTGCTCCTCGGTGTCGGCGGTCGAGCTTGGCAGCTCAGCTTGCCGCTCAGCTTGGTCTTGTTCGGAGCGTTCGTCTTCGTCGAGCAGCGCGTCGTCGATCCGCTCTTGCCCATGGCACTTCTCGCGCGACCGGTCATCCGCGTCGCGAGCATGTGCGGTGGCCTGATGGGGAGCGTGATGATGGGCGTCATCATGTACATACCCCTTTATGTGCAATCAGTTTTACATGGCACTCCAACCGAGGCGGGCACGGCCGTCGCGCCGATGCTGGTGGGTTGGCCCATCGCGAGCGCCATCTCGGGGCGCATTCTCCCGAAGACGGGGTATCGACCGCTCGTACGAGGCGGAATGACGCTGGTCTGCATCGGGAGCGTCTTGGTCTATTTCGCGCTCGGCTGGGGCTCGGTGGCGTTGAGGCCGGCGACGTTCATTCTCGGCACCGGAATGGGGCTCGCCAATACGGCTTTGCTGATGGCGGTCCAAGAGAGCGCGTCTCATTCGGAGCGGGGGGTCGCGACGGCGAGCACCATGTTCTTCCGGACGATCGGGGGAGCCATCGTGGTGGGCGCGCTCGGCTCGCTCATCGCGGCACAGCTGCGCGGGAAGATACCAGAGCATGTGCTCGACGATCTGCTCGGGCCGGAGCACGGAAAGACGATCGCGCCCGCTCTGCTGACTGAGTACGAGACGTCGATCGCGGCGGCGATGAAGCCGGTGTTCGGGATCGTCACGCTGCTCGGTATCGGCGCGTTCTTCGCAGGGCTTCGGTTTCCCAAGGTCGCGCCGAAGGGGACGGCGGAGCTTGCGGGGACGCCGACCGTTCTGGGCGACTGAGAGTACGACGACGACGACGACGACGACGACGACGACGACGACGACGACGACGACGACGACGACGACGACGAATACGACGAATACGACGACGACGACGACGACGACGACGACGACGACGACGACGACGACGACGACGACGACGTTTGTCTCTGCGCGGTAGGATGGCCGCGTGATCAATCCTGACACTTGGGACCTGAGCGAGCTCGCGCAGCGCTGGGCCTCTGCGAAGCCGTTCCCTCATGTCGCGATCGATCGTCTCGTTTCATCCGAATCGCTCGCGGCCCTTCGCGATGCTTTCGACGACGAGCCGGCCACCGAGATTCGAGACGACATCTTTCAAATGATGGCCTCGTCTCGCACCCCCGAATCGAGCGCGTTCCGAGGCTTTCGAGAGGCCCTCGCAGGGCCGAAGGTCAGAGGCGCGGTTCGAGCGATCACGGGGATCGACGTGCAACGTGTCGACGCGCGCGCCTTCGCCTATTTGCCTGGCCACTACCTCTTGCCGCACGCCGATCTCGACGCCGAGCGGAGCCGCCGCATCGCCTATGCCTATTACGTCGCGTGCGACGATCTCGAAGGCGGGGAGCTCGAGCTCTTCGACTGCGCGCTCGCGGGTGAGACCATCGTCGCGACGACGCCTGGTCCGCGCCTCGCGCCCATCGAGAACCGCATCGTTCTGTTCGCCGTCACGCCGTCGAGTCTGCATCAGGTGCGCGAGGTGACGAGGGGCGCGCGGCTATCGATCGCCGGGTGGTTTTCATCGTGAGTCTCTCCACCGATCCGGCGACGCGCGCTCTCGCACGGCGATATGGCGAGAGCCCGCTCGGAGCGGCATACGCCACGGCGCAGGTCGAGCGATTGAGCGAGCTGATGAGGCTCGCCGAGGGTGTCGAGATGTCGCGGTTCGCGCTCGCGCATCGTGGCTCGTATCGGCGAGGGGAGGTCGATGCCGCGCATCCGGCGCTCGAGGAGCTCGGGCTGGTCGCTTCGGTCGTGCTCGGGCGAACGCTGAGGGTCGTAGGGGCCGAGCTACGACGCTTCGTGCGGGGGGACTATTCGCTTTTGGGTGATGATGCAGGGGAGCTCGAGAGCATCGAGCTTTCGGTGGATCTGTCGGGGGAGGCGACGGGGGAGGGAGAGCTCGTTTACACGCACCGAGGGGAAGCGTTTCTGGCGCCGCCGCAGCTTCCGGGAGGGTTGGTGTTGGCGACGAGGAGTGGGACGGTGGGGAGATATGAACGGTATTTGACGCACCGGGTGGGAGAGCGGGAGATCGTGCGGCTACGGGTGAGTTTGCGCTGACGAACGGCGGAGTCGACGACGACGACGAATACGACGACGACGCGGATTGATTCTGAGCATTCGCCCAGACCGACGACCGCTGTCTCCCAAATCGAGATTGTGACCGCACCCATGGCGGCGCAGGCTCCGTGCAAATGCCTGCTCGACGCCGCGCGCTCCTCCTCGTTTCCCTTTCGCTCGCAGCGTGCGGCGCGCGAACCGACCTCCCCGGATTCGACCTGTCTTCAGACGCGGAGACGAGCGGCGCCGGAGGGCGAGGCGGCGTCGCGACCGCTGTGTCCGCTGGCGAGGCCTCGAGCGCTGGAGCGGGCGGAGCTCCGCTTTGCCGCCCGGGCGACGCGCCGGTGGAGCTCGCAGGGGGAATGCTCGGACCGCAGCGCATCGTCGTCGACGGAACCTACGCCTATTTCACCGACTACGATGCCCAACACGGACGCGTGATCCGCGTATCCGTGGCGGGAGGCGACGCGGTCGAGATCGCAAGCCTACAGGTTCGACCGAGCGCAATCGCGGTCGACGACTTGAACGTCTATTGGACCGACTCGCTGGAAGGCTTGGTTCAGCGCGTTCCCAAAGGAGGAGGACCCATTACGGCTCTCGCACCTTGGCAGCACCACCCCGAGGACATCGCGGCCAGGCCCGAAGGAGTCTACTGGCTGAACCGCGGGAATCCGAACGACGGGGAGATCGTGTTCTTGGCCGTTGGCGCGTCTGAGCCCCAAGTGCTCGTGTCGTCCCAAAAAGATTCGGCGCAGCTCGCAGTCGATGGCTCGGAAATTTGGTGGACCAACGACGGCTCGCAGGGCTCCTTGAACAAGATGGCCCAGGGCGGCTCCGTGCTCGAAATGTTCTCGATCATCGATACACCCCGAGCGCTGGCGATCGACGCGCAATCGGTCTACGTCGCCACGGCAGGTGAAATCTGGCGGAGCGACCGAAAGTCAGGCCCCTTCACGGTGATAGCCTCACCGGCAGTCGCGTATGGGATGACGCTCGACGACCATTTCGTCTACTGGGCCAGCCCTTTCAAGGGGATCAACAAGGTTCCTCTCCGAGGAGGCGCAGTGACCCATCTCGCGGATGACGATCTCGCTCGGGACGTCGCCGTCGACAGCGTATGTGTCTATTGGACAAGCGCCAGCGGCCACGTGTGGCGGGCTCCCAATTAGGCTGAGCCTCTCTGCAGCATTTCGACAAATGGGCGGTGCAGCGGGTCCCCTCGCGTGCGCGCGGACCGCTCGATCGCGCGAGCGCCCGTCAAAGCTCATCGGCTTCGCGCTCCGCCGCTTCGCTGGTCGTCGTCGCAACGGCTGGATACCAAGCGAGCTACGGCTTCTTTCCCATGTCGATGACCCGACGACGCGAACGTGTGCGAGGAACAATGTCGAGTCGGTTGAGATCTCAGTCGGTTGCTTGCGGAATTTTCTTCATTGCGCGACCGATGGGCCTAGGATTCGCCCCATGCGCTTGCAAGCTTTTGGAGGAATCGCGCTTTCGACGTTGGCTCTGAGCGGGTGCCTCCAAGTACTCGGCCTCGACAAGTACACCGAGGGCCAAGGCGGCAACGGCGCCGGAGCTGGTGGCGTCGGCGGTGCCGGAAACGGGAGCACCTCGATGTCGTCGACGTCGGGCGCTGGTCCGAGCGGAAGCAAGAGCTCGAGCGGGGTCGGCGGTATGGGTCCGCTACACGAGACGATCACCGTGCTCGACGCCGCCAGCGCGCCGCAGGCTGGGCTCACCGTTTTCGCCGCCAATCCCGATGGAACTCCCGACGCCGTCAAGCAGACGGACTCGCTCGGCCAGGTGACTCTCGACATCCCTGCCGGTGGATCGGTGTCGCTCGCCGATCCCGATGCACTCCGCGTCGTCACCTATTTCGGCGTGAGCAAGGGGGCCTCGGTGAGGTTCATTCGTGCTCCGGTGCGCAAGAACGAGAACCCCGTCAAGTTGATGCAGATCATCAACCCGAGCAGCACGGCGTCGGTCATCGAGTATGGCCAGTCGTGCGATATTTTCACACTGCCGCTGAGCGGCAATGGCGCGACAAGCAACACTTACATCACCGGATGCCCGAACCAGGCGACGCTCGACATCGTTGCAGTGGGACTCGGGCCGGGGACCAATGGGGCAGTGCTCAGCGTCGGCACCAAGCTCGGAATCGCCTACGGGAGTGGCAACATCGGCACCATCGCGCAGTCGACCGCGACATCGGGCTCCGCGCGGGGCATTGCCACCATCCCCGGGGGCGCAGCCAGCTCGACGTTCCGGATCACCGGTCGGCGAGGACGAATCCCCAACTATCATCGGGAGCTACCTTCTGCGAACGCCGGGCCCCTTGAAATGCCCAATGCTTTCGATGGCTATGATTTCGAGCAGCGAATTGTATTCGCCAAAAGCGGGAACTCGACTCGGGTGCTTCGGCATTTGGAACATGCCTTGACCCTCCCCGGGTTGACCAACGTCACGATGCCAACCGCTCCAATCGACCCGGCTGTCGTCGCCCAGGCTCCCGACTTGGCGACTGGTAAGCTCCCGTTTGCTCTCACGGGGGCAGCCTACGCCGACGCGATCGTCCTCGATGTGGAGCCGACTTGTGTGGCCTTTTTGTGTTCACCGACTTGGACCGTCGTCTCGCCACCGGTTGCCTCAGGCATGTTGACGCTTCCAGTCTTGCCTGCTGGATTCGAGAGTCTGAAGCCCCTCGCGCCATTCACGTTCACCACGAGGCACGTCGATGACCAAACAGCGGCGGATTTCGCGTCGCTCTTGGCTGCCGGCTGGCAATTCGATGATGAGACCCTCACCGAGTCACGACTGGTCCGTACCTACTAATCGGTACGAACGAGCTACGGGCAGACGTACTGGCCGAGGTCGCTGAACGTGTCGACGGGGAAGCCGTCCCACTCGGTGGCCGGGTCGAAGGCGTCGTTGCCGTTCGTGTCGCCCACGAGCACGGAGCACTTGCGTCGTAGGGTCGCGTCCATCGAGGTCGTCGGTGCGGTGCCCCAAACGACCGAGTCGCCGATTTTTCCGAACACGTCTATCGTGGTGCCGTTGCAACTCAGTCCTACCACGTCGTTGCCGGTGTGCTGCACGCTGCCGCTCAGCTGATCGCAGAGCGCGGTCATCGAGAAGCTCGTGTGACAGATGACGAACGTCTGGCCTGCGGCGAGCATCACGTTGTTGAGGGCGATCGGTGCCGCCGCCGTCGTGGCGCCGTTCATGTAGCGATCGATTTGGCATCCGCTCAGCGAGACCGGCGTCGAACCGTTGTTCACGATCTCGAGCGCCTTGTTGTTCGACGAGCCCTCGACGTACTCACTGAAGAACAGCGTTCCGCTCGGCGACATCCCGCTCCCGGTCGTGCTCGCGGCCGAGGAATTGGTCGTTGAGCCCTGAGCGATGCCGGTGCTCGTGGTGACACCTGGCCCGGGCCCGCTGGTCGAGGGCCCACCGCCCGCGCCCGTGGTGCTCGCGTGGGTGGCGGTCTTCGACGAGGACGATGCGGGGCTCGATGCGCCGCCGTTGCCACCGGTTCCATCGGAGAGGGTCGCGCCTGTGGCGCATGCTCCCAGGGCCGCTGCAACCGTGGCAAGAACAGGGACCACGCCGATCGGCCGAAGAGCGCGAACAGAACTCAGGATGTGAAGCATGCCACGGGTCGCTTAGCACGCTCCTCTACGGCGTTGCGTGAACCTTTCGTCACCTGGGCGATGCGGGCGGTCTGGTTCGGGGGTCAAATATTCGGCTTAGCCACTGCATTCGCTCAGCTCCAAGCGATGAAAATTCCATCCGCTGATTTGGGAATTTTTGTTGGACGGCTTCTGTCCGATGCGCTGCGAGCTTTACAGGGTAGGGAGACATAGCTCGAGATGTTCGAGGAGTTTCGAAGCGCGGCCGTCGACGGCCTGCGCATCGGCTGACGAACGATCGCATTCGTTGGCGCGCTTCCCACGCCCGCGGCAGCGTTTACCGAAGTGGTCAATGCTGCACAGTGTGCCGCGACCTCCGCATCGGGCGCCACCCTCGGCAACGGCGCTTGGGCTCCGGGGGGCAGCAACGCGGCCATCCTGGTTCCCTTTCCGTACTCGACGGACCTCTCGCCGTCGACCGTAACGAGTGCCATTGCGTTCGGCAACGATGCGAACATCGCCGGCGCGGTCACGGTTAGCCTTTGCCGGGTGAATGGCGCTGGCACTTCAACCGTCTGTGGCACGGCCGTGAGCACCAGTTTCAGCGGAACGGGCGCGTACCTTCTAAGTGTTACCGACTTCACGCAATGGGCAACCGGGGCCATCGGCAGCTCCTGCTTTGCAACAGTAACTCTGCCCGGCGGCACCTCGAGCACAAGGTTCAGCTCGCTCGTCTTCTCCTGAGCTATGTCCACCCTTGTCCGGAAGATCGGATTCCCACTCGCTTTGGTTTTTGCCGGGGCGACAGTTGGAGCCGTGATCGCAAACCGCTTCGCGGGCCGCGCATTGCCTGCTTCGCCGGATCTCGGCGAAAGCGGTTCCACCCAGACCATCACAGTGCGGCCTCCGTTGTCCGGTCACCCTAGGTCGGCACCTTTGAGAACGTCCAGTCCTACGCCGTGGCGAGGACGGCGACACCCAAGTGAACGAGCATTCGCCCGCCACGGCAACAAGTGACGAGCCCGACGAAGTTATTCGCAGGGAACAGGGGCAGTTTGACAGAGAAACGCGCGATGCCCACTGGGCGGGTCCCACGAGCAGGAATTAGTCCAGAAGCTTCACGAAATCGTGGGCGAGACCGGGGCTCGAGACGCACTCATTTCACCTGTCGAATGCCGTTTCTCGCGCTGCGTTACATCGGTGGTCTGGTCAAGCGTCGAAGATGCACAGCTTCACGCAAGCCGCATTGCGACAAGCTTTGGTTCGCCCGAATGCGGCATCGCGGTGACAACCCCCGATCAAACCGCGACAACACGGATCTTCACGCCGTGTCTGCGGGCCCAATAGCGTCGCTCCTCAAAGCCCCTACCTGATCGAAGTGCGCCACCCACGAGCGTTTGATCGCGTCTTACGGGCGGCACACCGGGCGCCCCGTCGTCGACAGGGGCTGGGTGTGGGCGGGATCGTGCCATACCTAAACTCGCTCGTCCGCCGCAAGTCGAGTCGTCCGCTAGTGGCGGCCGACAGGGTCAAGCCCGTCTACCCTTGCTCGACTCGGCCGGAAGTGCCGCTCGGTGGTGGCGAGATGCGAAGCGAGAACGGCCTCGCGGCGACGCCCGGCGTGGCTCCGCGCAGCTGCATTCGCTTGAAAGCTTCACCCGTCCGCCCGCTTCGGATCGACGCGGGTCATCGCTTCAATGAAGCCGTCGCGAATGAACGGTTTGGCCGTGCGGAGCACCGCTGGGGTCTGCTGCTTGGAGCGACCCACAAGCGGAAACGGGATGCTCACCTTGTCGTCGCCGCGTCGCCGCTTTGGATGATGAGCCTCCGGCTCGGCCCAGGGTGAGTGCATCTTCGGTCGCGACTGCCCGGAGCACCCGAGACGGCGCACGTCGCGGGCCCAAGTGGAGGTGTTGACGAGCTCAATCCTACGAGGGAACTGTTCGCCCTCGCCCCACAGGTGCGGCGACTCGGCGCAGCGGCAAACGTCTTTCGTTGGGCGATCCGCGTTCTCAAAGGACCGCGAACACAAAACGCCAACGGGCGGCCGTGCCACCCGTCGACGTTTCGCTAGCCCAGAAAGGCACGTTCAGGGGCAGAGAATTCCGCACATCACGAGGTCTTTGCAGTCTTGGCTTTTCTGGCAGGCTCCGTTGGCATCCGTAGCGGCCTTAAGCACGCAAGCCGAGCCCGCGCCCTTGGCAGCTTCAGCGTTGAGGCAGGTGCCGCAAGCGCCGGTCGGGTCTTGGGGCGGGTCAGCACAGGCGGTGGTGCCCATGCATTCGGTCTTGCAGGGTGTCTTCGCCGGGTCAGTGCCACAGCCGCAGTTGGCGGTCACGCCCTTGGCAAGAATTGCCGTACCAGCAGGATGAGCGGCCTGGCAGGCCTCGAGGCAGGTCATGCCCGTGCCGGTCGATGCCGTCCCGGTGCCGGTGGACTTGCTCGAAGAGCTGGTCGCCGTCGAGCTCGACTTCGAGCCCGTGGTGCCCGTGGCAGTGGAGCCGGTGCCGCCCGCGCCGCCGGTGCCGGCGCTGTCACCACAGCCGACGAGCGATGCGCTGACGATGCCAACCACTGAGAATGCAGCCAAGATGTGTTTCGCGTTCATAGGAAATCCTCCAGAAAAAGTAGTGAGTCTCTTCATCACCGACCCGCCCACCGTTCGAGCCCACGCCGGCCAACCGACGGGACCTCTCTCGTCTTGGGAAGAGGACTGAGCTTCAGCCCGCTTCCGCTCAGATTGCTCGCCGTTCGTCACCGAACGAAGAGCTCAAGAAACGTTGCCCGTGCTCCTTCGAAAGCAGGCTTTCGAGTGAGAGTTGCTCCTGAAGCCGCTGAAGAAGAGCGGTGCCGGGAGCTCAATGCCACGTGGCCGGTCGATGAATCCGAGGCAGATAATCACAATCGTCCCCCGGAGGCCAAGCCTCATCCGTTCCGGGCCTACTCCCTTCAGCGAGAACCGGGCCAACTTGAATGCCCTCACATCCCGCGGGGAACCGCGCTGCGTAAGGGGTTGGGCCTGATCACGAAGCCATGGTTTGCGGAAGAGTGTGCTGATTGTGCAGACTTTCCAGTCACGGATGGCTGGAACCAGGCGCGAATCGTGACCGAGGGCTGACCGACCCGGAGAAACCCGTCGACTAGGGTCGCTCCCCATGGTGGCTATCTCCCTGTTCTTCGTCGGGCACTGGGTCAGCTCGGTCTTCTTCCAGACCTTCTTCCAGCACCGCTACGCTGCGCACCGCATGTTCACGATGTCGAAGGGCTGGGAGCGCTTCTTCTACCTGATGACCTACGTCACGCAGGGCTCGAGCTTTCTCGTTCCGCGCGGCTACGCAATCTTGCATCGGATGCATCACGCTTACAGTGACACGCCGAAAGATCCGCATTCACCGCACCAGAGCCCCAACCTCTTCAAGATGATGTTGGTGACGAAGAACATCTACCACGGCTTCGCGCACAAAGAGGTCGAGCCCGAGAAGCGCTTCGAGGGCGGCATGCCCGAGTGGCCTCTCCTCGACAAGCTCGGTCGCTCGTGGGTCGGACGCGTCGCTTGGGGCGGAGCCTACGGGGCGTTTTATCTCGTGTTCGCGACGCACTGGTGGATGTTCCTCTTGCTGCCGGTGCACTTCGTGATGGGGCCCGTGCATGGCGCAATCGTGAACTGGTGCGGTCACAAGTACGGCTACCAAAACTTCGAGAACGGCGACCACTCGCGGAACACGCTCGTGTTCGACTTCGTGACGATGGGTGAGCTGTTCCAGAACAACCACCACAAGTTCGGCATGAGCCCGAACTTCGCGGCGCGCTGGTTCGAGGTCGATCCGACCTACCAGATCATGAAGGTGCTGCAGGTCGTCGGGATCATCGACATGGGGAAGAAGCCGCAGCTCGCGCGGTATCCAGCCGGTGCGCCGACGTCGAGTGAAGGGGCGGAGAGCGAAGCCGCCTGAGTCTCGAGCTCCACGCGACGAGAATCGAGCTCTTCCGCGCTCTCGCCCTGACCCATCTCGTTCGATAGCCCGTCGATGACTCGCGACCGATCGGCATCGATTTGCAGTCTCCTCAAACACCAGAGCCCTGCATTGCTCAGCGCTCGGTAGTCGAGGTCCATCGGGTTCTGCGTTGCGACGACCACGCCGACGCCGTGAGCGCGCGCTTGTTTCATCAGCGCCACCAACGGCCGCTTGGTCTGAGGCGACGCAGGATGGGGAGGCAAGAAGCCATAGACTTCGTGGAACACGATCAGGGCCTTGAGGTGTTGCGAACCGCTGAGGCCGCGCACCCACAAAAGCACCTCTTCCAAAACGACACCGAGCACGAGCGCGCGTTCGTCGTCATCGAGATGAGCGACGCTCAAGATGGTCGCGGGTGTGCGGCCTTCGGTGGGCTCCATCCACGCTCCGATGTCGAGCGTAGCGCCCTGTCGCCAGCTCGCGAATGAAGGTGCCGCGAGAAGGGTGTTGAGCGCCGCCGCTAGGGGCCGGTCGCCGTCGCTGCCGATGGGAATGTGCTCGTCGCAGGCGCCTACAGCGGCCAAGCCGACTTCGGCGACCAGCACCTCACGTCGTCGCTCGCGAATCCCTATGGCACTGTCGCATTTTTGGCGAAGCTCGATCGCAACGGAAATACCCTTTGGCTCACGAGCTATCCCCTCGACGAGAATTCTTGGATACGCGCTTTGACGCCGCTCTCCGATGGTGGGGCCGTGGCCATTGGTTCGACGGCGGGCGGCGTTCAGGCCGTATTGAAGCGTTATTCGGCGACTGGAGTGTTGACGTCGACGCTGCCGGTCGGGGAGATCAACGAGCCCACTGCGCTCGCTGTCGCGCCCGACGGTGATCTCGTGGTGAGCGGCGCGTGGGTCATCGATTCGGGCCCCGTGGTGCAGGCGGGGGGCCCTGGGATCGAGAAGATGGGCCTCGATGGCACCGTGCGCTTCAGCAAGCGTTTCACATCGACCGGTACGGGCTCGAATGCTTTCACGAGCGTGGCAGTCGATTCGCAGGGGCGCATCTTCGCCGTCGGCGCGGTGGGTGGATCGAGCAACATGGATGGCCTCGGCGTCACCGCGCCGAACGATGCGACGACAGCCGTCGTGGCTGGATTCGATTCGACGGGATTCACCAAATTCGTGCGCTCTTGGACGCTCGACAACCAAGTTCACTCACGCTCGTGTTGACGGCGGAGGGTCATCCATTGGTGGGCGGCACACTGACTCGAGCCGCGAGCCTGGGCGGCGACGTGTTGGTGCCGCTGTCGCATGGAAGCTCGTCGTCGTCGTCGGCTGCCACGGGCGGTTGCGACGGATGCCCTCTGCCGACGCACGACGCGAGCCCTTTTCTCCTCGAGCTCGGGCCCGATGGGACTCACCTGCAAAGTCGATTGCTCGAGGCCGGCGGCGCTACGGGTATTACGTCGATGGTCGCCTCGAAGTGCTCGATCTTGGCGGTGGGTGATGCCCAAGGAGGCCAATATCTCGCTGTCCTCGCGCCCGATACCAGCTTGGTTCGCTCCCTCCCCTTTCGTGCATTCGTCGATCCGAGCTCGAGCGCCGCGACGACCAGCATTCCCTTGTTCCTCGCTGCGAGAGACGACGGCTCGTACGTGCTAGGAGGCTCGTTCAAAGCCTCCACCGGACCTTTCGAGTTCGGCTCGCTCTCTCTCGACGGAGCTCCCTACGTCGCGAGCGGGTTCGTCGTCGACGCTTCGAAGTTGATGCACTGAGCCACCGGCGAGCCTTGCCCGGCCGAGTCACAAGGGGCAGGATGGTCGCATGGCCGTCCGAAGCGAGCGTCCTGCGACGTACGACGACCTCCGAGCGGTGCCGGGCCATCTCGTTGCAGAGCTGATCCACGGCGTGCTCCACACGCTTCCCCGCCCGCGCTCCGGGCACGCCAACGCGTCGAGCGTTCTCGGCGGCGAGCTCCACGCCCCTTTCCGAGTGGGCCGCGGTGGGCCCGGCGGTTGGGTCATTCTCGATGAACCCGAGCTCCACATGGGCTCCGACGTCTTGGTACCCGATCTCGCAGGCTGGCGACGAGAGCGCATGCCCGAGCTGCCGTCGGTCGCCGCGTTCGTTCTCGCACCCGATTGGATCTGCGAAGTGCTTTCACCTTCGACGAGCCGAATCGATCGCGCTTTGAAGCTGCCCGTGTACTCGCGCGAAGGCGTTCGACACGCTTGGCTCGTCGATCCGGACGCGCAGACGCTCGAGGTCCTCGCTCTCTCGGCCGACGCGAAGTGGACCATCGTGAGCACGTTCTCGGGCGACGACCGAGTCCGCGCAGTGCCCTTCGTCGAGCTCGACCTCGAGCTCGCACTGCTCTGGGCGCGCTGAGCGAGCTCTCGTCGCAGCGTCTTCTTCAGAAGACCGACGAAAAACGGCCGCGCTCGGGCAATCCCAGGCGCGGCCAGTCTCCGATGCGAAGACCTACTTCTTCTTGTGGAGCGAGCGGATCGTCTCGGCGAGCTTCTCGTCGGTGCCCTCGGGGGCAGTGGAATCCCAGCCGCCGACGATGAGGACGTTGAGGTCTGCGCCGGGGATCGTCGCGTAGAAGAGGAACTCGGCGTGATCGCCCTGCAAGCAGACGCCGTCGGCTGCGTGCGCGGGGATCTCGTCGACGCCGATGGTGACGTCTTCCGGCGACTTCCAATCGCAATCGGTGAGCTGGAGCGCTTGCGCGACCTCGCCGAGCTTGCCGGTGGGATCTTCGCCCGTGGCGTACGCCGTCGCGACGATTCCTGCGGAGCTGTCGGGCGCCGAGAAGAGAACCCAACCGGGCTTGAAGTCGCTCTTCTTCCAGCCCTCGGGCATGTGGAACTGGCCGTCGGTGGTCGGGATGACCGCGAGCTCACCCTTGGGCTCCGCAGCCGGCTTCTTGTCGAGCTCGCCCTTGGCTTCTGACTTCGGCGCAGGGCGCTTGCTGACGTCGGCCGAGGAAGATGCAGCGGCGGTCGCAGTCGCGGTGGCGGCGGACGAAGCAGTGGCCTTCGCGGTGGCGGCGGTGCTCGCGGCGGGCTTCGCGCTCGAGGCGGTGTCGGCGGGCTTGTCGCCACAGGCGAACAACGCGACCGACGAGGCGACGACGGCGGTGGCAATCCAGTGATGAGTGTTCAAATGATCGTCCTTTTTCAGATTTGGATAGAACCGAAACCGCGCACGGTAACTTTGGCGGAGCGCGAATAGCAAGCTCGCTCGGGCAAGCCGCCCATTCGACTCGCACTTTTTTTGAGCTCGCGCGACGCACGACCGCGACCAGCAAGAGTCGTCAGGAGCTCACGGTTTCGTCACAGAGCGCTCACGTCGAAAGGGCATGGTCGCCAGCGATGGTCATCGAGCTTCGGAACGTCACCTCGTCCCCTGCCCCCTACGCGTCTGTCTCGAGCGAATCGTTCGAGCGTCGATCGAGCGAGCTTGCCACCGAGATTCGGATTCAGATCTGGGATGCCGACGAGATCGACCGATGGATTCATGCGCTCGACCGCTCGGCGTCGATGGCAGAGCGGCCGCTTCGGCAAGCCGCGCTCGAGCTCGCCTGGGGTTTGCGCCACGCCGGAAGAGCGCTCGCTTACGTCGACGAAGAAGATGGCGACGTAGTCTTTGATCTCCTCACGCGGCTCGATGCCCTCCGCGCAGATGCCGAGCGCGTCATCGAACGGATCGACGCCTCTTCGCTCGGCGCCGGAGAAGACGAGGTCACACGCGTATGGAGAAGGTCCTCGCCTGAGCTCCAAACGGAGGAGGAGGTCACCCACGTCCGCTCCCGTGTCGTTCGTCGTCGAAGCGGCCTGGCCTGGTGATTCGAAGGCGCTCGGCGCCAGATGAGCCGCGCCACGCATCGCGCTTTCGAATGAGCTCGACGCGAGCTTGAGTCGTCGCGAACGCCGGAGCATCGTGGCGCGCGATGACCACCGACGGCGTGTACCTCGATCACAATGCCACGACGCCCGTCCTCGAAGAGGTCACCGAGGCGATGCTTCCGTACCTGCGCGAGCACTTTGGCAATCCGTCGAGCCGCCACGCGCTCGGGCGACGCGCCAAAGAAGGCGTCGATCGCGCACGCGCCGAAGTGGCCTCGCTCCTCGGCGCGTCGCCGAGCGAGATCGTCTTCACGTCGGGAGGAACCGAAGCGAACAACCTTGCCATTCGAGGAGCGATCGAGAGCGTCGAGCGCGCCGCCGACAAGCCACTCTCGAAGCGAATCATCACCAGCCACATCGAGCATCCTGCGACCGAGCGGCCCTGCGCGTGGCTCGAAGCGCATGGCTGGGAGATCGTCCGTCTCTCCGTCGATGCCTCGGGATCGGTGCGAGCCGAAGACGCCAAAGGCGAGATCGAGCGCGGCGCAGCCCTCGTGACGATCATGCACTCGAACAACGAGACCGGCGTGCTCCAGCCCATCGAAGAGATCGGGTCGATCGCTCGCAGCTCGGACGCGATCGTGCACACCGATGCGGCGCAGTCGGTCGGCAAAGTGGCGATCGATGTTCGGACGCTCGGAGTCGACTTGCTCAGCGTCGCTGGCCACAAGCTCTACGCGCCGAAAGGCGTCGGGGCGCTGTGGGTGCGCGAAGGCACGAAGCTCATGCCCTTCGTCCTCGGCGCAGGCCACGAGCGCGGTCTACGTCCTGGGACCGAGAACGTCGCTTCGATCGTGGGTCTCGGTAGAGCGTGCGCGATCGCCGAGCGCGATCTCGACGTGCTCGGCCCGCGGCTTCGAGGCCTCTCCGACCGTCTCTGGGTGTTGCTCGCGCAGCGCATCCCCGATCTCGCGTTGAACGGCGATCCGCTCGAGCGCCTTCCGAACACGCTCAGCGTGCGTTTTCCGAACGTCAGCGGCAACGCGCTTCTCGATCACACCGAGGGCGTGTTCGCCTCCACCGGCTCGGCTTGCCACGAAGGTCACGACATCGCGTCGCGCGTGATCGTCGCGATGGGCATCGCGCCCGAAGAGGCGCTCGGGACCGTTCGACTCACCCTGGGGCGGTCGACGACAGAGGATCAGATCGACCGCGCGGCGGCGCTTCTGACGTCCGCGTGGGCGACCCTGACGCGCTCCCCTTAGGGCGATCTCCGCGCGCCGCCTCGCAGCTCTCGACATAGCGGCTCGCCGTGGCGTCGAGCGACTGGAGCGCCGCGCACTCGGCGATTTTCTTTCGGTCCCACGCACGCGCGAGCCCGCTCTGAAGCCCGTTCGCCAGATCGACGGGTTCTCTGGGCACTGCGAGGATCCCCCCGGGCGCGATCGCCAAGAGCTCGGGCACGCCGCCGACGTTTGAAGCGACCCACGGGCATCCGCACGCGAAGCTCTCCATGAGCACGTTGGGCCAGCCCTCTTCGGTGCTCGGGAGACACACGAGATCGGCCGCAGAATAGTAGAGCTTCATGCGCTTCTCGGTCTGGTGGCCGGCGAAGATCACCCGGTCTTGGAGCGAGAGGCGACGGGCTTGGCTCTCGAGCGCCGCTCGCTCGGGGCCGTCGCCGACGAGCACGCCGACGCAGTCGCCGGGGAGCGAGGCGAGGGCTTCGACGAAGTACGAGACGCCCTTCTCGACCGAGAGCCGCGCAGGCACCACGATGACGCGCCTGTCTTTCGGGAGACCGAGCTCGGTTCGCGCTTGTGTACGGTCGACCGGGAAGAAGCGGGTCGTGTCGACCCCCGTCTGGATGACGTCGATGTTGTCGCCCGACCAAGCGCCTTCTTTCGACGAGCCCGCCAGATCGACACAAGCATCACGCAGAGCATGGCTCACCGAGATGATCCGCGTCGCGTTGCGAAGGACCCACTGAATCTGAGGACGCCTGAACCGCTCGAGACCAAACGCGTTGATGTCGGATCCCATGACCCGCAGTACCGACGGGACGCCGAGAAGCTTGGCGAGCGAGACGGCCGCCACGCCATCGGGATAGGCCCAGGCCGAGAGAATGACGTCGGGCCGATAGGTCTTCACTTCGTTCGACACGACACGGGCGATCGATGCGGCGTAAAGCGAGGGGTAGAGCGCACGCCCGAAGCGAGGGACGTGGACGTAGCGAGGATGCAAAACGATCTGGTCGTCTTCGTCGCGCTCGGCGAACGGGACCTTCGTGATCGCCAGAAGGTCGGGTCGGTTCTGGACGAGCGCGGTCGGGTAGTAGGGCAGCGGAGCGATGACGCGAACGTCGGCGTAGCGCCGCATTCCCCGAGCGATGCGAGAGTTCGGAAGGCCGCGCGCGGGTTGGAGCGGCGTCGAATAGAGCGAAGTGAGAAAGAGTATCCGCATCATGAAAGCCGTCTCTTCGAGGCTTGCTCGCGAAAGAGCTGCTCGTGCTGTTCGGTCATCGCCGCGAGGCTGAAGTGCTCGTGGAAGCGCGCTGGGCTCGACGTCTTGATCCGCTCGCGCATCGGCGCGTCTTCGGCGACGCGAACGAGTCGGTCGGCGAGCTTGGCCGGATCTTTCGGCGGGACCAGGTAGCCGTGGACGCCGTCTTCGATGACCTCGGGGTTACCACCGACGCTCGTGCAGACGATGGGCTTGCCGAGTCGGAGCGCCTCGAGCAGCGCGAGAGGAAGCCCCTCCCAGAGCGAAGAAAGAACGTAGATGTCGAACGACGCGAGCAGATCGGGGATGTCGCGGCGGTAGCCCGGAAAGAGCATTCGACTGCCGAGCCCCGCGGCCTCGGCCTGCGCCATGAGCTCTTGTCGAAGCGGACCGTCTCCTGCGACGACGATGCGCGCTTTGGGAACGCGCCGCGTGACCTCTTTGGCAGCCTCGACGAGGTAGGTGATGCCTTTTTGCTTCGAGAGCACGACGGCCGTTCCGATCACGATCTCGTCGGGCGCGATACCGAGCTCTTCTCGAACCCGCGTGCCCGAAGCGGTGGCGAAGCGCGCATCGTCGATGCCGTTGTGAATGACGCGAACGGGCCTCGTGACCGAGAGCTTTCCTTC
>JAYUUB010000029.1:0-7209 GCA_043755175.1 Polyangiaceae bacterium | reverse complement strand
CTCGTCGGGACTTCGCACACGAGCTGGACTTCGCGCGATTGGGCGTCGCGCGACGCAGCCTCGACGGCGTCGCGAATCACGCTCGAGAGATCGCACGGGCGAGGCACGCTCGCAAAAGCCTTTCGCGGCGAGCTCGTCCCCCAGGACCCGAACGACGAACCCGCCGAGGAGACGCTCTCCCGTTCGGGGAGCTCGGCACCGATGATGGCCAGCGCCGCCAGGACCCCCAAGGGACGAAAGGGCGTTTCGCCCATTGCCCTCAAGCGCAAGCGCAGATGATCCCGGTCTTCTATCGACACCTATCGGCCGCACTCCACGCCGGCGGTGACGACTCGCCACTCGTATTCGCGACCGCCGTCTACCTGGACTCCCTCCCGGCTCGGCTCGACACCGGCTATCTGCTCGTTCAGGTCGCGCTCGAAGGATTCTGCAAGGCCTTCTCCGAGTCTTCTGGGAAGAGCCCATCCCTGGTTCGGAAGAAGGAATGGCGAGCCTTCATCGACGAGCACGAGACCGAGCTACGCGGCTTCGGCATCGACACGGATTCCGCGGATCAGTTCCTCGAGAAGCTGAGGAATGAAGCGCCTCGGCTGAGAACGTCGAGGCTCGTCGAGAACACGTTCCGGTCCATGGGCATCGAGCTTCCCGAAGAGGTGTGCCTCGAGATTCGAGAGCGGGACAAGGTTGCCCACCTCTTCGTCATGTCGCCAGAGACGAAACGCGACTGGCGAAAGGACGTCATCCGACTCGACATGATCCCGACCCTGCTCATTGCGGCCATGTCGAACGTGATTGGGTACGAGGGGCCGATCGCGGGGTGGGAGAAAGACCGATTCAACGGCGCGACGAGCCCGGCGTGGTGGAGCGCGAAGGACGACGCATTGGCGCACACGATGTTCCTGGCCTACGAGGGCTGGGGTGAGCCAGCGTCGTGAGCACTGAGATTCGCTGCATCTACTGCTTGAATCGCCGGCCGCCGAGCCGCGCTGACGGAGCGGATGGATGCCCCCCTCTCCTTCGGCGTGCATCGCTCAGCCCAGCGGCCCCGCCCCTTTTAAGGGAGCGTGGAGCATGGATCGTTTGGAGAGACGCATCCCAGCTTCTGTCCGCAGCATCTCAGGCCTTGAGGACCACAGCCGCCGGCGAGGCCGAAACAGGCGCACGACCACAGACCCCCATGAAGCTCACAGGTCCCTTCGCAGGGCACGCCTTCGCAGCATGAGGAGACTCCTTGCCCAGTTTTGGGCGGAGCGCAGGACATGTCGCCGTCATAGGCGGGACCGTCATAGAAGTTGCCGGCATCAAAACCACCGGTGAAGTTCCCGCCCGTCGAGGACGATTCGGTCGAGCCGGTCACGGCTCCAGTCGTTCCTGTGCCACCACCTGTCCCCGGGTCTGGAGTACGTACCTCGCGACAGGCGTACCCGCCCATTATCGGTCCCAGCAAAGCCAGCAGCACGAGGTTCGACTTGACGTTCATATGCTTACTCCGTGCCCTCACTGTGCGCACTTGTCCGCTGCCGTGCATAGACCGCTGTTGCAACAGACTGTCGGCTCCGAACACCCACCCTCGATCAGGCCGCAGGCGCAGCCAGCGCTCGTGCAGAAGCCGCGACAAGAGACGCCATCGCAGCAGTTGAAGAAACCACCCGGGGACACGCCGCAGCCCCCCGCGCCGGAACCCGCGTCGGTCGAGTTCTGCTTCGATGTGGTCGATGCTAGCTTGCTCGACCCCGAGCTACTCGTAACCCCGGCGCCGCCGTCTGGTCCCCCGTCGCTCGGATCAATGACGGCGATGCCCCCGCAAGCGGCGAGTAGCAATGCGAGCCCGGCCGCTCTCATGGAAAGACCACGGCACTCACATGCATGTCCCCAGCAAACGGGCCTTGGAAGTTGCAGTGGTCGAAGTTGTCCGTGAACGGCGCGGCGAACCGCGGAGGTTGGCCGACAAGAGTGGTCAAGTCGCTAAAGTCACCCCAGTATCCGTCTGTACGGGTGCAGGGAATCTGCGGCGAAGCCAATGGAAACCCGATCATGACTCCGTCGTTCCCAACGAACGACAACGAGGCCTGCTTCACGCTGATCGTGTTGCCGGCCGGGGCTTCCTGTCGACTCAGCCACATCGCAACCCAAGTTGCGGGAGCGTCAGGGGCGTCGCCGCCATGTACCACCACGCTCGGATTGTATTGATCGCCAGGAACGCCGGATGTGTTCCAGAGCGGTGGGACCTGGCAATTCGCTTCGTCCGGCGCGGCCGGATTGGGGTTCAGGTCGCCATCGCAGATGAGCGCCTGAATGAAGAACTTGCCAGTGGTGGAGTCCTGTCGCGTATGTGCTAGTCGAATTTCGCGTTGATTCTTGGCATTGAACGCAACGCCGAACGAGAACTGATCGGCGGTGCGAATTGAACGGTCAGATAGCTGAATATTCGGACCCTCTCCACGGGCCACCGCTGCCCTCTGGCGACTCGATGCGAGTCGTGCTCCGGCAAGGGCCCAAGACCGCTTGGACATGCGTGAGCGCCTACCCGGTCTCGCCAACCGAGGTCATGAACGCTAGAAGACTTCGGCGCGCGAAATTCCCGCCCTAGAATAGGACAGCCCCGGCGACCTTGCGATCGTCGGGGCCAGGCAACATGACCCGCCGCGTCCCGCGGGCGCCCTTCGTCCCCTGGAACGGGAACGACGTGCTTGGGCTTCGACGATGATGGGGCTTTCGTTGCCAGTTGGCAACACGAAGAACGCTAAGTGCTCGGAACGACAGCGATCTAAATGTTCCGATCCAACCGAGGTCTGCTACCCGAGGCGCTGATCCGTTCGCAGCGGAAGGCGTTGCGGCGCGGCGCGAGTGCTGGTCGGCTTCGGCGATGACAACGGCTCGAGAGCGGCTGAAGAATCGCGTGTCGGGCAAGACGATCGATGACGGCGCGATGAGCGCCGCATACATAAAGCTGGGGCGTCTCGACGCTGAGAACGTCGGAAAGTGGCGAGCAACAACGGGGTTTTCGGGCTGGTCTCACGACCCGCGTGCACTCGCGATCAGTTCCGTCTTTCGGACGCTGGGGGGCTGGCAGATGGGCTGCGATTGGGAGCCGCCGATTGAGGAGATTGCCAGAGAGGTCGCGGGCTACGAGGACGCGCTGAACGTCGTGTATGAAGAGGTTGAGGCCTTCGTCGTTCAGATGACTGACGAGCACGGAGACGTTCGACTGTAGCAGCGTTGGTTTCGGCGACCGCGGCCCACGGGCGCCATCGGCGGCTGCGCGTGTGGCCGATCGCTGTCGGGAGGGCGTAGGCTCCGATCCATTCCCAGCGGACGAGCTTGCAGCTCCGTGCGCATGTGGTCTCCTCGCCTGGGCCGAGAAAGACAACCTTCGAAAGGGGCGGCAGTGTCGCTTTCAAATGTCCTGAGTGCGGGCGTGACGTGTCGACGCAAGCGGTGTCGTGCCCTGGCTGTGGTGTGCCCCTCGGCATGCAAGCGAACCCGACACCTGCCCAGCCGAACCCGACACTTCCCCAGCCGAACCCGACACCTGCCCAGGCGACGACGTCGCCTGGCGTCACCCCAGGCGCCGCTTTCCTGGTTGTCGTCGTTGGGCTGGGATTCGTGCTTTGGGGCGGGTTTCGCGACAGCAGTGGTTGCGGCTCTTCCGCTCCGGCAGCTCCAACCCAAATCGAGCTGCCGGTTAGTGCGACGGAAATGCTCGACGATTACGCGAAGAACGAGGTTGCGGGCGACCAAAAATACAAGGGCAAGAAGCTACAAGTTACTGGCAAAATCAACCGCATCGACTCCGGCATTGGTGACTCACCCGTGGTTCACCTTGGCACTGGTAGCGAGATGGAATTCAAGTCGGTGGTCGTCCACGACCTGGACAAGAGTGACGCGGCGAAGCTGCGCAAGGGCGATTCGCTCACCGTTGTATGCACGGGTGACGGCGAGATCATCGGTTCCCGGGTGCTTGGAAAATGCCGAATCAAGTAACGAGCATTTGTGAGCTACGGGCATGGCCATCGGCTCATGCGGCGGCCTTCCGCTCCGCCACGCGAGCCGCCCACCTTTTCAAGAGCCACAACGTAGCCTTCTCGGCTCCCGCTCGGTCGCCCGCCCAGACGACAGGAACGCCCTCTGCGACGATGGCCAGCGTGCTGGCGACGATCGGCCATGGCTTCACGCTGTGACCCGCCAGCGCCCTCTCGAGCCCGGTGACGTCGCCTTCAACAACGACCGCCGTGGCGCCCCCGAGAGCGGCAAGCATCGTCATCCTCTGCACCTCGCGCATGAAACGTTCGCGCCCCCACGTGACGGAGCTCGCGAGGTCTTCGACGGACTTGCGCTCAACCACGAAGAGCCCGCGCGCGCCGGCGAAGCTGTAGTCCCCGCTCGGGAGAGCGGCGCGGATGACGTGCACGTTCTCCCCTTCGAAGGCGTAGGGAGCTTGCTCTCGCGTGTCGACCACGACGACGAAGGGCGGCGCTTCGGGCTTCTTTGCGGCGCTCATCTTGGCAACGTCGACCGGGAGTGGTCGCGCTGATGAGCCGTCGCGAAGTCGCCAGGATGGGGATCCGCGAAGTGCGCGCAATCGACCGGACAGCACGCATAAGCGCCGTTGGGAACCTTCGAAGGAAAACCCTCAGGCATTCGGACGCATTCGCACAATCGAGGCGTGGGCCACCTTTGCGAACCATAAAATCATGTTCTTCGGGGGCGCTCATCGGAACACCACGTCGCATCGCGGGGCGCGGAACCGCTCGCGTCTTCTTTCGCATTGGATTCTCCAGCCCCGCTGGGTGTGTCGCTACTCGTCAATCGATAGGCACGGTCGGTTGTCGGTGCGTGGTCGAACCTTGTCGAAAGGCACCAAAACGCCCGCCGCGATCATCGCCTCGCGAATGCGTTCGCCATCCGAGTGGCCTGTGACTCGTTGGTTCGTGGGGCGCGGCTCGGGCTCTTCTTCGTCGCGTTGCATTCTCTTTTTGTCCTCTCTCTTTTTGATGGCCGCGATGCCGGCCGAAACCCTTTGAATGAAGTTGAAGTAGCCAATCGCTCCCAACTCAATTTCGGCGGCGGAAAACACCATCCGAAGGCATTCGGTGAGCATCTCGGATCGTTCGTCGCTCATCGTTCTTCACCCTTTCAAAAGTTGCCGTTGTCGGCGTCTCTCCCTCGCCAAACGAGCGAGGTAGACGAGAGGTGCGGCCTTTCACCTCGTCGGCGCTGCAGAACGTGCGCGTCCAAAAATCCGGATCACTTGCCGCGCTTCGACGTGACCGTTGCGGGCTGCGCTGCGGGCGCAGGATTCGTCGCGGGCGGGGCGGCTGTCGCGTGGGCCGCGTTCGCTGCGTCCACGAGATCGATGAGAGCGCCATAGCCGAGCGGAGGGGTGGATCGATTCTCGGATGCCAAACCCCATGTATCGGGGTTCATGCCCTCCGACCTCATGACCGCGCGGATGCAATCGGGACCTTCGGGGTCACCCCACACCGAGGCCGCCGTTTGCCTCGATCCACCGCTCGGCTCGAGCAGAAGCAGTGAGGCACGTTGGGCGGCGAAAAATGCGCGCCCCTGCTCCCTCAATGCAGGTAGGGCAGCGTTGTAGAGCGCAGTGCCGAGGACTGCCTTCGCGTTCAAAGCCGTTTCGGTCGCCGTCTGAAGTTGAGCCGAGAGCGAAACCAACTGCGAGCGGACCGCGGCCCGTTTCGCGCCCAGCTCGGACAGGGGCTCGTCCGCTTTCGCGAGCTCTTCCTTCGCAGCCGCGAGAGCATCGGCGTCAAGTTGACCCAGCTCGAAGAGACCGAGCACGTGATGATGATTCGCCGAAGCCTTCTCGTAGCCAGGCTGAAGCCTCTCGACCTCGATCGCATACTCGGCAAGCTTCGCTTTCGCGGCACTGCAGAGCTTCTCGAGGCGAACGCCTTCCGCGACAAGGGACTTGAGATTCTCGGTGTCGATCGTGGTGCTCATGATCGGATTTCATCCAAAATCGAGCAGCCATATTGCTTTTCGAAGGCATAATCGATGGGATGCTTGTCGGCGGCAGGGGGTGGCGCAGCCGGAGCCCAGCCCAAACCACGCAGGGCGTTCGAGAGAACCTTGTCGTTCTCGACCTTCTCGACGTCGTCGTGCTTCAACAGCTCGCCAAAACCGAGCTGATGCAGACGCGCCCCATTTGGACGAACCAACTCACCCATGGGTCCGATCGCGAAGAGCCCCTCCTGAAGACACGCCACCACTGACTTGTTCATGTCGACTGGAGCGAGGTCGGGGTAGCGTCGGCGGAACAGCGCGACGACTTTGTGCGCGAGTTGCTCTTGCTTTGCGTGGGAGTGATTCGGAGAGGTCATGATGGTTCTCTTTCTGTTGATGGGTTGCAGGTGATACGAAGTGTCAAATGGGTAGCGATAGGGAATCCCGCAGGGGCCTTTGGCCTCGGGGATGAGGTTCTCAAGCTCCGCGTGGGCCGTGGTGATGAGCAGGGCGACGAAGTCATCGTGGCCCCCGCTTCGCGCGCCATAGGTGAGCGAGCCGGACGACGTGAACTTCTCTGAAAAGCTGTGGAGCTCGCGTCGCATGAGCTCGTGCTCTGGAAGGGTGACGGTGCCCTCAGCAAGCCATCGGCGCACACGCTCGACCGCCTGCCCCTTGCTGGGGTTCGTCCACGTCTGTGGCTTGAATTTCAGCCCCTTGTCTTGGAACAACGCGGAGAGAGCGAATGCTTCTCGCTGGTCACTGAAGACCGTCTTGACGTCGTGCAAACGAGCGATGGCTGCGAGCTTGTCGACGACGTCGTTGGCCGAGATCTTCCAGAGTCCGTCGAAGGATCCGAGGGCGACGAATTCCAGATAGGGAGCGCATGGCTTCCAATCGGGGCGAAGAATCGGCGTGCCATCGAACCGGCGGAGGATGTCGCCACCCGCGCCACGCGCCCATTCGTTGTCGCGGCTCTCGGTGCACATGCGAGCGACGGCCCAAGTGAAGCGGTCGCCTCGAAGGGACGAGGGGTCGAGAACGAGGAACTTCTCGCGACCGGGTGAGGGATTCGCGCGCGGCTTGAAGGCGCGATCCACTGCGTCGGGGTCGAATGCGGCACTGACCGATGCGGCGGGGCGAGCGTATAGGGAATTTGAACCGTGAAAACCCTCGGATGTCTGCCTGAACCCGACCCGCCTGCGCCTCGTGCTGCGCCTCTCTTCGCTTTCCTTTCTTTCC
>JAYUUB010000028.1:0-53779 GCA_043755175.1 Polyangiaceae bacterium | reverse complement strand
GCGATTCTTCTCTTTTTCGCCATCTCGACGATGAGCCCCGAGTCGGCAGGCCCGCTCGCGTTCCACGACAAGATCCCGATCAAGAGCGCCGAAGAGCTCGTGCGAGCTGGCGTTCGCGTCGTTCCGCCCGGCACCGTTCGCTACGGAGCCTTTCTCGAACGTGGTGCGATCGTCATGCCCGGCTACGTGAACATAGGAGCGCGCGTCGGGGCTTTCACCATGGTCGACACGTGGGCCACCGTCGGAAGCTCGGCTCAAATCGGCCGAGATTGCCACCTGTCGGGCGGCGTCGGAATCGGCGGGGTTCTCGAGCCCCCCGCTGCGCGTCCCGTCATCGTCGAGGACGGTTGCTTCATCGGGTCGCGCGCGATCCTCGTCGAGGGCGTCCACATCGAGCGCGAAGCGGTCATCGGCGCGGGCGTGGTCCTCACGTCGTCGACGGCGATCCTCGACGTCACTGGAGCCGAGGTTCGTGAGCTCCGCGGTCGGATACCTGCGCGGAGCGTCGTCATCCCGGGCACCCGCATGAAGAAGTTTCCGGCCGGCGAGTTCGGTGTTCCTTGTGCGTTGATCATCGGCGAACGAAAGGCGTCGACCGACAGCAAGGTCTCGCTGAATGCCGCTCTCCGCGACTTCCAGGTTCCGGTATGAGCGATCGACCGAGCATCGTCGATACGCTCCTCTGGC
Source organism: Polyangiaceae bacterium (assembly GCA_043755175.1). Lineage (GTDB taxonomy): Bacteria > Myxococcota_A > Polyangia > Polyangiales > Polyangiaceae > CAYYKK01. The sequence goes on along the minus strand of JAYUUB010000028.1, from coordinate 53,092 downwards.
TGTGCGAAACGCCTTCGTTCATCGGAGACGAAGCGCCGCTCTCTCTCTCGGTCGAGAAGCGCCTTTCGGCGATTGGACTCGGGCCCATCCGTCGCTACGGCGACTCGATCGTCGTCCCGGTGACGCGTGGAACCGGGGGCGCGAAGATTGCGTTGGTCGGGCACCTCGACGTCGTGCGCACCTCGCACGATGGCCCTCCGCGCATCGAAGGCGACCGGCTGTTCGGCGCCGGAGCGGCCGACATGAAGTCGGGCCTGGCCGCGATGATCGACCTCGTGGAGCGAGCGGCCGATGACCCGCTCGGAGTCCCCTACGAGAAGCTCGATTTGACGCTCGTTTTCTACGCGCGCGAAGAGGGCCCCTACGTCGAGAACGAGCTCGGTGAGGTCCTCGAGCGAGACCCCGACCTTCGTCATGTCGACCTCGCCGTGTGCCTCGAGCCAAGCGACAACAAGCTGAGCCTAGGCGCATCGGGATCGATCCACGCGACGCTCACGTTCGAAGGCAAGACGAGCCACAGCGCGCGTCCTTGGCAGGGTGAAAATGCGATCCACAAAGCCGGTTCGTTTCTCGCCGAGCTCCACGCGCTCGCGCCGCGCGACGTCGAGCTCGATGGCCTCGTCTATCGGTCCGTCTTCTCGGTGACGAAGGCCAAAGGCGGTCGCGCGCGAAACATCGTCCCCGATGCGTTCGAGCTCAATCTGAACCACCGTTTTCCTCCCGATCGAACGATCGAACGAGCACAGGCCGACATCACGGCGCTGGTCGCCGGACGCGCTCGAATCGACTTCACCGACCTCAGCCCTTCGGCTCCGCCGCGGGCGAGCCATCCGCTGGTCGTGGCCCTTCGCCAATCGGGCGTGGTCGCAGTGGAGCCGAAGCAAGCGTGGACCGATGTCGCTCGGTTCGCGGCCATCGGCGTCGCGGCGGTGAACTTCGGTCCGGGTGACAACGCCGAGGCGCATCAGCGCAACGAGTCGACCAGCATCGCGCGCCTCCTCGAGGGCCGAGGCATTCTGTCGCGCTGGCTGCGCATGGTCGGTTCTGGCGGGCGACCTCCGCCCGCGTGAGCAGAGCCGTCGCTGGAGCGAGACATTTTCCCGACTGGCAGCGAGACCGGATCCGCCAAGATCCTTTATAGTGCGTCTCGACGTCGCAGCGTGTCGCGGCGCCAGCGCTCCGACGCCGACAAGAGCCGGTCGCCCCGAATATGCCCAGTCTCAGCTCCCTGATCGTTCAGAGACAAATCGCCACCGTGCTCGAAGTCGAGCAGGCGATCGCGCGCCAGGTCATCCACGGCGGCGATCTGGTGACGAACCTCCTCGAGGTTGCGCCGTCATGCGAGCCCGGGCTGAACGCCGTGCTCGGCGAGAGCGTCGGGCTCCCACCGACTCCGTGGGGGCGGTTGGCGGCGCCCGAGGCCGAGATCCTGGCGCTCATTCCGGCCGAGCTGTGCTTGGGTCACGGCTTTTTCCCGCTGCGCCTCGATGGCCACAACATCGTGATCGCCACGCCATCTCCGCTCGCCCCGTCGGTCGAAGATACGCTTCGATTCTCGCTCTCCAAAGGGCTGATGCAGCTCGCGTCTCCAACGATTCGCGTGCGTGAAGGTATCGCGGCTCACTACGGTATCCCGCTTGATGCGCGGCAATTGAAGCTCGTTCAGAAGCTCGACGAGGCCATGCGCGTTCGGGGACACGGCTACGACGGGCGCGGGCTGACTTCGTCACCACCGAGTCGCGGCCACGACGAAGAATTGGGACCGCTGTCGCTTCCGAAGGTGCCCAGCATGATCCCCAGCACCCTCGAGAGCGGCGTGCACAGCGAAGAGACCGGCCCAACCGGTTGGGGTGCGGCTTCGACCGGATCGCGCCCGAGCGCGGCCAACCTCCACCAAGTAGAACCCTACGAGAGCGACGCACGCGCGGTCATGGTACCGCCCTTCGTCGAGGTTCCGTCGGCCCCGCCTCGGCACAGCTCGGCGCCGCCGCCGCGCGTCGAAAGCTCCATCTTGCCGCCTCGGGTGTCGACGGTTCCGCCCCCCGGCAAGCCGACGCTCTTCGATCCCATCGCGCAGTCGCGAGCCGACGAGATGTCGGAGCCTTCGTCGCGGGTGGGCCCGGCACGCGGATGGGACGTGACTCCTGCTCCCCCGACTCACGCTCCCCCGACTCACGCTCCCCCCACGCCCACTTCACCGAATGAGTCGCCGATCAACGCGGAACAAGAGGCGCCCGCGAGCGCGCACCTGCGCGACACGGTTCCCGTCCCGGGCGACGCGCTCGACGCGATGGAGGCGGCGATGCTCGGAACGTCGGGGGCGCCCGATCCGCTGCACCCCGACGCCATGACGCGGAGGGCACCAGAGGTCGTCTCGTTCGAGGATCCCGACCAAGACGCTCCGTCGACCGAACCGAGCGACCGGTTCGGCGTCTCTCTCGCGGCGGCCGATCACGTGCCTGATTCCGTGGCAGCGATCGCCTTGCGCCCGACCGCCGCCAGCGAATCGGCGACACCGACCTCGACCGCTTCCGAAGGACCCACCGCGACTGCCGCCTCAACACCGAGCAACGTTCCCGGTCCGAGCGCGAGCACGCGCCCCCCGAGCCCGAGCGTCTTGCCCGATCTCGACGATTCACCTCCGCCACCCAGCATAGTCAATCAACGGGCGATTCATCGAGTGCTGCTTCGCGAGCTTCAGGCGAAGCGGCGTGGTCGAACGGCTCGTCGGAAAGGGCCGTTCGCGAGGGCCGATGCCGAAAAGGAGCTGGAAGCCGCCTCGAGCGCCGAAGAGCTCGTCGACATCTTCTTTGCATTTGCATCTCAGTTCTTCGAATACAGCGCTCTGTTCTTGGTCCACGGCGACATCGCCGAAGGTCGCGATGCCTGGGGCCCAGGTACCGATCGCGAGAAGGTGCTCGGCATCGGCGTGCCGCTCGACCTGCCAAGCTCGTTCGCGCGCGCTCGCAGCGAGGGTGCGGTCATTTTCACCCGAATGATCGACGAGGACCTCGACGCCGAGCTTCGTCGTGACCTCGGGCGGGCGCGTGCTCGCGGCGCGACCCAGGTCGCCGTGGTACCCGTCGCGCTTCGTGGTCGAAGTGTTGCGCTTCTCTACGGTGACGACGGGAGCCACGACGTGACGGTGTCGCAGCTCGGTGATCTTTTCGGTTTCGCGGCCCTCGCGTCTGCGAACCTCGAGCGCGTCGCGCTACAGAAGAAACGCGGGCAAGTACCTTCGAAGCGTCGGCCGCAGACGGGCAACGTCGAGGCCCTGGCACGGTCGTTCGGCCTTCCGGGCAGCGAAGCGGGTCCACCCAGCCACGCGCCCGAGAACGTCGTCGTTTCCCCCGGGGCCACGAGTATTCAACCGCCCCCACAGCAGCAGACGAACGACGCAGTGTTCGCGGCCACAGTCGATGCTTCGCAGGTACAGGCATGGGCAGCTCCAATCGGCCCGCCGCGCGGCTCGCTCTACGGTGAAGACCCCGAGGCGGCCGAAGCTCCGTCGTCACGACGAGCCTACGGCTACGAGTCGGCCGAGCCCGATCTCGTCGCCGCGACGGCCCCGGACGACGACGAGGTGCGTGTGCCGACGTATCCCGAGCTCGATCCGATCGTTCCCGAGGTCACGCAATACTACGACGACACTTCGTTTGCTTCGCGGCGTGGCGAGCCGGGTCGAATCAGCGCGCCAGCCTCACCGCGCGAGGCGGATGCAACCTTGCTCGGACCTAGTTTGCCGGGACCTGACTTGCTCGGACGCGCGCCCGGAGCTCCGAGCGGCGGTAGCGCACCCGACTGGGTTCAAACCGCGCGTCACGACGGTGACTCTCCTCGAAGCCATCGTGACGACTTCGAGCAACGCCGCGAGTCTCACGCGGATCGCGGGCACGACACCCATCACGAGCTCGATGCGCATCGCGCCCCCGATCTGCAGCCGCCCGCGCGAGTCGCCGCGGCCCGTCCCGCCGCTCAGCCGCCTTTGCGTCGTGAAGAAGATGATGATGCGTCGCATTGGCTGGTCGAGCAGGGAGGCACGCCCGTCCCGCCGGCGCCGCGCGCTCCGACCGCGCGTCGAGCGGAGTACGCAATCATTCCCGACCGCACCACTGGCTCCGATCCGCAGCTCGAATCGCAGCGCGCACGCGATGCGGCCCTCTTCGGGCCGTACGGGCCACTACTCATGAAGGCCACGCTCGGAGGTATGCAGGCCGAAGAAGCCTTGGCTGCCCTCGAGCGCGAAGCCGAGCATTCTCTTGGCAAGCTCGTGGCCGTCTTTCCCGGACCGCTTCTCGTCGACCGCTTCCGGCTGCGTGATCAGCTTCCCCCGGCCTCCGAGTGCGGCCCTCTCTTGAAGCTCCTCGTGATGCTGCGTCGGCACTCTCTCGGGTTCATGACCGTGCGCAGCACGTCCACCGAGGTCGACCAGCGTTTCTGGGCGACGCACGTGATCGGCGAGCTGCAGTTTCCCGAAGCCGCGCCCGCACTCCTGCCACGTCTGTTCGATGACGACGTCATGGTCCGTCGCGTCGCGCGACGATCGGCGACCTCACTGGTCATGGCCGGCGCGGCTGGCGAGCCGCTCAAGACCAGCCTCGAGAACATGATCCAGAGCCAAGACGAGCCGACCCACCGTCGCGTTCTCGCGATCGAGTCGATGGGAGAGATTCGCGCGGCCCAGATGCTCCCGGTTTTGATAGGGGCGCTCGCCGACTCGTCCGAGGCCATCGTCGAAGCTGCGCGGTGCTCGCTCATGCTGATCGCGCGCCAGGATCTCGGGCAGAGCTCTGCTGCCTGGGAGACGTGGTGGCAGATGAACCGCCACAAGCATCGCGTCGAGTGGCTCATCGACGGGCTCACCCACGACACGGCGAGCGTGCGTCGCGCCGCAGGCGACGAGCTCAAGCAGATCACCAAGGAGTACTTCGGGTACTACGACGATCTTCCGCCGCGAGAGCGTGAGCGCGCGCAGCAGAAATACCGCGATTGGTGGGCCGAAGAAGGCCAGTTCCGTTTCCGTTGACGATCGTTTCGCTCCCCTCCCGAGCCGTCACTTGGCGCTGCGTCGAGCTCGGTCTTGGGGCGCGCCAAAGCGTCTGCTAGCCCCGGCCGATGCGCTCCTCTCGAGTCTTCGCTCCCCTGGTCTTGGCCCTCTTCGGATGCTCGCTCGCCGCATCGCCTCCCGCGGTCTCCGACATGCCTGGCTCTCCGCCGCCTGCACTCGAGCCGACCCCGGTCGCGAGCGCTGCGACCGCGGTCCCGATCTCGAGCGCGGCACCTGATCTCCCGACGCTCTCCTTACCGACCGACGACATCGGCCGAGAGAACCAGTTTGCAGCGAGGCTCTACCGAACGATCTCGGCGAAAAACACCGGCAACGTGTTTCTGTCTCCGGCGAGCCTTCGTTTGGCGCTCGGCATGGCATTCGTGGGTGCGAATGGGACGACGGCCGAAGAGATCGCCAAAGCCACCGAGCTCGCGCCCGATCCGCTGAAGACTCGTGCGTCTGCCAAGAGTGAGCTCGCCGCCTGGAGAGCGCTCGCCGGCAAAGACCTCGAGCTTTCGGTCGCCAACCGATTGTGGGGCGAGAAGTCTCGCTCCTTCGAGAAGAGCTTTCTCGACGCCTCGAGCGACGGTTGGGGCTCGGCGCTCGAGCCGGTCGACTTCGTCAAAGGCTTCGAGCCGTCGCGAAACAAGATCAACGCTTGGGTCAAGAAGGAGACCGGCGAGAAGATTGCCGAGATCCTCCCTCGAGGCTCGCTCGACGAGCGCACGCGGCTCGTCATCACCAACGCCGTGTACTTCAAAGGCAAGTGGAGCAGGCCATTCGCAGCGAAGAACACCGCGTCGGCACCTTGGATGCCGACCGCCTCCATCGACGGCAAACATGCATCAGTATCGATGATGCATCAGATGTCTAGCTTTGGTTACGCCGAGCTTCCAGGACTCAAGGCGCTCGAGCTTCCCTATGGCCAAGGGGCGGTCGCCATGGTCGTGCTCCTTCCCGAGGAGAAAGACGGCCTCGCCAAGCTCGAAGCGCGCATCGACCACGCATTCTTGGCTTCGATTGGTCTAGAGCTCGCAGCCGAGAAGGTCGAGGTCTCGATGCCGTCGTTCGAGCTTTCGTACGGCGGAAGCATGAAGCCGGCGCTCGAAGCGCTCGGCATGGTCACGGCGTTCAGCGGGCGAGCCGACTTCGAGAAGATCTCGAAGGGGGGCGATCTCCACGTGACCGACGTCTTTCACAAGACGTTCGTCCACGTCGACGAGGCTGGGACCGAGGCGGTAGGGGCCACCGGCGTCTCGATCGGCACGAAGGCGATGATCTTTCCGAAGACGTTCGTCGCCGACCACCCGTTCCTGTTCTACGTGCACGACACGAAGACGGGGCGTGTCCTCTTCATCGGTCGGCTCGTCGCGCCCTCCACCCAGCGATGATCTGATCCCGCTCGTGACGGGATGAACGAACCTTCGCGGCGATCTCGCGATGGAAAGAAGAGAGGCCCCGCTTTCGTCCGGAGCCTCTCTCGTCATGCGCTCGCCCGTTTCGGCCGATCCGAAACGTGCGCTCGCTCCGTCAGGTGATTAGTGCGCGATCGCCGGGACCTTCGGCGGGCCGTTCTTCTGGTCTTTCCGGTCCTTCGCTTTGGCGCTACCGCCTTCGGCTTCGGCAAGCGCGAGCTGGATGACCTTCTTGAACTTCGAGTAAGGCTGCGCGCCGTTGATGAAGTACCCGTTGATGACGAACGCCGGCGTCCCGGTGATCTTCGCGTCCTCGGCGACCTTGCTCGACGCATCGATCTCGGCCTTGTGTGTCCCCTTGTCGAGGGCCATCTTGAAGGCCGCCATGTCGAGGCCTTGCTGCTCGGCGACCTTCTCGAGCCCGACGCGCTTGATCGCGTCGGGCGAGGTCCCTTGCGCTGCGAACAGCGCATCGTGGAACTTCCAGAAGCCCTCGTCCTTCTTCTGCTTGTAAGCCTCGCGGCCCGCCTGCGCGGCGAGTGGCGCGTCGGCGTGCATCTCGAGCGGCTTGTCTCGCCACACGATCTTGATCTTCGAGCCGAAGTTCTTCTCGACCTCTTGGAGCATCGGCTCGACGCGCTTGCAGAATGGGCACTGAAAGTCGCTGAAGATCTGCATCACGACCTTCGACTTCCCGTTCCCTTTCCACGGTGCGTCGGCCGGCGCCGGCGGCACCTCTCGCTTCTCGGGCGGCGGCGGCTCCTTGCCGCCTTCGATGAGCTTCGCGTAGACGTCTTTCTTCGGCGTCCCCTTCGCTACCAGGTCTTCGGCCTTCTTCAGCTCTTCGTCGATGACGGTTTTGAACTTGTCGAACGGCTGTGCGCCGACGAGACGTCGTCCGTTGACGAAGAAGTGCGGGGTTCCCTGTGCTTCGAGCTCGTCACCGGCGTCTTGGTCGGCATCGATCTGGTCCTTGTAGCGATTGTCTTTGATCGCCGACTTCACCTTCGCCACATCGAGCCCGAGCTCTTTTGCGTAACCCTCGAGATCGGCGTCTTCGAGGCCGTACTTCTTGCGCTTGGTTGGGTCGGTTTCCTTGTCTTGCTGAGCGTCGACGGCCTTCTTGAACATGAGATCGTAGGCAGCCCAGAAGCCCTTCATTCCCTTCTCGGCCTTGGCTTCGAGCGCCAGATTGGCTGCGGGAACGGCTCGGTTGTGCATCGGCAGCGGGCGCTGCTTGAAGATGAAGCGCACCTTGCCGTCGTAGTCCTTCATGACCTGCTCCATCGTCGGATAGATTCGGGCGCAGAAGGGGCACTGGAAGTCCGAGAATTCGACGATCGTGACGAGCGCATCGGCAGGTCCGCGGAAGTTGTCGCTGTCGCTGACCGGAACCTTCCAAATCGACTTGTCTTCCTCCGGGGGCTTCTGGTCGACGGGCTTCGGCTGATCGGCAGTCGCGGTCTTGGCGAAGTTCGTGTTCGTGAGCGTGACGTAGACCTTGTCGGGCGTCACACCCGTCAGTCCCTTCGCCGCCGCAAGCTGCTCGTCGACGACCTCGGCGAACTTGGCGGTCGGCAGCGCGCCGGACACCGAGACGCCATTGATGAACGACGCGGGCGTTCCGCGAACGCCAGCCTTACTGCCTTGAGCGAGGTCCGAATCGACCTTCGCAGCGAACTCGTCTTTCGAGATCGACGCTTGGAACTTCGCCTTGTCGACGCCGGCCTGTGCGGCCCAATCGGCGTAGGCGTCAGGCCCGAGGTTCTTTTGGTTGTCGAACGCGAGCTTGTTCCACTTCCAGAACGCGTCGTTTCCGGCGAGGCGGAAGACCGTCTCGCCGGCGATCGCCGCCGGTCGCGCGTTGGGGTGGAAGGGCAGGGCATTGTTCTTCCACACCACACGGAGCTGCTTCGGGCCGTACTTCTGCTTCAGCTCGTCGATCGACGCTTCGACTTTGCTGCAGAAGGGACATTGATAGTCGCTGAAGAGAACGACGGTGACGGGCGCGTTCCTAGAGCCCCACGTGGGGTCCTTGGAATCGATCGGGATTGCAGCTCCCGCGTCGCTCCATTCGGCTGGCGTCGCGAGCTCGGCCGATGCTTCGGTCGTCTTCGAGCTGCCGCGGTCGATGCCCCACATGAGCATCGACCCTGCCAAAAAGCACAGGAGAAAGCCGATGATGGCAGTTCCTTTGTTCATTTTCTTTCCTCGTTGTCTTGCGAGAGCCGGCCATTTGGCAGGCGTCTCCTCGAGCCGCCGGTAAGGGCGGACGATCATGGGCTCGATCACACGAGCCACGACAGCGGACGCCGCGGCGGCGACCCGAAAAAATGGGCTGAGGCGAGCTTCGTCTGCGATCTCGGCGATGACCGAAGTCACCACCGTCCGCGACACACCGGGCGAACCCGACGGAGCCGAGGACACGAGAGCGCCATCGAGACGAAGCTCAGCCCGTCGTCGGTGGTCGATCGATTCCGCGGCTCACGCCGTCTGCTCGTCGGTCACCACGATCCAATTTTGCGAGGATCTCGACGAGCGTCGAACGTGGGACCGGAAGAATCGACGCGAGAAGAGCCGGATCGACGTTTGCGAGTGGAGGGTTCGTGTGCAGCGGTGAGTGGCGATCGGCGGCGATGGCCTGTCCGAAAAACTCGCCACACGGAGGCGTCGGCGTTCGGGCGATCGTTTCGGCAGCGATCTGCCTCACGCGAGGCGGCGCGATCATCGTGGCTCCGCGTGCATCGCAGTAAGCGCCCGGGGCCTCGTCGGGATCGAACGTGCAACCTTCGCTTTGCCACTCGGAGATGCCCGCACCGGCACGACAGGCGATCTGCAGACGCGTCGTGGCCGATGACCAGCCGGTCTCGGCGACCGACGATTCTCGCAAGTCGCTCACGTCGCCGAAGAGCTCCCCTCCAACCTCTTCGAACGAGGCTTCAGCGGCAGAGGCTGTGGCGGCAGAGGCTGTGGCGGCACAGCTCAGCGCGGAGAGCCCCGAAAGCGCCACCGTCAGCGCGATCGTCCTGACCAGCGCAGACTGCAGCAACGCGTGAGCGCTTGCCGAGAGCGACAGGACGAAGTGCGCGACGGACCAGCGACTCATCAACGTGGTTTTTATACTGGCCAGACCGAGCCTCGGCAATGCGCCCCCCGTCGTTCGTCGCATTCCGTGGGGTTCTTCACGAATGCTTCGTCGTCACTCGAGGAGAACGAATTTGGCCCACCTTGTCGCACATGGGTAGGGGTGAAGACATGGTGTCCTCGGCTCCGGATCGGCTCGTCCCCGAAGGCTTTAGCGCGAACGATCTTCCCCGAAGGTTCGGGCGCTACACACTGTTGCGTCGGATCGCGAAAGGAGGCATGGGCGAAGTGCTCCTCGCCGCCACGATGGGCCTCGAAGGCGCCGAGCGTCCGGTCATCATCAAGATGATACGAAGCGAGCACCGCACCGATGCGAGCTTCAAGGCTCGATTCCTCGACGAAGCGCGCGTCCAAGCGCAGCTCTCGCATTCGGGGATCGCACAAGTGCTCGAGGCGACGACCGACGACGCGAGCAACGAGCCCTACGTCGCGGTCGAGTACATCGACGGGCGCAGTCTCGGTGACCTCAGGCAACGCGCTCTCGGCACGGGCGAGAAGGTGGCCTGGCACGAGGCCGTCGCGCTCGCGGCGCTCGCGGCCGAAGCCCTCGCGCACATGCATGATCGCCTCGATCCTTCGGGGCAACCCCTCGGAATCGTCCACCGAGATCTGAGCCCCCAGAACATCATGGTGAGTTACACGGGCGAGCTCAAGATCATCGACTTCGGGACGGCGAGAGGCCAGAACCGACGCTGCCACACCGTTGCGGGTGTGGTGTTCGCGAAGCCAGGATACGTCGCGCCCGAAGTCGCGAACGGCGATCCGGGCGATTACCGAGTCGACCTGTACGCTCTCGGCGTGATGCTCTGGGAGCTCTGTCGCGGCGCACGCTTTCTCCAAGGCGACGCGGCCGACCACATGGCGCTCGTCGCGAAGAACGAGAAGAGTCTTCCGCCCATCGCGCAATCGTGTGGCGCTCCCGCGGGGCTCGACGACATCATCCTTCGACTCACCGCTCACGATCGCGACGCGCGCTACGATGAGACGCGTCTCGCTGCCCGCGATCTCGCCGGTCTGCTCGGATCGGCTCCGCTGCTCGACAGCGGGGAGCGCGGCATTCGCGCGCGCGCCTTCGCGGTGATGCAGCGCTTGTTTCCGGGGGAGTCGGCGAAGGCCCGTCGCGAGTTCTTCCGGCTCGTCGGCGCTGCACGCAAGACGTTGGCTGGGCAGCCCACGCCCATCTCTCGCGCGCCCGTCGCGATGGCGCGAACCTTGTCCGACGAAAAAGACGGGATGCTCCCTGGCACGCGCTACCGACTCGGTCGCGAGCTCGGGCAAGGCGAGAGCTCGGTCGTGTACGAGGCGGAGCATGTCGACCTGGGTCGTCGCGTCGCGCTCAAAGTCGCGAAGCCAGACAAGCGATCAGCCGCCGACGCGATGGACCGGATTCGTCGAGAAGCGCGCGCGCTCTCGTTCGCCAAGATGCCGTGCGTGGTCGAGCTCATCGACGTGGGCCGCAGCACCGACGACCGTCCGTTCGCGGTGATGGAGCTTTGCGAGGGCGAGACGCTCGACAAGACGTTGGCCCGCGAGCCTTCGATGCCGTGGCGAGACGCGCTCTCCATCGCCCACAAAGCGCTGATCGGGCTCGAGGCGCTGCACGCGCTCGGCGTGATTCACCGCGACATCAAGCCCGAGAACCTGATGCTCACTGCGAGCGGCGAGCTCAAGATTCTCGACTTTGGGATCGCCTTGGTTCGTTCAGAAGACATGAGCGATCTCGACACCCCAGCTCCCGCGAAGAGCGGCGTCGAGATCTTCGGAACGCCCGAATACATGGCTCCAGAGCAGGTTTCTCTCCGCAAAGCCGACGAGAGGAGCGATCTTTATTCGCTCGGTTCGGTTCTGTATGAGCTTCTCACCGGACGCCTGCCGTTCGGGCAGACGAGCGTCGCGCTACTCCTCGAGGCGAAGGCTCAAGGGAACCCCGAATCGCCGCGACAGCGCGCCCAGTCACGCGACATTCCTTCGAGCGTCGACGAGCTCTGCATGCGGGCGCTCGCACGTCATCCGAGCCTCCGCTTTCAAAGCGCCAAGGAGATGCGCCTCGCGCTCGAGGCTGCCCTCTCGGAGCCTCAGGTCAAACGACAGAAGCGGCGTCTGCTCGGATTCGGCGCGGTCGCCGCGACGATGGCCTTCGCCGGGGTGCTTCTGTTCGCCGAATGGGGACGCATCGCGCCGAGCGCCGAGGTCTTGTTCGAAGGCGCGCGGGCCAAGATCGCGAGCGTTCGCGGGGCCGCGCCTTCAGCTCCTCCGGTCGTCGCCCAGAAGGCTGCCTCGAGCGCCGTCTCAGCGGCCCCCGTCGAGACGATCGCGGCCGTCGTCGTCACGGCGCCCGAGCCGGTGGCAGCGGAGCCCGCCGCGGTCCCAGTTTCGGACGCGGAGGGCGTGTCGACCAGGGTCGCAGATGCAACCGAGCCTGATCCGAAGCCCCGAAGCGCAGGACAACCCGATGCATCGAAAACGCCCGACGGGTCGAAGGAAGTGATCGACAGCGAGTACTTCGAAGGCGATCCGGCATCGGGACGAGCGACCCTGGCAGCTGCCGACGTCGGAGCGTCTCACGCGGCACACTCGGCCAAGCCCACACGCAAGGTCGGCGAGCGCAAGTCTCGCGCCCATACCGCTCAAAAAGACACGAAGAAGGCGAAGAAGCACAAGTCGAAGCACAACGAGAGCGAGTAACTTTCACAGCGACGATACGAAGCCCATCGTGAAAACCGAAGGTGGACGGCAGAGGCCGTTCACCTTCAGCCATTTCACAGAGCCGTCTCAGCTGAGTCCGCGAGCAGTGCGCGGGCAGCGTCGTGCCCCGCGGCGCCGATGACGCGCACCGCGCGGCGCTGGAAGCAGAGGGGAGCCCGCTCGCTCCACCCCCACGCTGGCGACGCGCTTCGCTATCAGAAACCGCAGAGGCGCATCATGCGTTTGTCGCCGAGCGCCCGCTTCGCTTTGCGCTTGGCGATGGTGTTCGACAAGCGCTGGTAGGGGTCGCCGTCACCGGCGGCGAGGACCTCGTTCAGCATCTTGGTGTAGGTCGTCTTGTCACCTTTGGTGCAATAGTAACGAACGGCGAACTGCACCTTCGCGAGAAGCACCTTGTCGCCCGCGATCTTCATGGCCTTTTCGAACTCGACCTTTCCTTCTTCGACCTCGGCCATGGGGCTGCGAGCGTGAAAGGCGCCGAGCGCCGTGTGGACGCTGCCGTACATCACGGTGTCGTCGAGCTTCGCCGACTGGTTCAAGATGACCTCGCCGATGAAGGCTTCACCGACGAGAGCGCCCTTCTCTTTCTGGACGTTGACGCGGCCGAGCCATGCGTAGCCGACCCAGAAGAGCTTCTCCGCGTCTCCGGCGTCGTCCCACTGTGCGATGTAGGACCGCATCGTGTCGGCGCTCTTGGTCGCTGCGTGAAAGCCAGGGTGGTCTTGCTCGAGGAGCTGGATGCCGTACCAGACGGCTCGTTCGTACGCCTGAACCGCGCGGCGCTTCTCGTAGTCGGCCTCGGGGCTGCCGAGGCCGTGCTCGTCTTCGGCGGTCTCCATGCGGTCTTCGATGAAGCCGAGCCCGATGCTGCCCCAGGTCTTGGTGAGCATGAAAAGCGCATCGGAATTTTCGGGGGCGAGGAAGCGAAGCCCTTCGAGCGTTCCGGTGCTCCCGAGGGCGGCCTTCTCGGCGGTGTCCCAGTCGGAGATCGTCTGCACGGCGGCCGAGGCCTTGCGGGTGGAGGCGATTTGTCCGTCGAGGAGGAGCTTCTTCAGGCAGCCGGTGCTTCCGAGGCCCAGCGTCACCATGAGTGCCGAGCTACAAAGCCACTTCCCATACCGCCGAACGAAACCCCGTCCCTGACCATTTTGCATGGGACGCTAGTACCGAAGTCGCCACAGCGTTTCAACGGCCAGGGAACCTCGCGCGACGATCGAAGAAAACTTCAGGGGCTAGCGGTCAGGAACACAGCCAAGCCTTGCCCCTGTTTGGGAGCCCTCCCCGCTGGTTGAAAGCTCACCGTCGTGTCGCGATCGAGATGCGCGGCGAATGCGCCTCTTTGCTTTTCGTCGCACGAGACGACGGTGAATGGCAGCGTTCCCGCGCCACCGACGCGCGCGAGGTCTCGTCCGTCGCCTGGATTCAGGGGCACCAGGAGAAGGTTCACGCGGGGAGGCACCTTCGCTTCTGGCGCAGGTTTGCCAGGCTTTCCCTTGGTCGCGGGCGCGATGCTGGAGGTGGAGGTGGGCGAGGGTGATTGGTCGGAGAAGATCGAGCAAATCGGCACGGTCGAGCCGTTGTTCACGTGCACGAGGTGAGGCCCTCTTCGCGCAGCCCAGAAAGCTTCGATGCCTTTGGCCTCGGGCGAGTCGGGGGGAGGGGCGGTGGCTGCGGCTTTGCGCGCCATGGTCTCGCCCGCCGAGAGATGACCGACCGAGACTTGGGCCGGTGGACCGGCCACGCCGCCAGGCCCGGCCGATCCGCTCGGTCCCGACGCTCCAGCCGAGCCCTGCGATCCGCAGGTCTGCCCCTGGTTCGGTCCGTCGGGTTGGGTGCCGGGTCTCCCGCCGGGTCCACCCTGACCGCCAGGGCCGCTGCTCCCGCCCTGGCCAGGGCCGTTTTCGACGTCGACCAGGTGCGCCCAGTCGGTGTGGGCTTCGTCTACGTGGACGAGCACTTGCCCTCCTTGTCCGCCGGGCCCGCCAGCACCGCCAGCACCGCCAGGTCCGCCGGCGCCTCCGTCGCCGCACCCGCTGCCCTTGTCGGCGCCCTGCGTGCCATTGCCGCCCGGCCCGCCGGATCCGCCGTCGCCTCCTCGGGCACCGACGGTGACGTGCCCGTTCGGGGCAAGCAGAAACGCAGTGCTGTCGTTTCTGCTATCGACACGTACCTGTATCAAAGTTCCGTGTTTGTCGGTCTCGAGTGGCGCCAAGAACACCTCGGCTGGGCCCGCGTTGCCGCCCGGTCCGCCAGGTCCTCCGCTGCTTCCGGCGCTGCCAGCCGAGCCGGGCGAGCCCGACGGGCCGCTGTAGTCGACGGTCACGGGGCAACTGAAGTCGGCTTTGAGCTCGATCTCGCCTTTGAGGAACGGATTGCCCTTGATGCCGATGCTGAGCTTGACTTCTTTTTCGAGCAGCTCGGTCTCGCGCTCCGGAGGAACGTACTCGGCGAAGTCGGGGCTCGGCGACAGAGCGCCGGTCCGAACGAGACGCACTTTGCCGATGCTCGCCGTCCAGTCGAGAAGGCCCGGGTCGAAGCGGTCGGCTCGCGAGGCCTTGGGATCGATCGTTCGGCGGCCGCCATCATCCATCAAGGCGGTGAGCGGGATCATCCGAGGTTGTCGAACGCAGAAGGTCGGGTTGCCAGGAAGCGAGAGCGACTTGACCTTCATCGCGTCGATGGCCGGCGTGCCGCAACCGATCGTGACGGCGCCCATCGTCACGAGGGCGGCGAACGATGCCGCGGACAGGGCTTTGTTCATGGCCGTAAAACGCATGGCTGAGCTCCTTCGGGCTGCGGATCGAGCGAGCGATCTCGTCGTCGGCAGGCAGGCGCGTCTAACCCGGAGTCGTGTGGCGGACAATCAGCACGGCGTTCGAGGAGCACCTCACGTTCGCCGAGGCCCAACGCGAAACGAGATCATTGAGGCGGCGCGATTTCGCGCAAGTCGGTGCCCGCGGCGTACGCGTAGCTCACGAAGGAGTCGAAGCCCATCACCGAGACGAACACCTGCGAGTCGCTCACGATCTCGTGCACTCCGTCGTTCTGCGTCCCCGGACTGACGAGCGGCGGATCGACCGTCGGATCGATGGTCGGAAATCCCAGCTGACATCGGTAGACGAGCGCAGTCGGACCCTTCCCTCCGCGTTGCGCGAGTGTCAGCCCGTCTGCTGCCGCGACCTCGCATGTGTCGGGGCCGAGCAGCTGGCCGTCCATGAGCACGCTCGCCGCGGTGGGCGCGACGATGGTCACGAAGTCGAAGGCATATTTGTCGGGAGTCAGAAACACGTAGTCTTTCCGCGCTTGCTCGAGCGGTGGAACCATCATCAGGCTCGGATCGCCCCCTGGCATTCCGCGCTGCATGATCCCGCAGGCTTGTTGGCTCGCCATGATCTGCGCCACGAGAACCGGACCCGAAGCCTCTGCGGTGAAGTCCTGGAATGCGCGCACCTCGCGAAACGAACCGACGCCGGCGAGCGTGAAGTGATTGTCTGGCGGCGGAAGCGTCGTCGTGATCTCGGCGCCCGATGCGTTCACAGCGAGGAACCGAACGAAGTCGGGCTCCGGGATCGGTGACACGTTGGCACCTGCCGCGTTCACGGCGCGCGTACGGCTCGGCGTGTGCGGCACGGCGAAGGTCGTTCCAGCCGTTCGAATCGGCGCAACTTGATCCTCCAAGTGATCGGCGCAGCATCGTCTCTCGCTGAGTTTTTCGAAATGCGGCGCATCGGACGCTTCGCTCCCCGAGAAGACTGCGACCGGGCCGTCGGCCTCGATGAGCGAGCCAGTGAAGTCGGCGAGAAAATCGCCGGTCTCGAGGTTCAACACGTCGTAGGGCCCGAGAGTCGCTTCGATCGCGCCACCGGGACCCGTCTTCGGGACGGGCCCACCGGCCACCACCGTCGTCGCGGGAGTCACGCGAACGTGGGTACCCGGTCGCGTGCCGACCACCGTCAGCGTCGCCCGCAAATGGATCGGATGGGTCGGGTCGAAGTTCGTGTCGGGGTTGTCGGTGATGGCGATCGTCTGAGGCCAACCGAGCGCGACGTAAGCGGGTACGAGCGAGCTTCCGTCGTAGGAATAGGCTTCGCTCGGGTAAAGCAGCGAGGCGTCGTTCGAGAACACGTTCACGTTGTCGAGTGGATTGAACTGATACGCGACGACGGGAAAGTCGGACGTGATTCGGTAGGCATGGCGCGTGAGCGCGGTGTTGGTTCCCGTGTTGAACTCACCCGCGGGGCTCCCATCGACCTCACGCGGTCCGAGCTTGAAGACCTCGAGGTTGTGCGGCGCGATCACGGCCGTCGCGATTTCGTAAGGCTGTCCGGGGGTGCCTGGCGCCGTGTCGTCTTGGAGAATGTGGACCGTCACCGGGACGTTCGGTTCGGGGTTCGAGACGACGACCGCGAACTGTTGCGCGGCTGCGTTGCTCGTCGCGTCGATCACGGCGTTGTCGAGGTCGACTGCCCAATACTCGCAACCGATGTTGCTCTTGAGCTGCACCGCCTGACCGCACAGGTCGACGCACGCTCCGGCCTGACAGGCGAGGGCCTTCGCGGTGTCGCACTGCGCGATGACGTCGTTCGCCGAGCCGTCGTCGCGGCACTCGACGATTTTCTGTCCGTCGCACGAAAAGGTGGTCGGTACGCACGTCGTGCACTGAAAGAGGCCCGGAGCGCAAACCAACTGGCGCGACACGCAGTCGTCGACGGTGACCCACGCCGCGCCCGCGGACGTGCTCTCGCAGCGTTCGACGGCGCCAGTGCAGCGCCGATCGCCGACCTTGCAAATCGCTGTCAAAGGCTTGGGTGAGTCGAGCCACCGGTCACCGCGGTCGAAGCAGCCGTGAGCGAGGAGGAAGGCGACGAGGCCGAGCCTCAAGTGGGCGACGCGTCGCCATCGCCGTGACGACTGGGTCGTGGACGGTCTCGCGGCCTTTGGTGTCGGGCTCATGGAAGGTGCGCGTTCACGTAGTCGAGCGAGTACGCGTTCATTCCAGACGGTCGGAGGCTCCCGTATTTCAGCTTCTTGTAGTCGAACGCGTCGATGCTGGCGCCGTAGATGCCGACCGTCACGGGGCCGGACGCGAGCGCCGAGCCATCGAATCCCGAAAGCGCGGGCAAGGTGATCGCTTGCGAGCCGCCCGGAACGGCGATGGTCCAATGCTGGAGCCCGCCCATGGCCGACACGTCGTAGACGGTCAGGTCGATCGCCGCGCCTCCCGCGTTGAACAGGGTTTCGAGGTGCTGTGCATCCCACGTGGTGTTGAGGGCGGGCGTCACCAAGGTCGGGACGCCGACGAAGCCGTCCATCACGATGGGGAAAGCGGTGTTGTTCGACTGCGCGCCGAGCACGACGCTGAGGGGCGCCCCGAAGCCCGGACCGGTCACCGCGCGGGCCGTCGCGAGGTAGGTGGTCCCGTTGAGCGGCCCGTCGAGGAGCGGAACGCCAACGAAGTGAAGTGGTCCCGCGATGGGCAGAAGCGGCGTCTGCAAACCCTGGGGCAAGATCGCGTACCCCGCGCCGCCGAGCCGGATTGCCACCGAAGCTTGCAGACGGTCAGGGCCCTTCGGACCGGGGTTCGGTGGCGTGGGAGCCAGCGTGAGCGCCTCGTCGAGAAGGTTCTTCATCGGGATGAAGACGTCTTTGGTGACCTCGTTCGGGAGCACGGGGACTCCCTTCACGAGACCCATCGCATAGGCGACGAAGGTCGGTGGGTTCTTGGCGCGGTCTTCGAGGCCGGCGAGGACGTAGAGCGTCTTGTCGCCTGGAGTCGTGTAATAGTTGAAGTTGTACCCGACGGTTCCCGGAGTCATCGGCGTGATGGCCGCGCCGGGGGAGGGGAGGCTCCACGTCGACGACGCGCTTCCCGCCGCCGAGAACACGTAGGCCGTCATCTGCTCGGTCCCGATTTGCTGAGGTACGTTCCAAGGACCGCGCTTGAACTCCTGCCCGTCGGGCCAGACGATCTGTCCGGTGACGAGGCCTTGCGAGCCCACCTTGGTGCCGGTCCCGGGAGGGTCGCCAGAGGCGCCGCAGAGCGGGCTCAGGACGGGGTCGAGATAAACCGTCACCGTGTCGACCGGCTCGGCGACGAACGTGATCGGGCTCATGCACTTGGCCGCGATCGTCACGGTCTTGGGCGAGACGAGCGAGGGATCGTCGATCTCGACGACCCCGGTCGCGTCGACGTCGCGAACGATGGCGGTCGCGATGTCGCTCCCGACGATGACGTGAGCACCTGCAACAGGATTGCCTGAGAAGTTATCATACACCAGCACTCTGAGCTTGCCGGAGAGCGGCAGGCCCGAGAGCCCGCCTTTGAATCCGTTGGTCGAGTCTTCGTAGGTGTATGCGTCGAGGACCGAGACGCTCTCGGCGCCCGTGGTGACACGAACCGCTTTCGACCCCGGCGTGCCTTTGGGGGCAGTGCACACGAGCTCGGTGGGGCTGACCACCGTGAGCGAGAGGCAGGCGACCTGGTCGATGAATGCTTGCGTCCCCGTCGCCCACTGGGTTCCTTTCCCCAAGATGTGGATCTCGGTGCCTCCTGAAATGGGGCCCGACGACGGAGCTGCGGAGAGCGTGTCGTAGACGTATCCGCCCGGGAGCGTGCGCTTGGTGGAAGCGTCGGTCCCGTTTTGGGCCGAGACGTCGACCGGACCCGGGTCTCCAGCCGGAGCGGTGACTTGCGCCTTGGTCGCGTCGATGAGGACGAGGTCGGTCGCTTGCGTCGCACCGAACCAGATCGCGACGTCCGATCCGAAGCCGTTGCCTCTCACGAGGACGCGCTGGCCCCCCGAAAAGGGGCCGTGAGAGGGTTGCGTTCCGATGACCGCGTGCGGGTCGATAGGTCCGAGACCGGTGGACGACGACGCGTCGGGGCCGCCTGCATCGTCGGCGTTGAAGCCCGCGTCGGCCTTACCGGTGATCTGCGAAAGATCGGGGCCCGATGCGATGCAGGAGCTCAGTAAGCCGGTGGCGACGCCCAAGAGCCCTGCCGCGGCCAGGCCAGCCAGCAGCCATCGGGCCGTCGAGCGGGAGGCGCAGAAAGTCGACATCGGGCGGAGTTTAGCTCGCTTCGCCGATGTCTACGAGACGGAACGGGCCGTCGTCCGTCGATCACTCCTTGCTCGACCACTCCAAGAACAAGTCGGGTCCGCCGCCTCCGCGACTGCCGCCGACGACGCCCACGCCGAAGAGCGTCCGTGAGGTGTTCGAGAGCAAGTAGTCGAGCTCGAGCTCGGATTGACTCTGACCCACGTTCACAGGGCGATTCGTGACGAGAACGCGCACCTTGCCGTCGGCCGCAGAGCGCTCGCCTTGGTAGTGCTCGAGCTTTCCGTAGCTCGCCTGACCGTCGTAGGGATCGGCCCACGCGGCCACGCGATCCAAGAAGATCAAATGAGGCAGGTTCACCGACAAGAAGCTCAGCACGAGGAGATTCTCTTGCTGTGGGAACTCGACGGAGCTCGCGATCGGCATGTCGGGCTCGGTGTAGAAGCGCTCGCGGCCCTCGTTGTGCATCGCAAGCAAGTCGTAGAGCGAGCCCGCCGTGCCGGCGCCGCCGAGCACGGTCTTGCGATCGGCGATCGGACCGAACATGTGAATGTCGACCGTATGGCCGGCGCTCGCTTCGGAGATGTCGCGCAGCTGAGCGGGCTTGAGGGGCTTCTTGAAGTAGAGATCGAGGAAGCCGGTCGGGTTCTTCTCGTCGAAGCTGAGTGATCCTCTGTCGAGCTCGTGGAACGCACCACCGAGCGAGAGCTGGCCGCGGTCCATCGTGAGCGTGCCTCGGATCTTCCGACCCGTTGCTCGACTCTCGATCGAGATGGTTCCGTGCGGCGACAGATCGATCGGTGATTGCAGAAGCCGGGCGCCCTTCGCGACGGTGATCTCGACGTCGAGACCGGTCTCTGCGGGCGCCGCAGTCGTCGGAGCACCGTTCGAATCGGCCGACGCCTTCGAAGCGAGCGGGTCGATTGCGGCCTGAACGCGTGCTGCACGATCTTTTTCGATCTTCTCGGTGACGCCGGTCGGAATCGGGAGCTTGCCCAGCGCGACCGGTGCACCGCCCACGGCCTCGCCCAAGAAGATGACGTCGCCGACGTGGAGATCTTCGGGCTGATGCGCTTTGTCGAAGCGGTCGGGGAAGAGGACCTCGAGCTTGGTGATGTCGACCTTGGCCTTCTTGATGGGCTGATCGAGCGTCGAGCTCGCGTGCGCTTCGATGGTCAGCGTCCCGCGCGGCGCGTCGGCAAGGCCGATGTTCTTCGTCCCGAAGAGGAGCCATTTGCTGGTCGAGATGTCGAAGTCGGCGCTCGTCGGTTGGAGCGCGTGCCACGGCACCATTCCCTTGAGCGAAATCGACCGGTCTTTGACCTCGCGGTCGCTCTCCGACGCGTGAATCGAGTCGATGCGGAGCGCTTCGGGGGTCGCGGTGATCGCGATGGCGACATCTCGGTACGTCCGCTTCGTGTGGGGTAAGTCGATTTGCCCCTTTTCGAGGCCGAAATGCCCGGTGAGCGCGGGCTCTCGTACCTTCGGTCCGGCCTCGGTCTTCTCCACCTCGGCGGTGAAGGCGAGATCGGTGTCGAGCTCGCCTCGAACGCCGAGTCCCTTCATGTGCTCGAGCGCGAACGAAGGAACGAGGCTCCCCAGATCGACATGCTTCGCGCGTACCGAGGCAGCGAGCGGCAGCTTGCCTCCCACGACCGACAGGGCCGCGATTCCGGAACGTGGCGCGTGTGCTTCGATCGCGAACGGGGCC
Organism: Polyangiaceae bacterium; assembly: GCA_043755175.1. Classification (GTDB taxonomy): domain Bacteria; phylum Myxococcota_A; class Polyangia; order Polyangiales; family Polyangiaceae; genus CAYYKK01. Next base: position 32,007 of record JAYUUB010000028.1, on the reverse strand, counting down.
GAGCTCGCGTTGCTCGAGACACCGAGCCCGATCGCGACACTCAGGGTCTCTTTTCCCGCGTCGAGATCGAATGCGAGCTTGCTGGGTCGACCCGAGAGCGACGTGAATCCGTCGACGACGAGAGCGCCCTTGGCGACCGGCTGACTCTTGGTTCCGTGGACCTCGATGTGCCCGGATAGATCGCCCGGAATCGCGAGCCCCGGACGCAGCGAGGCGAGCGCGCGCTTCGGGATGTCGACCGAGAAGTCGAGTGTCGGGTCGAGCACGTGCTTCGCGCGGACGCCTGCGATGAGACCCTTGCCAGAGACACCCGCTTTGCCGTCGATCTCGAGGAGAGGCGTCTTTCCGAGATCGAGCGTGCTCACGACGGTCGTGACCTGGTCTTCGAGAGCGACGGCAAGAGACAGGTCGAGGGGAGGGCTGCCCGCGGGCTTGATGTCGTGCGCGTCGACGTTCAAAGCCCCGTGAGCATCTTCGAGATCGCCGTGAAAATCTGCGTGAAGCGCGAAGGTTCCGCCCATCGCTTTCACTCGCTCGTTCGAGATCGGCAGACTGTGGAGGTCTTTCGGCTTCACGTCGACGAGCGCGTGCCAGTCGACGCTTTTCGGTCCGGGCGAGAGAGGTGAGCGCCCGAGCGTGGCGTCGACGTTCGCCGTCGCGAGCGCTTCGCCTTTGTCATCGAGCCACACGAGTGTCTCGGTCGCGATCCGACTCTTGCCTCCGTCGGGAGTGAGCTTGCCACTCACGTGGACACGCTGCGTCGCTCCCGGAAGAGCGTTCGCGTGGACGTCGAGCTCGAACGTCCCATCGGGTCGGCTCGAAGTCCCTGCGAGGTCGACCTTCAGCGCGAGGTCCCCTTGCGGGATGACTTTTCCGGCGAGCATCGCGGGAGGGAGCAGAGCCGTGAGATCAGAGAAGCTCGTCTTCGGAATCGAGAGCGAAATGCGAAGCGGTCGCGACGGATCGATGCCCTTCGGATCGCGAGAGAGGTGGAGTGGGAGAAGAATGTCTCCCTTGAGGAGGTCGGCATCTCCGCGCAGGCCCGAGAGCGCGACGTGCGCGTGAGACGCGTCGACCTCACCGACGATCCCGACTTTGATCTCGGGTCCTCCTTGATCGTTGCGTCGAGCCCTCAGAGCCAGGTCGAGGTGTGCATGGGGATCGGTGGGGGTGCCGATCACGTCGATGCGCCCGCCGAGCGTGCCGTCGATCTCCGGAAGCTTCTTTCCGCGCAGCGCCGCGAGCGAGGAGAGTCGGAGACCGCCGAGCGTGATGTGCGCGTCGATGTCTTCGATCTCGATCTTCTTTCCGTCGGGAAGCGGAGGATCGTGGCGCAGCAGGTTCGCGCGCGCATCGATGCCTATCGTGCCACCCGCGAACGCGAGGTGGGGCGCGGTCACGGTCGCGACGAGCGCGCCGTTCAGCTCGCCCTTCACACCGACCGACAGGTCGCCCGGATGCAGGTTGGCGAGGCCTTTCGGAAGGTTGACGGTTAGTGGAACGCCCGCGGCTTTCAGGCGCGCGACGGCTTCGCCGAGGTCGCCTTCGAGCGCCACCGCCAGATCGACGTGCTTTTTCGCGATCTCCACGGTCCCGCTCAGGTGGACCGCTTGGCCCACGGCCTTCACGTCGAGCGAGCGAACGGTCAACGTGCCGCCCTCGACGCGCGCGTCGAGCTTGAGATCGTCGATCGGCACGCCACGCGCCGTCACGTTCTCGACGTGGAGGCTCGCGTCGGTCGCCATCGACCCGACGTCTTTACCGTGGCCCTTCACGTCGAGCGAAACGTGGCCGACCTCGATGCTCGGGATCTTGAGGCTCGGCGACAGAAGCTTGTCGGTCGCCACGTGGTCGAGCGAGAGAGCCAGATCGTAGGTCGGGCTCGTCGGATCGGCGACCCCGATGGTCCCCTTCAGCCCGACGTTCCCGCCTTGCGTGGTGATGCGCGCGTCGAGCGCGATGGCGTCGGGCGGGCCGGAGACGTGGGTCTCGACGTCGATGTCGGAGGCGAGCACCTCTTTGCCGAGGAGGTCGTTCACCTTTGCGGCGTCGACGTGGAGACCGACGACGTCGGCCTTCTGCGACCCGGAAAGCTTGCCGTCGACGAGATTGCCCTTCACCTGGATCGAGTCCAACGCGACGATTCCGGTGAGCAAGCTCCCCACCGACGCGTCGAGCGAGCCGTCACCGACGTCGAACGTGGTCTCGGCGAGGCCCAGATCGAACTTCCGTTGCTCTCGTCCGGGGAGCGTGAGCGCGACGTGGCCCGACACGGGATGAAGCGAGAGCTTTCCCTTGCCGTCGACGACGTGGACGCTGAGGCCGGTTCTGAGCTCGCTCACGACGAGCTTGAGCGCATTCGATTCCTTGTCGACGTCGAGCGTCGCGCCGATCTTGGTGATCTCGATGTCGAATTTCTTCGACGCAGGAAGCACCTCGATCGATCCCTCGACTCCGACGTCGCTGACGACGACCTTCGTGCCGTCGGGCTGCTCGATCGCGACCGTGACGTCGCCGACGTGAAGCTTTCGGATCGCGATGGTCTTGTCGAGCGGCTTGCGCTTCTCGGTCGGCTCGGGGGTCTCTTTGAAGAGGCTCTTCAGATTCGAACCGCCTGACGCGTCTTTCACCAAGTGCACGCGGACCCCGTCGAGGGCGATCTCGTTCACGACGATTCGTCCGTGGACGAGATCGTTCCACGATGGAGCGACGCGCAGCGATCCGATCGAGACGACCTCGGCGTTCGAGGCATCTCGGAGCTTCACGCCTCCGAGCTTCAAGTCGCCGCCGATCGAGTAGTCGAGCTCGCCGACCTCGATGCTTCCGTTCATCTTCTCGCCTACACGCGCGACGATCAGCGCTCTGACGCGCGCCTTGCCGCTCGACGTGTGGAGGTAGCCTACGACCAAGCCCACGAGGACCATCGGCACCAACAGAAGCAACAAGAAGACGCGGACGATTCGTCGGAAGAGCGACTTCTTCGGCTTACGCGCTCTCACCGGTTTTTCTTCGGGGGCGGACGTATCGATTCGATCGGCCATCAGAACGCCTCCCCAATTCGAAAGAATACCTGGAACGGGCTGTCGTGGATGCCCTGGAGGCGACTGTCGCGTACGAGCGCGTAGGCGAAGTCGAATGCGGCTGGGAGGTACCAGAGCCGGAGGCGAAGACCGAGACCGGCCGCGAAGCTGACTCCATCTTTGAACGGGTTGAGGGTCGCCGACGCTCCGCCGAAGTCTGCGAACGCGACCGCGCCATAGGGATCGCGCGGTGGAAGAAAGCGGAGCTCTGCGCTCGTCTCGACCAGGCTGAGGCCGCCAACCGGGGTCCGGTCACATGCGGGGAAGATAGGGGGCGTGGGTACACCACCTGCCGGGTTGGCAGGTGCGCAGTCGAGCCTCGGAGAGAGCTGCTGTCGGCCGAAGCCGCGCACTCCGTACGATCCTCCGCCGAACAAGCGCGCCGTGAGCGGAACTCCATCACCGTCGGTCGAGAGGAGCGACCAGGCCGCTTGCGCTTTCAGGCCGATCGCGAGTTTCTTTCCGAGCGGAATGAATCCACGCGCCTCGGGAGCGACGTTCAAGAAACGGTGAGTCGAGATGGGCCCACCCGGTGCGAAGCGGGCTCGCAGGGCCAGGAGGTGACCCGACAGCGCTTCCACGGGGTTCTCTCGTTCGTCCCACACGATCGAAGCCTGGAGCTCGGGACCGTAGCTGTCGTCGCGTTTCGGCAAATGAAGCGTGACGCGCTCAGCCGCGGTAAACGGCCCGAAGTTCATCGACTTCGAGTACGTCGCGAAAAGATCCACGTCGAAGAAGAGCCCCTTGTCGATCGTCGTTCGAACGCCTGGACCGCCTTCGACCTGATGAAGGTAGAAGCCCGGGTAGAGATCGCTCTTGTAGTGCGCTGTGATTCGCAGATCTCCTAAGCGCCCGAACACGCTCGAATGGACGGAACGAACGAGCGCTTCGCCATAAACACCCGAGGGTGAGGCGTTCTTGTTTCGGTCGCCGAAGATCCAGCCGTAGCCGACGCGGCCATCGACCACGAGGTGGTGCATCGGTGCGAAGAGGTTCCGGAACCAAAAGATCGCGCCGAGCCCGGTGTCGGCTCGAGATGGATCGATCTCGAACGAGCCGCGAAATCGCATCGTCACTCGCGGTGATTCGACGACATGAATCGTGATGTTCACGCCTTCGGGGTTCTTGCGTGCAATCAGGTTGCCGTCGAGGTCGACCTGCTCGTCGCGCAGCTCGCCACCGGTCTCGGGCGCGGTACCAGGGACGATGAACTTGGTGTCGGTGTCGACACGGACGAACGCTGCCGCGAAAGATCCCGTGTCGAGGAGATCGCGAATGACGCTGTCACGAAGGCCTTCTCGATAAGCGTCGCCGACGCGCAGACCGCTCCGCCTGATGATGTCGTCGGCCGGCACCTTCAAGTTGCCTTCGACGCGAATCGACGCGATCCGTGTCTTCGGGCCGGCGTCGACGAAGTAGAACCAGTGAACCAGCTTCTTGTCTTTGTCGACGTAGCTCCGCGAGTAGACGTTGGCGTGTCCGTAGCCCGCACGACGGATGACCTCGGCCATGTCGTTGCGCACCTTTCGAAAGCCCTCGAGATCGATCTGGTCGCTCCCGGCCGCGAACGGAATCATCGCGACGAGCGACGCGTCGAGCTCGGGCGGCGGCTTCTCGAGGTGGACCTCGCCGATCTTGTAGCGGGTGTTCTCCTTCACCTTGAAGCGGATGCGCACGCCGGTCTTGGCGGCGTTGAATTCGACCTCGGCGGGTGAGACCTCGACGTCGAAATATCCGAACGTCTGCCAGAACGCCTCGATCCGGCGGCGGTCCTCGGCCTCTCGAAACTCGCTGTAAGTGCGCTCTGTGCGGATCAGGCTCTTCGGTCGCATGCCGAGGCGCTCGAACAACGGCTCGTGCTCGAGCGCAAGCTTCTTGCCAGTCTCGCTCGCCTCGATCTCGACCTTCTCGACGTGGAGGTCGGTCTCGCCGGGCACCTTCGGAGGCCGCGTCTGGCAGCCGAGGAGAGAGAGCGACCAAACGACGATCATGGACGCTCGGAGGGCGAGCGAACGAACGCTCCCAGCTGCGACGAGACGATGAAGAAAGGTGAGGAAAGACACAGGGAGTCGGAGCATACGCGCCACGGCCTGCTCTTGGGAGGGGGAGGGCGACCAGGTGATTTGCCGCAGGATCCGTGTGCTGGCCGACTCGAACGGTTCGTCGCGTCAGCTCTTCGCTCATGGGTCAGGCCAGCTCGTGAGCAAACCTTCACCACGGCCTCGTTGACTCGGTTGCCGTGCGAGACGAGCTTGCTTGCTGTCACCGAGCCCTCGAGATCCCCTTTACCCCCCTTCGTTCGTGAGAAAGCTGGCTGCCGTTGGCCCTAAACATCAATCGCGCGAAGCTCGTCGTCGCTGCCGTCGCCGGCTCGGCGGTCGTGGCTCTCGCGGTGCTCGTTGTTCATGGTCGTGACCTCGAGAGGTCCGCGCCGCTCTCGATGGCGTCCTCCACGGTGGCGACGCCGACGTCCGCCACGTCCTCGGCAGCTAGGCCTTTCCGAACCCCGCGTCGACAGACGCCCAACGTTTCTGCGTCTGGCAACGCGATACCCGTCGCAGCCGTCTCGAGCGACCAACCGCTCATGATCGTGGTACCCAAGGCGAAGGGCCACATCGTTCCCGACGGCGAGGTCGATGAAGATGCGTGGGCTGGGGTCATCGGTCGCACGGGCGGCTTCACGAATTCAGACGGGTCTGCGGCACGACCTTATTCCGACGCCCGTTTTCTTTGGGGCGAAGGCAAGCTCCACCTGGTTCTCTACGCTGCCGACGAAGACATTCGTATCGGCGACGCGAAGTCACCCAAGGTCACCGGAGACGCCGATTCGTTCCGCTTGGCATTCGACGACGGAAAGCTCCATCGGACCCTCGAGGTGAGCGCGCTCGGCGTCCTCCTCGAGCAGGGGAGCCGTCCGTCGACGAGCTCTCCGAATGGCGAGCCCTCGAGCCCGTGGAGGAGTGGGGCAACCCTCGGCCACGATCTCGACGGCACCCCGAACGACCCCAGGGATCAAGACGAGGAGTGGGTCATCGAGATGGATGTCCCGCTCGCGTCGCTCGGTCTCGAGGGTAAGCCCGGCGAGAAGATCGGCATGTCGGTCGAGCGCTGCGACACTCCGAAGGGCTCGCCTCGTGCGTGCGTCTCGTGGGGAAGCCCGAGGCTTGCGACGCTCGTGCTCCGGTGAACCGTGCTTTGTGCGGCTGCGTTTCGGTGGCGAGACTGTCTGCGTCGCTGGGAGGGCTCTGTAGCGCTCCAGGACCCCCGGGCCTACGCATCGACGGCTTGACACCCTAGCGGCAGCGACTAGTGTGCGCCGCCGCGTACGCAAATTCGCGATCGATACGAAAACCCACACGCTCAGTGTCTTCGGCCACGAGATCTGCTTTCGCAGTGAGTCGAGCTGAAGAACGAGCGAGCCCCGGTGCCGCGCATTCCTCGAGAATGCCGGTTGGCTCGCTCGAGGGCGGAGGAAACAACCGGAAAGAGGAAATCATGTCAGAAGAAACCAGCACGATGGGCGCGGCCGTTGGCCCCGTCCCCGGCCAAGCCGCCGGTGAGTACCCCCTTCCCCTGCGCTCGCTCCTCGATGCGGGCGTCCACTTCGGACACCAGACCAAGCGCTGGAACCCGAAGATGCGCCAGTACATCTACGGCGCTCGCAACGGCATCCACATCGTCGACCTCGACCAGACGACGAAGCTCTTCAAGCGCGCCTACGACTTCATCGTCGACAGCGTCTCGCGCGGTGGGCACGTCCTGTTCGTCGGCACCAAGCGCCAAGCTCAAGACATCGTCGTCGAGCAGGCCAAGCGCGCCAACATGTACTACGTGATGAACCGCTGGCTCGGCGGTACCCTCACGAACTTCCGCACCATCAAGGGCGGCCTCGATCGTCTCCGCACGCTCGAGCGCATGAAAGAAGACGGCACCTACGAGCAGCTTCTCAAGAAAGAGGTCTCCAAGCTCGAGAAAGAGCGCGAGCGCCTCGAGAAGTACCTCGGTGGTCTCAAGGCCATGGGCGGTCTCCCCGCCGCGGTGTTCGTCATCGACCCGCACCAAGAGCTCATCGCCATCAGCGAGGCCCGCAAGCTCAGCATCCCGATTGTCGCCATCACCGACACGAACTGCGATCCCGATCAGGTCGACTTCGTCATCCCCGGCAACGACGACGCCATCCGCTCGATCCGCCTGTTGACGACCCGCATCGCCGACGCATGCATCGAAGGCTCGCAGCGACGCAAAGACTCCGGCGAAGGCCGCGCCCCGCGTGGCGAAGACGTCAGCGTTCAGGTCAGCCGTCGTCAGCCGCGCAACTGACCCGCCGTCGATAGCGATTCACGTTCGCCTCCAGAGCTCGACGCTCGAAGGCGGAGCCCGGAAAGACGGGATGAACGACGAGACCGGCGCTTCGGCGCAGACTCTTCGGACATCCCGGCTTCTCGTTCTGTCACCTGTTCGCATCACCGTTTCTCGAGAGAACCCGAAGGAGAAGTTTCATGGCCGCTGTCACCCCCCAAGCCATCAAAGAGCTTCGTGAGCGCACCCAAGCCGGAATGAGCGACTGCAAAGGCGCGCTCGTCGAGGCCGAGGGCGATCTCGACAAGGCCGTCGAAATCATCCTCAAGAAGGGCCTCGTGAAGAGCGCCAAGCGCGCTGGCGCGGTCGCCAGCGAGGGCGAGGTTCGCGCAGAAATCGCGGCCGACAAGCAACAGGCGACGATGATCGAGGTCAACATCCAGACCGACTTTGCTGCGCGCAGCGAAGGTTTCCAGACGTTCGTCGGCCAGGTGATGAAGGTGGCCATGGCGACCGAGACCGGCGCCGATCTGAACAAGGCTCCACTCGATGGAAAGACCGTCGCCGACGTCGCTGCCGAGCTCACCGGAAAGATTGGCGAGAAGGTCGAAGCCCGTCGTTGGGAGCGCGCGGCCGTCGCCCCCGGCAAGCACGGCTTCGCGCACGCTTACGTTCATCTCGGTGGCAAGATCGGCGTCGTTCTCTCGATCGAAGCCGAGACGGCCGAAGCCGCCAAGCACCCCGAGGTGATCAAGTTCGCGGACGACACCGCGATGCAGATCGCGGCCATGAACCCGACGGCGCTTCGCCGCTCCGACGTCTCGGCCGACGCGCTCGCCAAGCAGAAAGAGATCTTCGAGGCTCAGCTCCGCGAAGACCTCAAGCCGAAGCCCGAAGCGTCGTGGCCCAAGATCATCGAAGGCAAAGCCAACAAGTGGTACTCCGAGATCGTCTTGCTCGAGCAAGAGTCGGTCGTCGTACCCGGCCAGACCATTGAGAAGCTCCGCGAGGCCGCTCAGAAAGCAGCCGGAGCGAACGTCGCCATCACCCGGTTCGTTCGGTTCGAGCGTGGTGAAGGTCTGACCAAGAAAGAAGACGACTTCGCTGCCGAGGTCGCGAAGATGGCTGGCGGCTGAGCCTTGCTGGCGGCGCTCTCCATCGATATCGACGAGACGCACCACTACCGCGCAATCCATGGGCTGCCCCCTTCCGAGGAGGCGGCCCATGCTGCTTATGACATCGCGATCGAACGAGCCGTGATGTTCGCTCGAAGGCTCGGAGCGAACCTCACCGTCTTCGCGGTGGGGCGTGATCTCGAGCGACCCGAGAACGCCGACCGGGTGTGCAATTTGGCACGGAAAGGGCACGCGATCGAGAGCCACTCGATGTCGCATCGATACGACCTCGTCCACGCCTCCGAGAGCGCGATTCGCCAAGAAATCGTCGACAGCCTCGACATCATCGAGCACGTGACCGGGCGACGCCCCGAGGGATTTCGTGCACCCGGCTACACCGTCTCGACCGCACTCTTCGACGCGATCGAGAGTGCCGGTCTCGCGTTCGACTCATCGGTCTTCCCATGCCCCGCCTACTTTGTCGCGAAGACTGCGGTGATGGGTGCGATGGCGCTCGTCGGAAGATCTTCCGCGAGCGTCGTTGGCTCGCCCCGCGTCCTCTTCGCCCCGAGCGAGCCCTACCGCCCCGGACGCTCGGTCGCTTCGCGCGGACGCCGGAGCTTCGTCGAGATCCCCATCCGCGTGACCCGGGGACCGAGGCTGCCCGTCATCGGAACTTCCATCGCGCTTGCCGGCGAGCGCGGCGCACGGGCGCTCGTCGCAGCCTGTAGCGGCGTTTCGTTCTTCAACGTCGAGCTGCACGCCATCGACTTCCTCGACGTGTCCGATGGCCTCGCCGATCTCGCACCCTACCAACCCGAGCTTTGCCGCCCCGTCGCCGCCAGGCTCCGTGCTCTCGAGGCCTTCGGTGTCGCGCTTCGCGGTCGCGGCTATCGTTTCACCACGCTGGCTGAAATGGCGGGCGCCGTCCGCGACGACGAGCCAAACGCACCAGGTCGCGTTTCGCGGGGGTAATGCTCGAACGGTCGCGCCCTAGCTGAGGGGCTTGTACCGGATGACTTCGTCTTCTTTCAAATGGCCTTCGGCGGGGCGATCGACGCGTCGTATCTTCTCGGGCGCGATGCCAGACGCCGCGATGAACTCGCGCGCGGCGTCGTTCGATCCGTAGGCGAGATCGTCTGGTTTTCCCGAAGCAATCACCAGCCCCTGAACGAGCAAGAAGGCCTGGTGGGCGATCCGGAAGGTGCTCGTCATGTCGTGCGAAATCACGACGCTCGTCACGTCGAACCGGTCGCGCGTCTCTTCGATGAGATCGTCGACCATGCGGCTCGTGAGCGGGTCGAGCCCGCTCGTCGGCTCGTCGTAGATCAAGATCTTCGGCTCGAGCATGAGCGCACGCGCCAGACCCACGCGCTTGCGCTGACCTCCCGAGAGCTCGCTCGGCATGCGGTCTTCTTTGTTCTCGAGGCCGAGGAGATTGAGCATCCCAACGACCTTCTCTTTCATGTCCTTTCGCGACAGCTTCTGGTGCTCGCGAAGCGGAAACGCGACGTTCTCGAAGACGGTCAACGAGTCGAGCAGTGCCGCGTACTGGAATACCATTCCGAACTTCTTCCGTACCCGGTTCAGCTGGAACTCGTTGAGGGGAGCGAGGTCTTCGCCGTCGACCCAGATGTGACCGGTCGTCGGCTTCTCGAGCGCGATCAACATGCGGAGCAGCGTGGTCTTGCCCGCGCCCGAGCCGCCGATGACGACGGCCGTCTGATGGCGTTTGAAGTGCATCGTGACCCCCCGGAGCACGATCGTGCTTCCGAAGTTCTTCTTCACGTCGTCGACGAAGATGTGGTCGTCGGGCTCCGAACCCGGCGGCGGGGCCGGAGCTTGGGGCTCTTTGGGCGACATTGGGCATCTTTACGCCCGGAGGGCCGAGGCGTGAAGCGGCGCGCGCGGGATCGCTTGATGCGCTGCCGCACTTGCGACAACGTCACGCTCATGACCGAAGCCATGCTCGAGAAGATTCTCTCCGAGGCGCTGACGAAAGCCGACAAGGACGGCCTGCACATGCTCTCCGACGGCCGGCGATTGACTTTGTACGCCTCGCACGGCGGGGTTGGCCTCACGGTCGCCAAGGTCGAATCGGTCAAGGTCGACAGTGGAATCGTCCGCGCTCGAAACGACAAGGGCGAGACGTTCCTGCTCTCGGTCGAAGACGTCTTCGCAGCCGCCGTCGAAGCTGGCGGAGCAGGTGGTCCCTCGGGCCGTAAAGCCGGATTCATGGGCTGACGCGAACGGGTCGGGAACGGCCATCCCACCATGCATTCGACGAGAGCCCTGGGCGAGCCGCGCCCTGCCGACCGCTGGATCGCTGCCTCGAGGGCTGGGGCGGGTGCCCTCTCGCGGTCTCCTTGGGTCGGAGCGCCCGGTCGCGCTAGGATGGTCTTCGTAGGCTCGATGCTTCGACTTTCTTACAAGCGACTCTGCAGGGTGAGCGCGGGGCTGTGCTTCGGCGCAGCGGTGCTGTCGCGCGCCGCGCTGGTGCATGCCGACGGCGCAGCAGCCGCGAAGCGCGATCCGATGGCCGACGCCACGAAGCCGGTCGGAAGCGACAACGGAGCGGCCGCCGACGTGCTCTTCCAGGAGGGCAAGTCGCTCATGGCAGTCGACAAGATTCGCGAGGCCTGCCCCAAGTTCTCGGCGAGCTACAAACTCGAGCGCAAGCTCGGGACGCTCCTCAACTGGGCCGATTGCCTCGAGAAAGATGCCAAATTCGGAAGTGCCTACGAGCGCTTCGGTGAGGCGGTCGACTGGGCGAAGGCACGCTCCGACGATCGCGGCGACTACGCGAAACGCCGCCGGGATGCGCTCGCGCCTCGCGTTCCCAAGCTCCGGCTCGCGGTGACTCGAGGTGCCGAGAAGCTGCTCGTTTTCCGAGACGGCGTCGTCGTCAGCGAGGAGACGTTCGGCTTGTCGGTTCCCGTCGATCCCGGAACCATCGAGATTGAAGTTCGGCGAGACGACGAGCTGCTCGACAAACGAACCGCAAAGATCGAAGAGGGCCGAGAGCTCGAGGTACCGCTCGATCTCGCTGCGATTTCGCGCGCCCATCCGCCTCGCCGAGAGCTGAAGCCGGTCTCGAAAGCGCAGCGCACCGCTGGCTTCGTCATTGGCTCCGTCGGACTCGCGGGCCTCGTGACTTTCGGAATCCTCGAAGGAGCGGCCTACGGTCAGAAGGCGAAAGCCGATGCGCCAGGTGGCTGCAAGAATGGCTTTTGTACCCCTTCGGGGTTCAAGCTGAACCGCAAAGCTGGCAACCTCGCCGAAGCGGGCCAGTGGGTCGGAGTTGCCAGCGGAGCGGTTCTTGCGGTTGGCGTCACGCTGCTCTTGACTGCGCCGCGCTCGGTTTCGGCGAAAGAAGCTCCGCACGTTGGTTTCGCGCCATTCATCGCCCCAGGCGTCTACGGATTCTCGCTCGGAGGCGATCTGTGAAGCGTCGAGATCGTCGCCTCGAGCAGCCTCTCCTGCTCGCCTTACTGACCGTCGTGGCAGCCTGCGCGAAGGCGTTCGGAGTCGATTCGGAGACCTCGACGCTCACGGACTTCTGTCAATGCAGTCAGCTCGGCCGTGCAGAAGCGCAGTGCGTGGCGTTCGCATCGGCCAAGGAGAACGACATCCGATTTCTCCGCACGTTCGCCGCACGAGGCTGCACCGAGTGCACCGAACCGACGGCTTGCTACGGGCTCCTCGGTGCCTCGCCCGACGGAGCAACCTGCGTGAACGACGGCGACTGCGCGAGCGTCGAATGCTGTAGCCAGCTCGACCTCCGGGCTTGCTGCAGCAGCTGCCGCGCTTGCTCCGACCCACGGACGTCGCCCGCGTCGCACTGCACTCCGCTCTTCGACGCCGTGCGCTCGTGCCTTCTCAAGAACATCGCGGCTTGCGCCATGTGTCCGAGCACCGGACCCGACGCATTCGACGACGACTGTTACCGCTGCTTGGCCCCGATTTCAGATGCTTGCAACATGCTGCGCTTTCAATGTCAGGACGAGTCATGATGCGGCGACCGATCGATCCCTTCCGGCCTCCGACGCCACCTCGACTCGACGCGCGCCGGCTTTTCGCGGTGGCGCTCATCGCCGGCCTCGGGGTTTCGTTCGCATCGGCCGGGGCATCGTGCCGGGCCGTCGTCGCTGGCAACGGAACTGATGCGGTGTCCGAGCTCTGCACGCTCCTGAAGCGTTGTTACGGCGACGACGCCGTCCATTGCCAGGCGATCGAGTCTTACTTCGGCGCGGCCCAGCCCGACGACAAGTTCCTGACGTTCATGAGTCAGAACGATTGCCTGAAGTCTTGCGGCAACGCGAAGAAGTGCTGGGACTTCGCTCCTGTTTGCCGTGGCGAGGCGGCCTCGTGCTCGACCTTCGACAAGTGTTGCGGTTTCACCTCCGGCCGCGCCCTTTGCGAAAAAACCGCCTGCACCGACCCAGGCTGCGACCGCCAACGATGCTGCACCCCCAAGAGCGTGCCTTGTGACGCGCGGACCGACGTCTGCTGCGGCGGGCTCGCCTGTGTTCCGGCGCCCGACGGCGTGTCGACCTGCGGCGGCGTGAAGGCGTGCATCGACGTCGGCGCCAGCTGCGAGTTCAATGTCGATTGCTGTAGTAAACAATGTACGAACAAGGAATGCGTCCAGAAAACCTGCGGGTCGCTCGGCGAAGGATGCGACGGGGCCCCTGGGAGCTGCTGCGACCTCCCGGGGCAGGCCGTCGCGTGTGTTGCCGGGACCTGTCAGGTTCCCAAGTGCGACATCGAGCCGTGCGGCGCCCCGCTGGTTTGTGATCCCACGGGCGATTCGGCGACAGCCTGCTGCAACGATCCGCGGCTCCAGTGTGTGGTCGACGTCGCCGGCACCTACGGCATCTGCGTCCACAAAGACCAGAGCACCAATAAGGATCTCCTTCCCGACGGTTTCGACTGCTCGTCCGACACCGACTGCTGCAGTGGGGGCTGCATCGATCAGGGGGTCAAACAGTGCGGTCCGCCTCCGACGTGCGCGCTCGTCGGTGGGGCCTGCATGGCCGGAGGAGATTGCTGCAGCGGGCAGTGCGTGAGCTCTGCATGCACCTGCGGGGGCACCACCTGTCACCTTTCGACCATCGAAGGCCCGCCGATGGCGTGTGAAACGACCGATCCGAATTTCGTGTGCGTATCACTCGTCTGCCAACTCGACGGCTTCTGCTGTTGCAGCGGTTGGGACGCGTTATGCGTGACCGAAGCGGCTGCCATTCCGAAGTGTCAGTGAGAGGGTTGTGCGCACCTCGACGACATCGGCGACGTCATCGCGCGAGCTGAGGTTCACCATTTGCTACGGGACCGAGTAACGTGGCAAAGCTCGTGTGGTTCGTTTTATCATGCGAGATCCCAAGGTCGTAGTTGTGCCTACGTGAGCCGCGCGGAGAAGACCTATGAAGACCGCAGCCATCGCATGTGTCGGGTTCGGGTTCGCGGCGGCATCCATCCTCACTTGCGCTGCTTTGCCAGGCGATGGCGGACAAGGCGGAACCCATGGGAATAAGACGGGCTCGACAGGAGCTGCCGGTTTTGGTGGAGCAGTCCCGACAGGCACCGCCGAGGTGGCCGACCTCGGAGTCAATCCCACTGATACTGGGTCGAGCACCGGCTCCAACACCGGACCGCCGTCGACGGGGCCGGGGGTGGGGCCGGGTTTTTGTATCGAGGCATCGGCTGAGCTCATCGGAAAGGCTCCGAGCGGCACCCGGACCGTCGACTCTGCCGTCTATGCCCGCGCCGCGCTTCGCAAGCATCTGGCGCCCGATCCCAACTTGCTCAGGCTCGACGACTTCTTGAACTTCTACGGGTCGCCGGCTTCCTACGCCGATGCGCCGACCACGGGCGAGATCGAGTACCTCGAGCCCGAAGGCATCATCGAAGCGCGGTTCCGCATTCCCACCGAGCAAGCTCACAAGTCCCGTGGCTTCCTGGTGTTGGTCGATACCTCGCTCAGTATGCAGACCCGCTTCGCGCTTCAGCGCTCCGTGGTTCAGGCGTTCGCCAATCACGTCGACGAGGCGAACGGCGACAGGCTCGACGTCCTCGGTTGGTCCGGCGACCTGACGACGATCTTCGACCAGAACAGCAGCCAAAGCCTCGACGATGCGCTCACGACGGCGTTCGCGAGCCCCGGCGCGGCGAGCGATCTCGATCAAGTGTTGCCGAAAGCGCTCACCATCGCGGAGTCACTCGACGTCCAGGAGCGTCACGTCGTCCTCCTCACCGACGGAGGCTCTGGCACGAACAATCTCGATTTCGTCGCCACTCACTTTGCAGAAAAGGGCGTCGACCTCGACGTTGCGCTGCTCGCGCTCGCAGGGGAGCTCGCAGACAAGAAGACGGGGCGCGCGGTCACGTACAACCAGGCCCTCCTCACCAAGCTGACGCCCGCCGACGGCGCTCGCCTCTTCGTCACCGACTCGGTGAGCCCCGGAGGCGCGAGCGACGTCGACTCTCTTCTGACCTCCCGCTTCGATGAGTTCTTCGGTGCCGCGATCGAAGCGCCGCGCGCGATCTTCATCATCCCCTCCGTCTTGAAGCTCGCCGTCGCCGACCCGGCATCCGTCGCCGACGGGATGACGGCCCTCGTCTCGCGTGGCGTCGGCTTCGACCGAATGCTCACGTTCCAAGTTCGCGTCGAGAAGTCGCCCGACTTCGTTCAGCTCAACGCTGGTTGCAGCGCCGCAATACTCAGCGCGAGCCTCGACGGTATCCCTGGTGGAGCCTCCCCGACGATCGTCGCGGGCGACATCTTCATGCCCTCGACCCCTCTCGGAATGACCCGTATGGCCATCCAGGCGTACGTCGCTGCGCTTCGTACGTTGCATTTCCCCGAAGCGACGGCCGCCATCGGAGCCGCCCAACAGGCCACATGCTCGAGCGCCAAGAACCCGCTGTGCCTCGTCAACCAAGAGCTTTCTGAGCTCCTCATGATGCACCCCGACTTCACGCCTTGAGCGAAGAGCGCTGATCTGGCGGCCGCGTTCACGGATCGGCTCGTGCGCGCACTCACTCGTTTCGATTCGCGCGAATCTACGTTGGTATCGGACCGGGCTGCTAGCCTCTCGGTGTCATGAGCCCTCGTCCGCCTCCCGATCTGAAATCGCAGCTCGCCGACCTGCGCCGCGACGTACTCGAAAGGCTCCCCCAGGTCGGTCGGTCCGTCGACCTCGCGAGCACGGGCCTCGCGCTCGGTCGTCACCTCTCGCAGGCGTACGACGATCTGCTCCGTCCTCTGTTCTCCGGCGTTCCCGAGACGGGCGTCGCTCTCGCGGCAGTGGGCGGCTACGGTCGCGGCGCGCTCGCGGTCCGGAGCGATCTCGATGTGCGCATCTTGGTGCGAGATTCGTCGGCAGCAGAGCGCGTGGTCGACTCCGTCTTGTATCCCCTGTGGGACGCAACGATCGCAATCGGTCACCAAGTGATGCTGGTTTCCGACGTGCTCGACGTCGCGCGTGAAGACCTCGCGACGGCAACGAGCTTTCTCGATTTTCGTCACCTTGCGGGCGATCGCTCCATGACGGAAGAGCTCATCTGGCGCGCATCGGGGAGCCTGTTTTCGACGAGCGAGCTGACGACGTTCTACGGCCGTCTCTCCGACGAAATCGCCAAGCGTCACGAGCGCTACGGCGATTCGGTTTATCTCCTCGAGCCCGACGTCAAGAACGGCGCCGGCGGACTTCGCGACCTCGACGTGTTTCGCTGGGCTGCCGCTGCGCGCTACGGAACCGGTGAGCTCGAAG
Source organism: Polyangiaceae bacterium (assembly GCA_043755175.1). GTDB lineage: Bacteria > Myxococcota_A > Polyangia > Polyangiales > Polyangiaceae > CAYYKK01. Next base: position 15,741 of record JAYUUB010000028.1, on the reverse strand, counting down.
GGCTCGTACGCGTCGGTGCCCTCGTCCCGCGCGAGGCGCAAGAGCTCGCCGAAGCACAGGAAATGCTCTGGAGGATACGGAACCTCCTCCACGCGCACGCGGGACGTCGAAGCGATCGGCTCACCTTCGACCAGCAAGAGCTCATCGCTGTTCTGCTCGGCTACGAAGAGGCTCCAGAGGCGGATGGCACCACGAGCACCGAAGCGATCGAACGACTGATGAGCGCGTATTACCGGTCTGCGCGGGTGGTGAGCAAAGGCGTGACGATGATTCTCACGCGCGCGACGCCCATCGAACGCAGGCGCCCGAAAGACGAAGACCTCGGCGCAGGCCTTCGAGCCTTCGACGGTGCCGTCTCGGTCAAGGAGCTCGAGACCCTGCGCGACGAACCATCGATCGTCTTTCGTGCGATCGCGACGGCGCTCGATCGCAAAGCACCGCTTCTGCCGTTCTTGCGCGACAAGATCATGTCGCTCGTCGCCGACGCAGACTGGTGCAGCGGACTTCGAGCCGATGCTGGTGCGCGGCGCCTGTTCGTCGAGCTCGTGACGACACGTCGTCAAGGTCAGTTCGGTCGTGGCTCGGCGCTTCGCGAGATCCACGAGCTCGGCCTCTTGACGGCGATGATCCCCGAGTTTCTGCCCGTCGTGGGTCGCGTTCACCACGATCTTTACCATGTGTATACGGTCGACGTTCATAGCGTGGCCGCGGTCGATCGCCTCGCAGCGCTCGCGCGCGGAGACCTCGCCGCCGAGCATCCGCTCGCCGCGCGACTGGCCGCCGAGGTCCCGCGTCCACAGATGCTCGCGTTCGCCACGCTGCTGCACGACGTGGGCAAAGCCATCGGCGGCAAAGACCACAGCATTCGCGGTGCCGAGATGGCGCGCGAAATCTTGGCGCGTCTCGACTTCCGCGAGGCCGAAGTGGCGGAGGCCTGCCACTTGATTCACGAGCACCTCGCGATGTATCGACTCGCGACGCGGCGCGATGTCGACGATCCGGCGACGGTCAGCGAAATGGCTGCATCGGTGCGGGGGAGGGAAGGCCTCCGCGATCTGTTCCTCCTCACGGTCGTCGACGTGTCGACCACGAGCCCGACCTCGATGACCTCGTGGAAGGCTCACATGCTCGACGAGCTCTTTCTCGCCACCGACCGTGCCCTTTCGGGAGAAGCCGGTGAAGAGGGACGACACAAGACTGCGATTCAATCGATCATCGAGTTCGCTCGCCAGAAGCCCGACTCTGCAGGCAAGGCCGAGCGGCTTCGATTTCTCGACGAGTACCTCGCGTCGATGCCCGAAAGGTACGTGCTCTCGGCATCGGAAGAGGCGATCTTGGCGCACGCCGAGCTCGCGCGTGAGAGCGCCAAGAAGGTCGAGAGCGCGAACGCCGACCCACCTCCGACGGTAAGCGTCGTTCCGTCGAGTCACCCCGAGGCCGCCGAGCTCTGCATCATCGCGCGCGATCGGCCTGGTCTACTCTCGATGATCGCGGCGGCGCTCGGTGCTTCGCGTCTCGAGGTTCATGCGGCACAAATTCATTCGAGGCGACTGCCGAACGGCTCTGTCGAGGCGGTCGATCTGTTCTGGGTGCGCGATCGCACCGAAGGCGTGGCGGGTGTCACTCGGGCCTTGCCGAAGCTCTCACGCGATCTCACGTCGCTGCTCGATGGCTCGGTCGCCGCTGCTTCGCTCGTTCGAGCTTCGCCGGCGCGCACGCGCCCAGCGCCGCCCGTCAAGACGAGGGTCATGGTCGACCACCGGGCGTCACCGCTCCACACCGTGATCGAGGTCACGACGCAAGATCGCCCCGGCCTCCTCTTCGCCATCTCGAGCGCACTGTTCGATCTGGGCCTTGGTATCGTCGTCGCCAAGATCAACACCGAAGGCGCCCGTGTCGCCGACGTCTTCTACGTGAGCGAGCGCGACGGATCGAAGCTCGCCCCCGGACCCCGGAGCGCCGAAGTCGAGGCGCAGCTGCTCGCTTCGGTCGGTGGGGCACCTGACGGCGATGCCGCCCAAAGAGGTCTCGCCGAGACCCAATCCGAGCCCCCATCACCGGGTCAAAGCGTGGTAACCCGGTAGCCCCATGATTCGCACACGCCCCGCTCAAGCCTTTTGTCTTGCCTTCGTGCTCGGCGCGGCGGCCTGCAGCTCGACCCCCGAGCCGACTCACGAAGGTCACGACGTTCTGCCTCCGTTGGGCTCGAGCGATCCAGGCCCGACCGGTTCAGGCCCGACCGGTTCAGGCCCGACCGGTTCCCACCCGACCGGGGCTCCCAAAGCGAACCCCGATCTCGACCGAGGCATCGCGCTCGTGAAGGGCGAGAAGTTCGAACAGGCGATAGCGCCACTCGAAAAGGCGCTCACGGTCGATCCGAAGAGCGGCAACGCGGCGTTCTACTTGGGGCTCTCGTACGAGCAGGTGAAGAAGAAGCCCGAGGCCGAGGCGAAGTACAAGCTCGCGCTCGAAAACGATCCCAAGCTGGTCGAGGCTGCACAGAATCTGGCGGCGCTCTATCTCGATGATCCCGCGCGTCCCGATCAGGCGATCGTCGTTCTCGAGTGGGCGCTCAAGAACGATTCACGAAATTCCAGGTTGCTACAGAATCTGGGTTTCGCTTACGGGCTGAAAGGAGATGTCGACAAGGCCTCGAAGGCCTACTCGGCCGCGCTCGTGAGCGAAGACACCCCGGCGCTCCATTTTGCCTACGGGTCCATGCTCTTCGACGCGAAGAAGCTCCCCGAAGCCGTCGTCGAGCTCAACAAGGCTGCCGCCGGAATCAAAGACGTGCCCACGCTCGCGACCATCGCGCGCATGATGGGCAACGCGAAGTCGTTCGACAGCTGCGTGAAGCTCCTCGACAAGGCCATCGCTCAAAAGGCCGACGCAGCCGAGTTCTGGGTCCGCCGCGGCACGTGCAAGCACGAGCTCAAAGACGAGCCGGGGGCCAGCGACGACTTTCGGGGCGCCCTGAAGATCGATCCGAAGTTCGCGCCGGCTCACTACTACTTGGGTATGTCGCTCTTCGCGCAGAAGAAACCCAAGGACGCGAAGGCCGAGCTCAAGAAGGCCTACGAGATCGACAAGAGCTCACCGATCGGGAAGCTCGCGAAGCAGAAGCTCGACGAGATTCACTGACGGCCGAGAGCGTCGCGCCCCGGGCGAGGGAGAGGCACCTTCGATGGCTTCGCGACCAGGAGCTCCTCGTCGCGAAAGTCACGAGCGGTCGCGCGATCAGGCTCCGGCTCAGGCTCCGAGGAGCGCGAGGATCCGATCGAGCTCATCGAGCGAGCCATAGTGGATGGCCAGCTCCCCGGTTCCGTTCTGGTCGCGCACTTCGACACGCGCACCGAAGCGCCGCGCCAACCTCGCTTCGAGGTCTCGAACCGCGGCGGATTTGTCGGTGCGCTTCGGACCGTCGTCTTTCTGCCCAGTCTTTGCCTTGCGAGCCTTCCTGATCAGATCCTCGACGGTTCGCACGGGGAGTCTGCCGCGGACGGTCTTGTCGGCGATGTCGTTCATCGAGCGCTCGTCGGGCGCTCCGAGAAGGGCCCTCGCATGACCCTCGGAGAGCTCTCGCGACACGACGAGTGATCGCACCGTCTGCGGGAGCTTCAAGAGTCGGAGTGCGTTGGTGACCGTGGAGCGATCTTTGCCGACGCGTTGCGCGAGCGTCTCGTGGGTGTGTCCGTGCTCGCGCTGGAGCCTGTCGTAGCTCTCGGCGACCTCGATCGGATTGAGGTCGGCGCGCTGGAGGTTCTCGATGAGCGCGAGCTCGAAAGCCTTGGTCGGCGTGACGTCTTTGACGACGACCGGAACCTCGAGCAGCCCGGCTCGCTGCGAGGCGCGCCAGCGTCGTTCACCGGCGATGAGCTCGAATCGATCTTTGTGCGGCTCGGAGCTCGCCGCCGAGATGCGGCGCACGACGATGGGTTGGATGATCCCATGCTCGCGGATCGATGCGGTGAGCTCTTCGAGCTCGGCTTCGTCGAAATGCTGTCGGGGCTGTCCGGGCTGCGGGACGATGCGCTCGACCGGGCAAGTGAAGACCGCGCCGTCACCGTAGCTCGCGCCGGATCGTCCTGTGGCGGAGCTCGGCATCGGAGCTGCTGGAAGGAGCGCGTCGAGGCCGCGACCGAGCGCGCGCTTCTTCTCCGGCGGCGTCAAGAAGGCTCTCCGATGAACTCGCGCGCGAGGCTCAAGTAGGCCTGGGCACCTTTCGATTGTGCATCGTAGAGCAGAGCCGGCAGCCCGTGCGAAGGCGCCTCGGAGAGTCGGACGTTTCGAGGGATGACCGTCTCGAAGACCCGAAAGTGCTTCTTCACTTCGTCGGCGACCTGGTGCGTGAGCGAGTTGCGGCCGTCGAACATCGTGAGGACCACCCCTTCGACACCGAGCATGGGGTTGGTCGAGCTCTTGATGCGATCGATGGTGGCCATCAGGTGGGTCAGACCTTCGAGCGCGTAGTACTCGCACTGCAATGGCACCAGCACCTTGTGCGCAGCAGAAAGCGCGTTGACCGTCAGGAGCCCGAGTGAAGGCGGACAATCGATGAGGACGTAGTCGTAGTTCGATCCGACCTCGGCGATTGCATGCGAGAGACGCGTCGCTCGATCGGTCTCGTCGACCAGCTCGAGCTCTGCCGCGACCAAGTCTTGCGTGGCGGGGACCACGTCGAGCCCCTTCACGGGCGAGCGCACGATGGCCTGGGCGATCCTCGCGCGACCGATGAGCACGTCGTAGATCGAGACTTCGACGTCGGACTTCTTCACGCCGACGCCGCTCGACGCATTGCCCTGGGGATCGCAGTCGATGAGCAGCGTCGCCTTGTCGGCGGCCGCCAGGCTCGCAGCGAGGTTCACGCTCGTCGTGGTCTTGCCGACGCCACCTTTTTGGTTCGCGACGGCGACGATCAGGGGTCTCACAAAGGTCGGTCCTCGCGCTCGCCGAGGAGGGGCGAGAGGGCACCCGTACACGGTCGGTCGGAACACCGCAAGCGCCCTGCCGCGGCCGCACACCCCTCCTCGAAAACCTATTCCCAGAATCTGTCAACGGGAATTTGGCCCTAAGCGCCTAGGTATCTACATTAACTGACATGTCGTCGCATGTAGGTGTGCAGCACCGACGGAGGCCAGCGAAGCGTTCGGGGCAAACCTCGACTCGCCCGCTTTTGAGCGGAGCTCTCGAAGCGAGGAGCTCGGCTCACGCCGACCGCATCTTGGAGCACGGCTTCTGGAGCATCCGAGATGGTGTTGCAGAGCTTGCTCAAGTGATTCGCCTCGGCGTTCCGACGCGCTGATCGACTTCTCCTTCTCTTTCGGGCCCCGCCCCTTTCTTTCTTTCTTGCCTCGCTCGTCTGTGACCGCCCCAAGATCCGGAGCCTGGGCGCTCCCGTGGAGGTTTTCCGCATGTCGCTTCCCAAAGCTTTCAACACCTTTGCCGAGTTCGAACGAGAGATCATTCACCCGGCCAACCGCATCGGCCTCTCCCTCGAGGAGATGGTCGAAGACTCTGCGTTCGACGCCGAGATCGAGTTCGAGAACGATCCGTTCGCCGAGATGAAGGCCCAAGACGACTACTGAGACCGTGCGTCTCGGCTGCTCGGGTCTGGGCCCACCGTCGATTTGATTTTCGTCTCCTCCCGGGGACACCGCCCTGCCGGAACGCCTCTTCCGGCGGGGCTCTTTTTTTACCTGTCGACGAGATTGACCGACGATCGGGATCGTGGGAAAAGCCCGACCCCCCATGCAAGTCTCCGTCGAAAAGCTTTCCCCCGTCGTCGTCGAGTTCAGCGTCGAGGTGCCCGCCGACCGTGTGAAGAGTGAAGTCGAGCGTGCGTACAGCCAGCTCGCCCGCACCGCACACATCAAGGGCTATCGTCCCGGCAAAGCCCCGAGGCAGGTGCTCGCGCACTTGTTCTCCGGGAGGGTTCATCAGGATGTCGCGCAGCGCCTCGTCGACGAAACGTTGAATCAGGTGCTCTTCGAGAAGTCGGTACAGCCGCTCTCGAAGCCCGCCATCGCTCCGAGCGAGCTCACGCCCGACACGGCCTTCGCTTACAAGGCACGCTTCGAGGTTCGCCCCGAGGTCGACAGCGTGAAATGGGAGCAGCTCCCCGTGAAGCGCCCGGCCGCCATGGTCGAAGACAGCACGATCGACGCCGAAATCGAGCGCCTTCGTCGTGACCACTCGACCCTCCAGGCGCCTGAGCCGGCGCGCGGCGCCAAAGAAGGCGATCTCGTGAGCGTCGGCTTCACCCTCCTCGTCGGCGGCAAAGAGCAGACGAGCGGAGAGCAGAGCATCGACACCGAGCTCGGCAAGGGCGAGATGATGAAGGAGCTCGAGGATGCGCTCCTCGGGTCCAAGGGGGGCGATCAAAAAGACGTCGACGTCCCGTTCCCCGCTGGGCATGCGAACCCCGACCTTCGCGACAAGACCGGCACGTTCAAGCTCACGATCAAAGAGATCAAGGAGCGTGTCCTTCCGGCGCTCGACGACGAGTTCGCCAAAGATTGCGGCGAGTTCACCACCCTCGACGCCCTCAAGGCCGACATCCGCGAGAAGCTCGAGAAGGGCGCCAAGCAGCGCCAGAGCGAGGCGATGGCCGAGCAGCTCGTCATCGAGCTTTGCAAGGCGAACCCCATCGCGGTACCGCCGAGCCTCGTCGAGCAGCAAGCATCGGTGACCGAGCGTGAGCTCGTCGCCAACGCTCGCCGCATGGGTCAGCGTCTCGACTCGGGTGGCGATTTCCGCGCCCGCGTCCGCGCAGACTCCGAGGTCAAGGTTCGCGCCGGTCTGCTCATGGCCGAAATCGCCAAGATCAAAGAGATCAAGGTCGACGACACCGATCTCGAGAAGGGCTACGTCGAGCTCGCCGAGCAAACTGGAAAGAACGTCGCGAAGCTCAAGGCCGAGTACCGCGACCCCAAGAAACGCGAGATGTTGATCGCGATGATCTTGGAGGACAAGATCCTCGACTTGCTCGAGGGCGCCGCCACGATCACCGACGTCGACACGCTCTGATTCGATCTTGTACCGAGTCGGGCCCTCGGCTCGACACGGACGGCGGTCGCGCTACATGTCGAGTCCGCCGTCCGACGCATTTCCCGACCCGTGCCCCGACCGAGAACGAGGAGCCATGACAGAGCGAAGAATCGAGACCCGCACGCAGGCCATGCAGTTTCTCGAGCGGAACGGTGAACGTATCGAGCGAGAGCGCGCGACGTACATCATTCCGAGCGTGACCGAGGTCACCCATCGCGGCGAGCGAGAGTGGCACATCTTCAGCAGGCTCTTGAAAGACCGCATCGTCTTTCTCGGCACCGAAATCGAAGATTTCGTCGCCAACGCGGTCATCGCGCAGCTTCTGTTCCTCGAGAGCGAAGACCCGGAGAAAGACGTGCAGATCTACGTGAACAGCCCTGGTGGCGTGGTCACCAGCGGTCTCGCGATCTACGACACCATGCAGTACGTGCGCTGCCCGGTTTCGACGATGTGCATCGGCCAAGCTGCCAGCATGGGCGCCGTGCTCCTCGCCGCCGGTCAGAAGAAGCGACGCTTCGCGCTGCCGAATGCGCGCGTCATGATCCACCAGCCCCTCGGCGGTGCGCGCGGTCAGGCGACCGACATCGAAATCCAGGCGCGTGAGATCAAGAAGATGAAAGACCTCATCATCGACATCCTCACCGACGCGACGACCAAGCCGCGCGAGCAAATCGCGAAAGACATCGAGCGCGACTTCTACCTCACCGCGAACGAGGCGAAGGACTACGGTCTGGTCGACGAAGTGTTGCCAAAGCGCGACAAGACGCCGAAAGAGGCGAAGTAGGGCCGTTTGAGCGGCGACCTCGTTTCAGAGAGGTCGCGCTCGGTCGTCGGGGAGTCGCATCGCAAGGTTCCGGGTGGGCATTCCGCCGTCTTGCGATGCTGGGGGACGGGGTCTAGACTCCTCCCTCGAAAGATGAGTTTCGTCGTGGCGCGGCTTCGAACGCCGGCCTCGCGGAACGCGCCTCGGCGCGGTCACGGCACGTCGAAGCCACCAGAGTCGAGACACGGTCCTATCGCCAACGGTCGTAGGGTCGTAGTAGCTACCAGGCGTAGGGTTCCAGGGCAGAGGGCACCAAGGCATGGATCGAAGGCGTGACGACCACTCGAGCGGGAACCTGAGCTGCTCTTTTTGCGGAAAGTCGCAAAAAGAGGTCAAAAAGCTCATTGCGGGCCCCACTGTTTACATCTGCGATGAATGCATCGGGCTCTGCAACGACATCATCGCCGAAGAGGTGGAGAAAGACGAGCCGGCCACTGGCTCGACGCCCATCCCGAAGCCCTCCGAGATCAAATTGATCCTCGACGAGTACGTCGTCGGCCAAGATCGCGCGAAGAAGATTCTCTCGGTCGCGGTGCACAATCACTACAAGCGCATCGACAGCCGCGTGAGCGCGAACGACGTCGAGCTGTCGAAGTCGAACATTCTGCTCCTTGGCCCCACCGGCTCGGGCAAGACGCTGCTCGCGCAGACACTCGCGAAGATCATCAACGTCCCCTTCGCGATCGCCGATGCGACGACGCTCACCGAGGCCGGCTACGTCGGCGAAGACGTCGAAAACATCATCGTTCAACTGCTCCAGAACGCCGACCACGACGTCGAGCGCGCTCAGCGCGGCATCGTCTACATCGACGAAATCGACAAGATTTCGCGGAAGAGCGACAACCCGAGCATCACCCGCGACGTTTCGGGTGAAGGCGTGCAGCAGGCGCTCCTCAAGATCATCGAAGGAACCGTCGCCAACGTCCCCCCGAAGGGCGGACGCAAGCACCCCCAACAAGACTTCCTCCAGGTCGACACCACGAACATCCTCTTCATCTGCGGAGGCGCCTTCGTCGGACTCGACCAGATCATCCAGCGTCGCGTCGGTCAGAGCGCCATCGGCTTCGGCGCCGACGTGAAATCGAAGAAGGACTACAAGCTCGGAGAGCTCTTCAGCCAAGTCCAGCCAGAAGACTTGCTCAAGTTCGGCCTCATTCCCGAGTTCATTGGCCGGTTGCCGGTGCTCGCGACGCTTCACGAGCTCACCGAAGAAGCGCTCATCGACATTCTCACGAAGCCGAAAAACAGCCTCGTGAAGCAGTACCAAAAGCTCTTCGAGATGGACGGCGTGAAGATCAAGTTCACGCGCGGCGCGCTCGTTGCGGTGGCCAAGCAGGCTCTCGAGCGAGCGTCGGGGGCGCGCGGTCTTCGCGCCATCCTCGAGAACTCCATGCTCGATACGATGTACGAGATCCCGTCGCGCTCAGGCGTCAAAGAAGTGGTCGTGAGCGAAGAAGTGATTCTGCGCCACGAAGCTCCGCTCATCGTCTACGCGAAGGAAAAAGAGGCTGAGCTTGCCTGAGTCGCGTCTGCCCGATTCTGGCCTGCCCGCTGGCTCGCCTGACTTCGGCTCCCACGATTTCGTCGGCGGCGCTTCGGGTGTGCGGTCGGGTGGCCCGACGCTCGCGCCTCTCGTGCTTCGGGAAGGGAAATAATGTTCTTCAAGAACGACGCACGCGACCGAGCGGCGAAGGCGAGCGTCCCGCTCGTCCCGCTCCGCGACATCATCATCTTCCCGCACATGGTCTCGCAGCTCTTCGTCGGGCGCGAGCGATCGATCGCCGCGCTCGACGAGGCGATGAGCCGAGAGAAGAACAAAGAAATCTTCCTCGCCGCGCAGAAGCACGCGAAAACCAACGAGCCCGTTCCCGAAGACATCTTCGCCGTCGGATCGGTCGGCGTGATCATGCAGCTACTCCGCCTTCCCGATGGCACGGTTCGCGTGACCATCGAAGGGCGTCGTCGCGCCAAGATTTCACGCTACCAACAGACCGACCCGTTCTTCGTCGTCGAGTACGACGACGTCCCCGAGATCGCGCAGGTCAACGTCGAGGTCGAGGCGCTCATGCGCAGCGTGCAGTCGACGTTCGAGGCCTACGTCAAGCTCAACAAGAAGATCCAGCCCGAGATCATCGTCAGCGTTCAATCGATCGACGATCCCTCGAGGCTCAGCGACACGGTCGTCGCGAACCTTCCGACCATCAAGCTCTCCGATCGCCAGGCTCTTCTCGAGATGGCCGACTCGCGTATCCGTCTCGAGAAGCTCATCGAGCTGATGCAGGCCGAGGTCGAGATTCTCCAAGTCGAGAAGAAGATCCGCTCCCGCGTCAAGAAGCAGATGGAGAAGACGCAGAAGGAGTACTACCTCAACGAGCAGATGCAGGCGATCCAGAAGGAGCTGGGTGGCGAGCGCGACGAGTTCAAGAACGAGATTCAAGAAATCGAAGCGCAGCTCAAGAAGAAGGAGCTCAGCGAAGAGGCTCAGGGCAAGGTCAAAAAAGAGCTGAAGAAGCTCAAGCTGATGCATCCGACGAGCGCCGAGGCGACCGTCGTGCGCAACTACATCGACTGGATCCTGGAGCTACCTTGGGGTGACAAGACCGAGGAGCGATACGACCTCAAAGCAGCCGAAGAGATCCTCGACGAAGATCACTACGGTCTCCAAAAGATCAAAGAGCGCATCCTCGAGTACCTGGCCGTCCAGGCGCTGACGAAGAAGCTCCGTGGACCGGTTCTCTGCTTCGTCGGCCCGCCGGGCGTCGGCAAGACCAGCCTCGGCAAGAGCATCGCTCGTGCGACCGGCCGAAAGTTCGTTCGCCTCGCGCTCGGCGGGGTTCGTGACGAGGCCGAGATTCGCGGCCATCGAAGAACGTACATCGGAGCGCTCCCCGGGAAGATCGTCCAGAGCCTGAAAAAGGCTGGCTCGAACAACCCCGTGTTCTTGCTCGACGAGGTCGACAAGATGAGCGCCGACTTCCGCGGCGATCCGGCCGCGGCGCTGCTCGAGGTGCTCGATCCAGAGCAAAATCACGCGTTCAACGACCACTACCTCGATCTCGATTACGACCTCTCTGACGTGATGTTCATCACGACGGCGAACTCGCTCGGCGGTATCCCCGTGCCGCTCCAAGACCGCATGGAGATCATCCAGCTGTCGGGCTACACCGAGTTCGAGAAGCTCAACATCGCTGAGAAGTACCTCATCCCGCGACAGAAGGTCGAATGCGGCCTCGACGACGTTCCGATCGAGTTCTCCGAGGGAGCGATTCGCACGATCATCCATCACTACACGAAGGAGAGCGGCGTTCGGTCGCTCGAGCGAGAGATCGCCAGCGTGTGTCGGAAGCTCGCGCGACAGATCGTCGCCGAGGGTAAAGGCAAGAGCATCGACGTCAGCGCGAAGACGATACCGAAGCTGCTCGGCGTGCCGAAGTATCGAATCGGGCGCACCGAAGAGACCAACGAGATCGGGCTCGTCAACGGTCTGGCCGTCACCAGCGTCGGTGGTGATCTGCTCTCCGCAGAAGCCAACGTCTTCAGCGGCAAAGGCAAGCTGACGGTGACGGGCCTCGTCGAGAAGGGAATGGAAGAGAGTGGTCAGGCAGCGATGAGCTACGTGCGCTCGCGTCTCGTCCAGTTCGGCCTACCTGAAGATACGTACCAGAAGGTCGACGTCCACGTTCACTTCCCCGACTTCGTGAAAAAAGACGGGCCGAGCGCGGGCGTCACCATGGTCACCGCGGTCGTCAGCGCGCTCCTCAAAGCGCCGGTCCGGTGCGACGTCGCCATGACCGGAGAGATCACGCTTCGCGGCAAGGTGCTCCCGATTGGTGGTGTCAAAGAGAAGCTTCTCGCGGCACACCGGGGCCGGATCGCGACCGTGATCATGCCCAAAGAGAACCGCAAAGACCTGAGAGACGTGCCGCGGCGCGTTCTCGCGTCGATGCGCATCGTCCTGGTCGATCACATCGATGACGTCCTCCGAGAGGCGCTGATCGTCGACGATCGCGACAAGGTATTCGGGCCGTCGCACGGGATCATCGAATACCGAGGCGGCGAGCTCGTGAGCACGCAGGCCGAAGGGGCTCGGGCTTCGGCTTCGCATGCGAAGCAAGAAGCTTCTGATCCCGCCGGTGAGGGCGGTCGACCGGCTGCCGAGTAGCCTCTCATCCGGCGTTTTTCGGCCCGCGCTCAATGTCGGAAGTGTCGAGCTCCGGTGAAGATCATCGCTGCACCGAGGGCGTCGGCGGCGGCAATCACTTCTTGGTCTTTTACGCTGCCACCAGGCTGAACGATGGCCGTGACGCCATGACTGATTGCGACTTCGACTCCGTCGGGGAAGGGGAAGAAGGCGTCGGAAGCCAAGACCGAGCCTTTGGCGGCGCCGCCGGCCTTGCTCACCGCGATGCGCACGCTCTCGACCCGTGACATCTGACCCGCGCCCACTCCGACCGTTCGGCCCGGACGAGCGAGGACGATGGCGTTCGACTTGACGTGTTTGCAGACCAGCCAAGCGAAGCCGAGCGCCTCGAGCTCCTCGGGCGTCGGTACTCGCTTGGTGACTGTCTTGGCGGTGACCAATTCGGCGCGTCCCGACGCGTCGCGCTGCTGGATGACGAAGCCCCCTCCGATGCGCTTGTAGGTCACGTCGACGTCGTCGGCCGGGAGCCACGCACCGGTTCCGAGGAGGCGAACGTTCTTCTTCGCACGGAGGATCTCGAGGGCGCTTGCGGCAAAGCTCGGAGCAACCACGCATTCGAGGAACGTCTCGGCGAGGGCGCGGGCGGTGGGCTCGTCGACCTCGCCGTTCAACGCGACGATTCCACCGAAGGCGCTGACCTCGTCGGCAGCGCGCGCCGAGCGATACGCCGATTCGAGAGTGGTTCCGAGCGCCACACCGCACGGGTTCGTGTGTTTCACGATGACCGCGGCGGGACCCTCATGCTCGCGTACTGCTTCGAGAGCTGCGTCTACATCTACGAGATTGTTGAAGGAAAGCTCTTTGCCTCCGGCGCCGAGCGACTCGGCGAGCGCCACGCTCCCGGGCTTGGCGTTGCGATCGCGGTAGAAAGCCCCCGACTGATGGGGATTCTCGCCGTAGCGAAGCCCATAGACTCGCTCGAAAGGCAGAATCAGGTGGAGAGGATAGGCCTCGCGCTCCGGCGTGCTGTCGGGCGCAGCGTCGGCCGCAATCGACGACAGGTAGCCCGCGATCGCTGCGTCGTACGCGCTCGTTCGGGCAAACGCTTTGGCCGCAAGTGCCCGACGAGTCGAGGCGAGCGTGTTCCCGTGCTGCTCGAGCTCGGCAAGGACGGTGGCGTAGTCGCCGGGATCGCAGACGACCGTGACGCGCTCGTGATTCTTCGCCGCGCTGCGGATCATGGACGGGCCACCGATGTCGATGTTCTCGATGAGCTCTTCGAGCTTCGAGCTCGGATTCGCAAGAGTTTTTTCGAACGGGTAGAGGTTGACCACCACGAGGTCGATCACCTTGCCGCCGATGCGGCCGAGATCGGCGGCGTCGATGGCTCCTCGCTGCAGGATGCCACCGTGGATGCGCGGGTGGAGCGTCTTGACCCGGCCACCCATGACCTCGGGTGAATCGGTGTAGGCATCGACTGCGACGACGGGGATCCCCTCTGCTTCGAGCGCCTTGAGCGTGCCTCCCGTGGAGAGGATCTCGATGCCGCGTTTCGCGAGCGCCGCAGCAAAAGCCACGAGGCCGGTCTTGTCGGAGACGGAGAGAAGTGCGCGCTGGGACATGGGGCGGGTTTAGTGCGCCCGTCCGAAGGCCGCTAGCTCGACCGTTCGGAACCCGCGTCGGACGAGGGTAAAAACTTGGCCCCCCCGGGCTAGGCATGATGAGAGGTGGGCCGTCCCGAGAGGACGAACGGTGGCGCCGAGGTGGTGCCGCCCCACTGAGGAGGCGACCGTGGCCATCCGCGAGACTTGCAGCGTGTGCGACAGCGGGTTCGATGTGCAGTTCCGCTACCAAATGGAAGAGCGGGACGGGGGCTTCTCGTTCTTTTGCACCCAGAAGTGCCTCGAAGAGAGCCAACAGCGCGGATCCTCCGAAGATGGTGGTTCGATTTGCGAAGCGTGCTCCAAACGTTTCAGCGTAACTCTTGCATCTCAGGTGTTTTATCTCGGCAAGCGCCGATCGTATGCGTGCTCGATGGGTTGCCGCTCGCAGCTCATCCGCGAGGCGAGCGGCATGCGTCTCGGAGACATCGCCAAAGAGGCTCACTCGGCCGAGACCCCCGCGCCTCCGGCTGTGTCGGCGTCGGCCCTGTCGTCGACCTTCTCCGCGAAGCGTCTCGGGCTCAACGACGTGGCCGAGGCGCCCCGGGGCGCCAACGAGACGCTGCGCCACGCCTCCGACATTCGACTGCCGCCGAGCGAGTCTCCGCGCCTCGAAGGTGGAGCTACCGTCGTCGCCGTCGCCCCGCTCGGCTCGAAGAAGGCTCCTCCGCCGGCGTCACCCACCGCGCCGCTCACGGGGCCCCGCTGCATCGCGGTCTTCAACCACAAAGGCGGCACCGGCAAGACCACCACGTCGGTCAGTGTCGCGGCAGGCCTGGCGATGCGCGGACACAAAGTCTTGCTTGTCGACACCGATGCGCAAGGCAACGTAGGCGTCTCGCTCGGTACGACCGTCGAGCGTTCGCTCTATCACGTCCTCGTGATGGGCCTGCGTGTCGCCGATGCGACCAAGACCGTTCGCCCGAACCTCGATTTGCTCGCCTCGAACGAAACACTCGCTGCGGCCGAGCTCTACTTGGCAGGGCGACAGAATCGAGACCGTGTTCTGAAAGAGCGGCTCCAGGGCGCAGCCGAGAACTACGACTACGTGGTCCTCGATTGCTCGCCGAGCTTGTCGCTCATGAACCAGAACGCGCTCGTCTTCGCCGACAGCGTGCTGGTCCCGGTCGCGTGCGACTACCTCTCGCTCGTCGGTGTTCGTCAGGTGATCAAGACCGTGAAGAACGTGAACTCGCTTCTCCACCATCCGGTCCAGATCTGGGGCGTCTTGCCGACGTTCTTCGATGCACGCGCCAAGATTTGCCACGAGGCGGTCAACACGTTGAAAGACCACTTCGGCGACCGATGCCTCAGCCCCATCCGCGCTGCCATCAAGGTCAAAGAAGCGCCCGCTCAAGGGCAGACCATCTTCGAGTACGCGGCGGGTGCGAGCGCAGCAGAAGACTACGCAGCGGTCGTCGATCGAATCATCGCGAGCGGCAAGGCTTCGGCTTCATCCACTCACGCCGCCCCGGAGGCGTCGAAGATGAAAGCCGCCGCCGCCGTGACGGCCTGAAAGAACGTTGGAAGAAAGGACGAGATCATGAGCAGCGAAAATGACTGGGGCGGCAGGGGCAAAGCGCTGCTCGATCGCGAAGAGGTCGAGGGCGTGCTCTCGGGCGCCTTCTATGCGCCGTTGGTTGCCGCGAAGCCTCTCGCGAAGGGCCGCGCGAAGGAGCTCGAGCGACCCGCGCACTACAAAGTGATCTGCATCTCGATGTACACCGACGATCTCGGCAAGCTCGACGAGATGGTCGACGAGCTGAAGGCCCGTGGGCTCACGAAGGCGAACCGAAGCGCGCTCATTCGACACGCACTCACGAACGTCGATCTCGACAAAGTGCCGCGCGGAATTTGAGACGCGACGAGGTCGCGCGCATTCGTGATGAGTCGAGTGAGTGCTCTTAGAGTGGCGGCTCGAGCGCGTCCCAGAATGCGGCGAGATCGAGGGGTAGGGGGGAGACGATGCGCATGGTCGCACCGTCTTCGATCGGATGCTCGAGCGACAGCAGGTGTGCGTGCAGCGCGTGCCTCGGAAGCTCGAGCGTGGCGACGTCTTCTTCGGTGAG
>JAYUUB010000027.1:0-20257 GCA_043755175.1 Polyangiaceae bacterium | reverse complement strand
GCCTTTCATGGGCTCGAACAAGCGACGCGCGGCGAGCAGCGCGTACGCCTGCGTGCGGCGCACCTCGACCTTGCGCGGAACCTCGCCGGGCGCGAGCCGCCAGAGGCTCGGTCCTCCGGGGCGCGCCGGTACGCTGACGATCTCGAGGTCGCGTTTGACCTCGCTCAGGTAGCGACGGAGCGAGCGCGGGGTGACGTCGAGCTCGCGCGCGAGCTCGTAGATCGTCAGCCCTTTCGGGTGCCGTTGGAGCAGCGCGCGCAGCGTATCGAGCCGGCGGTGCTGCGTGAAAGGTCCGCGCGGACGCCCCCGACGACGCGAGGACGGAGGCGCAACCGACAGGGCGCTCGATCGTTCGGCCATAAGCCGAATCGATGGTGGAGGAGCGCGTGCGCGATGTCCATGCCTTGCAGCGATCACCCAGTCGGCGGCCTTCGGTATGGACCCGCTTCGGGGCTTCCGTTACGACCGCTCGATGACAAGCCGAGAAGCCCGCCTCCACCCCGTCGTGATCGCGGCGTTCGCGATGTGCACCGGAGTCGCCACCGCGAGCTGTGGGCTGGGGACCATCGGAGCACCGAAGGTCGTCGACCAGGCGTCGGAGCCGCAGTGCAAACAAGCCAAAGACCCGCTTCATCCGCTCATCGTCGAGTGGTCGGCGGCGAACAAGGTGGCGCTCGACGGCGCGAGCCGGAGAGGAATCGTCATCGTGAGCCTCGACGGCTGCAATCTGCGCGTGGTCACGGGGTGCGTCGCGAGCGGTGCGTACGACACGCAAAGCGCGAAGCCAGATCGCCATTCACTCGAGCTGAAAGACAGAAACGATCTCTTCGCTTTTCTTCCGCTCGCTGCGCCACGGCTCGGTGCCTCGTTCGCGTCGGGTAAGACCTTCTTTCTCGACTACGTGACGGTGGGAGAGCGGGCCGTGACGAAGAACGACGTCGACGTGAGCGGCGACTGCGCCGACGCCACGCATTTCGTGAAGCGCATTCGCTTCGGCGCCTACTCTCTGGGTGCGCGCGCCGACGCCAAAGCCGAGGCTGCCGCGGAAATCGGCCCTCTCACGGCAGGAGGCACACACCAAGAATCCGATCGACGAGAAAAGGCGTCGGGCGATCCGTCCAAATGCGAAGGAGCGCCCGACGATCCGAGCTGTCAGGCACCGGTCCAGCTCGAGCTCGTCGCGCTCAGCGGACCGCCCCGCCCCGGCAGCGAAGCCATGATGATGCGAGACCGATGAGCGTCGGCAGCACGCTGAGACTCGGGATCGATCTCGGTGGGACCAAGACCGAGGCCGTCGTCGTCCAAACCGACCCATCGGGTCTCCTTCGCGAGCTCGTCCGCGAGCGCATCGCGACACCGAAGGAAGATGGTTACGAGGCCATCGTCGCGAGCACCGCGCGAATCGCTCGCGCCGTCGCCGAGCGGGCGGGCGTCGAGCTCTCCACGCTGCCCGTCGGCATCGGTATGCCAGGTGGCATCGTTCGACGCACTGGGCTCGTGAAGAACTCGAACACCACCTGCCTCAATGGGCGCCCTTTTCGCGAAGACCTGTCGCGCGCGCTCGGTTTTCCAGTCGTCTTCGAGAACGACGCCAACTGTTTCGCGCTCGCCGAAGCGACCCACGGCGCGGCCCGCGCCTACGTCGGTGGAGTCGTGTTCGGAGTGATCATCGGCACCGGTGTCGGCGGCGGCGTGGTGATCCGCGGCGCGATACACGGCGGACCTCAAGGCATCGCCGGTGAATGGGGTCACCATGGCGTTTGGGCGGGGCAGCCCGAGGCGCGACTTTGTTACTGTGGTAGCCGTGGTTGTGTCGAGGCGTACGCGAGCGGTCCGGCGCTCGAAGCCGAGTACCTGCGACGCACGGGAGTGCATCGTTCGCTCTCCGAAATCGCGCTCCTTGCGGGCCGAGACGCAGACGCAGACGCAGTGCTCACCGATCTGCACGAAACCTTCGGCCGAGGTCTCGCGAACGTCATCGACGTCGTCGACCCCGATGCCATCGTCATCGGCGGTGGCGTGTCGAACCTGCCCAGCCTCTACACGATCGGGCGCGAGAGGGTCGCAGCGTACGTCTTCAACGACGAGCTCTCGACCCCGCTCTTGAAGAACGAGCTCGGCGACTCCGCTGGGGTATTGGGCGCGGCGTTGCTGACCGCGTGACGCACGGCGTGCTGCGCCGTCGTGATTCGAAGGCGTGCGCGAACGCTCGCCTTGGTGGTCAACCCTCTTGCGGGGGATGAACTGCGTGGAATTCATCGCGGAAGCGGTCGACGTAGGTTACCAAAAGCTCCTCGATGCGAACCGGCGACGGCGAGCGAACGATGAGCCCCGCATGGTATTTCTTGTGGAGACGCCAGACGACCTCGGGTGCGTCGTACGAGCCGGTGTTGGGCCATTCCTGCTTCGCGAGCGAAACGAGAATGCCGGCATACTCGTCGCGCGCGAGCGGCAGATCGTAGGCACCACCTTCGCCGGCGATCTCGATCTTGGCCCATTCGGCCCATAGATTGATACCCGTCGCGGCGTCGACCATGTCGGCCAGATGCGCGCCTCCGACCCGGGCGCTCGTCTCGAGGAAATAGAAGAGCCCGTCGTCGCGACCGCGAATGAACTCGGAGTGCGATGCGCCGCGAATGAGGCGCATGGCGTGAAGCACTTCGGTGTTCATCTTCACGAGAGCGCGCGCGTCGTCGGTGCCCGGCGGAAGAATGCGCGAGGTGAAGATGTCACCCGAGTGCGAGACCTCGAGCGGAGGCTTGCCGTATTTGCTCGCCCGTTGAAAGAGGATGCGGCCCTCGTGCGTGAGCGAGTCGACGTGGAAGATGTCGCCCGGCACGAAGCGTTCTAGGACGTAGGTGGCTCGCTCGTCACCGAGCTTGTCGATGATTCTCCAGAGCTCTTCTTTGCTGTGCGCCTTCTTGATGCCGAGCGCTCCTGCGAGGAATCGCGGCTTCACGACCCACGGCGTCGGGACGCTGTCGGCGAACGCATTGATCGCCGCGTCGTTCAAGAGATGAACGAACTCGGGAACGCGGAGACCCTCCGACAACGCGCGAACGCGCATCGCGAGCTTGTCGCGAAAATAGCGTGTCGTCGTGTCGCCCATACCCGGGACTCGGAGGTGCTCGCGGATCATGGCCGCCGTCTCGAGGTCGAAGTCGTCGAGCGGGACGATTCGATCGAACACCTTCGTGCGCGCGAGATAGCTCACCGCGCGTCGCGTCTCTTCGACGTCCCACTTCTTGTCCTTGTCGGGCATGTAGTAGATTTCGTCGAGGCTCTCGTGCGGCCAATCGGCTTCGTCTTTGAGGCTCTGCGACGTGAGTAGGATGACGGTCCATCCACACTGCTTCGCGCTCCTCATGAAGTCCTGGCCCTTCTCGTAGCTCGCGATGCAGAGAATCGTGCCCTTCTTCGTCCCGTCGGCGGTCGTGCTCGTGGCGCTCATGAGCCGCGATCATATCTCTATCGGAGCGGACTTCGTGATAGGTTCGCCCTAAGTTCCAAGGCGCCGCCGAAGGCGCGAGGAGTCGCGGCAACGCCGCGCACCAGCCCCATCATGCAGATTGCGAGCGACTTCGAGGGGGGTCGGATCGAGGTCAAGGCCTCGAACCCCCGTGCCGAGGTGGTGCTGCGCGTACCGGCTGATGGTGAGGCTCCGAAATTCCGCCAGTGGTTCGCGTTCGACGCGCGCGGCGAGGCAGGAAAGCTTCGTCGCTTTCGAATCGAGAACGCCGGGGAGTGCACGTGGGGCGACGCGTTCGGTGGTCTCTATCGCGTCTACGCTTCGTACGACGACGAGACCTGGTTCCGCATTCCGACGAAGTTCGACGGCAAGGCGCTGCACTTCTCGCACAAGCCCGACCGGGCGCGCGTTCGATACGCGTATCACCCACCCTTCTCGAGCGCGCGTCTCGCGCGGATGCTCGTCGAGGTTTCGGCACTGGGGCTCGGGACGTGCCGAGCGCTCGCCAAAACCGAGCGTGGTGGCCAGATCCACCTCATCGAGATCGGCAACACCGCGGAGATCGATGGCCGTCACCTCTGGATCATCGCTCAACAGCATCCCGGCGAGCCGATGGCAGGTTGGTTCATGGAGGGGCTCGTCGAGCGATTGCTCTCGGGCGACGAGCAGAGCCGAGCGCTCATGGCGACGACGCGGCTTCACCTCGTTCCACGGATGAACCCCGACGGGTGCGCGCTCGGCAACCACCGAACCAATGCGGCAGGTGTCGATCTGAATCGGCAATGGGAGGCGCCGAGCCCTCGAGCGATCGAGGTTCGGTGTGTTCGCGAAGCGATGCTCAAGACTGGCGCGAGCTTCTTCCTCGACGTGCACGGAGATGAACGTCTCCCCTATGTGTTCGGCCAGCTCCCCGATCTGCATCCGGCCCGACCGGCAGGGCTTCCGCCGCTCGAGAAGCGCTTCGAAACGACGTTTGCTCAGCATGATTCGAGTTACCAGACCGAGCACAAATACCCATTCGGCGCGCGTGAGAAGCCGCTCTTGGCGATAGCCGCCAACTGGGCGCAGAACACTTTTTCCTGTCTCGCGTTGACGCTCGAAATGCCCTTCTCCGACGACAAGAACGCGCCGCGAGAAGAGGGCTGGTCTCCCGACCGGTCGAAGCGTTTGGGTGGCGCGTTGGTCGACACGCTTCTCGGTCTCGCGCCCGACCTTCCGCCCAGCCGACCGGTGGCCGAAGCGCTCGGCTCGGCGGCGGACGGCGCGACCACCGCTAAAGCTTCTGCCCCGACGAAATGATCTGACGGCACCCGTCGATCGATTTGCTCGAAGACGCGCTCCCATGGCGGCGACGGGCTCGCGCCTCACGCCGACGGGCTGACGCGCGAACAGTTCTACGATAGTCCGTCCGCCATGAAGCGCATTCGATGCGGCGAGCTCGACGTGTGGGCGACCGGTGGTGAAGATCGACAAGGCGGCGGTCGAGGGCCCGCCATCGTCCTTTGTCACGGCTTTGGCGCGCAGGGAGACGATCTCGTGAGCATCGCTCGCGCCACCGATGTCGGCCGCGACGTGCGTTGGTTCTTTCCCGAGGCTCCGATTCGACTCGATTTCGGCGGCGGCCAGACGGGCCGTGCATGGTGGCCGATCGACATGATGCGAATGCAACAGGCCATCGCACGAGGCGAGAGTCGCAGCCTCGCGAAGGAGACGCCGCCCGGGCTCGCCGAGGCGCGCGCGCTTCTCGAAGGTGCCCTCAAAGACCTCGAGGTCTCTCATGCCGTTCGACGAGATCGACTCGTCTTGGGAGGCTTCTCGCAGGGCTCGATGCTCACGACCGAGATCGCGCTTCACGCAACCGAACGGCCGTTTGCGGGGCTCGCGATTCTCTCCGGGACGCTCCTCTCCGAGGAACGATGGTCCGAAGCCGTGAAGGCCTCCGGGCCCACGATCCACGCGATCGTCACCCACGGACGGCGAGACCCGATCTTGCCCTTTGCGGGCTCCGAAGCGCTCCGAGATCTTCTGGTGTCGAATGGCGCCGACGTGGAATTCGTCCCCCACAACGGTCAGCACGAGATCCCCCAGGCAGCGCTCGATGCGTTGGCCAAGCTCGCGCGCGCGCGACTGCCACTCGAGGCGTAGACACGCAGCGAGGGCGTGTGCGACGCGCCGGGTGAACCTCAGCTCGGCGTCGAGCCCGACTCGCATGCCGGCCAGACCTTGCGGAAGCCGACGCCGAGGAGCGCGTGATCGTCGAGCTCGACGATCGCCCCATAGCGACACTTCTCGACGAGCGTGCCTTTGACGACCTCGCCGGGAGCGCGCTCGATTTCGACCCGCTGTCCTTCGACGAGCCGAGCGAACACGAGGACGCTCTGCGCCACGAGAGCGAGATCGCTCGACGACGGACCGTCGTGCCGCCCGACGAGGCTGAGAGAAGTCCGCTTCACGATGCCACGATCGATGTAGACGTCGGCGACGCCGCCGCTCGACGCGAGGAGCACTCCGAGGCGCAGAGCGGCTGCGGCCTCGGTGGGCTCAGGAGACGTCGAGCCTTTCGGAGAACGAAGCGCCACGATCGACCCGAGACGCGGGGCTTCGACGACCCCGAATACTGAGGCATCCACGCTCGGGACCTCGTTATCGGGCAGAGCGTCACCGGGCAGAGCGTCGCCGGGCAGAGCTTCACCGGGCAGAGCGTCTTCGGGCAGAGCGTCACCGGGCGAAGCTTCACCGAGCAAAGCAGTCGGGAGTGCCGGGAGCGCGTCGCTCAGACGTCCGCCGAGACGCTTTCGCATCGCTATTGCAGTTGGTTTTTCGATGCTGTCGCTAAAGCTTTGCGACAAATGGAGGAAGACTTTGCGAACCATTAGTTGCGCTCCGCGTACGGATTGAATGGCTGAGGAGGCCCACCGTTGCTCGGCGGCCCTGGAGACGATGGCGACGCGGGAGACGCAGGCCCACCCAGTCCGGGCGCAGGCTTCAGCGGACCGGAGATCGTCGGAGGAGGCGACACCTTGCTCGACGGGATCGTCGGGGGAAGACCAGACGCCACGAGACCGGTCGCGTGAGAGGCGGGCGCGAGGTCGGAGATCGCCGTCGCTTCCGACAAAGCGGCAGTCGATGGTTTCAGTCGGGTGCGCTCAGCCGATAGCCGCGCAAACCCCAACATCATCCTGAACGCGCGGGCGAGGTGCGCCTCGGCCCTCGCAGGAGCGGCGCGCGCCGACCCGCGGTAGGCGTCCAACGCGCTCCAGACGAGGACGACGGCCAGAAGCGCGAGGAATCCGACGGCCACGCGGGCACGCTTCAGGCGGGCGGTCCTGTCGAACCGTCGAGTTCCACCGAGCGCGTCGTCGCGAGCTGCCGGCTTGGAATCTTCGGCCGTGAAGATCAGCGCGGCGTCGGGCCGGAGAGCACCACGGAGGATGCGAGCAGCGCGATCGGCGTAGCCGACCCCGCTGGGTCCGGCGAAAGGCTCGAGCGCCGAGGCGAGCGCTGCGACGTCGACGAAGCGCTCGTCGGGGTTCTTGGCGAGCGCCTTCTGGACGACGCCGTCGACCGTCGGTGGAAGCCCGGCGACGAGCGAGCTCAACGCGAACGGCGTGCCTTCGAGAACCTGGGCGGTGATGTGCGTCACGGTGTTTCCGCCGAACGCGGGCCGTCCCGAGACCAACTCGTAGAAGATGGCGCCCAGCGACCACACGTCTGCACGCGCATCGACGTTGCGACTGGAACGCACTTGCTCTGGCGACATGTAGAGAGGCGTGCCGAGGCTCACGAGGGTCTGCGTCAGCACGCCGACCTGCGCGTCGTGTGCGGCGACGCCCTTGGCGATGCCGAAATCGAGGACTTTGATGAGTGGATCACCGTCGACGCGACGCGTGAGAAAGAGGTTTCCGGGCTTCAAGTCACGATGAACGATGCCGTGCGCATGGACTTCGGCCATGCCCTCGCATGCTTGCAGGATGTAGAGGGCGGCATCAGCCAGCGACACGCTTCCCTCGGAGAGGACGGCGGCGAGGTCGCGACCGCTCAGGAGCTCCATGACCAGGAACGGCTCGCCCGAGTGCGCGAGTGTCCCGAAATCGATGAGACGTACCGAGTGCTCACCGCGGATTTGAGCAGCGGCGCGAGCTTCGTGATGAAAGCGCGTCACAGCCTCGGCGTTGTCGACGTAGCGGGGGTGTAAGACCTTGACGGCCACGAGCTCGCCGAGGTCGAGATGACGCGCTTCGACGACGACACCCATGCCGCCGCGACCGATGACGCGAGTCACCTCGTATTTGCCGCCGAGGACCTCACCGATCTTCGCAGACCACTCGCCAGTCTGAGCCGCCACTACCGGTGAGCGTAGTGCGCTCGGAGGACGATCGGAAGGAGATCGCACGCGGCGACGCTCGTTGCTGCGGTCAACCGCGCCGCGATCAACCGTTCGGAGCAGCGATGCTCGCCTGCACGCCCTGAGAAGGGAGCGGAGGCAAGGTCGTCATGTCGAAGTCGGGCGGGATCTGGAGGATCTCTTGCGTGGCTGGGTAGGTATCAGTCGAGACGACGACCTGCGTTTCTCCTGACTTCGCGGTCGTGGTCTTGGTTCGCTTGATGCTCATGCCGTTCTTGCCACGCTGCTTCACCTTCACGTCACTGAGGCCCGCGCTCTTTTCGATCTTGCGGGTGTACTTGAAGACGCCGGCCGTCTCGGTGGCCAGATCGACGTGGACGGGTTGATCGTGACCGAGGATCTCGAATCGCAGTGCGCCTTTTCCGGCCTTCGCGTGGACGAGAACAGGAAACGGAAATGGATTTTTGACCCGCAGATCGAGGACCGGAAACGAGACGGTCGCATCGAGGCCAGGCCGAATGTAAGCGCTCGGGCGCGAGTGGTTCTGGCGCTGGACGACCTCGAGACCGCCGAAGAACGCCGCCGCGTGGAGCGTGCTCGCGACCTGGCAAGCTCCTCCTCCTACACCGGCGCGAATTTCACCTTTGTAGATTTCAGGGGCGTAGGCGAAACCATTCTCGATGCTTCGGGCGCCGACGAGGGCGTTGAACGACAGCTCCTCTCCAGGTAGCAAGACCACGCCATCGATGAGCTCTGCAGCGCGAAGAATGTTCTGGTCGCGGCCCGGAGGTCCGCCGAAGCGCGTCTCGAAGCTCGAGAGCGTCACCGAGACGTCGACGGTCTTGGCGGCCTCCTCGGTCGCAGCCGGAACGAGGAGATACGGCGCGAGATCGACCGTTTTGGCACCGGTCCGCATCGCGCGCAGCACGGCATCGGAGACGGCATACGCGTCGATGTAGCGTCCGGTCACGTGGGGCTCGATCTCGCCGGTGTCGAGATGACGGCGCGCTGCCACGGGCGCCTCGTCGAGCTCTTCTTTGAGATCGAAAAGACGCTCCGAGATCTCGTTCGACGGGACGCGGATGAAGAGAGGAATGTCGAAGCGCCCGAGCGCGGCGTCCTCGGCTTCGACGAACCGGTCGTAAGGATCGCCTCGTCGAGCCACGCCGAGCGCTCGCGCGATCGTCCAGTCGGTGTCGACCGTGGCACCGAGCTCGCGCGCCGACGCCGACGCGATCGTTTCGCCGTCGTAACGAAGCGAGAGCTTTCGATCGAGCATCTCGTTCGCGAGCGTGCGCGCGAAGACGTCGGGGCTGATCCTGTCGGGAACCACTCTGCCGTCGATCTTCACGCCTCGAGCTGCGAGATCCCCCCGCGGAACCGTCGTAACGTAGCGGGCGTGACCGACGGAGCCCGCGGCACCCACGAGCACCAGGACAACACCGAGAATGGCGGCGGCGATACGGACCTTCATGCTGCTCGTCGTCGACAACGCTCGACGACCGATGCTACATCCCCGCGATGGCGACGCCTACTTGCCGATCGCGGTTCGGTAGACCCAGCCCTTGGTCGAGCCCGAGGTGACCTCGTACCAATCGTCGTCCTTTTTCAAGATCTTGACGCGGGTGCCCTGGGCAAGCCGAGCGATGACCTTTCCATCTTTGGCCGTTTCGCGCACCAGCGCCTTCTCCCAGGCGACCGTCGCGCGACCCAGACCCTCTTTGTCTTCCGCCTTGTCGTAACCATCGCCAGCGTCGGCCGATCCGTCGGCGGCGTTGGGTTTCTCGTCGGGACCCGAGCCAGGACGATAGAACTTCACGTCGTAGTCGACGATGTAGCGAGGGTGGGTATGCGGGATTTTCTCGAGCTCGATCCCTTTGAGCTCGTCACCCGCGCACTTGAGGATTCCGCGTACCGTCGAGACCGGCAGGCCCGACTTCTTGTCTTCGAGCAGATCGACCACCGACTTTTCGAAGTCGATGTTGAGCCCGACCGTCAAGGCGCCGTCGAGACCGAGCGCCGACGGACAGTCTTTGAGACCGGCGAGCTTCGGCGAGACGGCCTTGTCGAGTGTCAGCGCTCCGCACTCCTTCTGCTTTTCGCCCTTTTTGTTCCTGCACGAAGCGATAAAGCCCGCGCCGATGACGATCTGCTCCTGGTTGGAGACGGCCGGCGCGTCCTCTGGCTCACCCGTCGGCTCATGAGCCGACGAGGAGGCCGCTGCAGCGGACGCAGAGGCAGCGGCGGATGCAGCGGCGGCCTTCTGCGCCATCTTCTCTTCGCTGCCCCCCGGAACGTTCGGGCCGACGTGAACACCCAGCAGACGGGGCCAGGCGACGCCGACCACGAAGCCGACGAGCGCGATCAACCCGACCTTCGACGTGATGGCGCGGTCTTCCCCGGGCTTGGGGATTTCGATTCGGAGCGGTGCGTCCTTCTTGGCGAACAACATGGACCCAGCGGAGCTACCACATCGAACGCTCGGGGTAGAAGAAAGCGTCCCTCGCGAAGGGGCCGGACGAGGGTCAGGGGTTCGTTCCGCGCGCGCTCACGAGCAAGGGTCGCACGGCCGATTGTGGCACCACGAACGTCGCGTCGATGTCGCTCCGACGCACGTAGAAGACCGAGGTCCCTTCGTAGGTGTCACCGGCCCCGACTTGATAGGTGATGACGCCCTTGCTCGTCGTGCATTCGATGGTGAGCGTGGGCTTCTTGAGCCCTTGGTGGTCGACCGCTGCACCGATCGAGACCGCGCTCAGAGGGATGAGATCGTCGAGCGACTGTTGAACGTCGGCCGCGACGTCGAGCGCGCGCTTGTCTTTCCCACCGACGACGCGGAGAGCGGCGCCCTCACGCGCGAGAAGGAGCGACTGTCCTTCGTCGGTCTCGAGCTTCAGCTTCTCGATGTCGGCGATGGGGACGAGAAAATCGGTCCGGCTCAAGAGCCATTGCGAGACCTGCTCCTCGAGCTCGCGCGGTACGAGAAAGACCGCAGGGTCGGACGCGAGCTTGGCGTAGCTGCCATCGTCGGTGCGCGCGCCGATGAGGAGGCTCACCGGCGTCGGTGGACCACCGTCGGGCGTGGAGTCCGTCGTGATCTCGATCGTGAAGCGAGGCGTCCCGAGGCCGAAAGCTCCATCGTCGTGCTCGGCCACCCAACGGGTCGTCTTGAGGACTGCGAGCTTCTCGATGATATCCATTCCCAGGCCGAGGTCGATCGCGAGACCTTTGCCTTTGGGCTCGAGCAACGCGAGCCCGGAGCCGTCTCGTTTGAAGCGCTGACTCTTGCCGCCCCCGACGATGGATATCGCCTCGATGTCGCTCGGGCGGAGCTTCACCACCTCAAGATCGCGGACCAGGAGGTCGGACACGGTGAATGCGAGCGCGGCGGCGGCAGGGACCTGGAGCGTGCGACCGTCTTCCTTGCGGACCACGAGAGACATCCCGTCTTTCGGCGGATAGACCGCGAGCTCTTCTTTGCGCTCCGAGGTCTCGCCCGTCGGGCTGACGCCGCCTTGCGACACAACGCGCACCTCTACCGGAGCTCCCTCGGGAGTCGGGGCGCCCGTGGGGAGCACCTCGCCGCGAGCGTCGAGGAGACCCCGAAGAAACGCACCGCCACGCTCGCCCGAGATGCTTCGGTCGACGGGCGCTCGCATCCTGAAGCCAGAGCCGGCGCGGGCGATCTCGAGCTTGCGGTCGGCCCCGTTTTTCGACTCGACGATGCGGACCTCGATGACCTCGTCTGCGCTCGCACCCACCAGCGCACGATCTTCGAATACGGAGCCCGGCGTCCCGAGCGCCGCGAGGGCCTCCTGGGGAACGCAGACGTTGAGCCGCGTCGGCTCTTTTCTGATCGCGACGACCTGATCTTTCTTGGTCGGGCACGGACCGCCGATCGCGAGAATCGCCTTCGGACCATTGCGAGGAACGAGCGTCACCGTGACCTTCGGCGAAAAGACTTTGTCGGCCGTCGCATCGTCGAGAAACGCGGTCGCCTGCATCTTTCCGAATGCCACGAAGACGCGATCGAGTGCGTTTCCATCGACGCGCACGCCGTCGTCGTTCGGTGACTTCACACGGAACCCGCTTCCGCGACCGCCGCTCCAGCCAGCTCGCACGAAGGCTCGTTCGCCGCCTTCGCCCGAGAGGTCGATCTCGCTGAGCTCGGTCGACAAGTAAGGGACGAAAGTCTTCGAACGGAGCTCAGCGGGATCGACCTCGAGCGCGGTGACGAGCCCCATTGGGACGGCATAGACGCCCCGCCCCGAGACCTCGGCGTAGGCCTCGTTCTTCGTCGGTGCAGCCTTGCCGATCGTGAGGTGGAAGCTGAGCTCTCCCATCGTGACGTCGACCGTGCTGCGCGGATCGTCGAGCCCGAATTCGGCGCGGTCGACGCTGCCTTTCGGAATCTCGCGCGAGAAGCTCGCGTGCTCGAGCGTCTCGAGGAGCTTGTCGACGTTCTGCTCTTCGGCTGCGTACGTGACGCCAGCGATCGTGACGTTCCAGTACCGGTTTCCAGTGGCCGTCTTCTTCGCGAGGACCAGCTCGGCGGTGCCCGACGGCGTCTTCAGCACGACCTTCGAGAGATCGTCTTTTCGCCAGGCGACGAAGAGGTTTCGCTTTCGAGCCTCGAGCTCGCGCGTGCTCACCGCGTTGCGGTCGACGACGACCATGTAGACGACCGCGGCGAGCGCGAGCACCGACAGCACGACCGTGGTGAGGTGCCTCCGAAGGAAGGCCATCACGCTTTGGCTCCGGTGACTTTCTCGGCGGACTTCTTCTTCGCGACTGGGCTCTTTCGTCGATTGAGGAAGATGTAGAGGCCAATCGCTCCAGTCAATGCGGGGATGATGCCGACCACGAAGACGAAGATCTTCTGGAGGCTGCTCTCGGTGACCCGCACACCGATGCTGACGGTTGGACGGTTCGGGATGTCGAGAAACGCGCGATGCGACCCGAGCCACGAGATCGCGCTCTCTACGAATAGCTCGTTTCCGCGCAGATGCGGCTCGCGCCAATTGACACCGAAGAGCATCGTCGGACATCCGATGACGACGACGCGCGGGCCCCGATCGTCGGAGGGGCTTCGCTTCGGACGTTCGGCGGCCGCGGCCAGCACGAACGGACCGCCGATGTCTTTGTCGCCTTTTTCGGGCACCTTCGGATCGCGCGCCCAACCGAAGAAGTCGCCGAGCCCGACAGCCTTGTCGGTCGACTTGAGTAAAGGCATCGGCGTCGTTCCGTTGCCGAGATCTTTGAGCGCCCCGGAGACGTTCAAGACCACGCGCGTGCCCTTGTCTTGCTCGCGCTCGAGACCAGCCGTGATCGCGTGAGCCTCGATGTCGGGGTAGAAGACCTCGCCGTAGCCGCGACTGAAGCGATGCACTGGATCGGTTTCGAAGACGACGGCCTTCTCGAGCTTCACCCCTCCCAGCGCGAACAGATCACCCACGCCGAGGTCGACGTAGTCGTTCGCGTCTTCGCTGGGCACGGGGCCGGTGACGAGGAGCGCGCTGCCGCCGTTCTCGATGAAGCGTTGGATGGCCGCCGCGTCGGCCTTCGGGACGGGCTGCGTCGGCGCGGCAAGGATCACCAAATTGCAGCCCGCGAGCGGGTCTTTCTCGGTCAGGGCTTCTCCGAAGACGCTCGTCACTTCGTAGTTGTTCTTCACGAGACGCTCTCGGAGATAAGCGAGCCCCGTGTCGCCTCCTTCGTCGAGCCCGTGCTCGCCGTGGCCCGAGGTGACGCACACTTTCGGACGGGACTCGTCGAGGACGCTCCGGATCCCTCCGGTGATCGCCTGCTCGAGGCGAGGCCGTGCGCGCATGTCGTCGGCGTCCTCGACGGCGACGAGGTCTTGAGAGGTGATGAAGTGGTGCTTCTCACCGCGCACGACCACGATCGCGGTGTCGGCTACGGTTCGCCCGTCTTCGGAGCGACCAGCAGACAAATCGTATTTTTGCTGGGCGGCGATGAACTCGGCAGGCTTCCGGTCAGGGTCGATGTACTGAATCTTGAGCTGACCGGTCTCTGCGCCGTAGGCATCGAGAATCTGCTCGACCGATACCTGGAGCGGATCGCCGTTCGAGAGCAGCACGACGATGGTGACAGGCTCGCTGAGCCCGTGGAGAGTCTGCGTTGTCCCATCGCTGAGCGTGAACAACCCGCCCGTCGTGAGGTCCCATCGCTTGAAGTGCCGAACGGCGAGAATGTTGAGGACCACGGCGAGCGCCATGGCTGCAGCGATCCCGATGCTGGCCGCGACCTTGGTCGACAACTCGGTCGAACGCTTGCCTCGCGCGCTTCCGCTCGGTGGCGGAGGCGGCTCGGAGTCATCGGACTCGGGGCCGCCGTCGAGCGAGCGAGTCGATGCGTCTTCGGAGTCGGTATCCGATGCGTCACGACGGTCTGCGTCGCCTGAGCCCTCGGGGGCTGCTCCAGGCTCGGCCGAGGCCGCGCCAGCAAGCTCGTCGGCGCTCGGAGGCGTCTCGCTCACGAGCGCGGTGCTTTCGTGTGAATCGCCCTCGCGTGAGCCGCCTTCGCGTGAGCTTGCTTCCGTTGAGCTTTCGCTCGTGTCGGCGGCAGGTTGGGTCGAGCGGGGCTTGTCGCCGCGCTTCTTGTCTCTCTTCAACCCCATCGCCAAGACTCCACCGTTCGAACCGTGAAGAAGAGAGGCAGGACGACCAACGTTCCGTAGAAGACGAGTCGCCTGGAGTCGATGAGCCCGTGGGAAAAATCGTTCATCATCGACCAGACGGACACGTGATTGCAGACGTCGTGAAGGATCCCGGGGTCGAAGATGAACTCGCCCATCGCGAGGAGGAACAATCCGAGGAGCGCGCCCGAGCCGATGACTGCCGCGGTCAGCTGGTTCGTGGTGAGAGCGCTCGCGAGCGTACCGATGGAGAGGTAGCCGGCGCCGACGAGAAAGATCGCGAGGTAGCTCGTGCCGGCGAGCCGCAGGTCGACTTCGCCGAAGCGTGAGAGCGCCACGATGTAAAGGCCGGTGGGCGCCCACGTCATGACGTAGACGAAGAGGGTGGCGCAGTACTTCCCGAGCACGACGCCCGTCGGGCTCACCGGCGCCGTGAGAAGCGCTTCGATGGTCCCGGCCTTTCGCTCTTCGGCGAACGTTCGCATCGTCAAGAGCGGGCAGATCAAGAGCAGTGGCAAATAGATGAGGATCGTTCCGCCGAAGAATCCTTGGACGGGTCCACCGTCGACCGAGAGCTCACCTTGGTTCGCGTAGTGCAACACGATGACGAAGAAGTGCGCGCCCTGGAACAACAGAAACGACGTCATCAGGACCCACGCGAGGGGGGTCACGAAGTACGAGAAGAGCTCTCGCTTGAAGATCGGCCAGAAGCCCCTCACGAGCTGACCACCGCTTCGCGCGATCCGCCAGTCTTCGAACGCTCCACCGGCGCGTCGGTTCGACTGCCCGTGAGATCGGAGAACACTTGCTCGAGCGACGGAACGACAGGGGCGACCTCGAGCACGCCGATCTTCGCGCCGACCAGCACCGTGACCACTTCTTCGGTGACACGGTCGCCGGCGTCTGGCTTGTCGAAAGTCACGACGATCCCTCGGTCGCGATCGATTTTCTCGACCGACGCGACCCCGCGGACGATCCGGATCTTCGGGAGGACGTTCGTGAGATCGCCGCGCAACCGGAGACGAACGGCGCGCGAACGCCGAAGCGCTCGCAAATCGTCGATGGTTCCTTCGGCAACGAGGCGCCCCCTGGCGATGACGATCCCCCGGGTGCACATGGCCTCTACCTCGCTGAGGATGTGTGTCGACACGAGGATCGTGTGCTCCTCGGAGAGTCGCTGGATGAGCCCGCGAACTTCGCGAATCTGATTCGGATCGAGCCCGGCGGTCGGCTCGTCGAGAAGGAGCAGCGGTGGGTTTGCGACGAGCGCGTCGGCGAGCCCCACACGCTGGCGGTAGCCCTTCGACAGCTGACCGATGAGCGAGGCTTCGCGACCTCCGAGCCCCGCGTCACGCATGGAGCGTTCGACCGAGCTCTTGCGCTGACCTCGCGCCACGCCCTTCAGCTCGGCTCGAAAAGCGAGGTACTCGCTGACGCGCATCTCGGGATAGAGCGGCGAAGTCTCGGGCATGTAGCCGATCGCCGCGCGCGCCTCGAGCGGCTCGTCGACGACGCTGTGGCCGGCGACGCGCACGTCGCCGCTCGTCGCTCCGAGAAAACCAGCGATGATGCGCAACGTGGTGCTCTTACCCGCGCCGTTCGGCCCGAGAAACCCGAGAACCTCGCCCTTCTCGACGCTGAACGAAAGCCCGCGCACGGCTTCGAACGTGCCGTAGAGCTTTGAGAGCTTGGTGACCTCGATCATGGACATGCGTTGCGAAAACCAGGCGCGGAAGGGAACCCGAGCGCGGACCATGAGTTAGTCGATGTGGAGACCCCTGAAAAGGTCGGTCGCCAAAAGGCCACGGCCGTTGGTGAGCGGGCAGGCATCTGCTAGATGCGGTGAGCGATGGATCAGGCACTCT
Source organism: Polyangiaceae bacterium (assembly GCA_043755175.1). Taxonomy (GTDB): domain Bacteria; phylum Myxococcota_A; class Polyangia; order Polyangiales; family Polyangiaceae; genus CAYYKK01. Next base: position 3,920 of record JAYUUB010000027.1, on the reverse strand, counting down.
TGCGCGGATACTTCTCGACGATCTACGAGCTGGCGACGCCGACAGGGCCCCTGCGCGTGTCTCTCGATGGTGAGAACACCGTCGACCCCACCGCTCTTCCCGACGTCGTGACGCGTCGGTTCGCGCTGCTGACCGCTTACAACCCCCGCTCGATGCTCCTGCCCCGTCGCGTCAACGATTCGCGCCACCTCGTGATGCGCGACCTTTTGATTCTCGGCTGCTACCGCGTCGAGCCATGCATGGGCTCCGAAGCCGAGCCCGACGGCGTCTGGCGCGAGCCGGCGTGGGTCGTTCTAAACATGGACCGCGAAGAGGCCATCGCGTTCGGACGAGTCTTCCGGCAAAACACCGTGGTTTTCGCCGACAAGGGGAGGCCCGAGCTCATCATCACCGACCCGACGGCCGACGACGTCGGCAAGAGTTTCCCCTGCAACTTCCGCCTGCGGTCGTAGCTGAGCTCTGCACTTCACCTTTGCCGCCCCGACGCCGCGGGGCTAGTTGAGTTGCCCATGGGAACGTCGACAAGCCCGTTGTCCGTTGGTTTCGGTTGCGCTCTCGCGCTGGCCCTCCAGGGCTGTGGACCCTCGAAGATCGCCGAATGCACCGAGCTGAACTCGAAGATCAACGCAGGCGTCGAGAAGATCCAAAAGGTTACCGGCAAAGGCGACCAAGAGGCGACACCCGCCGACTTGAAGGCCATGGGCGAGACGATGGATCGCATCGCCGACGATCTCTCGAAAGCGAAGACCACGATCCCCGAGCTGAAAGAGTTTTCGCGCAAGTACCAAGACATGTCGAAGATGGTCGGCAAGGCGGCGCGCGAGACGGCGACGGCGCTCGAGAGCAACGACGCCGACAAGGTCAAGAAGGCGCAAGACGCGCTGGAGAAAGAGACTCAGCCCGAAGAAGCCTTGGTCGAGGGCATCAACAAGTTCTGCGAATCACCCTGACGGACGAGCTTCTTCGCGGGCGCCGCCGCCTCGGCGATTGGGCTCATCGACTCACCTGACGGCCGAGCTTCACGGTGGAATGAATCGATAGCCGACACCTCTCACCGTCACGATGTGGCGGGGATCGGTGGGATCGATTTCGAGCTTCGAGCGCAGCTGGAGAATGAAGTTGTCGATCGTACGGGGCGTGCCGTGATGGGTCGGTCCCCAGACTTTCGCTTGGATTTGCTCGCGTGAGAGCACCTTGCCACCCGCCTGCACCAACGTGTGGAGCACGTCGAACTCGGTGGCCGTCAGCTCCACGATGGCGCCGTCTCGCCTCACTTCGCGCGTCGCGGGATCGATCTCGAGAACTCCGCAACGAATCGTCGCCGCAGCCGGGATTTGTCGCGCGATCGCATCGCGACGGAGGACCGCTTTCACGCGAGCGAGCAGCTCGGCCAAGCTGAACGGCTTGGTGATGTAGTCTTCGGCGCCCAGCTCGAGCCCCATCACCTTGTCCATCTCGGCGCCGCGGGCGCTGAGCATGATGACCGGGACTTCGTTGCTCTCGCCGCGAAGTGTCTTGACGACTTCCATCCCGTTCAACCCGGGGAGCATGACGTCGAGGATGACGAGATCGACACCGCGCCTCGCGGCCTCCAAACCATCGCCGCCATCGCCAGCGACGATGACGTGGTAGCCCTCGGCCGAGAGATTCATCTCCAAGCCCATCGAAATGCTGGGGTCGTCCTCGACGACGAGAACCGTCTTGCGGGGTCCTTCCAACACCGGCCTCACTTCGCTTCCCTCCGTTCCTCGAGTGCGCCCTTGCCCGGTGGCACCATCACCGCGCTGCCATCAGGCAAGAGTGGAGCAACCTTCGTCCGTTCGGTCGAAAGCACGATCGAAAATGCGCTCCCCATACCAGGCGCGCTGTCTACCTCGACCTTGCCGCGATGTCCTTTCACGACGTGTTGGACGATCGCGAGCCCGAGGCCCGAGCCGTTCTCTTTGCGGGTCAGCAGATCGTCTACGCGGTAGAACTTCTGAAAGATGTTCTTGTGCTCGCGCCGCGCGATTCCCTTGCCGTTGTCGCGAACGGTGATGCGCACCTTGTCTTCGACGGCTCGACCGATGATCGTGATCATGCGCGGCGAACCCCCATATTTGTAGGCGTTCGAGAGCAAGTTGACGAGCGCCTCCACCATCGCAGTTCGATCGCACCAGATGGGCGGAAGCTCGTTCGGGACGTCGACGGTGAGGTCGACCTCGCGCCGCTCCCGTGCGGGCCCGAAGGCGATGACGGCCTCGTCGACGATCGCCGAGACGTCGTATTCGGCGAGGGCGTAGGTCCGCATGCCGCTCTCCATGCGTCCCCAATCGAGGAGTCGATCGATGATCGACGATAGGCGGGCCGTCTCTTTGTCGAGCGCTTGGATACAGCGGTCTTCGGCGACTTGATCACCGCGACGGAGCACCAGGGTCTCGGTGAACATTCGAATCGAGGTGAGCGGCGTCCGCAGCTCGTGGCTCACCTTCGAAACGAAATCGGCTTGAAGCTCCGAGAGATTGCGCTCTCGACGAAGAAATACCCACGCGAGAATGACGCCCGTCACGAGCGTGCCCGTGAACGTGAGGACCAAGATCCCCATCAGGAGGTAGAACCGCGCCTCGCCCATCACGAGGAGGAGCACACCGATCGCGGACAGCAACACCCCGGGGACGATGCCCAAGTAGACGAGCAGAAGGATGATGCGGCGGTATCCCATACGAGCTTTTCGCGTTTCGCTCGGGCGACTCGAACGTCGAGCCCTCGGCAGCTCTAGGTCACGATCCGATCGAGGACGAGCGCCAGTCCTTCTGGTGCCGAGTCGCCGATGCTGAACGCGGCGCGCACCCTCTCGACGGGCACGTCGCCGCTCCGCGCAGCGATCACACAGAGCTCCTCGCCGGCGCGAACGCTATCTCCAGGCTTTCTCGTGAGATCGATGCCGACGGCGTGATCGACGGCTTGCTCGGCGCGCGTTCTTCCGGCACCCAACTGGACGGCAGCCAATCCGAGCTCGAGCGAATCGATGCCCGTCACGAAGCCGTCGCGTTCGGCGAATACGCCCACTTTGATGGGCGCGCTCACCAGCATCTGCGGCTTCTCGACCACCGCCGGATCGCCACCTTGGCGCTCGATCATCCGCTCCATCGTGCGAGCCGCGGTGCCGCTCGAGACCGCCTTCTCGAGCTTCTCGAGCGCGTGTTCGGTCGAGTGAGCCGCTCCACCCATCATGAGCATCTCGATGCCGAGCGCGTAGGTGCACTCGATCAGATCGGCCGGCCCGCGCCCGTGGAGAACCTCGATGGCCTCACGCGTCTCGTTCGCGTTGCCGATGGCGAGCCCCAGGGGCGCGTCCATGCGGGTCAAGAGAGCTACGACGAGCTTGCCCGAAGCAGTTCCGACCCGCACGAGCGTCTCGGCGAGAGCCCGTGCGTTCGCCTCGGTCTTCATGAACGCCCCGCGACCGACCTTCACGTCGAGGACGAGCCCGTCGATTCCTTCGGCGAGCTTCTTCGACAGGATGCTCGCGACGATCAGCGGAATCGACTCCACGGTCGCGGTGACGTCGCGGAGCGCGTACATGCGCTTGTCGGCAGGCGCGATTCGCGCCGTCTGGCCGATCATCGCCGTCTTGATGTCGGCCACTGCGCGCGCGAACTCGGCTGGGTCGAGGTTCACCGAGAATCCTGGGATGGCCTCGAGCTTGTCGAGGGTTCCGCCGGTGTGACCGAGCCCCCGGCCCGACACCATGGGGACCGGAACCCCGCAGGCCGCGACCAGAGGAGCGAGGCAGATCGAGACCTTGTCTCCCACACCGCCAGTCGAGTGCTTGTCGACCTTGAAACCGGCGACGCTCGACAGATCGAGCACGTCGCCCGAGTGGAGCATCGCTTTGGTGAGAGCGACCGTCTCCGCGTCATCCATGCCGCGGAAGAACA
>JAYUUB010000026.1:0-20372 GCA_043755175.1 Polyangiaceae bacterium | reverse complement strand
TTCGTCAGCCGTCTTGGAGATTCCGAGAACCGAATAGAGATCGCGCGCCATGAGATTTCCCGCCGAAGCTAAGTCCGATTCGTCGCGAAGCAAACCCGAGACCGCCCATCGGTCGCCATCCCCGGGCAGTTGGGCTCCGCGGGTCTGGCCCGCCTCATCGACCCTTTCAGACCCGACTTGAGCCAAGATAGGGAGAGCTGAGTCGGAACTCCACCGCCCTCACGATGTCCACACCGCCGCCAACCGGCGCGGAGCCCCATGCGAGAAGCCGAAGAGATAGGATTGACAGCGCAGGATCTGCCGGATCTGCTCCATCCTGCGCCCACGGCGCGCCTCGACTTTCTCAGCCTCGAGCGCGCGCTCGACTTCGCGTTCGCGAGCGGGGGAACGGAGACGCCGCTCGGTACGTGCCTCGACCACGCGAAGAACGTGGTCTCGACATGGGACCCTGCCGGATTCGAGCGCGACATGTTCGTCGCCGAGCTCGTGAAGAAGGCCTTCCCCATCCACGTTCGCGGAGCGACGCTCTCGCCGAGCCAGCACCATCTTCGGCACCTTCTGGTCAGGCCACCGGCCGATCCCGAGATCGTTCGCTTTCGCCAGTCGGTCCTCGCCGAGCTCACCGAGCGCCCCGCACTTCGAACCGAGCTCGAAGAGCTCTACCTGAGCTTGCTCGACTTCCAGGCTCTTCTCGGCCCAACCGACATGGGAGAGGAGCCGCAGATCAACCGGCGACGCATCGACACCCTCGCGAAGGCCCGCGACATCGTGCTCGCGATGGCTGGAGGCTTCGTCGGAGCCACGTCGGCGCTGTCGCGTCTCCGGAGCTTCGGCGAGAAGCTTCGAGACACAGGTGCGTTTCGTCGACTCTCGAGTCTGCTCGATTTCGAAAGCAACATGGCTGGGATCGACGTGCGTCTCGGCATCGGTCACGACGGGACGCTCCGCTCGTTCGAGATCGTGAAGATCGACGAGAATGCGAAGAACCCATTTCACCGATCACCGATGCTGCGCCTGTGGCAACGTATCGTGCGCTTCGTCCGTGGCTACCGCTTTCGCGAAGACGAGCTGCTCGAAGAGCTCATCGACGGGGTCTTCATGCCGCTTCGAGGTGAGCTCGTGAAGCTTTTCCAGCTCACCGGCGACATCGAGTTCTATCTGGCCGGTCTCGGGTTCGCCGACGTAGCCCGCGCACGCGGCCTCGCGACATGCCTCCCCGAGATCACGGCGCCGACTCGCGGCAACTCGCAAGCGTTCGAAAAGCGTTTGCTCGAAGGGCTCTTCAATCCGCTCCTGTTGGCCGAAATGGTCGGCGATGTGATCCCGTGCTCGCTCGCGTTCGACCGTCACGATGCCATCGTGGTCCTGTCGGGACCGAACTCGGGCGGCAAAACACGGCTCCTTCAGACGCTCGCGATCACACAGATGTTGGGGCAAGCCGGTCTCTTCGTCCCCGCGGCCCGAGCGCGTCTCGTCTGGGTCGAGGGCCTCTTCGTCTCTCTCATAGAAGACGCGCGAGCCGATCAGCGCGAAGGGCGCCTCGGCATGGAGCTCTTGCGCATTCGACAGATGTTCGAGCGTCTGCGCCCCGGTGGTCTGGTGATGCTCGACGAGCTCTGCTCCGGAACCAACCCGTCGGAGGGAGAGGAGATCTTCCAGCTGGTCGTCTCGCTCCTCTCCGAGCTCGAGCCGCAGGCGTTCATCACGACGCACTTTCTCGATTTCGCGTCACGCCTGAGCCGTCGGGGCGAGGCATCGCTCGGCGAGCACCCCACCAAGCTCGAGTTCTTGCAGGTCGAGCTCGATGACGACGAAGAGCCCACGTACCAGTTCGTACCAGGCGTCGCGACGACCTCGCTCGCAGGCAAGACGGCAGCGCGTCTGGGCGTGACACGCGAAGAGCTCGAGCGTCTCGTCGAGAAGAGTCGACGCGCCCACAGAGCGCAGAGCTCGACCGAGACGGCGATTGCCTCATCAGCCATGGCGATGACCACGCCTCCCATACCCCCGCGCGTCGACCGCGAAGCCGACGCACCCATCTCGAGCGATCGCGGCGCGCCGGTCGACCTCGGCGCGGAGCACGAGACCGGCGCGCTCCTGCGTGAGCGCGCCAGCTGATCCGAGCAGGCCCGCAGGGTCGACGTGCCACGAGCTTCGATTCGCTCGACAACCTCGAGCGCGGGCAGATCGCTCGTCCGCCGTGAAGATCGATCGCAATGCGCGTGCGCGACTATCGCGGGATCGTGTCGACGCGGGTTGCGAGGTAGTCGAGCGTCAGATCGCCGACCGCCGCACCACACTCGCTCAGCGGCCCATTGCCGCTGAGCGGTGCAGCATCGGGCGCGATTTCGGTCTGGAGGTCGACGACGTCGATCTCGCGGCCCTCCGGATCGAGCAACGAGAGCGTGAGAAAGGCTTGCGCCGGTGCGCTCGAGCCACCACCGAAGCTTGGAATCCCACGCGGCTGTCCCGTCGAGACGCCGTGGATGAGAGCGCGGATGCGGTAGCTCTTCGAGTCGGTCGACGATGCGACCGAGGGTGGGCTGACGTGAAGCGCGCCGGCTTGGTCTCGGAGACGAACGATGAATGCGTCGTTCATCTTCGCGAGATCGACTCTCAAGTCGTATTGGAACCGCGGATCGCCCATGCGTCGAGCTTGATCCCTCTCTGCGAGATAGACCCCGATCGGCTCGCCATCGACGACGGCGTTCTCGAAACTCATCGGCTCGACCATCCAATTGCGCTGGTCGAGGAGCGGATTTGGTTGGGTCTGGCGAACGATGGTCCACGGGGTCGAAGCGCATCCCGTCGTCGCGACGAGCAGCAACGTGAAACACGCGAAAAGCCGACGAGGAAGAAGGAATTGAATCATCTGGTTCGAAGCACGACTCATCGAAGAAGATCACTGGACGGAGAGCGTTCCGCATCGCGGAGGGCATCGTCTCACGAAGGCCTCAGACGACAGAGCTCGAGCTGCGCTCCGTAGAGCGTTCTCGCTGCCGCCAGAGCGAGGACCACCACCGTTGAACCTGCGAGGACGTGAACACCGCGCATGAGCTTTCGATTCACTTCGCGGCGCTCTTCACCCCATTTCAGGAAGGTCTGGCGGGCCGCCGCCTCGAACGAAACGTTCGTCGGACCAATCGTGGACCACGTCGATCTTGCGCGTCGCCGCTGCCGCGAACGGCATGAGCTCGCGGAAATAAAAGTCGATCACGGCTCGTCGGGCGGAACCAGTCGGGTGCGTGACGATGAGCTGAGGCGTCCGAACCTCGAGGACGATTCGGCTGCCCGCGTCTTCGAAGATCTTCTCGCTTCGGGGGTTCACCCGAGCGCCTCGCCCCAGCCGAGGATCATGGCGAGAGCCGCCAGGCCGTCCCCGTGGGCGAGTCGGCCATTTCGACACCCGCGTTCGCGAGCTCGAGACGAACCGCATCGCTGAGCGCGAAGTCTTTGTTCTGACGAGCCTGAGTTCGCTGCGCGAGCTTCGCTTCGATGCCTTCGGCGGTCAGCCCTCGGAGCCGGAGACGCAGCACTTTGGTGCGCTCGGCATAGACGTCGGGCGCGGAGACGAGCAGACCGACGCGCGCTGCGACCGCAAGAATCGCTTTCTCGATCTGCTTCGCGACGGGAGGAGATGCCTTGGTGATCGCGACGTCTTTCTTTCGCTTCAGGGCGAGATCGACGAGCTCGTTTCCGGCCTTGGCGAGGTCGGCGAGCACGCCGAGCACCATGGGCGTGTTGAGATCGTCGTCGAGCGCTTGACGCGCGCGATCGAGCGCTCCGTCGGCCACGGCGACGAGCGGTTGGAGCGACATCGGAATGGGCCCGAGCGTCGAATGATCGTACATCGCGCCGAGCGCTCGGAGGCGCTCCACCGTGATGTAGAGGTAGTCGACGCGACGCTCGGCTTCGACGACGCCAGGGAAGACGACACGCTCGTCGGCGAGCTTGTCGATTTCGAACGCGATGGGGCCTCGGTAGTGAACCGTCAGCAAAAAATACCGAAGAGCCTCGGGATCGTTTCGATCGTAGACGTCGCGAATGGTGACGAAGTTGCCGAGCGACTTCGCCATCTTTTCTTTGTCGACGTTGACGAAGCCATTGTGAATCCAATAGCGCGCGAAGACGCCTTTCTCTGGGAACGCCCCTTCGCTTTGCGCGATCTCGTTTTCGTGGTGGGGGAAGATGAGATCCATTCCGCCGGTGTGCACGTCGAAGCCGTGGCCCAGATGCTTCGCGCTCATGGCCGAGCATTCGATGTGCCAGCCGGGGCGGCCTTTGCCCCACGGGCTGTCCCACCCCCAGGCCTCTTGAGCACAGCCCTTCCATAGTGCGAAATCGAGCGGGTCGCGTTTGTCTTCGTTCGCCTCGATGCGCGCGCCGACCTGGAGATCTTCGATCTTGCGGTTGGAGAGCTTGCCATACGAGGGAAACGAGCGGACCGCGTAATAGACGTCGGTGACGCCGCCGGGCATCGCTGCCGGATACGCCGCTTCATTCGCGATGAGCTTCTGGATGAGCGCGATGATCTCGGCGATCGTTTCGGAGACCTTGGGCTCGACGTCGGGCTTGCCGCAACCGAGCTTCGCCATGTCGGTCTGGTAGAGGATCGCCATCTCCGCCGAGAGCGCGAGGGGATCGATTCCGCGCTCGCTCGCTCGCTTCAGGATCTTGTCGTCGACGTCGGTGATGTTGCGAACGTACTTGACTGGAAAGCCTTCGGCCCGGAGGTGTCGGACGAGGATGTCGGGGGCGAGCGCCGCGCGAGCGTGGCCGACGTGCGCGACGTCGTAGACCGTCGGGCCGCAGCAGTAGACGCCGATCTCGCCGGAAGGACGAACGGTGAACGGCTGAGAAGCCGCGGAGAGCGAATCGTAGAGACGGAGTGTCGTCGTCGGCATCGGGGGAGCGTTTCCTACAACGACCGGACGAGGGAGTCACGACACCCTGACGCCTCAGTCGGACCTGGGCCCGAAGCGTCGACCGACGGGCTCTCCGTTTCGGCACACGAAATCGTGGACGAGGTTGCGCCCACGCCGAGGCCTTGCTTTGCTGCATCACCGCCCGCTCGTTGGGCAGCCATGCGCCCTCCGATCGGCCATGACACTGGGCGGGGGGAGCTGGACAGAGAAATGACGCAAGCGTTGCACTACAAATCGAACCTCCGCGACACGCTCTTCCAGCTGTTCGAGGTGCTCGACATCGCGAACACGACGCTCTTGAAAGGCCCGTTTTCGTCAATGGACGAATCGGTGGCGGTGGCGTCGCTCGAGGCTTCCGAGAAGCTCTGCACGAACGAGCTCCAGAAGAGCTTCGTCGATTCGGATCGGATCCCGCTCGAGCTCGACGCGAAGGGTAACGTGACGATCCCCGAGAGTCTGTCGCGGTCGTACCACGCCTTCTACGACGCCGAAGCGCACCTCTTGAACCTGCCCGAACATCTCGGCGGCATGGGCGCTCCCCCGAGCGTCGGCTGGGCCTCGTTCGAGCTCGTCGCCGGAGCCAACGCGCCGCTCGCGTTCTACCTCTTCGGCACCTTCGCAGCGCGGACGATCGATCGGCACGGAACCGAAGGTCAGAAAAAGCGATTCTTGAAGGGACTCGTCGAGCAGCGCTGGGGAGGCTCGATGGTCCTCACCGAGCCCGACGCCGGGAGCGACGTCGGCGCTGCGCGCACCAAGGCGAAGCAAATCGACGGTGAGCTCTACGAAATCGAAGGAACGAAGCGCTTCATCACGAACGGAGACTTCGACACGCCCGAGAACTTGGTCCACATGGTGCTCGCGCGCACCGAGGGCGCCGCGGTGGGGACCAAAGGCCTCTCGCTCTTCCTCGTGCCGAAATTTTGGGTCGCCGAAGACGGCACTCTCGGCGAGCGCAACGGCGTCTTCTGTACGAAGATCGAAAAGAAGATGGGCATCAAGGGCTCGGCCACCTGTGAAATGGTGTTCGGCGACGGCACGCCCTGCCGCGGCCTCTTGGTGGGCAACGTCCACGACGGCATCCGTCAGATGTTCCACGTCATCGAGCAGGCCCGCATGGCGGTCGGCGTGAAGTCGATGTCGACGCTTTCGACCGCGTATCTCAACGCACTCGACTACGCGAAAGACCGAACCCAAGGGCCCGATCTCGCGCACGCCGCCGACAAGGCGTCGCCCCGCGTGAAGATCATTCGTCACCCCGACGTCAGGCGCATGTTGATGAGCCAGAAGGCGCACGCCGAGGGGATGCGGTCGCTCTGCCTCTACACGGCGTGGATTCAAGATCAGGTCGAGATCGCAGGCGGGCACGGCGCGAAAGAAGCCGAAGACCTCGACAAGCTGAACGACATGCTACTCCCGCTCGTGAAGGGCTATTGCTCGGAGAAAGCCTACGAGCAGCTCAGCTTGAGCTTGCAGACCTACGGCGGCTCGGGCTACTGCCAGGACTACCCCATCGAGCAATACATCCGCGATCAGAAGATCGACACGCTCTACGAAGGGACGACTCAGATCCAAGCGCTCGATCTCTTCTTCCGCAAGATCGCGCGCGACGGTGGCCAGACCTTGCAGGGGCTGTTCGCGCGAATCGAAGCGACGGCGACCGGTGACCTCGGCGGCGAAGCGCTCATCCTGGAACGAGCCGCGTTGAAGCGCGCACTCGACGAGGTAAAGAGCATCTACGGCACGATGATGACCAAGGTCGCCGAGTCGCTGTACCACGTGGGACTTCAAGGCAATCGCATCTTGTTTGCAACAGCGGAGATCGTGATCGGCTGGCTCTGGCTCAGGCAGGCGGCCGCGGCGATCGTCGGAAAGCAGAAGCAGCCCGAAGACGCGGCCTTTTACGACGGCAAAGTCGCGAGCGCTCGGTGGTACGTCAAGAACGTGCTCCCGGGCCTCACGCTCACGCGAAAGCTCGTCGAGCAGAGCTCGCTTGAGCTGATGGACCTGCCCGACGATCGATTCTGAGCTCCGCCACGAAACGCATGGCCCCGTCGGGCTCGGGGATCGGTTGCCGATCGCTCGACCCGACGTCGGTCCTCGAGGCGCGCGACGATTGCCACGTATTTCCAAGACAGGACACGCACGCGACCTGTGGTAGCGTGGGCCGCGGATGGCCTCGAACGAGCTCCGTGTGAGACTGCTGCTCGTCACGATCTCGTTCTGCGCGCTCGTCACCGGCTGCAGCCCGGCCTTCGACGGACGGACGTATCACGGCCCGGGGTACACCTTTCGCGTGCCTCCGCCGCCGGCGACCTGGGGCAAGCTCGAGGTCTCCGACGCTGCGCTCGCTTTCGAAGATCGAACGAGCGGCGGCACGATTGGCGTCAACGGGCGCTGCGATCGAGACGGCGAAGACGTTCCGCTGAAAGCCCTCACGCAGCACCTGTTCATCCAGTTCACCGACCGCGACGTGCACTCCCAAGAGGTCGTCGCGTTTGACGGCCGTGAAGCCATGCGCTCCGACATCACGGCCAGGCTCGACGGTGTGCCCCGACGCCTCGTCATCTGGGTCCTCAAAAAGGACAAGTGCGTCTACGACTTGATGTTCCTGGCTCCGCCGGAGCGATTCGAGAGTGGTCTCGAGACGTTCGACGCATGGGCCAAGGGCTTCACTGCCTCGCGTGAGGGAGACCCTTGACCACCGAACGCGAATCCACGCCCCCACCGTCCATTCCGCCCTCGCAGCGAATGAGCCTGATGCCTCCCCCCGAGCCGAGCCTCTTCGATCGGCTGAAGGCCACGTTCAGGCTCGTTCTCGAGCACTTCGGCCACGCCGGAACCATGACCTGGGGCGCGTTGAAGTCGATCTTCAAGAGGCCGTCCGAAATCCGCGCGACGATCTATCAGATGCAGGCGCTCGGCGTGCGCAGCGTGCCCATTGCGTCGGTCACGGCCGTCTTCGTCGGAATGGTCATGGCGCTCCAGTTTGCGTTCGGCCTCCAGCGCTTCGGCGGAATGGAATACACCGGTCGCGTCGTCGGCATCAGCTTCACCCGCGAGCTCGCGCCGACACTGACCGCCGTCATCGTCGGGGCGCGAATGGGTGCGGGTATCGCGGCCGAGCTCGGCTCGATGGCGGTCACCGAACAGATCGATGCCATTCGAAGCCTCGGCGCCGACCCTTTGAAGAAGCTCGTCGCTCCGCGCCTCGTCGCGAGCACGATCGTGATGCCGATCTTGTGCGCCATTGCTCTCGTCGTCGGGTTCGCGGGCGCGATGTTCATCACCTCGGCCGAGTTCGGTCTACCCGCAGGGTTCTTCCTGCGGACGGCGCTGAGCAGCGTGAACTACATCGACTACGTGAGCGGAAGCTTCAAGTGCCCGGTCTACGGCGCCATCATCGCCATCGTCGGCTGTCACTACGGCATTCGCACGCGCGGCGGCACCGAAGGCGTCGGGCACGCCACGACCTCGACCGTCGTCGCCACGTCGATAGCGATCTTGATCGCCGACTTCTTCATGACCAAGATCTCCTTCATCATCTGGCCGGCGAAGTGATTTGATGCAGCCCGTCGGCGCGGTCTCGGGCCATCGAGATCGAACGAGGTTCGGCGTGTCGGCCGAACGCGACCGACGTGTGAGACGGCTCGCGCGACGCCTCGCATGCGTAGGCGTCGCTCTGATCGCGGTCGCCTGTGGTCGCGGCTCGGCGAGCGGGCCCCAAGCGAGCGCGTCGAGCGATCCCCTTCCCGCGCCGCACGTCTCGGCGCGACGTCCGAACGTCCGTTTTCTCATGAAGCGAACCACCGATCGGTGTGAGGTCTATTGGATCGATGGCGACGAAAGGAGTCCTTCCATCGACGCTCCGTGTCCCGAAGACCTGCTGCTCGGTGAAGATCTGCGCCTCGCTGGAATGACCTGTATCCGCGAGGGCGCCGCCGCGGACCGACAGGTTCCGGTCGTCTGTCCCGACCCTCTCACGAACCTCGAGAAGGCGTACCGCAAGACGCACGTCATCGCGAAGTAGCACCGCGTCCATCGACCTGACCCGGCTCGATCCGTCGATCCGCGTCTCGCCATCCATTTCCGGATGTCGGAGGATTTTCAACGTCGACGAGCCGCACGTTGCGGCGTTCCACCCCACGCGTTCGCTCGCGCCATGAGAGGCGGGAGGCGCGATGGTGGCCTCGACGCAGCGATTCGGATTGGAGCGCGCGAGGCAGGCGCGTCGCCTGTCGACCGACCGACACAATCGCGCTCCGGTGAGCAGAGCGCTCCGGTGAGCAGAGCGCTCAGGTGAGACCGAGCGCTCAGGTGAGACCGAGGCGCGAGCGCGCGTCGCTGTAGGCGTCGCTCACCGAGAACACGATGAGATCGCGTGCTTCAGCGTTGCGACCGACCCACGTGACGCGCTCTTTGCCGTCGGTGGGAGGCCCGTTGATGGCGCCGGTCGCAAGCGCCAACGCGCTGAGAGCAACGTTCGGATCGGCGACCGCGAGAAGGCCCGCACGTGCCCCCCACCCGTTGACCGCGGTATTCAGGGTCGAGGCTCGGTTTCCGATGGCACCAATGACGTCGGCCGCGAGCAGCGCGACGTCGGGCCCGAGACCCGAAGGAGCCGTGCGAGTGAGGCGGCTGTGTGCCTCGTTCAGCTTGGCCATGTCGACCCCCTGAGGAACGAAAGTCGGGCTCATCACTTTGAGGTACGCGGCGAGCAGCGGCCACAGATCGATCGGGGCGGTACGCGCGAACGCAGCCACGTTGGCCTGGATGACCTTCAGTGCACGATGAATGAGGAAGGTGCGCACCGGCGAAGGAGCCGACGACGCCAGCGCGTGTCCGAAGACGACGGTCGGCGGATGGGCCGTGGCTGCGATGCAAACCGGGCCGAGCACCGTCGAGACCATGAGCTGTATCTGAGCGAGACCATAGGCCCCCGCGAGCGCACGCGTCTCTTCGCCGACCGATTGCATGGTCGGCAACGGTGGAGTGGCGCGAATCGCCTCGAAGTTGAATGGGACCGCCTGATCGAGCATGGCGCCCGTCTTGAGCAAGAGCTCGCGGAACGCGGGCGTCATCACCTCGGGTGCGAGCATGTCGTCGAGAGCTGCGTCACCTGCACGCCCTCCGCCGCCGCTGAGCTCGGTCTCTTGCCCCTCGAGGGCGAGCACCGTGGCACGAGCCACCTCGGCCGCGTCTGCGCGATTGCGGAGCTCGGCTGCGCTCCACAGCGTCTCGAACAGGTAAGGCTCGAATCGGCCCGTCGACAACGCGCGGCGCGCATCGGCGACTGCGCGATCGAGAAGCACGGCGGCACTCGGACCTTGCCCCGTCCGCTGATAGAAGCGCACCAGCGCCCGAAGTGCTGGGTCGCTCTTCGGATACGATTTGCGCGCGACGACGAGCGTGTTCTCTGCCTTCTTGAGCTCACCCATCTGCTCGAGAATGTCGGCAAGGTCGATCGTTCGCTGGCACTTGTCTTCGGGGGTCAGCGCGCTCTCGACGAGGTGACTTTGTTCCTCGACCGCGCGGGGATAGTTGGCCTCGCGCTTGAGGAGCGCGACGAGCTTCTCGCGCGCTCCGACGTCGGCCGGCTTGCGCTTCAGGATCTCTTGGTAAGAGAGCTCGGCTCGCTCCGGGTTCGGCAGATGTGCGTCGTAGAGCTCGCCGAGACGCATGTAGATCTCGCACTGCTTGTCGGCGTCGCTGGTCAGCCTCGCGAGGCGGATGAGCGCCTGCTCGGCCCCTTCGAAGTCTTCGTCGACGAGGCAGAGCTCTGCGAACGCACTGAGAGCGTCGACGTGGTCGGGGTTGGCTTCGAGTGCCGCGAGGAGCGCTCTCTTGGCGGCGCCAGCGTCGCCCACTTCGGCCAGCGCTCGACCGCGCATGACTTCCATCTCGACGCGCTCGGCAGGATCGGAGACCGAATCGAGACGGCGTTCGAGCAACGCCGCGAGCTCGGCGCGAGCTCCCGCTGCAACGTAGATCTTTCGCAGACGCGCGAAGACGTCTTCGTTGTGTGGGTCGTGCGCGAAGACGCGTTCGAGAGCTGCCCTCGCGCCGTCGACGTCCGAGGCTTGGTCCTCGAGCAAGACAGCTGCCCGATAGTCGATCTCGGCCTTCCACCCAGGCGTGACGATCGCCTCGGCGGCCGACTCGAGGTGCGCCGCGGCGGCCTTGGCTTCTCCCGATTCGACGAGCAGATCGGCGAGCTCGAGGCGCACGATCGGATGATGAGGCACAGCCTCGACCGCCGCCAAGAGAAGCGCTTTCGCTTCGTCGATCTCGTTGGCTGCGCGGTACGACTGCGCGGCACGCAAGGCGAGCGTTGCGCGCTCGGCGGGGCGGTCGGTGCGTCCGACGAGCTCTCTGGAGCAGCGGGCGTCGAGCGCGTGCTCCTGACGCGCGTGGGCGTGAGCGCCCATTTGCCGGAGCGACCAGGTCGACCGCGGCTCTTGCGCAAAGGCGAGCGCCACCGGCTCGTACGTATCTTCCCAGCTCATCCGCAGTCGCAGACGCGCGCAGAGCGCGGCATAGGCATGCGCTTCGGGACCTTCGAGCGCACGAGCCAGCTCGAGAGCGATCGACTCGAGCTCGTCTTCGCGTCCTTGAGCCATGAGCGTGCTCGCGACACGGCGCAGCGTACGGAGATGGGCAGGGTTCTCTTCGAGAATGCTGCGACGGAAAAGGAGACCGCTCGACGCGTCACCACGCCCACGTTCGTCGAGCTCGGCGAGGCGCTCGTAAATTTCGAGGCGTGACTCCGCGTCGGTCGCTTCTCGGGCCTTCGGTAGGAGTGCGTCAACGAGCTCGGCCGTGCCAAATCCGGCCAATGCATAGCGATAGGCGCAAATCGGAGCGAGCTCGTGATCGCCCGCTTCTTCGGCGAGCTTTGCGGTCCGGAACGCCGCCTCGAGGTCGCCCGAGTGCTCGTATTCGAGACAGGCTTCGAGCGCGAGGCGCGCGGCCTCGGGACCGGTCGTCTCGCGAGCGCGTGCCTCACGCCATGCAGCCCGATCTTTCGGAGTGTCCGCCGACAGGCGCTCGTACAGATCGCGCAGCCCGAAGTCGGCGGGCCGCGCACGAAGGGCCTCTTCGAGGAGCAGACCGGCGGCGTCGCTCTCTCCATCGGAGACGAGCAGCGCCTCGCGGGTGAGACCGTACGCTCGCTCGATGGGGTCTTCGCTGGCTTCTCGGTGCATGCGGAGCCATTCGACGAGTGCGGCCTGATCGCCGCCACTCCGCGCGAGCCGCTCGCCGGCATAGACCGCGACGCCGAGGCGTGGGTCGGCTTTAGCCGCGCCTTCGAGGCACGAGATGGCCTCGGCGGCGTCTTCTTCGCCCGAAAGTCGGATGCCGCATTCAGTCAGAAGGACTGCGCTCCGCGTGCTCGCCGCGAGCTGCTCGGCGTAACCGCGCAGCATCCGCGCGGTGGTGTTGGAGCCTTCGCGAGCGGCGCGCGCGCGAAGGATCGACTCGTGCGCGTGACCGGCTTCGAGGATTCGATCGTAAGCGGCCGTAGCCGCATCACCATCGCCCGCGAGCTCGTACACGAGCGCCGAAGCGAGCGAGTGCGTCGCATCGACCCCGCCCTCGGCTCCGGCAGCCCAGCCTCCGAGCGTTTGCGCGACCCGCGCCGCGCTTCCCGCGTCGATGTCGAGCTCGAGTGCGAGTGCTCGAAGTGAAGCGCTGGTACGCCCCTCGGATTCGAGCTGTTCGAACGCGCGACCGAGCTTGCTCGGGATCGACGTGTCGACCAGCGCCTCGGTGCTTCGCGCCATCGCGAGCGACCGAGCGAGCGACACCGTCGGAGCGTCGATGCTCGCTTGATCGAGCTTTTGCACTCGCTCCGCGCCACGAGGTGACAATGCCGCTCGCGCAGCCGACTTGAGGACTTCGAGCTCGGGCTCTCCTGCGATGGCTTCGGAGTCGAGCAACCGAAGTCCGGTCTCGCCACCCGACAAGGCGGCGATGGCGATTCGGTCGGCTTCCGTGAAGGCCGCCGAGGTGGGGACTTCGCCATCGGATTGGCCGGTCTCGATGTGAACGGACGCGAGGGCTCGCGTCGCGAGATCAGGGTGTGCGCCCCGTGCGGCGACGGCGAGCGCCTCTGCAGCGCTCGCGCGCGTCTCTGCGGTTGCTGCCGCCAAAAGGGCGCTGAGCCAACCCGCTGCGGGTCCGAGGAGGTTGGGCTCGGACTTGGGGAGCGATTCGCCGAACGAGCCGATCGCCTGGAGCGACGGAACCGCGCTCGCGACGTCGCCGTTCTTGATGGCGACGCGTGCCACGAGCAACGCGCCGAAACCTTCGTGCGCAGCGCCCGGACGTACGGCTCCGCGAAGCGTCGCCACGGACGTGAATGCGTCGCTGAGCTCGACGGCGCCGTCACCCTCGACGGGACGGAGCCTGGCCAGCTGCATAGGCTCTGGCGTGCCAGCGAGCGCCTCGGTGAAGCGCTGAATGTGAGCGCGTGGGTCGGCCGGCATGGCGCGGAGCGCCACTTCGGCGCGCTTCTTGGCCCCAGCGTCGTCGTGCAAGACGAAGCGCGCGACCTCGGATCCGAACCAAGCTACGTGACACTTCGACTCGGGCGTGGGCATGACCCGCGCCTCAGCGTCCATGACCTCGAGCGCGGAAGGCCAGTTGCCGCTCCTCGCGAGGATGGACCTGTGCTGACGGAGCACGAGCGGCATCGTGTTGCCGATCTCGTGCGCTTGGACCGCCACGGTCGCGGCCTCGTCGTCTTCGCCGGCCATGGCGAAGAGCTCCGAGACGACCAGCAGCGTGCGTGCCTGGGCCGCACGATCGGTCATCAACGCGGCTTCTTCGCGCAGCCACTGGGCGCGCTCGATGAAGCTCTCTCGAAGACCGGGCTTTTTTGCGAGGACGATGCTTGCGTCGCGCTCGTCGTCGAACGACACGCCGCCCGTGGTCACGAAAGGACGTGCAGGAATCGACGGTGCGACCGGCGCCACCGTAACGGGCTTCTTCGGGTACACCGGAGGAAGCTCGCTCACTTCGGTCAGGCTCTCGGCCTCCAAGGCTGCGAGCTCGGCAGGAGACGCGTCGGGCGACTCGTCGGGCGACTCGTCGGGCGACTCGTCGGGCGACTCGTCGGTGTCGAGGGCGACGACTTCTTCGACCGACTCCTCGACCACGACCGACCCTTCGTCGGAGCTTCGGGATGCGTGGGGTTGGCCGAGAAACTCGGCGGGACTGCGCATTTCGGCGTAGGTCCGTCCGCCGTCGTCGTCGTCGTCATTGCCGCTTGCCGCCGCCAACGATGCGCCGGGAGCGTCGGGAGCGTCGGGAGCGTCGGGAGCCGGCTGGCCACCAACCGGCGTCGGCGGCTCAATCGGGCGCATGGGCGCCGCGTTGGGTTGGTCGTCGTCGTCGTCGTCGTCGAAGTCGGGCGGCGGGGCCGACGTGTATTCGAGATCGGCGTCGGCAATCGGAATGGCCGGAGCTACGGCGACGGCCGCCTTGGGAGGCGCCGGCGAAATCTTCCAGCCGGGTGGAGCGACCACCTCGCCTGCAGCGGGCGGCGGAGGAGCGGGACGCGGCGGCGGCATCGGTGGAGCGGCGCGACCACCGGGAGCGCTAGGGCGCGGCGGGGGAGGCGGAGGGCGCTGCGGCGCAGCGACGGGAGGGGTTCGAACGCTGTCGAGAAGCACCGCCATTTGAGCAGCGTCGTGGAGACGCGTCGGCTGCTCTTCTTCGTCGTCGACCTCCGCGCTCAATGAAACTGCGCTCAGCGGAACGTCGACGCGCGAGGGAATAGGAATGGGCGTGGCTTCTTCAGCTCGGGCGATCGGTGCGGCGCTGCGAACCGAGGCCGGCGCCGACGACGGCTCGGGCGTCGGAGACGAGCCGCGGGGAGCGTCGTCGAAGAGCATGTCGAGCAACGCGTCGCCCTCGGCTTCGGTCGGAAGCACATCGCGAATCGCCTTCGGATCGCGAGCGAACATTTGCCGTAATCCGCCTTCGGAAGGTCTGGGGGGCACGGCTCCACCTCCCGGCGTGGCCGGACGCGCAGCTTGGGGGGCGGGCGTCGTACCCTTGCTCGGACCCTTCTCGTCGCTATTGTCGCTCACCGAACCCCCATACCAAGCTTCTTCCGAAGCTCGAGATAGCCGGGTGAAAGCACGAACCTGAGGAGGCTCTTCGCGCGCTCGTTCTCACGGACCAGCGGCGCCACGTCGTTGCGTGCCGCCTTCAATACGTCGCTCAGCACCAGCGACACGTCACCTGCCGCAATCGCGGCCATGCGGTCGATGCTTCGCCTCGCGGCGCTCGCCCACTCTTTCGGATCTTGTCCGCTCTGAGCGAAACGGCCGCAGACTTCTTGCGCCGACTTCTTCACCTTGCGGGAGATCTCTTTGTGCACCGCGCGCGAGACCTCGCCGAAGACCGCATAGCCCGGGTTCGCCATCGTGATCCCGACCTCGTTGCATACGGCGATGACGCACGATGCAACCGCGGCGTCGTCACGCGTGCGGAGCGCACAGATGCCTCGACGAAGTGCGAAGACCTCTCGAGCGACGGCGGAGCGGGCTTGGGGGCTCAGCGGCGCCGTGACCGCGGCTCCGACGACGAGCGCCGGCACCTCGCCTGCGACACCCTGTACACCGAGGGGATCGGGGCCGCCGACGTAAAGCTCGAAGTCGGTCTCGAATCCCAGCGCGCCCATCCATTCTGCGACTGCCAAGCGGATCGGAGGTCCGCCCTTCGCGTCGACGCGGTTCTTGCGACCGACACCGAGCGTGTCGAGCGAAGGACCGAGCGCCAAAGTGACGGTCTCGGCGACGACGGCGAACAGCTCGGCGACGGGTCCGCTGTCGCTGGGATCGGCGATCTCGGCGAGCGCGCGACCATCGAGAACGATCTGCGGACGCGCCGGGAGCTTCGAGTCGATGATCGCGAGCTCTTCCGACAGCCCCCGATCAGGCTTTCCGAGAGCGACCATCACGCCGAGCGTGGTTTGTCGTAGGGCCGTGTCTTGTTGGGCCTGAGCAATCTTGGCGAGCAACGAGACGCGCTCGAGGTCGACTGGGTTCTTGGCGAGCGTCTCGAGGAGCTTCACCTTGCCGCGAGCCAGCGCTCTCGTCCGGAAACCTGCGTCGAACGCCGTCGCCAAGACGAGCTCCAAAGCCTCGGGATCGTCGGCGACTTCTTCGAGGAGCTTCTCGACCGCAGGGCTCGCCTTGAGCGGATCGAGCACCTTGTCGCGCCAAATCGCCATGGCGAGACGAGCCGCCTCGACACGACCAGCTGGCTCGGGACGTTCGATCATCAGTTGCTCGAGCATCCCAGTTGCCTCGGCCCAGGCGCCCGTTCGAGCCGCGGCCCTCGCGAGGCGTTCACGCACGGGCAAGGTCGACAGCCCTTCGCGATGGAGATTGACCAGAACCTCGAGAGCCTTCTCGGGCTCGCCGAGCTTGTTCTCGTAGAGATCGCACGCGGTGATTCCCGAGACGAGCCGCTCCTGCTTCGGAGCATCGTGAATGGTCGAGAGGCGCGCCATGATCGGCGCGGCCTCGGCGAAAGCACCCTTCTGGATGCAAATCGTCCCGGCCAAAGCGAGCGCACCGACGTGGTCGGGCTCGAGCATGGTGACGTTCTCGAGGGCCGCGAGCGCACCGTCGGAGTCTCCGCGCTTCTGCAGCACGCGAGCACGCTCCCAGAAGAGCTTCGCGATCTCGGTCTCGTCTTCGGCGACGTCGAGCCGCTTACCGATGAGGTCGAGCAGCTTGTCGTCTTCTTTGCGCCCACGGACGCGTCGGAAGAGCTTGTCGAACGCCGCGTCGGCCCGGGGGTTTCGCTCGAACGCGCGCTCGAGGGCGATCTCGGCGTCGTCGTGCGCGTCCGTCTTCTCTAGCAAGAGAAGGCCGGCGAACTCCCAGAAGCCACCGCCGCGCGTGTCGTCTTTGGCGAGCGCACCGAGCTGAGCTGCCGCGAGGGCCGTCTGGAGCGCGTCACCTTCGGCGTCGGCCGCCGCCCGAACGCCTTCCCAACCCGCGAGGTCTTCGGGCCGCGCCTCGACGACCATCTTGAAAGCTTCGAGGGCTCGTTCTGAATTGCCTGCCGCGAGATCGGACCACGCAGCGAGAGCGATCGCATCGAGCTGCGGATCGACACCGAGCGCGTCGCCGAGACCGTGAAGGGCCGTCGCGCGCCTTCGCGGATCGCATCCGGGGGGCGCGAGCTCGACGTTCATGAGGCGAATGGCAGTCTCCTCCGACTCCATCAGCGGATGGAGCACTCCCCCCTGTTCGAGGAGCGCGACGACCGAGCTCGACGCGAGCATCGCCGCTCCGGGCGCGTCGCCGAGCAATGAAGAGATGGCCTGGCGCGCACGGACTTCGGCCTCGGAATCACCCGACCTGAGCGACGACGCCAGCCACTCGAGGGCGACGGGCAACGTGGGCTCGATCTCGAACCACTGATCGGCGGTCGAGAGCGCTCCTGGGATGTCGCGATCGACGTCACGACAGATCCGGTGTCGCTCCGCGCGTGCGATGCGAGCCCCTTCGTCGCCTCGGGCATCGAGCAGCTCGATTGCAGCTACAGTGGCGTCACGTCCGGTATCGGGATCGACGGCGCTCAGGGGAGCCCAGACGAGACGACCGAGCGCGGCGGCGACGGCGAGGTCGTCGGTCGCGCTCGATTCGGCGGCCTCGAGAGCCGCCGCAGCGTCGTTCGGGTCGCCTCCGTTCTTGCTCCAAGCAAGCTCGAGCGTGAACCGTTCGAGCGCGGCGACGGTCTGATCGGCTCCCGACTGGACAGCCGCGTCGATGGCCGCGCGCCGACCTTCGAGGGTGTCGGAGTCGACCCCGCGACGTGCCCATGTGAGCAGCGCGCTCGACGCCGTGGGCATCGATTCACGAGCCGCTTCCATTTCTTCGAGTGCAGCGGTGCGTTCGCCGCCGCGCCACAAGAGGAGCGCAGCTTCGATTCGGAGCGCAGAGCCTACTTCGGGCTCGGTGGCCGACCCCGCGCACGCCGACATCACGCGTGCGGCGCCGATGAGATCGCCACCTTCTGCGGTGAGCTCTGCGAGGTAGAGCGCGATGACCTCGTCACCCGGCGCCGCCTCGTGGAGGACCGAGAGCCTCGAACGCGCACCAGCCACATCGCCCGCTTGCGCCGCACGAAGCGCCGCGGCGAGCGAGAGTCCGCGGGCGAGATCGGGCTCGGATTCGGCTGTCGCGAGGTCGTCGAGCGCTTTCGGGTCGCGCGCCATCCGACCGCTGCCCGCACCCTCCGGAGAGACCTCCTGGGAGAGGACGAGGCCTACGGCGCAGGCCGAGAGTGCTCGGCCGAGCCACGCGGAGTGAGCGAAGGCGCCCTCTCCGTGGGAGGTGCCCAGCTTGTGAAACGCGTCTTCGGCGCCCGAGGCGTCTCCGCGAAGAAGACGGCTTCGGCCGAGCTCGAACCAGAGACCGGCGGTCTCTTCGGGCTCTGCTCCGGCGACGAGCAAACGCTTGGTGGCTTCTTCGAACCATGCCGCATCGCCGAGAATCGACGCGAAAGCTCGGCCGAGGCGCGCGACGGCTGCCGCAGGCAAACCGAGGACCGAAGCCTGCGACAAGGCCGCCTTCGCGGGGAGCGGATCTTTCGCGAGGCATGCCCACGCGTAGGCCGCGAGGACGAACGCACGGCTCTTGGCGCCTTCGGTGGAGAACGTCTCTGCGGTCGCTTCGAGAGCGCTCGCGAGCGCTGCGGGCTCCTCGCCGTCACCGAGAAGATCGAGCTCGACCGCGCGCGCGGGAATGCACTTCGGATCGGCCGTCAAAGCGCTCTTCAGCGCTGCGACCGCCGCCATACGGTCGTTGCCAGCGGCAGAAGCTTCGGCGACGCGGAGCCAAAGGGACGCAGCGTTCGACGCGACGGCGCCCTTCGCGAGCTCGGCGCGCGCGACGAGCGCTGCACCATCGAGATCACCCTGCGCTTCGAGCGACGCGAGGCGAGCTCGCGCGATGACGCTCGATTCTGGGAGACGCTTCGCGGCTTGCGCGAGCATCGAGCTCGCCCCCTCGGGGTCGCCGAGCTTGCGACGGATCTCGGCGGCGCGGAGCCACGCATCGGCAGCGAACTCCGCCTTCTGCATGAAGCGCGGCACGCCGATTTCTTCGCCTCGCGCTTCGTCGTCGATGACCTCGGCGATGAGCTCGGCCTGCCCATCGAGGGCGCGTGAGAGTGCCTCGAGATCGTCTCCGGCGACGCGCTCGAGAACGAGGCGAGTCTGGAAACGTGCACGGCCCTCGAGCGCGGCGGCCGCGTCGAGGAATTCGTATGCGCGCGGCTGTTGATCGACTTTCGCGCAGAGCTCGGCGAGCTGGATGTAGAGCAGCGCCTTGTAGGTCTGATCGCCGACGAGCCCAGAACGAGCCTCGATGGCGCGCATCACGCTTTCGACGTCGCCAGCGGCTGCAGCGAGGAGCTCGAGCTCGAGCCACGACGTGGCATCGTCGGGGCTCTCGGCGACGGCCTCTTCGAGCTTCGTCCGTGCCTCGTCTTTGTTCTTCTCGTATTCGAGGAGAACCACGGCCGACTCCCAGAGCGCGCGAGCGCGATCGTCGGCCGTCTCGGCGCCACGGACCATGGCGTCGAGCAGCTTCGCGAGGTTCTTGTAGGACTTTCGGTGCCCCAGAATGCGAACGAGCGCCTCGAGCGGCTCACGAAAATGAGCGTCGGCGTTGAACGCAGCGAGGTAGTCGCGCGCAGCGCCTGGCTCTTCTCCGGCCGCTTCGTGATCGACGCCCGCCTCGTGGAGCAAAAAGGCTTGCGTGTCCTTGTCGTTCGTCGCCGCGATCTCTTCGCGAAGCCTCTCGAGGTGCGCGGTCGTTTTGCTGGCCTGCTTGCCCGGCTCGGGGGCTCCGAGCGTCGCCCCCGCGCGTGCGGCAGGCGTCCCAGGCGTATTGTGGACAGTCATCGACTCCGCTCTTCTGACTCAGACACTCGGCACACGGTACAACAAGCGCACGGAGAGTAGCGACGAAGCGACATCCGAGTAAAGCGGTGACCAGCGCTCGCCGGTTCCCACACACGTCGCGAAAGCGGGTGCGCTCTCCGGATATCGCTCGCCACTCCCTCACCCCGACGAAGCCTTTGTCCGCACCACTTCGGCGCGAAACCGGTCAGGAAAGAACGGAGTCGAGCTTCTCGTTGACCTTCGATTCGACGGTCCCCTTCAAGGGGCGCAGGAGAAAAGGGAGATCGATCTCGACCCGAATGATCTCGGCCGAGACGCTGACGGTGCCGTTCGCGCCTTTGGCCATGCCGCTCGGAGCATCGAAGCGGATGTTGTTTCCGTCCCACTTCCACACGATTCCGAGCTTGTCTTTCATACCGTTCGCGAGGGCCTCAGCCTTCTCCTTGGCGGTGTCGATCCCGAGATTATGGCTGCGCTTGATGTCGATGGTGGCCATGTGGCGGTTCCTT
>JAYUUB010000025.1:0-54175 GCA_043755175.1 Polyangiaceae bacterium | reverse complement strand
TTTTTCACACTTTCACCGTGAGGCCGAACGCCCGTTCTCTGTACGCGGGAGTCGGTGATGACCCACAACGTCGTCTACGTGACGGCGACCGCCACTTGGGAAGTGCGGACGAGAGCCTCAGTGGATGGTCTCCTCCATGAGCTCGACCCAGTCTTGTTTGTTGAGCTCGGGGTAGATGTAATCACCCTCGAAGTTGGTGTGGTGAAGCATGAGCCTCGCGATGTCGAAGATGAGGTGGGCGACTTCTTCGCCACGCGCCGCGACCTCTTCGGCGGGGATAGAATCGAGCAAGGTCCGCTTCTCACGAAGGATCGAGTGCTGCTTCTCGGCGACCGATACCTCGGCGGCGAGACCGCGGTCGATGAGCCGCGGAAAGAGCGAGCGCTCCTCGTAATCCATGTGCCGCTCCATCGGTCCGTGGAGGAACTCGAGCAGGCTGACCCGCTCTTTGGCAGCCGCCTCTTTGGAGTGGTTGGCCGCTTCCATGAGCTGCCGCGCCATCTGTCGGGCATGGTCTTCCTCCTGAAACAGGTCGGCAAGAATGCTCATGTAGTCCACGTCGACAACCTCCTCTTTGGACATAGCACGGCGGCTCGGCGGCGACCGGCGCGGGATCAGCTCTTCGAGCTGCGGCCATCGCCGTTTCGCTCGTGTGTCTTTTCGGTCCCCGCCTTCTTCTTTTCGAGGGCCTCGCGCACACGCGCCATCTCGGCGAGACGAGACATCACGCCGTCCGAGACCATCGCGAGGACCTGGCGCTCGAGCTCTTTTCTCCGTTTCGGGCTTCCTCCGAAGCTGATGTGCGATCGGGCGGTGCCACCACCCTTGAGGCGCCCGACGAGCGTGCACGTCACGCGGACGACGTCGCCACTCTCTTCGACGGTGAGCTCGACGAGCCGGACGGTCACTTCGATGCGCTTGCCGCCGCCAAAATTGAGTGGCTTGGCGGCGCGATGAAGCAGCGTCCGCAAGGTCTTCTCGAGCTTGGCGGTCGACTCGGCCAGCATCGCGAGCTCGGTGATGTCGACCCGAGCGCTCGCGTGAGCCTGGCGCGGAGATCCCGCGGCGAAGAGCAGCGCGAAGCCGAGCGCCAGCACCATCGTCGACCACCGCTTCATGGGCCCGACCCTATCGGCGACGATCCGGGCGGGCCAAGTCCGTCGAGAACGCGTGCGACCCCACACGATTGGCGCGGCGACTCGACCGACCTTCGGCTACGCTCGCCCTCCACAAGAGGAACGATTCGATGACGATTTCGCGTGGTCCGGTCCGCCCCGAGGGGCTCACCAGCGACGATGTTTGCGGTGACGCACGTCGCGGTCTCTCGCCGCGAGGAGAGCGAACCGCTCGATGGGTCGTTCTAGGGGCCGTCAGCCTTCTGGTGGCTTCGGTCGCCGACGCGCAGCCTTCGCCACAGAAGCCGGCGATTCCGAAGCTCGCCAAGCCGAACCCAGAGGGCCCGAATAGGCCCCTCCCCGCGAAGCCCGCGGCCCCGAACGCGCCCCCGCCGAAGACGCCGCTTCCGCCCCTCGGAGGTCCCGGCATCAAGAAGAAGCCGCCGACGAAAGATGTCGAGGAGCTTTCCGCCCGACCGAAGGTCTCGGTCGAAGCACCCACGCGATGGACCGACGAAACTCCCGACAAGATGGTCGCGCTCGGAATCAACCGAGCACGTGCGGGTGGTCCGGACTCGTTGGCTGGTCTGCTGATCGCGGCGTCGCTCGAAGAGCGCGCGACCAAAGACGAAGTGCAAAAGCTCGTCGGGTCGATCGGCCGCGGCGGTCTGCCGCTCTCCGACGAAGCGCGCATGCTGAACCTCGTCATGGCGCCGGTTCCGCTTGGACCCATGTGGGAGGGCTGGGCCAAAGCGAGCTTCGATGCCGCACCGAATCGAAATGGGATCGTGCAGGCCTTCGCGATCCTCGGGCCGTTCCAGGACGCGGGCGGCGGGCTTTCGAAGCACGAGGGTCCGGAAGCGCAAGGGAGCTCGTTCGCGAACGCGCAAGCCGACTACTCGTGGGGCGCGTATCAGGTCGCGTGGCGACGCGTGCTGCCCCTGACCGTGACGGCAGAGGGCCTTCCGCTCGACCTCTACATCGCTCCGCGCCAGGAGACGTGCACGTACCTCGCGTCGAAGATCATCTTCGCTGCAGATGTTCCCGGGCCGGTGACGGCCCACTTGGCGGCGACCGGAGCCGCCCGTCTCATGTGGGATGGAGATACGGTTGCATCCAATGAAGACATGCATACCAAAGCCATCCTCGACCGAATGGCGATGCGCGTGGCTCCCGACGAAGGGGCTCATCTTCTGTCGGTGAAGGTCTGTTCGGGCACACAGAGCGACGAGGGTCGCGTGCGCGTGCGATTCACCGACGCAGAGGGAAAGGCGCTCGCCGTTCAGGCATCGAGCATTCTCGACGGGATCCCAGCAGACCGGTTGTCGACCAAGGCCGCGCCGACCGGCAAACGAGCGCCGGCGAAGAAACCCGTGCGGCCCGAGGCACCGAAAGCCTCGCCGGCCCCGAAAGACGACACGGCGCCGAAGCCCCAGCTGAAGCCGGGATTGAACCTCCAGCGTCTGCCGATGCAGCGCATCCCCGTACCGACCCCATCCGGACCGAACGGTGTTCCGTCCGCGCCTCCGGTGAAGAAAGCGGGAGTCGGGACCTCGCCGCCCGGCAAGGGCGATGCGCCGAAGGCGGGAGCGCCCAAGCCGGGCACCCCGATTGCGGCGAAGAAGCCCGCCGTGAAGAATCCGAAACCCGAGCGCGTCCTCACTATGCTCGAAGAAACGCTCGATGTGGGCCCGACGCCGTCGGTCGACGCATCGCTCCGGGCCAGCGTCGTACGGACACTCGCCGGCGCAGACGACGCGCGCTCTCCCAGAGCTCCCGGACTGCTCGACCGAGTCGCACGCGACCCTGCCGTCACCCCAGACGCGCTGGCCCTGGCAGGATGGCTGTCTGGCTTCGGTGCGAACCGCAGCGGTTGGATGAACGAGGCCCGAGAGCGCGCGAAGACCGCAGGCGACCGAGCCACCGAGGCATTCGCGCAGCGTCGGATCGCTCAATCGCAGTACACGACCGGCAGGCTCGACTGGGCAACGACCACGATGGGCGAGGCGCCGCTCAAAGAGGCCACCGACGTCGAGGCACGCGTCATGCGCGTCGAGCTCGCGTCGCGCATCGGCGGCTCGGGATCGCAATCGAAGGCGCTCGACGATCTCATGCTCGTCGACAAAGCCGAAAAGCAGCGACTCCCCGTCTTCGCCGTGCGCGATCTTCGGCAGCTGGCCGGCCAACGTCCTGATCTCGCGCTCGGGCTCGAGCGCCGGCTCGCCGCCATGGACCGACCAGGCCCGAACTACCCGAGCACCATGGGCCTCGAAGGAGCAGCCTCCCAAGAGCGTGCCGTCGCCCAAGTCTTGATTCACCAGTCGAACGCCGAAGCGCTCGCGTCGATGGGTCGTCAGCTCCTCGGGCTCGGACGACACGCATGGGCACGCGAGGTCCTCTACACGGCGACCAAGCTCTCACCCAACTCCGCCAACGCGTTCGAGGGGCTGGCCGCCGCCCGCGAGGCCGTGATCCACGACGAGCAGACACAGGGCTCGGCGGTGACCGACGATCCGAGGTACGCGAAGGCTGCCGCGCAGCGGGCGCTCGACATCCGTCCCCCGGTGCCGCGAGCACGCAACGAGATCGCCTTCCGCGATGGCTCGTTCAATGCGAAAGACGACGGGTCGGGCAAGACCAAGGGCGCCTCGAAAGAGACCGACGAGCGGTACCTCGTTCCCGCCGCGACCATTTTGGAGCGCGCGAAGGCCAAGCCGGCGAAGGTCGGCGAGGTGTTCGACCGACAGCTTCATTTCATGCGCGTCGTCACCTACCACGAAGACAAACGCGTCTCGCAGCTCATCCATTACGCGCGAGAAATCGTCGTGGAGCCGCGCACCGACGATGAGCTCTTCGAGCGTGACATCCCGGCCGAGGGTGACGAGGCAGAGCTGGTCTTCGCGCGCCTCTACCACAAAGACGGTACCGTCGTTCAACCCGAGCAGCAGAGCTCGAGCGGGATGCCGTTCGTGAAATGGCCCGAGCTCAAGCGCGGCGACATCGTCGAGGTCGCGGTCCGCGGTTGGACCGCTGGCCCCGTCGGACGACGCGGCGACGCGCCGTTCTATTTCATCGACTACGTCGGCTCGACCGAGACCAGGCCCGTCCTGTTCAACGAAGTGATCGTCGACTCCCCCGAAGGCTCGAGCCTCGGGGTCGACGTCATCAACGGCAAGGCCGACAAGCTCGAGGAGTCGAAGGTCGGCGGCCGCAAGGTGCAACGGTTCATCTGGGACAACCCTCCGACCGTGCCCGAAGAGCCGCTCGCACCGCGCACGAGCGAGCTCTTGCCCATCGTGGTGGGCTCGACCTACCGAAGCTGGGACGAGTTTCGCGAGTGGTACAAGACGGCGATCACCGGGTTCTCCGAGCCCGACGAGCAGATCAAAGATCTCGCGAAGAAGCTCACGAAAGACAAGAAGTCGGAGCACGACAAGCTCGAAGCCATCTTCAACTTCGTCGCCGACGACATCCGATACGTGAATTACGTCTCGAGCGAATCGTGGCTGCCGAATCGCCCCCAGCAGCTCTTGGCTCGTCGTCAGGGAGATTGTGACGACAAGGCGATGCTCCTCATCAGCCTGCTCAAGGCGATCAACGTCGATGCCACTCCGGTGCTGGTACAGACGCGTCTTACCGGTATGCCGAGCGTGCTCTCGAGTCAGACCTCGGCCATCCCGATGTTCGATCACGGCATCGCCTTCCTCCCGGGGAAAGGCGGCAAGCCCGGCACGTGGCTCGACGCGACGAGCCCGCAGAGCCGTCTCGGACCGCTCCCGAGCATGGACGCGAGGGCGCGCGCTCTCTTCGTCTATCAAGGTGATGCGAAGATCATCGAGACACCACCGAGCTCGCCTGACGACAACGGCTCGGCCGTCGAATGGACGGTGAAGCTCGGACCGACCGGGGCTGCCGACATCGTCGCGAAAGAGAAGCACCTCGGTGACTGGGCTTTCGAGATGCGAAACAGCCTCATCGAAGCCGACGCTCGCGCCCCCTGGCTCGAGCAATACCTGACGTCGAGATGGCTCAGCGCAGTCGATCTGAAGGGCGAGGTCGAGTACTCGGCAGAGGCGGGGACACTCGGCTACACCGTGCACTCTGAAGGTTTCGCGCGACGCGAGGGCGAGGAGCTCAGCATTCCCCTGGCCGGCACGTTCTCGTACACC
This sequence comes from Polyangiaceae bacterium, assembly GCA_043755175.1. Lineage (GTDB taxonomy): Bacteria > Myxococcota_A > Polyangia > Polyangiales > Polyangiaceae > CAYYKK01. Next base: position 48,891 of record JAYUUB010000025.1, on the reverse strand, counting down.
TCGTCTTTGGCGCCGCTCACCAAGCGCACGCTCCCGGTTTGGCTTCCGCCCAACCTCGCGCCGAGCCATCAGTCGCGTCGCATCACCATCACGGCTCCCGAGGGGTACGACTTCGCCGATCTCCCACCCGATGGCGAAGTGAAAGGCGGCTCGTTCGGCAGCGCCAAGGCGACCTACAAGCTCGGCAAAGACAAGCGCTCGGTTTTCGTCGAAACGAGCGTCGTGTTCGACAAGTCGGTGATCCCGGTCGCCGAGTACCCGAGCTTCAGGACCTGGCTCCAGAACATCGATGGGCTCTTGCGACAGCAGGTGCGACTCAATCGAAACGGGACGGCGGTCGCGCCTCCGTCGGAAGTCGAGAGACAAGCGCCCAAGGCGATGAAACCCACGAGCCCGAAGCCCGGCGACGCTCCCAAGCCCGAAGCAGAAAAGCTTCCGCCGAACGACGTGATGAAGCCGCCGCACAAGGCCGGCGAGAAGCACAAGTCAGCGAAGCCGTGAAAGCATCGACCGCGAATTTCGTCGGAGGCGCGAGTTCGAGAAACACCTTCCAACGTCGGCTCGCCACGACCGTCGCTCTATTCGCGGCGGTGCTCGGTTCAACGGGTTGCTTCGAGGCCGGCTATCTACTTCAAGCAGGAGAAGGGCAGCTCGATATCGTCTGCCGCGCGCACGAAATCGACAAAGTTCTCCAAAACGAAGACACGCGGCCGGAGGTTCGGCTGCAGCTCGAAGAGGTGCCGCGAATCAAAGCGTTCGCGACCGAGTACGGCCTCGTTCCGACCTCGAGCTACGAAGACTACGTAGAGCTCGATCGTCCCGTGGCGGTTTATGTGGTGAGCGCAGCACCCAAGCTCTCGTTCGAGTCGCTCACTTGGAGTTTTCCGATCGTCGGGAGCGTCCCCTATCTCGGCTGGTTCGAACGCAGCGACGCGGTCGAGCACGCTTCGAGGCTCGCGCTCGAAGGCTGGGACGTCGAGCTCCGCGGCGCTTCGGCATACTCGACCCTGGGATGGTTTCGCGATCCGGTTCTCTCGAGCATGCTCGGCGACGGGACCGACGGGACCGGTGGCCTCGCCGACGTGATTCTTCACGAATCGCTGCACGCGACGGTCTACGTGAAGGGTCAATCGGGGTTCAACGAGGGGCTCGCGACGTTCGTCGGTGACCACCTCGCTCTCGCATACCTCGCCAAACGATATGGGGCTGGCTCGCCCGAGCTCGCGGCTTACGTTCGCGGCGAGTCGGAGAGCGAGAAGCGGACGATTCGCTTCAGGCAGGCGTTCGCCGATCTCGATGCGCTCTACAAATCACGTCTTTCTAACGCAGACAAATTGCAAAAGAAGAATAGTTACCTGACGAGCCTCCGGGCCGAGCTTCACCTGAAGCGTCCCGTGAACAATGCGACACTGGCGGGCTTCCGCGCCTATCACGGAGGAACCAAGGCTTTCGAAGCGTTGTTCGACGCGTGCGGTGACGACATGAAGCGCTTCATCGCGGCGTCGAGAACGATCCGAGAGAGTGACTTCGGGTCGACGCAGGCGACGAAGCTCGACGAGGTGGTGCAGCACCTCGCCGAGCGCGGACGATGCCGCCCCTATTGAGCGCCCGAGACCCGAATGGCGGCGCCCGTCACGGCGCGCGCCGCGTCCGACGCGAGAAATAGAATGACGTCGGCGATGGCAGCCGGGTCAATCGCGACAGCTGCTTGCTCCGCCGACATCCAAGCGCGGTTCTGCGGCGTATCGATCGTCCCGGGGAGAATCGCGTTCACCTGAATGTTTCGGGTCCTCACCTCGCTCGCGAGGCTCTCGACGAATCGGAGGAGAGCGGCCTTCGAGCCAGCGTACGCGCTCTCTCCCGCCGACCCCGAGAGGGCAGCCATGCTGGCGACGTGGACGATCTTCCCCGAAGACTGGGCGATGAACGTCGGGAGGACTGCGCGACTGGTGGCGAACGCGACCTTGACGTTCATGAGCATCATCTTCTCCCAAGCCGCCCAGTCGGTGTCACCGACCGGCGAGCCGCCCAGGTAGCCGCCGACGGTGTTCACGAGCACGTCGATGTGGCCGAGCTTCGAGCGCGCTTCTTCGACGGCGGCAGAGACCGCATGCTCGTTGGTGAGATCGACACCGAAAGCGAGATGGCCTGCCTCGAGCTCACGTGAAAAGTGCTCGGTGAGCTTGTCGATCGATCGATCGAGCAGGACGAGCTTCGACCCGCGCGCGAGAAACGACTTGGCCGTTGCAGCGCCGAGATTTCCCGATGCGCCCGTCACGAGAACCACCCTGTCACGAAGCTCGAGCATGCCACCCTCCGAAGGTTGCCAAATCGTACGCTGGGTGACGGATACGCCCGCTCGAGAGGTGAGGCAATCAGGCCGCAAGTGTTGCGATGGGTACGAGCTTGCGATTAGCCTCCGCCCGCTATGGCCAAAAGCGAGCGCGCGTGGACCTTTTTTCGAGCTGGAGGCGTCGATCAAGTCGTCCTTCGAACCGGCAGCGACATCGAAAATCTCGCGAAGCTCGATCAGAAGCTTTGGGTCGCGCTGGCGTGCCCGACCAACGGCACCGAGATCGAGGAGCGCACCCTCGATCTGATCGACTCGGATCACGACGGTCGCATCCGTCCGCCCGAGGTGCTCGCTGCCATCGATTGGTGCAGCAAGGTCTTCAAGAGCCTCGATGTGTTGCTCGAAGAAGGCGACACGGTCCCGCTCGGAGCATTTCGCAAAGAGTCAAACGAGGGCAAGGCCGTGCTCGCGAGCGCGAAGCGCATCCTCAAAGACGCCGGGAAGAAAGAGGCTCAGGAGATCGGCCTCGACGACGTGCTCGCGATGGAGAAGCTCTTCGCCGCGACCCGCTTCAACGGTGACGGCGTCGTTCCAGCCGAATCGGCCGACGACGAGCCGACCCGAAAGGCCATCGAAGAGATGATCGCGAGCGTCGGATCGGTGATCGATCGCAGCGGCAAGCCTGGCGTCGACCAGAAGCTCTGCGACACCTTCTTCGAACAGGCGACGGCCTCTCTCGTGTGGCACGCAGAAGGGTCCGCCGAAGGACTGCGTCCTTGCGGCGACAAGAGCGAGGCAGCGGCCGACGCCGTGTCGCGCATCGCCGGGAAGGTCGACGACTACTTCACGCGCTGTCGCCTCGCCGCATTCGACGCCCGCGGCGCAGCGACTCTGAACGCGCCCGAGAGCGAGCTCCTCGCGTTGGCCGCGCACTCGCTCAACAGCGAAAGCGACGACATCGGTCGCTTGCCGCTCTCTCGTATCGAGGCGGGTCGTCCGTTACCACTCGAGACGGGTGTGAACCCGTTCTGGGCCGCCCACCTCGACACGCTCGCCAAAGACGCTATCGAACCGGTGCTCGGCGGATCGAAGACTTCTCTCACCGAAGCCGATTGGAATTCGCTTCGCGAAAAGCTCGGCCCCTTCACTGCGTGGTGGGCGAAGAAGAGCGTCGTCGGTGCGGCCAATCTCGGAGCGACGCGACTCGGTGAGCTCGTCGCATCAGACGCCGAGAGCGCCATCGAGAAGCTCATTCAAAAAGACGCGGAGCTCGAGGCCGACTACGCCCAGATCGCTTCGGTCGAGAAGGCCGTTCGGTTTCGTCGTGAGCTTTCGCGGTTCCTCCGAAACTTCGTCAACTTCGCCGATTTCTATGGGGGGAAAGGCGCAAGCTTCCAAGCTGGAAAGCTCTATCTCGACGCGCGTGCGTGCGATCTCGTCGTCAACGTGAACGACGCCGGCAAGCACGCTGCGCTCGCCGGGCTCTCGAGCGCGTACCTCGCGTATTGCGACTGCACGCGGCTTTCGGGCGAAAAGAAGAGCATCGTGGCGGCATTCACGGCGGGCGACACCGACGATTTGATGGTGGGTCGAAACGGGGTCTTCTACGATCGCAGGGGTGTCGACTGGGACGCGACGATCACGAGCATCATCGCCAATCCCATCAGCGTTCGTCAGGCCTTCTGGTCGCCGTACAAGAGCCTCATCCGTTTCATCGAGGAGCAGGTCGCCAAGCGCGCAGCCGAAAAGGAGAAGGCATCGACGGGCCACCTCGAGAGTGCGGCGAACGCAGCAGCCGAACCTCCGAAGGTCGACGCTGCTGCTGCTCTCGTTCCTGCTCCCGCCCCAGCAGCGGCGGCAGCGACGCCTGCGGCACCCGAGCGGGAGAAAAAGCTCGACATAGGCATGCTCGCGGCGATCGGGCTGGTCGTCACGGGCATCGCCGGGTTCCTGACGAGCGTCCTCGCGATGTTCCTCGGTCTCGGGTTCTGGATGCCGCTCGGTTTCCTCGCGCTCCTGCTCGCGATCTCGGGCCCCTCGATGCTCATCGCGTGGCTGAAGCTCCGACGCCGCAGCCTCGGACCGATCCTCGACGCGAACGGTTGGGCCGTGAACAGCCGCGCCAAAATCAACGTTCCCTTCGGCACTTCACTGACGAGCCTCGCGAAGCTCCCTGAAGGCGCGTCGCGGGCCCTCGACGATCCGTACGCAGAGAAGCCCACGCCGTGGAAACTCACACTCGTTCTCGTGGCCCTCGTCGGTCTCGGGCTCGTGTGGTTTTTCGGGAAGGCCGACGCCTATCTCCCGGACAGCGTCAAAGCCGCCACCGTTTTGCATCGGACCCAAGAAGCCCCAAAGGCTCTCGAAGCGCCGCAGCCAGCAGAGACGCCCGCGAAGAAGTAAGTCGACCCGCCCCCCGAAAGAAAAGGGCGCGCCGTTTTTGCGGACGCGCCCTTCTTCGTTTTCGTGATGCGACTCGTCGAGATGTTCGCGAGAACGCCTCGCGCGTCGACTCACGCACCATCGACGGTGATCTTGATCATCTGCACGGGTGTACGCGGGCGATCGTCGGATGACGTGGGCGTCGACTCGATCTTCTTCACCGTATCCATGCCCTCGATCACCTTGCCGAACACCGGGTGCTTGGATGCGCCCGGGGAGAACCAGTCGAGGTACGAGTTGTGAACGGTGTTGACGAAGAACTGGCAGCTGCCGCTGTTGGGGCTGCCGGTGTTGGCCATCGAGAGCGTGCCCGGGTCGTTCGAGAGCTTGGCTGCATGCTCGTCTTGAATCGTGCCGTCGGGGCTGTCTCCGGTGCCTGCACGGCGCGAATTCGGATCGCGCGAATGAGGGCAGCCGAACTGCAGCATGAAGCCTTCGATCACCCGGTGAAAATGGAGACCATCGTAAAATCCGCTCTTGGCGAGCTTGATGAAGTTGTTTGCCGTGATCGGCATCTGATCGGTGAAGAGCTCGACACGGAAATTGCCGAGCGACGTCTCGCATAGCGCCGTGGGATTTGCCATGCGCGGAACCCTAGGCTTGCTCGGCCGGCCAGCCAACCTCTTTTGAGCTGCGCTCAACGCTTGCGCTCGTACTCCCAGATTTCGCCGAGACAGCTGTCGCGCGTGCCCATGCGACAGAGACCACAGCGCTCGAGGACCCGTTGCGAAGCGATGTGCCAGGGCGGCGTCGCGGCGCGAACGAAGCGAACGTGGTCTTGTTGCAATGCCCACTCGACGCTCGCGAGGGTCGCTTCGGTCGCATAGCCCTTTCGTTGCGACTCTTCTTCGACACCATACGCGACCTCGACTGCGCCCTCGTCGTCGGGGGCGCCGTGAAAGATGACGCTCCCCACGACGCGCCGCGGCTCCGCGATCGTGATCATGACGCGGTCCCCCCACAGACGAGTATCGGGGTCCCGAAGGATGGCGTCGACCGATGCGTAGAACGCTCGCTCGACGAGCGCACGACCGGGCCACGCGGCTGGAATGCTCGCGCCCAAGAGCTCTTCGGCGAGCTCACGTCGCCCGTCGAACACGGCCTCGACGAGCGGCAACGTCACCGGGACGAGCTCGAGGCGCTCGGTGAGGAGGGTCGTCACGCGGCGATCATACCAAGTTGAGAGCCACGAGCACGGCAAGACAGACCGACCTCGGTCGTCTTCAACGCGGCGCGGCGCGACCATAGCGCGCGAGCTCCGGAACGAGCAGCGCGGTGAGCACGACGACGAGCAGACACATCACGCCACCGCTCACGACGGAGAAGGTGGGGCTCTTCGCAAGCGACGCGACGAAGCCTGATTCGGCGGCGCCGAGCTGATTCGAAGCACCGATGAAGATCATGTTCACGCTCGAGACACGTCCACGGAGCTCGTCGGGAGTGGTCGTCTGAACGATGGTGCTCCGGACGACGACGCTCACCTGATCGGCCATCCCGACGAGCACGTACGCGGCGATGCTGACCGGGAAGCTGCGCGAGAGTCCGAACACGATGGTCGAGGCGCCGAAGACGACGATGCTGACGAGCAGCGCGGGGCCGAGTCGTGCGATGGGCCTTCGAACGAGCAAGAACAAGGCGGTCACGAGGCCGCCAATCTCGAGCGACGACGCGAGCAAGCCATAGCCCTTCGGTCCGACCCCGAGGATCTCGTCGGCGTAGACGGGCAAGAGCGCGGTCGCACCCCCGAAGAGGACCGCGAACATGTCGAGCGTCATGCACCCGAGAACGACTCGCTCTTTACGGACGTAGTCGATGCCCTGTCGAATGGACGCGAGGCTCACGACTCGCCGAGGCGCGCTCGGATCGCGGGGCTTCAACACGATGCGAGAGACGAGCGTCAACGAGGCGAACGAGAGCGCTGCAGCGGTCACGTAGGCCGCGGTGACGGAGGCATGTCCGATGACGAGGCCACCCAACGCCGGGCCAGTCATGAAGGCGAGCGACTGGGCGGTGACGAAGACCGTGACGCCCGAAGAGAGGTGCTCCGGAGCGAGAAGAGACGGCAAGGTCGCTTGGCGAGCGGGAGCCTCGAAGGCCGACGCAATCGAGACGAGCACGACCAGACCGAGCAAGATCGGAAGGCGGATGATCGCGAAGTGTGAAGCGAGGGCGAGCACGAGCGAGGCGACGATCGACACGGCCTGCGCGCCCATCACGATGCGTTTGCGGTCGTACGAGTCGGCGTACGCGCCCCCCAAGAGGCCGGCGATCGGCGCAGGGAGAAACTGAAGGAGGCCCATCAGGCCCAGGTAAAACGTCGAGTGGGAAATCTCGTGGACCTGCCACAAGAACACTGCGCGCAAGAGCATGACGCCGGTGCCTGACGCAAAACGCGCCAACACCCAGAGTCTGAGGCCGGGCGTCCTCAACGTTTCGAGCGGCTTCACGGGTCGTCGGTGCTCTCGGATGGGACAGTCGAAGGGAGGTGGTCGCGCGTGCTCGGAACGCCTTCGGTCGTTGGAGCAGCGCAGCAATGACGCGCACATTCGTGACGAAATCGATTGAATGTGTGGGGTTTCGACTCGTTGAGTGCTCTAGAACCATCTCGACGGCGAGGCGAGCACACCAAGCGCAGAACGCGTCGAATTAACACTTCTTTAGGGCACTGATGTTTCTCGCTTCACACAGACGACGCAACGTGGAGAGGCGGCGGAGTCGTCGCCACCTCAAGGAGAGGACGCCATGTTGGGTTTCGTCATCGGCACGGCTTGTCTCATCGGTCTCATCGCCACGATCCGCCGGGGTCGTCATCATCGCCGCTTCGGCATGATGGGTGGAGGCCCCCGTTTCTATCTTCGTCGATTGTTCGGATGGCTCGGTACGAGCACCAGCCAAGAGAAGGTGCTCGTGGCTGCCGCTGAAGAGTTGCGTAGCTCCCTCGAAGAGGCGCGCGGCGAGGTTCTCGCGACACGCGTCGACCTGGCACACGCGTTGAGGCAGCCGAGCTTCGATCGGGAAGGACTCGGCGCGGTCTTCAGCCGTCACGACGAGGCACTTCGCCGTCTGCGCGAGGTCGCGGTCGGCGCGATGGAGCGCGTCCACGACGCCCTCGACGACAAGCAACGCGCCGCTCTCGCTTCGATGCTCGAGCGCGGATCGATGCGTGGCTACCGCGGCCGATCGCCCTACCGAGGTGCCGTCGCCATCTGATCCGCGGTCTCGCAACCCTTTCCCACGAACGGAGAAGCTCCCATGAAACGCAAGATTCTGATCGGCCTCTTGGCCCTCGGCACGGTGGGTGGCTACGCGTCTGGCTTCGCTTGCGCGAGACACAGAGCTCACGAACGGCACGACTCTTTCGAGCGACACGTCGCCGACCTGTGTGTTTCGGCCGCGAAGCGGGCCGAGGCGACGACGAACGTGGCGGCGCCCGGCGGAGACGAGCGGTGAAGCACCAGGGCGATGTCGGCAGCCGTTCGACGACGGGCCCTCGCCTAGGGACCGTCGTGTCGAGCTTGCCTCCGGCGATTCGTGAAGAGCGTTCGGAGCCTGCAGCGAATCCCGAGCTGTGGAGTAGACTGTGACCTCGCCCATGACTTCGCGTGTATTGATCATCGACGACGACCTTCGTCTGCACGAGCTTTTGGCCAGCTACCTCCGGCAGCACGCTTTCGAGGTGGCCCGTGCGCTCGACGGTCCGAGCGGGCTCGCGCAGCTCGATGCCGAGCCCTTCGACGCAGTCCTCCTCGACGTGATGATGCCTGGCATCGACGGCCTCGAGGTGTGTCGTCGGATCCGGAAGAAGTTCGAGATCCCGGTGATCATGCTGACTGCGAAGGGCGACGAAACCGATCGAATCGTCGGTCTCGAGCTTGGCGCCGACGACTACCTCCCGAAGCCTTTTAATCCGCGGGAGCTGCTCGCGCGTCTGAGAGCCGTTCTGCGACGGGCGCGACCCGAAGCCGACAGCGAGCGCCTCGCGGCGGGCGCGATCCATATCGAAGTGGCGGCGAGGACCGTCACTTTCGGCTCGGCGATCGTCGATCTGACGGGGATCGAGTTCGACATTCTCGTCGCGCTCGCACGTCGCGCGGGGCGCGTGATCCCGCGTGAGCGATTGCTCGATGCTGCCGGCCGCGGCGACGTCTCCGTTTCGGAGCGGACCATCGACGTCCACATCTCTCACTTGAGGCAAAAGCTCGGAGACCCTCGCCTCATCAAGACGGTGCGTGGGGTCGGCTACGTGCTCGCCAAGGATCCGCTGTGATCGATCCCCACGCTCTCCCCAGGCCTTCGACGTCGCAGCGTCCGTCGGGCGAGCATGGGGCGCGTCACGGACGCCGCGAGGGCGCGATGTCGCGCATCCAGTGCTACATCCGAGCCCGTCTCCATCGGCGCATCTTTCTGTGGTTCGGTACCGCGATTTTGTTCGCAGGGATAACCGCCTACGGCGTGGTCGGTCTGCTCGGAGGATCGCAGACGCGGCGCGATCTCGACGGAGTGAAGGCGTTCGTCTCGCACCGTTTCGCCGAGACTTGGAGCGACTCGCGCGCGCGAAGAGAGCTTGCATCGCAGCTCCACGACGATCTCGACGTCGACGTGACCATCCGCGGGCAGTCGGGCTCGATCATCGACACGATCGGAACGAGCTGCGCAGAGCGCGTCGCGTACTCACTGCCGATCAGCAAAGACGGCGACGCGGTCGGTTCGATCGATGTCTGCTCCGAGCGTCACACCCGCAAACAGGTCTCGGCCATCGCCGCCGTCTTGGCCGCCTGCTTCACGCTCTGGCTTCTCTCCGCGCTCGTCACGCGCAAAGTGGCGGGCTCTCTGCAAGAGCTCGAACGGGCGGCGACGGAGATCGGGCTTGGCCGCTACGACACCGACATTCGGATGAGCCGTCACGCGCCGGGAGAATTCGTCATCTTGGCGGAGGCGATGCAAGACATGGCCGCGAAGATCAAGCAGCAGATGGGGGAGCAGCGTGAGCTTTTGGCCTCGGTTTCCCACGAGATACGCTCTCCCCTCGCGCGGATTCGACTCTTGCTCGAGCTGTCGCGCCCAGCGAGGCCTTCATCCGTCGATCTCGAAGGCCCTGACGGCTCGGTGGCGACCGATCACGACGATCACGACGCCGCCTTGAGAGAGAAGGCGTTCGCAGACATGGAGCGCGAGATCGAGGAGATCGACGAGATGGTCGGTGGCCTGCTCGCGAGCTCGCGCGTCGACTTCTCAGCGCTGAGTCTGCGGTCGCTCGACGTGGGCGAAGCTTGCACCCGCGCGTTGGAGCGCGCCGGGGTGAAGTCGCCGGTGACGATTTTGGGCGAGGTGACTCCGGTCCAAGCCGACGCGACACTGCTGGCGCGAGCCCTAGCGAACCTCATCGAGAACGCGACCAAGCACGGCGACGGTGTCACCGAGGTCCGCGTCACTTACGACGAAGGCGATCAAGTCTCCGGCGCGGCGCGAATCGGAACCGTGCGTGTCGACGTTCTCGATAGGGGTCACGGCCTGCTTCCCGGAGAAGAGGGGAAGATCTTCCAGTCTTTCTACCGCCGTCCTTCCAAGTCGCACGAGTCGCTCGGGCTCGGCTTGGCCCTCGTCAGAAGAATCGCCGAGGCCCATGGCGGCCTGGCATCTGCAGAGAACCGCGAAGGCGGCGGCGCGATGGTCGGCTTCGAGCTGCCGATCCGCGGCTCACGTGCCCCCGACTGATCGGGCTCGACCTCGTGCGATGAGGTAGTCTCGTCGTCATGTCGAGACGGGTCGAAAGGGGCAGCGCGAGCGCTCGGATCGGTGTCGCGAGCGTCTTCGCCGCGCTGCTCGCCACGATGCTCACCACGATGCTCGCCACGATGGCGGTCGCCCACGCCGATGTCGTCTTCCCGAAAGACTTCGGCCACCCTGCTCAAGATCTGAAAGATCAGATCAAAGACCCGAAAAAGGCGATCAAAGACGAACTAGACGAGGCGAAGAAGCGTGCGAAGAACGCCATCGACGACGCTCTCGATGGTGGGCTCCGTGAAGACGCCGGCCTCGATGCAGGCAAGCCAGACGCAGGTGACCGCGGTGACTCGGGTGACGATCCGGTCGCCGAAGACCGCGATCAGGCCGAGCGGGAAAAGACGCGAGCCGATCGAGCTCGGCGCTCTCGCGACGTCCTGCGAGCCGTGCTCGCGGAGAAAGCCCCGGGCAAGGCCGCCGACGATGCGCTTCGTAGTGAGCTCCGTGGTCATGCGAAGCGAATCGCGTGGCTCGACCGAATCGGCGCGCTCGCGTACGGCGCCCGAGACGACGAATCGCAAGGTCGCGTGAAGAAGCTGCTCGAGCTCGAGTTCGCCCGGCACGACGCATGGCTCAAGACGTGGGCGACCGAAGGTGCGCGACGATGATGCATCATCGACGTTTTTGCATCTCGATCGCGTGCCTCGCTTTCGCGTCCTCGGCCGCGTCGGGATGTGGCGACAAACCGAGCACGAGCGGCACCACACAGACCTCTTCTTCGGGCACGGTGGCGACGGCGACCGGCGACGAGCGGAACGTCCCGAAGGTCGCCTATGCCGACACCGACTTGTCGGTGCCCGAAGATTTCGAAGTCGCCGCTCGAGATGCGGTGCGAGCCGACACCTACCAACGTGAGCTCGACGTCCTCGCGAAAGAGCTCGATCCGCCCCATTGAGGTCGTCGGCGACCCGTTGGCCGAGAGCTCGAAGGAAAAGGCTCGCCGCTTTCTGCGAAAGAGAAGTTCCTCCTCGAATGAAGGCAGACTCCGACATGTCAGCAGCGCTTCGAACGGTGGGTGCTGGCTTGCCGACCTAGGGGCCTTCGGTTAGCGTGGGAAGTACTATTGTGGATGCAGACTCATTCGTAGGGACCACGCTCGACGACAGGTACTCGATCGTTCGACGCATCGGCGCGGGCGGCATGGGCTCCGTCTACGAGGCGCAGCACGCTGGGACGGGTCGGCGCGTCGCCATCAAGGTGATCAGCACGGGCGACTTCGCCAAGGACGCCCAGCTCGTCGGGCGGTTCCAGCGCGAGGCCAAGGCGGCGGGTGCGGTCGACACGCAGCACATCTGCCAGGTGCTCGACACCGGTACTGATCCGAACAGCGGCCTGCCGTACATGGTCATGGAATTCATGACCGGCGAAGACGTCTCGCAGCTCTTCCATCGCGTCGGAATCGTCTCTTGCGAGCTCGGCCTGAAGATCGTTGCGCAAGCCTGCTTGGGACTCCAAAAGGCACACGAGGCGCACGTCGTGCACCGCGACATCAAGCCGGCAAACCTCTTCTTGGCGAAGCGCGACGCCGACGAGATCTTGGTGAAGGTTCTCGACTTCGGCATCGCCAAAGTGAAGATGGAGCACGCGAGCGAGGTCGGCGACGCGGGCCTCACCCGCACTGGAACGATGCTCGGCTCGCCGCTCTACATGTCGCCCGAGCAGGCGCGCGGCGCGAAGTCGATCGACCACCGGGCAGACATCTGGTCGCTCGGCGTCGTCCTCTATCAAGCGCTGACGGGGCGAACGCCTTACCACCACATCGACGCGCTCGGCGAGCTCATCATCGCGATCTGCTCCGAGGCACCACGTCCGGTTCAAGACTTCGCGGGCTGGGTCCCCAAAGACGTAGCGGGAATCGTCCACAAGGCGCTGCGTGCCGATCCGAACGAGCGCTATCAAACGGCGGCCGAGATGTACGAAGCCATTCGCGGGCTGCTCCCGCACGGGACCTTGCTCGAAGGCGCGCAGCTCGTCGGGATCACCGACGCTGAGAAGGCGAACGTCGCGAGTCGGCTCACCGTGCCGCCGCCTCAGCCGATGCGAACTTCGTCGGGCAGCCTCTATCCGTCGGCAGGCAGCATGTATCCGCCGCCGATGAGCGGTCATGCCGTCGGCGCGCAATCTCTTTCGGGCGCGCGAGAGGCGCCGGGCGGAACCAACGGCGGCGTGGCTGCGACCAACGCGCCGGTGGAGGCGAAGGGAAACACGAAGGTGATGGTCGGCGCTGGCGTGGCGATCGGCCTGCTCGGAGCCGCGGTCTTCGCCTTCAAGCTTTTCGGCGCGCAACCTGCTCCGACTGCTGCAGCCCCCGCGTCGACCACCGCGAACGTGTCGGCAACCGGTCCGACGGTGACTCCTTCGGGAACGGTCTCGCCTCCGGTCGTGACACCTGCTGGCGCCAACGATCGCACCGTGAAGCTCGTCGTGATCCCCGACGACGCGACGGTGATGGTCGACGGAACGGCGATGACCGTGAAGCGTGGCTTGGTCGAGATCAAGGGCGCCCTCGGCAGCGTCCACAAGGTCAAGCTCACTTCGAGCGGCCCTAAAAAGGCCGAGATCGAAGAAGAAGTGAGCATCACCGAAGGCGGAGCCTTTCCGCCGAAGCTCGAGCTCGATCTGAAATCGGGCGGCAAAGCACGCGACCCTGGCGGCGCAAAGGCACCCTCGAGCAGCCCAGCGGGGACGCCGACCGCAGCGCCGACGGCCCACCCCGTCGGCGTCGAGACGAAGTTCGAGTAGCGGCTCGCGGGGCTCGCGCCCCATCCTCCTCTTCCGACCTTCCTGTTTCGCTCCTCGTCTCTCACGCGCAGACGAAGGATTGTTCGTAACTCGACTACATCAGAAGTCGAACCTCGCCTTCGCTCCCGGAACGAAGACGACCGTCGTCCCGACGAGCTTGTCGTCGCCGGGATACTTGCTGAGGCCGTCGGTTCCGGCGACCACCTCGGACTTGGAGCCGTCGCCCCACGTCGGAGACGACGCCGCGATGAGGACGAGAGCCTGCGCTCCGATCCCGATCTCTGCGTGGGTCCCGAGGCGAACGCCCACGGTGGCTTCGGGATCGACGTAGACGAACGCTGCCGTCGCCTGACTCTGAAGAGCAGGCGCGTCGTAGCTCGAGCCGGCGCGGGTCATGAACGCGCCATCGCGAACGTTGCGAGCCGAGCCGATGAGGGCTCCAGCTCCGAGACGAAAGTGCACCGGGAAGCGATCGCCGAGGTGCATGCCAGCCGTCACGCCGACGAGCGCCGCGCGAAGCCGTAGCGTATCGGCCGACGTTCCGCTGAGACCCGGCTCGATGCCTACCGGCAGGAGCGTCGCTTTGCGCCCATCGATCGATTGCGAGGCTTGAAAGAAGCCGCCTGCCAGGCCGACGCCGAACCCCGAGCCGAACTCGTAAGCGGCGTGGAGGATCGCGAGGCCGCCCATCTCCGCGCTCTTCGTGCACGTCCCGCTGCAGCTTCCGGTCACGTCGCCGCCGAACGACGGGCCGACCGCGAATCCGCCCGAGACGTCGATCGCGATTTTCGAAGGCTTGCGCCAGTGGTCCGCGTTCTCATCGCGCTCGAGCTTGAGGTGGACGTCTTGACGGTCGCCGCGCTCGAGCGTGACCGAGCGCTTCTGCGGAAAGAACCCGTCTTCTTCGGCGACGATGGTGTGCGCGCCCGTCTTGAGCCGCCCGTCCCACGCGCCGCGTCCGACCGGAACCGAGTCTATCAAGAGGCGCCCCGAAGCCGGGCTCACGTCGACGAGAATGGAGCACTCGAGCGTTTCGGAAGAGAGGTTGATGACTGTGATGTCGTCTTTGCGCACCGGAGCCGAGCTGGGCGGCGTTCCGAGATCGGCGTCACCTTGAAGGAGCACGACATGCTCGCCGACCGCGAGCGATCCTTCCCACGGAGAGACGCCGACGACGGCGCCGTCGACCACCACGTCGAGCTTCTTCCCACTCTTCTCGCTCACTTTGAGACGACCCGAAGCCGTGAGCGCGGGCATCTTCGCGGGGATCCGCACCGTCTGGCCGCCAGCGACCTCCACCGAGCCTTCGTACGGACGAAAGCCTTCCTTGAAGATACGGACGGTGTGCGTCCCGGCGCTCACACGCAACGGGTCGATGAGCGGGTACTCGGCGCGTGGGCGACCATCGACGACGATGGCGGCTCCGGGTTCGGCTCCGACGACGTCGATCGTTCCGACGAGCGCGCGCAGCTCGGCGACCTCTTTGCGAGCCGCCTGCTTCTTGTCGGCTGACATCGTCGGAAACTCGCGAAGCAACGTCTCGTACATGTCGAGCGATTCGTCGAAGCGTCCGATCTTGCGGAGACAAAAGGCGGCGTTGTTCGTCGCGTTCCGCGTCGGAAATAGCTCGCGCGAGCGAAGGAACTCGGCGAGCGCCGCCGTCCACGCTTCTTGGTTCAAGAGATCGAGACCACGTTTGAAGTGGTCTTCGGCTTCAGGCTTGTTCGCCGGGTTCGGGCCCTCGACGCCGGAGTCGGCCGCGTCTCCAGTCGGCGGCGGCGGTGCGGTCTCGGACGAGGCGCCACCAGAGGGCGCTAAGGCCGCAGCAGCCGGAGCGCCCGAAGCCGCGGGTACCAAAGGGGGAGCCGACGGCGCGGCCGGCGGCTTCGACGGAGCAGCACTCGCAGGGGCCGGCTTCACGGGCGGCGCCGCCGGCTTGGCGACAGGAGCAGGCGGCTTTCCCTGCACCGTGGGGGAAGGCGCGCCCGTCGGCGGTTTGGGTTGGGCTCCCGCAACGACCGGGACCGAGAGGACGACGAGCGCGAATGCCCAACCAAGATGACGCTTCACGAGGCACCCCCGCGCGTTCCACGTCGTGCCAAGAGGCCGATGCCGATACCCATCATCCACAGTAGCCCGTATTCTTTTGTATCTTCGCTACCAGATGTCGCGAGAGCCACCGTGCATCCCGACGGCTTGGGCGGGTCAGCTGGCGGGGTCACGCACTTGCCCTTGTCGTCGCAGACGTTCGGAGTCAGGCAATCGTCGACGGTGACGCACCGGTTGATGCAGGCAGGGCCATTGCACCTGAAGGGGCTGCAGTCTTGGTTGCTCCCGTCGGGAGAGACGACGGTGTGGTTCCCGTCGCAGGCGCTGGTCTCGACCATGTTGCACTGGCCGTTGACGCAGACGGCGCCAGCGGCGCAATCGGCGACGGTGGTGCAGAAGGTGGAGCATCGCTGGGTCGCGGGATCGCACGCGAAGGTGCCGCAATTCTTCGGACCGGTCACACAGACGCCGGGCGAATCGATGCTGCAGGTGCCAGAGTTTTCGACACCGGCATCGCAGCTCGAGGCGCCGCAAGCGTTCGCGAGATAGTCGCAGGCGTCGCGCTTCGAGCCACAAGATCCTTCGCAGCTCGTGTCGGTTCCCTCGCACGCCTTGTGGAGCCCGCCGTGCGGCTTTCCGGTGACTTGCGTGCAGAACCCGGGATGCGTCGAGTCGTCACACGCCTCGCATTGGCCGTCACACTTCGTGTCGCAGCAGAACCCATCGACGCAGTGATTGCCTTTGCATTGCTCGTCTTTGCTGCACGTGGTGGCGAGCTCTTGCTTGACGAGGCATCCGTTGCCGCTGCACCAGCCGTCGACCGAGCAGTCGGACGGGCCGGTGCAGGTATCGGCGCCGCACTTGTCGCCCTTGCAGGCGTAAGGCGAGCAGGGCAAAACGTTGCCTGCTTGAACCTGGCCGCCGAAGCAGAGGAGCTTCAGCTGGACTGCGTTGTCGCATGCAGGTTTCACGAGCGTGTTGTCTAGAACGTCGTGGCACTCGCCCGTCGCTTGTCCCGTTTGGTCGTTGGCGCACGCTTGACAGACGCCACCGCATTCGGTGTCACAGCAGATGCGGCCCAGGTTCGCGGTCTTCACACAGTGACCTGAAGCGCATTCGGTGTTGACGTTGCACGTCTCGCTGTTGCTGCGCTCGAGGGTCTCGGTCGAAATCGCAGTGCTGAAGCTCACAGAACCGGCGAGAGGATCGAAGCCTCCTCCGATGACGAGCGCTTGGCCCGAGCCGAGGCGCGTCGCGGTGTGAAAGGCGCGCGCATGCTTCATGACGGAGCCGCCCAACACGAACTGAGCCGTCGCCTGGTCGAACACCTCTGCGGTGTCGAGGAGCGTCGCGCCGTCGAAGCCACCCGTGACGAGCACCGTGCCGGTACCGAGAAGCTTGGTGGCAGCGTGATACGCGCGCGGCACCTGCATGATGATCGGCTGCTGCTGAAAGCTGCCGCTCGCTCCGCTCGGGATGAAGAGATCGGCGGTCTTGTAATAAAAACCGACTCCGTTGGTTCCGCCGGTCACGAGCACGCTGCCCGCGGCATCTTCGAGACGGGTCGCGGTCGCGAACGCACGCTGGCTAGTCATGCTGCCGGTCGTCGCCGTGAAAGCAGAGGTCGCCGGATCGAAGACCTCTGCGCTCGACACGGCGATGTTCAGCGTGGAGATGCCGCCACCGACGAGGACCTTTCCACTCTTCAAGATCTCGGCGAAGTGGCCGTGGCGTTGGACGACCATGTTGCCAGTCGCGGTGAACGTGCCGGCCACGGGATCGTAGAGCTCGGCGGTGCTCGTCGGGAGCGATCCGCCGCCGCCGGTGACGAGCACCTTGAAGCCACCGCTCGCGTCGAGGAGCGTCGCTGCGTGCTCGGCGCGGGCGTTGTTCATGTTGCCCGTCGAGCTGAATGTACCGTTCGCGATCGAGTACACCTCGGCGCTCGAGAGCTTTCCGGCGCTCGCTCGCGTGGCGCGACCCCCCGTGAAGAGCACCTGCGCGCCGGAGCTGATCGGGGTCTCGGTTTGGCCACCGCGCGCCGACGCGAGAGAACCGGTGGCGGTGAAGGTCGCAGCCGGGGGGCAGGTCTCGGCCGGACACATGATCTCGGCGTCGGAGATGCCCTGACCGTTCACGTCGTATCCCCCGACGATGAGTAGCTCGTTGCTCGGCAGGAGCGTCGTCGTGTGATGGGTTCGCTCCCGCAACATGAAGCCGGAGACTTTCCATTCGGGGTCGACGAGCGCCGGATACGAGACTCCGCTCCAGCTCACGACGACCGTGCACGTCGTGGCTCCGCCGAGCTCGGTGAGCGATCGGCTCCAGGGTGCGCGGGGATCGCGATCGACTGGACAGCCCTCCACGTCGAGCTTCGCTTCGGTGCGAGCGCCGCTCGAGTCGATCACGTAGGGTGGCTCGATGCGAACGCGGGGCGCGCCGTGCGCGTCGAGAACCTCGAGCCGACCGCCGAAGAGGCGAAGCGCGTTCGATCCCTGCGGCGTGAGCTTGTATCGGAGCTCTTCCTTCGCGGGCTCGTCTTCGAAGATCACGAAGTCTTCGACCCGCGCCGAATCGAGACGCATCACGAGGTCGCTCCGGGTGCGCGCGTCACCGGTGCCGAGAGCGTTCGGGTAGATCACCAGATCGCCACTGACGGTAGGCCGAGTGGCGTGCGCCCCTTCGAGCGAGAAGCGCGCACCGACGCCCGTGAGGCGATCGACGATCGAAGTCTCGCCATCGGCCGAGCTCGGCAGACCGACGAGCGAGTCAGGATCCCGCGCGAAGATCCCGACGAGGCGGCCTTCGCCATCAGCGCGTAGCTCGGACGGAGCTTCGACGAGCGGGGTGAAGCCCCGGAGCGTCTCGTAACGCTGTCGAAGCTCGCCGAGGCGAACGACTGCGCGAGCGACGGCGGCTTTGGAGCGCGGCTCGGAAGACGAGCCTCCGCGTCCGTCGTCGGAGCACGTCGCGCTGGCCGACGCGAGGGTCGCGAGCGCGACCGCGCCGACGACGGAGACCAGGATGCGGGACTGATTGGACTTTCGTTTGTGTTCCGTGGTCACTGAATCGCGACGGTATCAGCTCGTTGGCTTTTCGTCGCATTCTGGCGGGCCCAGGGTCGCGCCCTGCAGCCACGTCCGGGAGACTGCGAATCACCTGTTCCGCTGCCAAGCGAACGCATCCGTGGTGCCGGGGTCAGTTGCACCCGAGTTTGCAGTTCGGGTACCCTGAGCGCTTGCCTTCAATGCCGACGCGCGACGCGGTCGGGGCCGCCAACCGTACGAAGGTCTCCCTCTGGGACTGCGTGCGACCGCAACGCTGCGGAGGGGGTCTCTCGTCGCGGATCGCGGGCAGAAGAGGGCTGTGCTCGAGGAGAACCCATGCCGTTTCGAACGTCTCTGGTCGCACGCGTGACGCTGCTCGTCACGCTCCTGTGCGTCGCCGTCGCCTGCACGAGCCAGCCAGAGCAACGAGGCAACGGCAGTGACTCGCCCTCGGAAGCCGCCGCGAAAACCGAAGGACCGACGGCGCCGCTGACCGATCGAGCCGCTGGCCCCGAAGCGGTCGTGGCTCCCGGGCGAGCGATCGAAAAAGACGAGAGCACGCCTGGGCTCAAGGAAGCGATCGACCCTTCTGTCGTCGGCAAAGTCGGTACCCCGAAGCTTCCGGTCATCACCCTCAGCGCACTGTGTGCCGGGCCAGCCGATTGCGCCGCAAGCGAGACCTGCGTCGACGGCGTGTGCTGCTCGAGCGCCTGCGCCGGCGGCTCGAGTGACTGCCAGGCCTGCAACGTAGCCGGGCTCGAAGGAACTTGCTCTCCGACCACGGCCACCGCTTGCAACGACGGCAACGCTTGCACGCTCACCGACGTGTGCACCGCCGGGACCTGCGGCGGATCCGCAGTGACTTGCTCGCCTGCCGATCAGTGCCACGACGCCGGGACGTGCAACCCGGCGACGGGCGTCTGCTCGAGCCCTGCGAAAGCGAACGGCGCCTCCTGCAACGACGTCGACGCTTGCACCACGAGCGACACTTGCCAGGCCGGAGTCTGCACCGGCTCGACTCCCGTCGTCTGCGCGGGCCCCGATCAGTGCCACGACGCGGGCATCTGCAATCCCACCACCGGAGTCTGCGCGAGCGCCCCGAAAGCAGACGGCGCCTCCTGCAACGACGGCGATGCGTGCACGACGAGCGACACCTGCCAATCCGGAGCTTGTACCGGCTCGAGCCCAGTCACGTGCTCTGCGTCCGACCAATGCCACGCGGTAGGTACGTGCAACCCCGCGACCGGCGTGTGCTCGAACCTTCTAGTGGCGAATGGTACCACCTGCAACGACGGCAGCGCGTGTACGCAGAGCGACACTTGCCAAGCCGGCACCTGCACGGGGTCGAACCCCATCGTCTGTTCTGCGCCCGACCAATGCCACACCGCAGGCACCTGCAACGCTGTTACGGGAATCTGCACCAACTCGCCGAAGGCCAACAACACCGCCTGCAACGACGGTGATGCATGCACGCAGACCGACACTTGTCAGAGCGGCACGTGCACCGGCGCGAACCCGGTGACTTGCAGCGCGCTCGATCCATGCCACGTCGCAGGCACGTGCGCTCCTGCGACCGGAACGTGCTCCACGCCACCGAAGAGCGACGGAACGGCGTGCAACGATGCGAATGGCTGCACGCAGAGCGACACTTGCCAAGCCGGCATCTGCACGGGATCGAACCCCGTCGTCTGCACGGCGTCGGAGCAATGTCACGTGGCCGGGGTTTGCGCGCCAGCGACGGGGTCATGCTCGAACCCGAGCAAGATCAACGGCACAGCGTGCGCCGACGGAGATGCGTGCACGCAGACCGACACGTGCCAAGCCGGCAGCTGCACGGGCTCGAACCCCGTGGTCTGCACTGCGTCCGACCAATGTCACGTGGCGGGCGCCTGTGCATTGGCCACAGGCACCTGCTCGAACCCGAACAAGAGCGACGGCGCGACCTGCACCGACGGAAACCTCTGCACGCAGACCGACACGTGCGTTTCTGGAAGCTGCACCGGGGCCAACCCGGTCGTGTGCACCGCGACCGACCAGTGCCACGTCCCCGGGGTTTGCATGCAGGCCTTCGGGACTTGCACCAATCCGAACCAGTCGAACGGCGTGTCGTGCAACGACGGGAACAGTTGTACGCCGGCCGACGCGTGCCAGGCAGGGACTTGCATCGGCGGAGACATCGACGCCGACACCATCGGCGACACTTGTGACAACTGCATCTCAATATCGAACACGAACCAGTTGAACTCCGATGGCGACACCCGAGGTGACGCTTGCGACAACTGCCCGTTCATCACGAACCAGAACCAGTCGGACGTCGACGGCGACACGCGCGGCGACCTCTGTGACAACTGTCCTCTCATTGCCAACACGAACCAGGCAGACCAGGACTCCGATGGGGTCGGCAACGTGTGCGACAACTGTCCGTCGATCGCGAACCCGCTCCAAGAAGACGAGGACAGCGACGGCATCGGCAATGTTTGCGACCCGGATCGCGATGGCGACACGATCCTCAATGCAGCCGACAATTGTCCCGACGTTCCCAACACCGATCAGGCCGACGCCGACAACGACCAGATCGGCGACGCTTGCGATGCCGACGCCGACAACGACGGGATCCCGAACGTCATCGAGAATCAGATCGGCACCAACCCCCTCAGCCGCGACACCGACGGTGACACCATTTCGGACACCGACGAGGTCGGTCCCGATTTCGCGCACCCGCGGAGCACCGACACCGACGGCGTCATCGACGCGCTCGACGCCGACAGCGACAACGACACCATCCCGGACTCGGCCGAAGCAGGCGACGCCGATCTCGACACGCTGCCGGTCGACCACGACAACGACGGCATCCCCGACTACCGCGATACCGATTCCGACGCAGACACGATTCTCGACGGACCGGGGCCCAACGGCGAGAAGAAGGACAACTGTCGAATCGTCGCGAACACCGCACAGGTCGACTCGAACCACGACGGAATCGGTGACGCGTGCGACAACGACATCGACGGCGACACGATTCCCGATGGTGCCGACAACTGCCCGCAGATCGCCAACACGGATCAGAAGGATCTGGACATGGACGGAAAGGGCGACGTGTGCGATGGCGACATCGATGGGGACGGCGCGCCGAACGCCGCCGACAATTGCCCGATCGACGCGAATGCCGATCAGAGCGACATCGACACCGATGGGCTCGGCGACGTTTGCGACGACGACATGGACGGCGACGGCATCCCGAACGCTGCGGACAATTGTCCGAAGGTCACCAACTCCGATCAGAAAGACGTCGACAACAACGGTATCGGCGATGCCTGCGACACCGCGAAAGACAAGGACGGCGACGGGATTCTCGACGCGCAAGACAACTGCCCCGACATCGCGAATCCCGACCAGAAAGACACCGACGCCGACGGCAAGGGCGATGTCTGCGACGAGGACCGCGATGGCGACGGGGTCGCCAACACGAGCGACAATTGCCCCGGCAACCCCAACGCCGATCAGAAAGACACCGACGGCGACGGGAAGGGCGATGTCTGCGACGACGACATCGACGGCGATGGTGTCGCGAACGCTCAAGATCCATGCCCTCTCGGCAAGGACAACAACTGCGGGAGCGGCGGGGCCGGCGGTGGTGGTGCCGTCGTGCCGGTCAATGGCGGTGGATGCGGTTGTCGGTTCGAAAGAGCCAACGACGAGAGCGATCTGCCTGGTCGCGGCGCAGCGCTCGTCGTCGCACTCGGCATCGTGCTGATGCGCCGAAGGTCGTCTCGAGCCGCCACCGAGAAGTCTTGACCCACCGTGCGTCGCCCTCGTGCGGCGGTCGGCACAAAAGCCCGAAGGGCGCTCTCGGAGCGCCCATGATGCATCGATCGAAGCGAAGGATTGCGAGCTACCAAGAGCATGCGAAGGACGGCGATCTTCTTCTCCCTGGCAGTCGGGGCGGCGACAGCGCTCGCTTCGCGTCCCGCGGCGGCACAGTCGAACACGCTCGGTGGCTATGCGCTCGATCAGCTCGATCCAGCGCCGGCCGGCGACGACTTCTTCGGCGTGCCATCTGCAGCGACGCCCGGACACCTCGAGCCTCGTGCGTTCCTGATGTTCGACTACGCGAAGAGCCCGCTGCTCCTCGGGACCGGCAAGGCCATCGTGGGCAGCCAGGGATTCTTTCGCGGCGACTTCTCTCTCTCGCTCGCCGACCGCGTCTCGGTGTCGTTCGATCTTCCGGTCGCCATCATTCAGACGGGTGACTCACCGACGGTCAACGGAGTGGTGCTCACGTCGCCTCACGGTGCCGAGCTCGGCGATCTTCGTCTCGGTGGGCGCGTGAGGCTCTTCGGCGAAGACCGCAGCCCGTTCCAGATCGGCATCGGCACCAACGTGTTCTTCCGCACCGCCCACGAAAACTCGTACGCGGGTGAAGGCGCGATGCGGGTGGCCCCGTACGTCGCCTTGAGCGGTCGCGTCGATGGAAAGGTCGCGAGCTTTCTGTGGGCGGCCTCGGGCGGTGGCCTGCTCCGCGGCGGCGGCAATTCTCATTCGATCACGTACGGCGCAGGTGCAGCAGTATCTTTCTTGCAAGACTCCCTTCAGTTCGGTCCCGAGGTGTACGCCTCCACGCAGATCGGAGCTGGGGCGCTCACGAGCTCGCGGGTCATCGTCGAGCCCGGGAGCAGCACCTCGCTCGAGCTGCTTGGTGACGCGAAGCTACGCGTGCTCGGAGGCCTCTACCTCGGCATCGGCGCAGGTCCCGGTCTCTCGAAGGGCATCGGAACCCCGAGCTTCCGCGCTCTCGGCGTGATTGGCTGGGCGCCGCTCCCGGCGCGCAAGGTCGAGGTCGACCCCGACCAAGACCGCGATGGTATCGCCATAGTTTACGATGCCTGTCCCGACGAGGCGGGTGAGAAGAACGACGACCCTGCGAAGAACGGCTGCCCGCCATCCGATCGCGATCAAGATCGCATCCCGGACGCGCTCGACGCGTGCCCCAGCTTGAAAGGTCGGGCCAACTCCGACCCGACGCGCAACGGCTGTCCGGCAGACTACGACCGCGATGGCGTCCCCGATTCGGAGGATGCCTGCCCGAACCAAAAGGGCGTCGCTAGCGCCGACGCGGCGAGAAACGGCTGCCCGGGTGAGCTCGATACCGACCTCGACGGAATCGCCGACCGCGAGGACGCCTGCCCGAAGCAACGCGGCACCCGAAACGACGACCCATCGAAGAACGGCTGCCCGGTGGCAGACGGAGATGGCGACGGCATCGCCGACCTCGACGACGCCTGCCCGAACGAGCGCGGCGCGGCCAGCACCGACAAGACGAAGAACGGCTGTCCGAAAGAGGTGCGCGTCACGACGGGCGAAATCGTCATTCTGAAACAGGTGCAATTCAAGTTCGGTCAGTCGAGCCTCGATCAGACCATCGACCCGATCTCCGACGATCTGCTCACCCAGGTGCGCGACGTGATCCTCCAGCACCCCGAGATCCAGCAGATCGAGGTTCAAGGACACGCCGATGACGTCGGCACCGCCGAGGCCAACCAGGCGCTCTCGGACCAACGCGCGAACGCCATCAAGAGCTGGCTCGCCGCCAAGGGCATCGACAAGCGGAGGCTCATCGCGCGTGGCTACGGTTCGACGCGGCCCGTCGCTTCGAATCGAACCGAAGAAGGCCGACAACAGAATCGGCGCGTTCAACTGGTCATCGTCCAGAAGCGCTAGCAATTTACGAGGCTGCGAGCGATGAGGCTCGAGCATCGTCCTCGAGAGGCTCATCGTGCGCGCGTCGGACTGGCGAGCTCTGCGCCGAAGAGCTTCTTGTAAGCCTTGCGCGCCTTCACGCGGAGCTCGGCGTCGGGCAGCGACGCGAGATCGACCAGAGCGTCTTTGAAGTCACCGTAGTCGAGCTCGCCACGGGGCTCGACACCGCTCCGAAGCCGCTTTTGAGAGAGGGCTTCGAAGAAGAGAACGGCGGTGTGGTAGTAGGCGCCGCCGGGCTCGCCGAGCGCGAGCTGCGCGAGATGGATGAGCTCGAATCGTGGAGCCATTCCGTCGGCGGTGAGCTCGGCGACGTACGCCGACAGCTCGCGGTTCACGCGATCTTGAAATGTCGGAACGTAGGCGCCGAGCCGCTCGAGCACCGCGCTGCTCATCGCCAAATGCGGCCCGTCGATCTGATGCTGTAGCTCGTGGCGCTCGGTTCCGAGGAGAAGCGCATCTTTCACCCCACCCCCTGCCTCGTCGACCAGACGCGCGAGGACATCACCGCAAGCCTCGACGGCTCGCTCGGCTCGCCCCATGGGGAAAAGATGCGTCGAGCAAATCTTTGAGCGCGCCGACTCCTCGAGATCGACGCGGTAGGGCTCGATTTCGTCGACGTCGACGAGGGCGAAGGGCTGCACGTCGCGGGAGAATCCGAGGAGCCCGTGACCCGACCGTCCGCGCGAAACGGGCTTCACGATGAGCGTCGCGAAGGCCTGGCCATCGACGTCCCATCGGTTGACCGAGTCGATGCGGAAGGTCGACGCGTAGTAGCCGCGATGGACGCCGTCCTTCGTCTCTTGAAGGTAGAGCGTCGGATCGATGTAGTAGGGAAGTCGCGCCTTTCGGCTGGCTTCGTTCACGTCTTCGACGAGACGCAAGAAGCGACGTCCGGCCAGATCGAGATCCTCGGACTCGCTCGTGAGCGAGGTGAAAGCCTCGGCGAGCGTCGGATCGAGCTTCTTGGAAGCCTCTAGGAGGTCCTTCGCCGATCGCTTCACTTCGAGCCGTGCCAACGCGCTCGCTTCTTTTCGAACCTCGGCGTCCCAGGTGCGCCGCGCGTGATCCCAGTTGGCGAAGAGCGGTCCGAAGACCCTGTCAGCGTCTTCAGTCGCTCCCGATAGCTGCCACTCGACACCCTTGTGAGGCGGACGAGCGAGGACCCACTCCGAGATCGAGAGCCCGACGACGACGGCGCCACCGACGACCGCAGCGGTGCGGAGCGGAAGCCCGGTTCGTCTCGACCTCTTCGCTCTCTTGCGCGCAGAAGCCGACGCGACGCCGAGCGAGGCGGGCTCGTCTTCGGCGCTCGAAAGCTCACCCTTCGAGAGGCTCGATGCTTCACCGACGACGACGATCGCGCTCGAGAGGATCGCGAGGATTGCGGTGACGATCAAAATCGTGAACACGTAGGCGAGAAACGCGAGACCTGCCTGAGCGAACAGGAGAGCGCGGTACGCGAACATGAGAAGGAGCGCAGGGAGCCCGAAGGTCGCGAGGACCGACAACCAAGGGTCTTCTCGCGTCGGCGTCTTCTTCACGTAGAGAAGACCGAGGAGCGTGGCGAAGAGGGGCCAGAGAAGAATCGATGCAAGAAGGAGCATCCCGATCTGGAAGCGGACGTTCGGCAGATCGGGCAAGCTCGTGAACGCTCGATAGAGCGTCGCCATGGGTGCTTCTCCACGCGTGGGCCAGACGTAGAAGAAGAGCGCCGATAGCACCCCCGACGACAAGAGGACCTGGCTCAGTCGACGCGACGCGGGTCGAAAGGCGAGCGCCGCTCCCGACGCCGTGAGAGCGAGGGCGAGCAGCACCGGCGCGGGTCGATTGGAGATGCTCTCGGGCATCGAGAAGACGTCCCACGCAGCCCTGTCGCCGCCCAGCTGATAGAAAATCGACAGGAGCGCGAAGCTCGAGAGCACCACGACGGCGAGAGAGGTGGCGCGACGTGTGACGAAGGCCGCGGCAAGGATCGCGAGCCCCGCGAGAGGCATCGCCACCGACGCCAGCACCGCCGCGGGCGGGAGCTCGGGCAACGTGTCCCAGAGAAAGAGGGGTGACGTGTCGACGAACTCGTGAGGTAGCACCGCCGACAACAAGAGGAACATCCCCGCCCACCGCGCACGTCTACGAAGACGTTCGGACGAGATTCCGAAGAACAGCGAGGCTTCGTTGACGTCGTCGGGATGGGCGGGAAAAAAGGAAGCCTCGACGGGATCGGGAGCGCTAGCCCCCTCGGGCGGGGCCGCGCTCGAAAGCGGACGCGGCTGACTCGAAAGCGGATCGTCGGTCGGCCCTTCGCTCACGGGCCGACCTCGACCGACGCCACGACCGAGACCTGGCGCCGACGAAAGTTCGGGTCTTGGGCGAGCGACTCGAAGTAGACGGTCTTTCCGTCGAAAGAAAAGATCGGATAGCGCTCCTCGAATTCGTTCTGCGTGAGCTCGACGGTCTTCAAGTCGGCGATCGACAGGAGCTTGATGTCGCCACCGTCGCTGAAGACGAGCTTCGATCCATCAGGAGAAAACTGTGGATATCGACCGGAGCTCGCCGCGTGCGTGTCGGTGAGCTTTCCGGTGCCGAGGTCGACGAAGGCGATGTCGTCGCCGGCATCGGAGCCGTGCGTGAGCGCGATGCGCTTCTTGTCGGGGCTCGCGATCGGAGAGGTGTACGAGCTCTGCGCGTCGAGCGCAGCGACCGTCTGCACTTTCGGCGGCGTCGAGGAGACATCGACGATGACCACGTCGAGCGTGACCTTGGGTTTGTCTTTCGCGTCCTTCGTCTTTGCGGGATCGAGCGCGCTCGCGTCATCGACGGCAAGAGCTTCCTCGACGCGCGGCTTCACGAGCAACACCGCACGGTTCTCGTCGAGCCAGGTGTAGCCGCCGTAGACCTCATAGCCCGGAGCGTTCGGCTCGTCGGTGGCAGACTTGCGATCATAGAGGGCCTTTCCGTCGGAGAGAGACACGATGATGAACGTCGATGCGCACGCGCGGCATGGCTTCGCATAGAGCGCAGCGGCTTTGCCCCCTGGTGCGATCTTCGGATCGACGAATCGAACGCTCGGGTCGACGCGCACACGCTTCGCTTCGCCGCTCGCATCGAGCACGGTCAGCGTCTTCGCCCACCCGAAGATGTCTTCGACGAAGACGACCGGTGAGCCTCCAGGTGCCGCCGACGGATAGCCGTAGAGGTGATAGCCAGACCAGACGACCTTCGCCGTCCCTCCGGCGAACGGGCGCCACTCGAGACGCTCGAGACGCGTGATGCTGCCGAGGTCGGCCGAGCTCGGCGAGACGAAAGGCGAGAGGTCGACGGTCTGGACGAGAAAGCCCTCGGGCCCAGTGGCCGCGAGCGCGTCGTTCTCGTTGAAGCTGCCGTGATAGGTGATCTTGCGAATCTTCTGGGCCCCCTCGGCGTGCTGCTTGTCGACCTCGGCATAGGCCTTGGCAACGGCGTCGAGCCGCTTCTTGCGGAGCGCGACGAAGTTCTTCGCCTTCTGAATCTGCGACAACGCCTGAATGTCGTCTCCCTCGAGGAGACTCTGCATCGACGCGTGCGCCATCATGCGAGGCGCCGCTTCGTCGAAGACCATGTCGGAGAGAGAGCCTGCGAGGAGATCGAGCGCTTGCTCTTTGGTCTGTGCACCCGACCAAGAAGAGACGTGCCCCGTGTCGACCTTGCCTTCGGGATCTTCGATTTGTCGGATCGTGATCGCCGCATCGACGCGCGTCTCGACGTACCCGCTCGCGACGCCTTGTTCGATGATCTTCGGTTCGAGTCGACCACCGATGATGAACGCGGCCTTCAGCTTTCGGGCGGCTTCTTCGGGAGTCTTCGCTTTGGATAGAATCTTGTCGACCTCGGGATCGCCGCTCTTCACCGCCTCGAATCCGACGTTGGTGAGCAGCTGGCTCACCTCGTCGGTGAGCTTCGAAGCGGGCCGCGAGCCGTCCCACGCCATTCCGTCGAGATCGATCGCGATGAGCACGCGGAGCGGCTCCGGCTTTCTGCGATACCAGACGACGACGGCGACGATTCCCGAGACGATGAGCAGCAAGACCGCGAAGAACGGCCACATCGCGGGCTTCTTGATGACGTAGCTCGGCTCCGCTTCGCTCTCGGGTGCCATGTCGCTCGAGCCCGTCGCTTTGTCTTCCGCCATGGGCAATGGTTAACAAGAGCGCCGCGCGGCGTCATTTCTCGTCTCGGTCTGCGCGCGTTTGTGGCGAGGCCTCCTCGACCGGGACGAGTTCTGCTAGTGTCCGGTGTCTCTTACTCGAGAGGTTGACGATGCTCGGACGCAGGATGTCGGCGCTGACGGCCGCTGGTTCGGTCGCTTTTCTGTTGGGCGCGGGCTGCTCCGCGGGCACCGAAGGCAATCACGGCGGCGCGGGAGGCTCGGCGTCGACCCCGAGCACCGGCAGCTCCACTTCCGCCTTCATGGGGACTTCGAGCACCGGCTCGTCGGGTCCGGCGCTCGCTGATCTCACGGGAAAGGTATTCGCGCCCGAAGGCACGATCCCGATCTCCGGAGCGCTCGTCTATCTCTCGGCGACGTATCCCGAACCGATCCCCGCGGGCACCTATTGCGACCGCTGCATCGAGATCCAAGCCTCGACCGACTACACCTTCTCGAAGGCCGACGGCACGTTCGATCTCGCCGCGCACGCGACCGGAAAACAGTACCTCATCGTTCAAAAAGGCCAGTTCCGCCGCGTGAGAGCGTACACCGTCGCGGAGGGCACGCAGGCGATCGACGCGTCGATGACGACGCTGCCGGGGATCACCGATCAGGCCGCAGGCGACGACATCCCGAGAATGGCCGTGCGCATCGGAGCGTGGGATCACATCGAAGACTCGCTCGAGAAGCTCGGGATTCAGCCCGGTGCCTATGACAAGTTCGAGAACGTCTTTCCCCCGAATGCGAACAATCCGTTCTCCCCCGAGAAGCTCTTCGACGACGACGGGACGACGCTGTCGAAGTACCACATCGTGTTCGTTCCGTGCTCGGGCTCGAGCGGTACGACGTGCGACGATTCCACGACGAGCAGCGCGAACGTAAAGACCAATCTGGAGCACTTCGTCGACGCAGGCGGTCGGCTCTACGTCACCGACTATTCGTACGACTTCGTGCGGCAGCCGTGGCCCGAGTACATCGACTGGGTCGATCAAACGAGCCAGATCGGCAGCGCGTGCCTTCCGGGCGCGTACGACTCGACCGCGATGAATGTCGACCCCGGGCTCGAAGAGTGGATGACCGCTCAAGGCTTGAGCACGTTCAGCGTGACCCAGAGCTGGACGGCGATCGACGCCGTTCACACCGTCGCGACGACCGATCTCGACAACAAGCCTGCGATGGTGACGCCCAAGGTCTGGGTCTGGGCCGACACCGGCCAAGGCATGCATCCAGCCACGGTCAGCTTCGAGCGATCTTGCGGGCGCGTGCTCTTCAGCACCTACCACACCGAAGGCGTCGGCGGCCCGACACTCCTGCCGCAGGAGAAGGCCCTCCTCTACGTGCTCCTCGAGGTGTCGGTGTGCCTGAATCAGCCCGTTCCGAAGTAGTCGAGCGAAACGCCTCGTCGCCGAAACGGCGCAATTTTCAGCCTATTTCGTTCGGTGCAGATAGACGGCTCGCACCATCCGTCCCATCAGCGAGACGCTGATGCGTCTCGGCAACAATCGTCATACCGATGCGGTGAGACGGTTTCCACCGCCGACGACCGTGACCGGTCCGAGGCGACCGAGACCCGCGAGCGCCTCCTCGGCGACACGGTCGGAGCGCGCTGCGTTGTACACGAGCAGACCGAGGGCTTGCCCGAGGGTTGCGTCGAGGATGCGCTTCGCTCGGCTACGAAGAAGCGAGAGCGACCCTTCTCGAGGTATTCGAGGCTCGTTACTTCGAAGGGCTGCTCGAGCGAGCCGAGGGCAACGTGTCGCGGGCGGCGCGCGAGGCCCGCATCGATCGTTCACACCTCATCGACTTGCTCAAGAGACACGGCATTCGAACCTGAAGAACACGGTTGGGCTGTGACGCGCGTGATCAGTGGACCGAGAGCGAGCCGACGTCGCCGAGCAAGAGCTTTCCCTTCTTCGATGCGGTCTCGGGACGCGTCGATGGACTCATCGTCGGGGAGGGGACGACTGGCTCCGCCGCGCGAGCGCTCCACACGACCTCGTACTCTCCAGGAAGCACGCGCGCGTCGAGACGCGCCGAGGTTACGCTCGCGGCTTCGGACCGGTGGGAGCCGACGGGCGTCGAGGCGCTGCGCACCGATGCCCTGCAACCCGTGGCGAACACGACAGCGAGACCAATCATCGTGAGCATCGACTTGTTCATGGCGTCATCCTCGGTTTCGTCGACGCGCTCGGTGCGCGCCACGGACGAAGGACACTGCATTCCGGATGCCAACGAGCCTCGTGCACCGCGAACCATCGCATTCCCCACGGATCAAAGCGGATCGCGAGATCTGGCTCAATCGGGATCCACGTGTGTAGGGGGTCGCCTACAGAATTTCGGCTGGCGGCCGCCGGCGTCGACGCGGCGGCCGCCACCCACGCTTTGTTGTCCGTGTGGGCGAGAGCCCGAAACAATTCGGTCCATGCAGCTCTCGAACTGGATCCCGCCCGGCGACCGACCCAAGCCCCCGCCTCTCTGGGTCGTCTGCGACGGGTTCCGAACCTCAGGCCCGGTCAGCACCACGATCTTGGTGCGCTCGGCTGAGCGTGGTCTCTCGCGGAGCTGTCACGTGAGGCACGTGAGAACACCCGCGTGGCGAACGCTCGGCCAGCTTCGAGAGGTCCGCGCCGCGGACGAGTCTGCATTCGAGCGGCAACGACGACTGGAAGAGATGCGCGGGCTGCTCGGTCTCGAAGCGCTCCTTCGACTGGCCGAAGGAGCGATCGATCCGCTCAGCCTCGGTCTCGATGTCGCCGCTCGGAGGCTCGGTGCGACCTTCGGATTCGTCCACTGCTTCGAGAGCGACCGTGCGACGCCCGTGACACGCCATGCCGTCGGCGTGGGTGCCCGCGGACGCATCGGCGCACCGCTCTTGCCGAGCGACATGCTCCTCGCGGTCGCGCGTTCTCGCCGTATGGCGGTCGGTGACGTCCGAACGCATCACGCGTTTCGCGTCGCGGGCTCTCGGCTCGGCGGACGAAGCGGCGAGGTGCTGGGAGTCGCGATGGTCCCCATCACGACCCACCGAGGCACCGTTGCCATGCTGGAGCTCGGTCGCACCGATCACCCCTTTCGAGCGGTCGATGGGAACGCGTTGCGCGCCATCGCAGGGCTCGTCGCAGAGCGACTCGGCTGACACGACCCTCGGAACCTTAGGCGCCCGGTCGAAATAAGCGCGTCGCGAGACCACCGAGACCGAAGCGAGACGGTCGCCCGACGAGTGAGCACCGGAAGCCTACTTTTGTAGGCTGAGGAGCGGAGAGAGGAGCCCGACCGTCGCAGCGAAGGGACCGGCGGTCGCAGCAGCACTTATTTCGACCGGGCGCCTTAGGGCTCAGGGCTTGATGATCTTCGTGCCCCGCGGAGGCGTGAAGTCGAACGTTCCCTCGCGTAGGGTCTTGTTCACGATCGGATCTTCGAAGTCGAATCGGTTGCGATTTCCTTGCGCGTCGAGGATGAGGACGCGGCGGACCTGGTTCGTCTGCGAGTCGACATAAAGCAGCATCTTCTGGTAAGCGGGCGTGGCCTCTTTCGGCGTGCATTCGAGGACGTACCCGCCCTCGAATTTCATGGAGACCCGGTCGAGAAGCTTGAGACCGAAGTCTTTCTTCAGCTTGCCGTCGCCCATGAGAAAAGCGAGGGCCGCCGGATACTGCGACTTCTGCACCGCCGTCTCGTACATCTGCTCGGCGTCTTTCTCGTAGACGCGAATGATCTTCCCGTCGCTCGTGACGCGATTCCCGTTCGGAGCGTCGTACTTGAAGCTCATCTTTCCAGGCTTCTCGAAAGCGACGTCGCCGGCCGAATCTTTTCGGACGTTCTGCGCCTTGATGAGAAAGCTCTGCTTGAACTTCGCTTGAAAGGTCTTGGTCGAGTCGTAGAACTTCTGGACGCGATCGGCGATCTCTTCGGCGGTGGGGGCGCCTGCGAAGGCGACGCCAGGGGTGAGAGCGGCGAAAGCACCGGCGCCCGCGAACAAGGCGAGCAAGGTGCGGCGGGAAAGTTGCGTACGGATGGGCATGGCTTTTCGATTCTCGTGCTCTGGAAGAGTGCACTCGGTAGGACGGTCGAAGCCCCCGGGCGATGCAATCCAGGGTGTCTTACCTCGGATTCGGGAAAATGGGAGCGCCCTCGAAACGGACCCTCGGACCCGGGCTTACACGGTTTTCTTGGGCCACCCGCGCCGAGCTGGCGCCTTCCGAGCCGGAATGGCCAAGGGTCCGAGGCGCGCCAGAGCTTCGTGGAATGGAGCCATCGACAGATGCGCGAACGCATTCGCCAGGGCATCGGAGGCGTCGAGGCGGGGCGCCTCGGTGAGCCGCAAGAGGCGCATGACGACCTGGAGCACCTGTTCCTTGGTGGCCTGACCCGAGCCGACGACTGCGCGCTTCACCCGTGCGGGCGGATACTCGAAAATGGGAACCCCCGCGTGCGCGAGACGCAGCAAGATGACGCCACGCGCGTGGCCGAGCTTGGCGGCGGCCTGGGCATCTTTCGCGTAAAAGATCGCCTCTACGGCGGCGGCTTCGGGTCGGTGCTCGGCGATGATCTTGCCGAGATGTTCGTCGATCATGACCAATCGATGCCACAGCTCCCGATCGGTGTCGGTATCGATCACCCCGTGCGCGATGTGATCGATTCGCGAGCCGTTCTTCTCTAAAACGCCCCAGCCGAGGTGTCGAGTGCCGGGGTCGATGCCGAGGACCCGCATCAGCAGGCCCCGTGAGACCCGAGGCGTGGAAAGATTTTGTCGGGG
This sequence comes from Polyangiaceae bacterium, assembly GCA_043755175.1. Taxonomy (GTDB): domain Bacteria; phylum Myxococcota_A; class Polyangia; order Polyangiales; family Polyangiaceae; genus CAYYKK01. The sequence continues at coordinate 15,838 of JAYUUB010000025.1, read as the reverse complement.
TTGAGGAGCCCCTTGGGGTCGAACACGCGTTTGAGATTCTTTTGCAAATCGATGACCTCTGGGGCCTGCTCGAGCGAGAGAAACTCTTGCTTCGAGAGGCCGACGCCGTGTTCGCCGGTCAGGGTTCCACGGAGCTCGACCACTTTGCGGAACAGACGCGCCTGTCCGAGCGCGACGTGGGAGTCGAGCGCGGGATCATCCCAGAGAAAGTTCACGTGGAGATTGCCGTCGCCTGCATGGCCGTAGCTGAGCATGCCGATGCCGAGATCGTCGCGAATCGCGTCGACCTCGGCGAGCAGCGCGACGATCGCCCGTCGCGGGACCACGACGTCTTCGGAGACTTTGAACTTGGCCATGGCCCGCGTCGTCGGAGACAGCGCACGACGCGCCTCCCAGAGTCGGTCGCGCTGCGCCTCGTCTTGGGCGACGAGCACCGTGATGGCGGCTGCGCGATCGCACTCTCCACCGAGGCGCTCCATCGCGCGTTCGCACTCGGCCTCCGAGCCGTCGACCTCGATGATCAGCATCGCCCGCCCTCGCGGATCGATCGACACCCCGCGCGTGCGAACAGCCGACAGCGTCGCATCATCGAGGATCTCGATGCAGCGCGGGATGATTCCGCTCGAGACCACAGCCGTCACAGCGGCGCCGGCGCAGCGAACGTCTTCGAACAGAGCGAGCAACGTCACGACGTGCTCGGGCTTCGGAATGAGCGCGAGCGTCGCTCGGGTGGTCACTGCGAGTGTGCCTTCGCTACCGACGAGCAACGCCGTGAGATCGTATCCTGTCACGCCCTTCTTGGTGCGACGCCCGACCGCGAGTCGAGCTCCGCTCATGAGCGCCACGTCGAGACCGAGCACGTAGTTACGCGTCACTCCGTACTTGAAAGCCCGCGGTCCGCCGGCGTTCTCGGCGATGTTGCCGCCGAGGGCGCACCAGGTGAGCGAGTTCGCGTCGGGAGGGTAGAACAGCCCCTCGGCTTCGACCGCGCGATGAAGGTCTCCGAGGATGACCCCCGGCTCGACGACTGCGAGGTGTTCGTCGCGATCGATCTCGCAGATCCGGTTCATGCCCGCCGTCGCGAGAACGATGCCTCCACGGATCGGGATGGCTCCCCCCGACTTGCCCGAGCCTGCGCCACGTGGCGTGATCGGCACGTCGCATTCGTTCGCGATTCGGAGCGCCGTGGCGATGTCGGAAGGAGACTCGGCCCGGACGACGATGTCGGGGAGCACCGGATCGTTTTCGGATTCGTCGCCCCCGAAATCGAGCAACCCGTCCTCGTGCGTGACGAGCTTGCTCGGCCCGAGCGCCGCATCGAGGAGGCATTTGGCTTTCTCGACGAGTGTCTTCGAAATTCGTTCGGGCAGAGGTCTTTGGCGCACGCGCCGCGATTGTGGCAGACCGGGCCCGCCCTGCCAATCCATCGGTCGAGCCGCCCGAGTGGCTCTTCGGATCTGATCGATCAGAAGAGCTCGAGAAAGGCACGGAGCGCCGTGCGCTCGTCGGAGCTCAGCGACCCTAGAGAAGCGCTGGGAGGAGCCTTGGTCGCATCGTGAAAGAAAGTCTCGTCGGAAAACCGCGCGCGGTCGAGGAGGTCGTCGAGCGACGCCGACGATCCGTTCGTGAAATACGGCCGCCTTTCGCGAAGGCGACGGAGCGAGCTCGGACGCGCTCCGTTTGGGTGGACATAGGGCTCGATACCCGTCTTCTCGTAGCCGTCCCGCGCCCACACGATCGTTCCCGATGTGAGGTCATCGGTCGATCCGAAGACCAGACTCTCCCAATCTGCGGAGGCCACGACGCTCGAGGGATCGTCTGCGACGAGGCGCGGCGCGTGACAACTCGCACAGCGTCGCTCGAAGGCGCGGACGCCTTGTTCCTCGAGCGCGGAAAATGAGCTCCGATCGAGCGCGGCCCGCGTCGGCCGCGGTGTGAAGTCCATCAGAAACTCCATCAAGGCTCGCCTGAGCCCCTCGGGAGTTCCATCGAAGGGTCGTCCGTCCCGCGAGAGGTCGGCTAGCCAGTCGCGCGGCACCATCGCCGCCCCACGCGGCGCGTTCGATTCGCGGATGGCCTCGTCGAGCGAGAACCACGCGTCGTGGCCGCTGTTCGCCGAGGCCACGCGGAACTCGGCGTCGACCATGCCGGCCATGTCTTTGTCGAGCGCGCGGGTGAAGTGCGGCGCGTTGTTGAACAGGCCCATCAATGGCTTGGTCGTCGCGACCACGGCTCCTCGACCAGTATTGTGGGTTCGCCCGTCGACTCCACCTTCGAAGTGACAGGTCTCGCACGTGAAGCGGCTGAGGGGTCCGTCGCTCTTCGCCCAAGGGGCCATGAGGGTGGTGAAGAAGAGCGCTTCGCCGAGGCGCGACGCGGGATCTCTAGCGGAGGTGTGCTCTCGGGCGGCGACGTCCCCTGCAGGGTCGGCGCTGACCGTGACGACCTCGGCGCGCTCTTTCGAGACGAGCACCCACGCGTCGAGAAGTGGATCGGCGACCGCGAACGAGTCGCGAGAAGCGATGGCGATCGAGGCCGCCCCCGGAGGCAGCGAGAGCGGCGTCTCGCGAGGCTTGGCGGCGAAATCGACACCGTCTACCCCTGTCGGGAAAAGTAGCTCGAGCCCTCGTGGGGCTCCGTATCCGGTGACGAGGATCCCCTGGCCCGCGTCAGTGAAAGCGATCGCCTTCGGCGTGACGATACCGCGCTCGCCGAGGTTGATCGCAGAGAGGCGCTCGGGACGCTCCCCTCGGGTGACGCCATACAGATACAGATACGAATCGATGTATCCGAACGAGCCGCCTGTGCGGTCGAGCGGATGGTCTTCGACGCCGCCGATGGCGATCACGAGCCCTGCGTCGCGTTCTTCGGCAGCGACCGACCACATGGGCCCATCGTGGCGCACGAGCCGCGGCTCACCGGCGGGGAGCCCTCTCGCGTCGAGTGCCATGACCAAGAAAGTGTGATCGAGAAGGCTCAGGACGACTGCGAAGTGCTGGGTCACCGAGAGGCGAAACGGCCCTTTCGGCAGGGCACGCGACGTAGGTGGCGTCCCATCGACGGGAGCGATCAAGAGCTCGTCGGCCGCTTCGTCGACGGCGAGAACGGTGCCGCTCGGGTGAACGGCGAGCGCACGAATGCTTCGAGTCGGAGAGCCCACACGCAAATCGAGCGGAGCGAGCGGCAATAGCTTGGCTCGGTCGATCGCGTACCTGAGAACGATCCCGCTGCCTTGGCCGCCCACGAGGATCTCGCCTCGAGCGCCGAGCGCGAGCGCCGAGGCGAGGGGTGGGGCGTCCGCGCGCGCGGTCTCATGGAGGTCCGAATCGAGCAGGACGACACGGTCGGCGTTTCGAAGGAGACCGACGAAGCCGTCCTCGTCGCGCGGTTCGGCCGCCTGCTCGCTCGCTCGGTCATTGGGTCGCGCTCCCACGCGCAAGACCACATACGGTTCGGGCCCCAGAACTCGATCCGAGCTCGGCTGACGCGAGAAATCGGTACTCTTTCGACGGTCCTTTTCGAACGTGCGAAGCGCCTCGACCGCAGTCGCTTGATCGACTCTACGGTCGGGCTCGGGGCTCGCCCGACAGCCGCCGAGCAAGGCAATGGACGCCGACGCGGCGGCGAGGAGCGACGCCGCTCGACAGAATCTCACCAGCCGGAGTCGTCTTTCTTCGCCGAGGCGGCGGGGGTGGCAGCGGCGGCGCTCGAAGCGGGCCTGGCGCTAGCGGCAGGCTTCGCGCTCGCTGCGGGATCGGGCTTGGCCGTGTCGCCGCAGGCCGCAAGCACGACGCTCGTGACCAGGAGGAGCGAGGTGAGAGCGACGAGGAACGTGGGACGTGAGGTCATGGATGTCCTTGGCAAGTTGGAGTCGGGCGTAGGGTAGAGCGACGATGGGTTCACAACCACCGAAGATTCGAGCCATGGGCAAACGCACATCGCTCAGGGGTGCAGACTCTCGCAACTTTGGTACGCCATCTGCTCGTCGGCACAGGGCTGGCTGAAACCAGCGCAATTGACGAGGTGCTCCGTGATGCAGACGACGTCAGCCGCGTACTCTTTCTTGCACGCGAGCACCGGAGAGCTCATGCACCCGACTTTACATTCGGTCTGCGGCGCGCAGTCTTGGTACTTGGCGCAGAACGCCTTGCAGATCGGCTCGAGATCGACGTTGCCTCCGCTCGACGCGGATGGACTGCCGTTTGCCCCGTTGCCGACTGCATTGCCGACTGCATCGCCGACTGCGTTGCCGCCCCCTACGCCGTCACCCCCCGCGCCAGAGCCCGCGAAGATGACCTTGCCTCCGCAAGCCGCAGCGAACAGCGCCGCGAAAGAGGCAAAGCAGAGCTCGCGCGCGCGAAACGTTCGCGGTCCTCGCATCGAGTGAGCCTAGCCGTTCACCAGCCGCACTTCTCCCCTTTGTTTTGCTCTTTGAGCCACACGTCGAGCGGCTGGAAATACTCGATGATCGCGCTCGCATCAGCCTGCGATTCACCCGAGATGGCCTTCATCGCTTCGGGCCACGGTTTGCTCGCGCCCATCTCGAGCATGGCCTTGAGCTTGGCGCCGGCCTCTTTGCTCCCATAGATCGAGCATTGCGACAGAGGGCCCTTGAAACCAGAGGCCTTGCAGAGCGCGCGATGAAATTGGAACTGATAGATCGCCGCGAGGAAGTAGCGCATGTACGGCGTGTTGCCCGGCACGTGGTACTTCGAGCCAGGGTCGAACTCGGCCTCGGTTCGTGCGACGGGAGGTGCGATGCCTTGGTACTTGAGAATGAGGTCGTACCAGGCCTTGTTGTACTGCGCCGGCGTGACCTTCCCAGCGAACACGTCCCATCTCCACTGGTCGATGAGCTTGCCGAAAGGAAGGAACGCGACCTTGTCGAGCGCGCGTCGCATGAGAACGTTGAGCTGCGCCTTCTCGTTCTTCGGGAGCTCGTCGATGAGTCCTAGCTTCTTCAGATAGGCAGGCGTGACGCTCAGCGCGAGCGTGTCGCCGATGCCTTCGTGGAACCCGTCGTTGGCGCCGCTCTCGAACAACGTCGGCTGGCTTTTGTACGCGAGGAAGTAATAGTCGTGACCGAGCTCATGATGAATCGTGATGAGGTCCTCGTCGGTCGGCTCGGTACACATCTTGATGCGCACGTCGCCGCCGAACGTCAGGTCCCACGCGCTCGCGTGACAGACGACCTCGCGATCTTTGGGCTTCTCGAAGAGCGAACGCTGCCAGAACGTATCGGGTAGCGGCTGCATGCCGAGCGAAACGAAGAAGTCTTCGCCGACCTTCACCATCTTCTTCGAATCCCACTTCTGCTTCTTGATGCCCGCGGTGACGTCGATCGGTGTCTCGCGCGGATAGGGCGTGAGCATCGGATAGATTCCACCCCACTGCTGAGCCCACATGTTCCCGAGCACGTTGGCCGGGATGGGCCCGCCTTCGGGGATCTTGTCTTTGCCATACTGCTTGCGGAGCTTCGCCCGCGCGTAGCAGTGAAGATCGTCGTAGAGCGGTTTCACCTGCGCCCACAGCCGCTCGACGTCGGCCTCGAACTCGGCCGGCGTCATGTCGTAGCCGCTCTTCCAGTAGTCGCCGAGATCTTTGAAACCGATCTCACGAGCCCCCTTGTTGCCGAGCTCGACGTAGCGCTCGTACTGTTTTTTCATCGGGATGGAGATGGTGCGCCATCCGGTCCATGCCTCGGTGAGCTCGTCGAAGTCGTGGCTTTGCTCGAGCACCTTGGAGAGGTCGCCGAGCGTGAGACAATTGCCCTTCGCCGTTTTCGGCAGGAACTTCTTCAGCTTGTCGGAGCAGTATTTGCCCTTGCCGTATTCGCTCTGCATGTCGACGGCGAGCTTGGCCAGCTCGTTCCGTTCTTTGGCGTCGCCCGGCGCGGGCAACGAGCCGCCGAGACGCAGGAGCTTGAGCTGCCTGACGGCATCGGGCGGCAAGCCGGCGAGGCCATCGAAGCGCCTCGACTCTTTGATCTTTTCACCGATGTAAGCCATCGATGCTTCTGCGGCGTCGGCCGAGAGCGAGTCCGTGTCGTCGGTGATGAAGTTCGCGTTGATCCAACTTGCGCGCTGTTCTTGACTCCACATCTTGCGAAGTCCCGCGTCGGTATCAGCGAGAAAACGTTTCGCTTCCTCGACGGTCGCGGGGCCGCTCGGCTGGTTCGACGCGCCCGCCGCGGAGCTACCGGGTGCCACGACGAGCGGTCCGGCGGGGTCGGGCGGCGAAGGGGTCAGGGGGCCCGCCGTGGGGCCACACGCGAGGACGCTCAAGAGAGCCAGCGGAACGAACGGACGGCGCAGCGTTGGCTTGGTCTTCGACATCGCGCGGGAGAGTACCAAACTCGCGCCACCCCATCGCAACGGATTCGTGGACCGTCGCGCTTCATCGTCTCGCGCTAGGTAGATGGGCCGTTCTTCATGATAGGTTGACGAAGTGTCGGAACCCGGCCCTGTCGCCCTCGAGCGTTTTGCTGAGCTCCGTGCGGAGATCGACGCAGGTGAACCCCTCGACGGCGTGATCGATCGCGAGGCCATCTCTCCCGAGAAATGGGCCGCAGCGCAAGCGCACTGGTTGAAGCAGATGGCCGACGAGGCCGAGGCCAAGCGATTCGAAACGACGACGCGCTACCAGACGCTCTATCGCATCAAGAAGAAGGTGCTCGACGCCGAGCGGGCCCGCAAAAAGCGTCTCGAAGCGCGCGTCGAGCCGGTCGAGCTGCCGATGGGTCCGCTGGTCGCCGCAGCGAACGAGCTCGCGGCGCGCCCTTCGTCGGTGGTCCCCGCCATGGCACTGGCCGTCCCGCCGATCGTCGGCAAGCCAGTGGCGAGCCCGTCGTTCCTCGAACAGCAACCGCGCGCGCCGCTACCACCCGCGCGCGTGTCGACCCCTGCGCCGTTCGGCGCCGTCCAGCCTCCCATGCCCCAGCCCGTCGCTCCGCCCGGGCTCGTGCCAGCTCCAGCGACGGTCGCGCCCCCGCTCGTCGTCCGGCCGATGGGAGACGGGCCGGCCGTCACATCGCCGCCCGAGAGCGCGTCGCCGGTGACACTGGCGCCGAATACGATGCCTGTCCCGCAACGCGAGTCGTCGGCGAGAACGATGTCCGTCGACATTCACCAGTTGCTCGCATCGGCAGTGCCCTTCGCGCAAGGTCAAAGACTGCCAGGGTCTGCAGCGCTGGCGCCTACCGAGCCGCCGAAGGCGCCATCGAAGCCGCCCGTCGAGCCTCAAGTCCGCAATCACAAGCTCATGAGCACGACGATGATCGACATCGACGAGCTCAACGCCAAGGTCATGCCTTTCGGAGTGTCGGGCACCCAGCCCATTCGAGAAGAAGATCGTCCGAAGAGGACGTCGGCTACGCCGTTCGCGCCGAGCCCGAAGCCTTCACGCCTCGAGGCGCTCGGTGCGCCGGCCAGAACACAGCTGCCTCAGCCGCCGATGGTCCAGGCGTCGACGCGAGAGGCGTCATCGCAGGCTGGGACGGGCGGCCCTTCCGCGGTGAGCCCGCCACCGATCCATGCGATCTCATCCTCGACGCAGATGCCGCAGCTTCCGCGGATGCAGCCGCAACCGGCGCCGCCGATGCAACCTGCGCGGACACAGCAGCCGCACCATTCGATGCAGCCGCAAACGCCAAACCAAGCACCTTCGGGACGCGGCTCGAGCGCAGGGCACGCGGACTCACCACCGAGCCTACCCTACCCTCCGCCTCAGCAACAGCGCGTGGACCTCTCGCGGACGATGGTCCCCCTCGAGGGAGACGACGACGATTCACCCCGAACCATGATGATCGCCGAGGGGTCGGAGTCGAAAGTCGGATCACCCGCGCGACCCCTTCCCTTCGGCTCCACGACTCAAACCGACTCGTCGTCTCCACCCATTCGTCGCGACTCGCCTTCGTCGCCGCAGGCTGCGCTGCCCTTCGCGCGGCCACAGCCCGCGCCTATCGCCCATCCGCCGAGCACCAACGCGAAGATCTTCTCGATCAACCAGTTCGCCTCGTTGACTGCCGAGATAGCCGAGCATCCCGTGAAGGTCGAAGAAATCAGGCGAAAGTACGGCGTCACCGAGGTTCAGCACCACGCGGAATCTCAGCGGTGGACCGAAGAGTTCGCGATGAGCACCGAATTGCGACAGCGTTACTTCGGTATCGTTTCTCGATACCGGGAGTACCTCAAGAAGAAGGTATAGGCGCAAGGTCAGCAAGGTATGGCGCGACGGCGTTCGTAGGGATAGCCTGACGGCGAACCATGGCAGACAAGTTCGTCTTCACGCTGATCTGCAAAGGGCTACCCGCCGACGCGAGCGCGACGAGCTTCGTCGTCGTCGAGGCCCTCTCCACGCTCTACGAGGTAGACGTCGACTTCGTCACGGCCGACGAAGGCTTCCACGTCGACGACGTGCTGAGAACTGGGGCGACGCTATCGATGGTCGACGAAGAGCTCGGCAGGCAGCGGAGCATCTCGGGCGTCGTGGACCGCACCGAGTTCATCGACCACGATGGGCAGCGCTTCCATTTCCGATTGCGGCTGAGGCCGCCTGCCGCGGCACTTTCACAGCGTGAAGACAATCGCATCTACCAAGACAAGTCGCCGATCGACGTCGTCAAAGAGGTCCTCAAGCTCGCCGGTGTCGAGAAGACCGAGTTTCGCCTGACGCAGACCTACAAGTCCCGCGAGTTCATCGTCCAGTATCGAGAGAGCGAGCTCAACTTCGTTCACCGCTTGCTCGAAGACGAGGGGGTCTTTTACTTCTTCGAGCACCAAGACGGCGAAGCCACCATGGTCTTCGCAGACTCCCCGTCGACGTTCACGCGGGAAACCGTTCCGCCGACTCTTTTCGGGCTCGCGCCCGGTCTGTTCGCCACCGACACACTCGAAGATCTCGTTCGGACGCGCTCGCTGCGCACCACGAACGTCAACCTCAAAGACTTCGACTTCGAGAAGCCGTCGTCGTTTCCGGTTGCCGCTCAGAACGCCACCGGTGAGGTTCGTATGGACTACTACGAATATCCGGGCGGGTTCGTCGACAAGGCAGAAGGCGCGCGCCGCGCTACCGCTCGTATCAGCGAGCTCCGTGCCGACATCGACACCATCGAAGGCACGAGCCACGCGTGCCCACTCGAGGTCGCCGTGCTTCTATCGATCGACGGAGCTGGCCAAGACAATCTCAATGGCAGCTTCGTCGTCACCGAGCTCCACACCTCGGGCCGGTCGACGGCATTCGGCGGCGGCAACGGGCTGGAGAATCGCTTCAGGGCCGTTCCGGCCGGCGTGCCGTGGGGCCCAGCGCGTCGCGCAACGAAGCCGCGCATTGCCGGACTGCAGACGGCAACCGTCACGGGCCCTGCGAGCGACGACCAGTCGATTCACACCGACAAGTACGGACGCATCAAGGTTCGTTTTCACTGGGACCGAGTCGGCCAACAAGACGACACCTCGAGCTGTTGGCTGCGGGTGCTCCAGGTCGCGCTCGGCGGATCGATCATCTTGCCGCGCGTCGGCTGGGAGGTTTCGGTCGCGTTCCTCGAGGGTGACCCCGACAGACCCTTCGTGCTCGGCCGCGTCTACAACGCCGAGAAGGCGCCCCCCTACGCGCTTCCCGCGGCGAAGGCCTCGGGGTCGATCAAGAGTCTGTCGAGCCCCGGCGGCGCGGGTCACAACGAGCTCAACTTCGGCGATTCCGGCGGCGGTCAGGGCTGGAGCATCCACGCGCAAAAAGATCTGAACATCACGATCGGTCACGACCAGAAGGAATCTGTCGTCGTCGACGAGAAGCACTCGGTCAAGGTGAACATGACGATCGCGATCGGTGCCAACGAGAAGGTGGGCATCAAAGGCGATCAAGACATCGACATCGGCGCCGTAGCCGACACGAGGGTCGGGGCCGACCAATCGATCCTCGTCGGCGGCAACTCCACCGACAACGCGACCGCGAACTACGTCGAGAAGGTCACCGGCAATCGCTCGTACGAGGTCGCCTCGAAGATGACCGTCATCTCGAACACCGTGATGCAGACCATCACCGGAAACCTCGCACGCGACGTCGGGGGCGGAATGATCACTGCGAGCATCGCGTCGATTTCCGATACCGTCACAGGCAACGTCGAAGAGACCGTGTCGCTCGCGAAGCTCGACCTCTGCAAGGGTGCTTGGAGCGAGACGGTCACGGGTGCGAAGAGCGTCAAGGCCATCGCGGCCGACGTGCACCTCGTGAAGGGCAACTGGTCTCAGACCTGCGACGCGAGCGTCATGGAGCTCACGGGCGGTCTCCACTACCAAAAGATCGTCGGCGACTACTCGGTGAAAGCACCCAAGATCACGCTCGTCGGCGCCGTCGGCGTCTTCAAGGGTGGCAGCTCGAGCATGAAGCTGGGCGGCGGTCCGGCGGTGGTGACTGGCTCCAAAATCGCAATCTCCACGAAGCTCCACATCAAGTTGAGCACGTCACTCAAGCTCGGCTGAGCGAACCGCTCGGCGACCGAAGCGAAACGATTGTTGAACGTTCGGGCGTGACTTTCACAGCGGGGAGAACATGGGGAACGAAGTCACCGGCATCAACGCGACGATCGAGATCGCAGGCGAGTCCTACCGACTGCTTCACGTTCGAATCTCCGAGCTGCTCAGCGAGGTTCCCACACTCGACTGCGAGATCGTGAAAGATGGACCTCTTCCCGATCCGTCGACGCTCCTCGACGCGAAGCTCGAGGTGACGCTCACCCGGGTGGGCGAGACCGCCAATCCAAAGCACTTTCGCGGCGTCGTCGTAGGCGCCACGCGGCGTGCCGACAAGGCCGGGCGTCCGAGCATCACCCTCACCGGCGCACCCGCTCTCTGGAAGCTCTCCAAGCGCCAGGATTTGCGAATTTTTCAGGACAAGAGCGTCGTCGACGTCGTGAAAGAAGTGCTCGAGGGAGGCGGCGTCAAAGACGTCGACGTTCGTCTGAGCGGCAGTTACTCGCCACGAGTCTACGTCACGCAATACCGAGAATCGGATCTCGAGTTCGTGCTCCGACTGCTGTCCGAAGAGGGCATCTACTTTCTCCACGACTTCAAAGAAAAAGACCTGCTGATCCTCTGCGACGATACGAAGGGCGCGGGCGACGCAGCCGACAAAGAGCTCACTTACGATCCGGGTCTCGGCTTCGACGTCTCCGCGCTGAGCGTGAAATCCGTTCACCAAACGCGTCGAGTACGAACCGACAAGACCTTCACCCGCGAGTACGACTTCGAGCGCCCGAAGCTCAAGCTCGAAGGCAAAGCCGAGAGCAAAGACCCGGGCTCCCACGCCCTCGAGGTCTACGCCTACCCTGGCCGGTTCCTCGAAGAAGCGGTCGGCAAGCGCTATGCGCAAGTGTTGCTCGACTCGATCCAAGCCGATCGCGACGTGGTCGACGGGAGCGCCACCACGCTCACGCTTTCCGCCGGTCTGCGATTCACTGTGGCTCAGCATCCGTACTCCCCGTTGAACCGGGAGTACCTGCTCACATCGGTCGTGACCGAATATCGCGAGCGCGGCTCGTCGGTCGACTTCGCCCCGAGCGGGTTCTTCTGCAACGTTCATTGGACCGCGATCCCGACGGACCAATCACCGTTCCGCCCCGTTCGACGGCCCCGCCCCGTCACGGTTGCCGGCATTCAAACGGCCCTCACGACGGGTGCTCCCGGACAAGAAATCCACACCGACAAACACGGTCGAGTGAAAGTGAAGTTCCCGTGGGATCGCATCAGCGCCGCCGACGACAAGTCGAGCGTCTGGATGCGCACCTCGCAGGTGCCGACCGGCGGATCGATGCTGCTCCCGCGCGTCGGTTGGGAAGTCATCGTCCAGGCCAACGAGGGCGACGCCGACCATCCGCTCGTCATGGGGCGCGTCTACAACGCCCAAAAACCTCCGCCTTATGCGCTTCCGGCACACAAGGCGCGCGCCTCGATTCAGACGGCGACGACCCCTGGCGGCGGAACGTCGAACGAGATTCGCACCGACGATTCGAAGGGCGGCGAAGAGATGTTCTTCAACGCGTCACGCGACATGACGATCGACGTGCTCAACAACACCACCGAGACCGTGGCCAACAACGCGACTCACGAGGTGGGGGTCAACCACACGCTCGAAGTGACGAACAGCGTGAGCCTCGTCGTGGGCGCGGACCAGACACACGACATCAAAGGAAAGCAGACGGTGCACGTCTCGACCTTCATGGTCGACGACACCACCGGCAACCACACGCTCAAGATCTCCGGCAACCGAGACATGAAAGTCGGCGGTGATCACAAGCGCACCGTGACCTCCGACTCGAAGGTCAAGGTCGGCTCGGTCGCGAGCGATCTCGTGGTCGGCAAAGTCAGCGAGAAGGTCACCGGCGACTACAAGCTCGACGTGAGCGCTGTTCGCGCGACGCTGACGGTCGCCAATCACGACACGAAGATCACTGGCAATCACACCGAGAAAGACGGCGTCGCCAAGGTCATCGTCACCTTCGGCGGCAAGTCGGTCGACGTGACCGGTTCGCTCGAGCTCATGGTCGGAGGGGCGGTCCTCGCGAAAGTCGATGGTGACCGAAGCGAGAGCACCGAGGCGAAGTTCACCGAGGTGGCCGCTGGCGCCAACATCATCAAAGCGAAGAACGTATCGTTCGAAGCGGAAGACCTCCTCACGTTCGTCATGGGAGCGTCGATCCTTTTGATGACGCCTCAGTCGGTGAGCTTGGTCGGCACCTCGATCAAGGTCGACGGGGTGGTCACCGAAACCAGCATCATGACGGTCGACAACTAGTCGGGGCGCGAACATGACCATCAGAACGTTCAACGTCGACTTCTCTCTAGAGGGCGACGACACCGCGCTCGACAACGAGGTCGCGGCTTTCGAGGTGCGCGAAGAGCTCGGCCGGCCGTTCATGGCCGAGATCGAGACGCGCTTCGGCCTCGACGTGGCGGCGCACAATGCCGTCGGCAAGAAAGCCGTTCTCACGTTTCACCGCGAAGGCAATCCGCCGCGAAAGGTGGCGGGCGTGGTCGACCGCGTCGTCGTGCGAGCATCGAGCGGAGTGGGTGATGCAGTCGTCCACCCGGTGACGCTCCACGTCGTGTCGGGGCTCGCTCTGCTCGATCGGAGCATCGGCTGCCGCATCTTTCAGGAGCTCACGGTCAAAGAAATCGTCAGCAAGATCCTCGCCGACAACGGCATCGACACGACCGCCCAAGACTGGCGCCTCCAAGCGACTTATCCCAAGCGCGAATACTGCGTGCAGTACCGGGAGAGCGTTCTCGCGTTCATTTCGAGACTCTGCGAAGAAGAGGGAATCTTTTTCTTCTCCGAGGTGAAAGACGGCGAAGAGCTCGTGGTCTTCGCCGACGACAGCCCGAGCGCTGGAGCGATCGAAGGCAATCCGACGCTGCCTTTTTACACCGATGCGGCGCTCAACACGCCCGAAGACGGTGTCGTCTCGATCGCCGAGCATGCGCACATCCGTTCTGGTGAGATCGTGCTCCGCGACTACGACTTCAAGCGGCCCGCTCTCGATCTCACCGCGACGGCCCAAGCGAAGGCGAACACGGAGCTCTCGGTCTACGACTACCCCGGTCTCTACGTCGAGCTCGCAGAGGGCAAGCGTCTCGCTCGAGTGAGGCTCGAGGCCGAGCAGGTCGACAGGGGCACCATCTTTGCGCAACTCGATTGCACACGCATTACGGTAGGTCGAAAGCTCGAGATCGCTTTCGCAGTCTACGACGCCGCCAATGGCGAGCAATTCGTGGCGCAAGCTCAGCACTCGTTCCGCAAAGAAGACGGTCGCTATTCGACTTCAGCCAAGCTCGTCCCTCTCGCGACCAAGTTCCGAACGCGGCAGACGACGCCGCACCCGGCGATCGTCGGCCCTCAGACGGCCCGCGTCGTGGGACCGAAAGGCGCCGAGGTCGAGTCGATTCACACCGACGAGCACGGGCGCTGCAAGGTGAAGTTTCATTGGGACAACGACCCCGAGGTGGAAGACAAGGCGTCGTGCTGGATGCGCGTGAGCCAGCTACAGACATCTGGGTCGATGATTCTTCCGCGTGTCGACTGGGAGGTCGTGGTCGAGTTTCTCGAGGGCAACCCAGACCGTCCGCTGATCGTCGGGAAGCTCTACAACGGCATGCACATGCCGCCGTACGCGCTGCCCGGGGGCAAGACGCGAACGTCGCTCCAGACGCGGTCGACCCCTGGCGGAGCAGGGTCGAACGAGATTCGACTTGAGGACAAAGCGGGCGGCGAGGAGATCATGATCCACGCCCAAAAAGACCACAACCTCAAGACGGCGAACAACAAGACCAAAAACGTCGGCAACAACGAGACTCGAAGCGTCGGAGTGAACCAGTCGACCCTCATCGGTGGCAAGCAGACCACGAAGATCACCAAGGGCTTCCAGACCACGGTCGTCGGCACTCAGTCGCTCAGCGTCGGCAGTCACCGAACGGTGCAAGTGAACGCGGTGACGGGTGTGACGGTCGGCGGGAATAGCTCGACCACCGTTGGCGGCAACCACTTCGAAATGGACGGCAATCCGCTGAAAGCGCTTCTCGCCATCGCCGCGGAGAAGGCGAAAGAAGTCGCCAAAGAAGTCGCCAAAGAGCAGCTGAAGAAGGTCGACGCGGTCGTCCAATCGAAGGTCGATCAGGTCATGGGACCGATCAAAAAGTTGAACGCGCAGGTCAAGTCGATCGGCGATGCCATGCAAGGCCTTCAGAACGGAGACCTCAGCGGGGCGGCCGCGCTCATGAAGGGCGCCAGTGGACTTTCGCTCCCGCCTGGGTTTGGCGGCGGCGGCGACGCGGATGGCGGCGGCGGCGAGGACGGCGAAGGCGGCGAAGGCGGCGGCGAAGGCGAGGAAGGCGAAGGCGAAGGCGAAGGCGGCCGTGACGAAGGCGGCGGCGAAGGCGGCGGCGAAGGCGGCGAAGGCGAGGACGGCGAAGGCGAGGACGGCGAAGGCGGCGGCGACGAGGGCGGCGCATCCCATCAGCTCGGCCTCGACAAGGCCGTCGACAGTGCCATCGACAAGGGCATCGACGAAGGCGCAGACGCGCTCGGCAAAGCGCTCGGCCTCGACGGTGACGACGGCGGCGGCACGTCGAGTGACAACGCCGATGGTCCGGAAGGCAAGGTCGAGGGCGTCGACGCCGAAGACCGGAAGAAGGGCCCCGGGCACAGCCTCAACAAGGTCACCGGCAATCACAAAGAATCGGTTGGCACCCTGCGCGTCACTGCGGCGCTAATGGGCGTCGCGACCGAAATCGGCGGCAACGTCACAGAGAAAATCGGCGGCGCGAAGGCCACCCTGACCTGGGGCGACATCACGAGCGAGGTGACCGGTGACAAATCGGAGTCGACGCTCGGCATCGTCACCGTCAGCCGCGCCGACGAGTCCGAGCACGTCAAGGGCGAGAGAACCCAGATGGTCGGCGGAGCCATCGCCGAGAAAATCAAGGGCGGGCGTACGATCGAAGCGAAAGGCCCCGCGACGTTCGTCGGCGCGTTCCACAAGATCGAAGCAGCGACTGCGATCACGCTCAAGTGCGGGAGCAGCGAAGTCGTGATCGACGACAGCGGCGTGACGATCAAAGCGAACCTCGTGACGTTCACTGCGCCGAAGATCCAACTGACCAAAGCAGTGAGCGAAGCCACCTCTCCAGGCGGCGGCGGAGACAGCGCTGGCAGCGGGGGTGGCGGCGGCGGCGGTGGCGGCGGGGGTGGTGGCGGTGGCGGGGGTGGTGGGATGTAAGCTTTACACCACGTTCTTACTAGATCACGTATGTAATCGTTTGTCGGCCTTACGTCAAACGGACCAAAG
>JAYUUB010000024.1:0-7282 GCA_043755175.1 Polyangiaceae bacterium | reverse complement strand
TGAGCACCGAGGACCACCCGGTCACGGGTCCGAGCGCGGTCTTCGACCAGTCGAAGGAGCGCATCAGCGACCCCATCTCCCCGCCGCCGTCAAACGTCCTGTCGACGCTGGCCTTCGGGCCGGGCGCTCCCCCTAAGGTTTCGTCGAGAACGTCCGACTCGTGCGTGGTGATCATGTGTGGCCCTTCTTACCCGCAGAAAACTCAGGAAACCAGCCCAGGTCACTTCGACTACCACGACTGCGAGCTTGATCGGCGACACTTGTTCCTGCCGGTCCGAGCCATCGTGACCGCCCGTCGTCGTCGGAATCGCGGGGCGCTTCGCGAAGACGTGTCTTATCCTACAATGGGCGGTGCACCGAGTAGGTGAGTTCTGATGGCGACTTTCTTTCATTGCGTTTGGGTGATGGCTGCGTGCGCGCTGTCTTGCGAACCGCCGGTGTCCACGGCGCGGGCCACGTCGGCGACCATGCCTTCGACCAACGCGGCGACCGCGCCCAGCCCAACACCTACGCCCGTACCCACGCCGGCGCTCGTTCCTTCGTCGGCTCCGCAACCGAGCGCGTCGGCGGTCGGAGAGACCGATGGTTCCCGAACGAAGTGCAACACCACCGCGGATTGCCAAGCCGGCTTTCATTGCGCGCTCGGCCTCCCGCTGAGGGGCGCGTGCTGGAAGGACGGCACACCCGAGCCGAGGTGTCTCTCCGAAGACACGCTGATCGATACGCCCGCCGGACCGACGACGGTGCGCGACCTCGCGGTGGGTGCTCTCGTCTTCACCGTCGACGCCGCGGGTAGAAGGGTCGTCGCGCCGCTCCTCGCCGCGTCCCACTTCGACGTGCCTCGGTCGCACGAGATGAGCCGCGTCGTGTTCGACGACGGGCGGGAGTTGCTCGTCTCGCCCGGTCACCCGACCTGTGGCAGCGCTCGCTCATCGAGCTCGATGGCGACGCTCGCCGATCTCGCCAAGGGCGAACGCTACGACGGAGGCAATGTCACGAGAGCCGAGCGTGTCCCGTACGGACACGACGCCACGTTCGACATTCTTCCAGGTGGCGAGAGCGGCTGTTATTGGGCGAACGGCGTGCTCCTCGGAAGCACCCTTCGCTGAGCCGAAGGTAGAAGAACGATCACTCGGCGGGGATGGGCATCGTCATGAAGCTGACGTGGGACGAGCCCGAAGCGTTGTCGGCGTAGGTGGTGTAGAGCCTTCCGTCGAACGCGACGAACCCCGAGTAGTCGCCGAGCCAGGTCTTCCCGTTCCGGTTCAAGGCAAACGTCACCGGCTGTTCGATCACCGTCGTCGGCAGGAACGTCTGGCCGCCGTCGGTGGAGCGCGCCAAGCGGAACGTCCCAGCGGGATCATCGCCCACGTTGCCCGTGTAGTACGTGAGGTCGAGCGCGTTGTTCGGCTCGAGCACGAGAGCCGGTTCCATGAAGAACGTTCCGGACGCAGCGTCGAAGACGTCGGTGCGACTGTCGATCGTCGCGCCGCCGTCGCTCGAGTGCGCGAGACGCAACGCGTAGTCCTTCCAGTTGAAGCTGGCGGAGTCGACGATGTCGTGCGAGCGCGAGTAGGCGACCCAGACCTCGCTTCCTCGGCCCACACAGACGGGATCGTCGGTCGACACGTCGAGCTCGGTGGTCGGCGAAACCCGCGTGGCGTTCGTCTGCGGGAAGGTCGCGCCGTCGTCGTCGCTCCAGCGCAGATCAATCCGCTTGTTGCCGATGAACGTGAGCCACACGCGACCGCCGTCGGGATCCGCGCACGGCGTGGCGAGCGCTCCGTAGGGCACGTTCGAGACTGCCTCCGTGCGCGTGAAGGAAGCCGCACCGTCCGCGCTGCGCCCGACGACGACGTGCCCCGTTGCAACGTGTGTATAGCTCACGAGAATGGCTTGGCTCTTCGTGATCGCGATGACCGGCTTGTCGTAGGGACCGGGGTCCGCAGGATCGGACACCTGGACGGGAGTCCCGAAGGTCGTCGCGCCTGGCGCCGCTTTGGCGACGTAGACGTGGCCCGCGGTGAACCCCTTGTTGACGGCGCAGAAGGCCAGGTAAAACGATCCGTCGTCACCAGCGACGACCGTCGGATCGCCGTAGAAGAAGCCATTGATCGGGGGAATGCCTGCTGGAGCGAGCCACGTCTTGCCCCCATCGGTCGAGAATGAATACCCGATGCCAACCGCGGCTTGGGTCAAAGTGATCCAGGTCGCGGCGACGACGCCGCCCTTCGTTGCCGCGACGCTGGACTCGGCCTGGAACCCTCCTTGCGACAGGGAGATGTCGGGCACGTTGAAGGCAGGCTCGATCGTGCCCCCCGCGCCGGTCGAGCTGCTCGTCGTCGACGCCGAAGAGGACCCGCCCGTCCCCGACGAGCTGTCGCCGCAACCGACGGCATCGAGAGCCACAAATCCGGCGACACAAAGAAACTTGGTTCTGGATGAAGCGATCATCGCGGAAGAAGAGCACGACCGCCCGCAGGCTTGGATCAAAGGAGCTTCATACGCGATGGTGCCGCCGCGGCACGCCAGATCGCCGCTCGACGTCAGCTCTTCTTGCGCGCGAGAAACTGCGCGCCGAGGCTTGGACCCTTCGGCTTCGGTGGTTCGCTGGGAGGCCTTGCGGCGGGCGTCGCGCTGGTTTGTGACGTGAGAGGCTGCGCTCGTGGGGCGCTCGGTGCCACGAGCGCTTTCATTTCAGAAGGTCGTGCCACTTGCCCGGAGCAGCATCTCCTCGATGGTGCCCTCGGGGTGCTTCGCTTGCTTCAGCTCCGCATGCTTTGCGAGCACCTTGGCCTTGCTCTTGTCGAGCACGTAGTCGAGCCGGCGGATCACCGTGAGCGGCAGAATGACTTTGCCGTAGTCGGCCTGCTTGTAGTCGCCGCGGAGGAGATCCGCGACGCTCCAAAGAAACGAGGTGATCTCCGAGAAGCCTTGGAAGCTTCGCGGTGAGGGCGGAGGCGCCGTGTCTTTCGCCGACCCGTTCGACTTTGCGGGGGGCTGCTTCTTCGACGGGGTTTCGGTGCGATCCTTGGCCATGAGGGCGCGAGACTACTCTGCTCTACGGCCCGCTGCTCAAGGTCGCACGATCGTTTTCTCGGCGCTGGTAGTTCGCAGACCAAGCCTGCGCTGAGCTAGCTTGCTGACTCGCGAGGGTGTGACGTCCTGGAGATGGGGGCTCGGTGTTTCCGACGGTGTCGGCAGAGACTTTCGAGGAGAAGCAGTTCGCCGGTCGCAACAAGGCGATTCTCCTCGGCTGCGTAGATGAAGCTGGGAAGCAGCTCACCTGCGTCGTGAAGCTCGCCCATCGCTTGGAGAACCGCGAGACGTTCTGGACGGAATGGAGCGCGGGGCTGCTGGCTGACGAGCTCGACGTGTACACGCCGGAGCGCTTCGTCGTGGATGTCTCGGAGGGGCTCGCGGCGATCATCGGCCGCAAGCTGGGGGAAGACGCTCGCGCGTCGGTCGGTGCCAACCTGGGTGTTCGATACCTCCGAGATACCTTTGTCGTGCCGAACGAAAGCGTCGCTCTCGATCCCCACTATCGGGAAGCCGCGGCCAAGATCGCGGCGTTCGATGTGTTCATCGACAACCCCGATCGCCTGAAGACCAACCCGAACTGTCTGGTCGATGCGGGGACGCCGACCCGCCTCGTCGCCATCGATCACGACCTGGCCTTCACCGGGTTCTACCTGCCGATGCTTGGCTCGAACTGGCCGAGCGACATCCTCGCGAAGCATCTCTTTGCGCACAGGTTCGGAAAGAACACGCCCGATTTGTCGGGAACGAAGGCGGCGATCGCGGGCCTTACCGATGCGTTTCTCGAAGAGCTGCAGCGAAACGTGCCACCTCAGTGGCTGACGGCTTCCGCCACGAGTAAGCTCTCGACTACTGTCGTCAAGCTTGAAGGAGCGGCGAGACGCGGTAAATGAATGGTTCCGACTCCTCCAGGCCTGGGTTGAACGACCATGACCCCGTTTGAAGCGATCGTTCTCCGATACATGCCCGATGAGGGCTCTGGCGAGGTCCTGAACGTCGGCCTCGCGATGCGCGTGAATGACGGGACATTCTTCCGTGTGGAGCTGATCGACGGCTGGACGCGCGTCACCGACGCTTTTTCGAGCGCTCATGGGCCGACCGTTCGGCAAGCTTTCGCTCGGCTCCGTGACTCGCTCTCCGCTCGCGAATGGAACGGTCAGATCGGCCTCTACCCCACGACGCTGGAGGAAGAGCTGCACCGACTGGTCCCTTCACCTGACGGCGCGGTGAGATGGTCGGGAACCATCGAAGGCGTGACCGCGGATCCAGAGATGACGTTCGGCCGGCTCATGTCGCGGTACCTGTCACATCACGACAAAGAAAGAGCAGCCAGGTCGAGTCGCTCCGACGAAGACATCGAGCAGAAGTTCCTCGTCGCGTTGGCGGACAAAGGAAACCTCCAGCTCCAACTGCAACCGCGAACGTTGAAGGCTCTGAAGCGGAAGCACTTCGAGGTGGAGGTCGCGCACTGCTGGAAGAACGGAAAGTGGAACTGCGTGCAGCCGCTTTCCTTCGACCTGCTTCAACCTCGCGACATCCAGAACAAGGCTGCCACCTGGATCGGAAACGTGAAGGTCATCTCTCCGTCGGAGCAGGGCGCGAAGCTCGTGCTCTTCGTCGGACTACCGCCCGTCGAGCGGGCCGAGGCCCGAGAAGCGGCCATCGATGCCATCGCCGCGCTCAGAGAAGAGGTTTCGGACGATACCGAGGTGCTCGAAGAGGACCAGGCCGAGACCCTGGCCGCGCGTGTAGAGGCCGACCTTCAGCACTGAGTCGCTGGGGCGCCAGGAACGCAGCCGCTCGATGGCGTGTCGAGCAAAGCCCGTCGACTGCGGCCGAAAGCCTCGCCCTTCCACCGCGCGAGGGACGCACCACCGCGCGACAACCTCTATCTTGGGAAGGATGGCGAGTCGCATCGGCCCCGGAGTGGCAGACTCGTCATTGAGCGTGCTCGTAGCCACTGGGGTCGAGGCAATGGACCGGCATGACGACGCATCGAGCTGCATTGTCTGCCGCGCGGTATTGCGCGATGCGAAGCTCGACGTTCTTCGAAGCGCACCCGCCATCTCGTGTCGAATGAAAATCCAACCCCTCCCACCCATCGCCCCAAGGCCGATGCCGGTGCCGAAGCTTCTCTCCACCCTCGCTCATCGAGGGCGAGCTTCTCACGAAGGTCTCACCCGCAGACGTGTGCGCCCCCAGCCGCATACGTCTGCGGGCCGGGCACGACGACTCGAGAGACCTCCAGAGCATTCGGCTGTTGATTGCACCTAATCCTCATTCCAGGAAGCGGCGTCTTCGTCGCGCGCTCGCTCGGGCAAGGCGTGCCCAACTCGGACCGCGCGTTGATAACTTCTCGCATGGCTCATTCCCAGGTTGGCGGTCTGGCGCGCATACGCGCCGCAGATTTCGTGAGCCGTTTTGTTCGCTCGAGGTACGTACGGTTCGACGCACTTCGCCTCCACCTGATCGGGATCGAACTTCATGCGCGTTCACGCTGCTTCCGCCGTCTCCGGTGTGCTTCCTCTGGCTCTGTTCGCCACGGCTTGTTCGTCTTCGAGTACCGATTCGAATGCGGGCGGTGGAGGAGCAGCGCCCGGCACCACGATTACCGCAGGGGTCACGGTCGCATCGGGCACAGCGGCGAGCACGAGCACCGCGACGGGAACTGGGGGAGGAGGAGGCGCCGTCGATCCGCCGGGGACGTTCGTCGCAGTCGGCAGCGGTGGGCGCCGCATCCGCTCGACCGACGACGGGATTACGTGGACCAACGATGTTTCGATCGTCGACAGTGGAGGAGACGACTTCGTCGGGCTCCGCACCGTAGCTTGGGGCAACGGTCTGTTCGTCGCGGCAGGTTGGCGCGTGATGACCTCGCCCGACGGCATCACTTGGGCCGACACACCACCCGCCGCGTTCAACCAAAATTGGATGGGGCAGATGTCGTTCGGAGCCGGAAGGTTCGTCGGTCTCGGTGGCTACGGCTCACGCGTGACGAGCAGCGACGGAGCGACGTGGGCCCAGCACTCGATCGACACGAAGGCTTCGCACGCGCATGGGGCGCTCGCGTACGTCCCAGGCAAAGGCTTCTTCGCGATCAACGACGATGGTGAGATCAGCTCGTCTCCCGACGGGACCACGTGGGCGTACACGACGGCGAAGATCGGAACGAGCGGGCAAGCGCTCGCCTACGGCAACGGTGTTCTCGTCGCGATCGGCAACGGCCTATCGGTCACGTCGACCGACGGCGTGACGTGGTCGACCGAGCCTTCGTTCCCGTCTACGGATTTGCGCGCGTTGGTGTTCGGTCAAGGGCACTTCAGCGCCATCACGCCAGAGCACGTGTACACGTCAGACGATGGGAAGAGCTGGGTCGAACACGCGGCGCCTGGGCTCTACATCTATCTCGCTGGGTATGGGCACGGAACGTACGTCGCCTTCGACGTGACGCGTGTTCGTCGCTCCACCGATGGGCTCGTCTGGACCGATCCGAAAGAGCTCGGTGGAACGAACGACATTTCCTGGGTGACCTTCGGCCCGCAATAGCGCGTCGCGGGCGGTCGGCTCGTACGTCGCATCATGAACACGTCGATCCGGAGCCCCCATCGATTTCCGAGAGGTGGAGTGGACCGGACGACTATTCGTGGTCGTCCCCTATGGCCCGGTACGGCTGGCACGCTGGGCACACGTACGCGGTTCGCGCGCGCTGGGCGAAGCGCTCCACTTCGCCGCCACACGTGCGACACGAGCTACGCCCATAGACATGCACGCTCTCGCCTCGTGGGACGCGCTTTTTCGACGCTTCGAGACCCTGCGTGGTGACGATTCGTTTCTCTTCGACGCCGCGCCTCAAGAGGCCCACGAGCAGCTCCCACATCGCCGTCGCCTCTGCGCGCGTCAACGCTTTCGCGGCAGTCGAAGGATGAAGCTTGAGCAGGTGGAGCACCTCGGCGCGATAGACGTTGCCCACGCCTGCGACGACGCTCTGATCGAGCAGCACCGCGCCGATGGGCGTCTTCGAGCGCGATAAGTATTCGTAGAACGGCGTGGGCGATGCCCCATCGCGAAGCGGATCAGGCCCGATGCGCGCGAGGAGCTCGGCTTTCTTCTTGGCGCTCATGAGCTCGCAAGCGGTGGGGCCGACGAGATCGATCGTGACCGTGTCGCCTTCGAGACGCATTCTCGTCGACTCGCGCGGAGGAGGCGGCGGGTTCTTGCGGCGATAGAAGCGCCCGAAGAGACC
>JAYUUB010000023.1:0-7300 GCA_043755175.1 Polyangiaceae bacterium | reverse complement strand
GTCGTGCGATCGAGGTGAACGAGGCGTATCGCTTGCTCCGCGATCCGGTGAAGCGGGCCGAAGCGGTGGCTCGTCACCTCGGGCTCGCGGTCGGTGAGACGACCGAGCCGCAGCCTCCCGCGTCGCTGTTGATGGAGATGATGGATGCGCGCGAAGAGCTCGCCGAGGCCACGCGCGCCAAAGAGATTCACCGAGTGACGGCCCTCGGCGACACGATGCGCGAGCGCGAGAGCGACGTGACGCGCCGTATGGCGGCGGCCTTTTCGATCGCCGCGTCGGTGCCGGCGTCGGCCGACGATCGGGACAAGGTTTTGCCGCTCCTCGGCGAGCTCCGCTACGTGCGGCGCTTCCTCGAAGAGGTCGCGGCTTTCGAGGAAACGCTTCTTTCATAGAGAGATTTGGTCATTCGTGCTGCTCGAGATATTCGATCCCAAAGCTTCGCCCCGCCCTGTCGGCATCGACCTCGGAACCACCAATTCGATCGTCGCTCGCGTGCGTGACGAGCGTCCGCAGGTCATCAGCGACTGCAACGGCGAGTGGTTGATCCCGTCGGCGGTTCACTTCGACGCGCGCGGGACCGTGCTCGTCGGGCACGACGCGCTCCGTCTCGCCGCGATCGATCCGCAGCGAACGATCGTGAGCGTCAAGCGGCTCATGGGTCGCGGCGCCGACGATCCGGAGACGCGGCGTCTCGGCACCTTCGACTTCGTCGAGGCCACGAACGACGGCGAGAAAAAGAGCGTTCGTTTCCGCGCCGGGCAGCGAGTTCTGACGCCCATCGAGGTGTCAGCCGAGATCTTGAAAGCGCTCAAGAAGATCGCCGAAGACGAGCTTCAACGAGTCGGTGGTGTCGTGATCACGGTGCCGGCGTACTTCGACGAAGCCCAGAGGCAAGCGACGAAAGATGCGGGCAAGCTCGCGGGTCTCGACGTGCTGCGCTTGTTGAACGAGCCGACGGCAGCGGCCCTCGCGTATGGCCTCGACCAAAAGCAGAACGGTCTGTTCGCAGTCTACGATTTGGGGGGCGGCACCTTCGACGTGACGATCTTGCGTCTCGACGACGGCGTCTTCGAGGTGAAGTCGACCGGCGGCGACAGCGCGCTCGGGGGCGACGACATGGATCGCGTGCTCGCGAACCGCCTCATCGGCGTGATGCTTCCGGGCGAGCCCGTCGAGAGAGCTTCACCCGAGATCGTTCGCTTGGCGCTCGATGCTGCTCGAAAGACCAAACACGGTCTGACCGACGCCGAGAGCGTCGAGCTCGAGCTTCCGGTTCGAAGCGCTTCGGGCGAGACCACGGTGAAGCACACCGTCACGCGCGCGGAGCTCGACGGGCTCATTCGCCCCATCGTCGATCGCACCGGGCTCGTCGTGAGGCGTGCGCTGCGCGATGCTGGAGTGAAAGCCGGCGAGCTCGACGGCGTCATTCTCGTCGGTGGCTCGACGCGCGTTCCGTTCGTGAAGCGATATGTCGCCGAGCTCTTCGAGAAAGAGCCTCTCTCCGACATCGATCCGGAGCGCGTCGTCGCGCTCGGAGCCGCGATTCAAGCCGATATCCTCGCGGGTAGCGGGTCGAACGACCAAGTGCTTCTCTTGGATGTTCTTCCGTTGTCGCTCGGGCTCGTCACGATGGGCGGCGTCGTCGAGAAGATCCTCTCGCGCAACACGACGATCCCGACGGGTGCGCGGCAGGTGTTCACGACCTACGCCGACAACCAAACCGGATTCGATCTGCATGTCGTCCAAGGAGAGCGCGAGCTCGCCGACGACTGTCGTTCGCTCGCGCGCTTCACCCTGAAAGGGATCCCTCCGATGCCCGCCGGAATGGCGCGCCTCGAGGTGACCTTCACCGTCGATGCCGACAGTCTCTTGAGCGTCGACGCCAAAGAGCTCACGACGGGCGTCGAGCAACACGTCGAGGTCAAGCCGACCTACGGCCTCACCGACGAAGAGGTCGAGACGATGCTGCTCAGCGCGCTCGACCATGGTGAAGAAGATCTCGTCGCGCGCCGACTCATCGAAGAACGCGTCGAGGCGGAGCGCGTGCTCCTCGCGACGCGAAAGTCGCTCGAAGGAGACTCGGATCTGTTGACGGCCGACGAACGGATCGGCATCGACGCGGCGGTGAACGATCTCGCCACAGCCATCCGCGGAGACAATGCTTCTGTGATTCACGCTCGCATCGAGATGCTCGATCAATCGACCAAAGCCTGGGCCGGACGACGCATGGACAGGGCCATCGCGCACGCGATCGCTGGAAAGCGGCTCGACGACGTCGAAGGCGACGTCGCGACGGCCGACGGAGTCGAGAAGCATCTCGAAGCCCACGCGAGAGGAGCCTGAGCATGGCTACGGTTCGTTTTCTCGCCCTCGGCAAGACCTGGGACGTCGACGTGCCCATCGGCACCAGTCTTCTCGTCGCCTCGAAGAAGATCGAAGCGCCCGAAGGCGATGCGTGCGGCGGCGTGTGCGCTTGTTCGACCTGCCACGTGGTGGTGAACAAGGGGCGCGATCTGCTCGAAGACGCCGAGGAGGAGGAGGAAGACATCCTCGACAAGGCCTTCGACGTGAAGCCCGGCTCGCGGCTCGGTTGTCAGGCGAAGATCGCTCGTGACGGGCTCATCGAGTGCGAGATCACGCGTGAGAGCTTGGACGCGTATTACAACGAGCATCCGCAGGTGAAAGATCCGCGTAAGAGCTAGGGATCGACCTCGAAGACGAACGCGTCGCTTGCCCCGGCGTTGGCAAGCGGCCCGGTTCCGAAGTCGACGCTCGCACTAGCGAACGAGCCCACCGCGACGATTTGTCGGTTGGGCTTCTGAGCGACACCGGTGATCAGCTCACCAGCAGCTCCGCCGTACACTCTGCTCCAGACAGGCTTCCCACCGGCGTCGAAGGCTGCGAGCACGCCATCGGTGCCTCCTGCGGGCTGGAGAAGTCCGCTTCCGAAGTTGGCTGGTCCCGTGATGTAGCCAGCGACGATGGCGAACCCCTGGCTATCGATGCTCACGCCGAGCAGCTGGTCGGGGATCGCCGTTGCGCCGATCTGCCGACTCCAAACATAGGTCCCGCTTGCGTTGAAGCTCGCGATGAACATGTCCCCGCCTGAGCTGTCTAGCGTCTTCAAGCCACTCAGCACGAGCGGCCCCCCAACGCCTCCGATGACGACGGCCGCCCCTTGACCGTCCACCGCGACACGGTAGCCGAGCGAAAACCCAGCTCCAGGGAACGAATGTTTCCACAGAATGGACGTTCCGTCGGCTTTCAGCTTGAAGAGGACGGGATCTCCATCGCTGGCCGGAAGTATGCTCCCGCCGAAGTCGGTCGGTGACTGGATATACCCAGTGAAAAGAACGTCATCTGCGTAATCCACCGCGACCCCCGTCACCCCGGCTCCTGCAGAGCCGAAGTAGCGGTGAGACCACACATGATTTCCTGCTGCATCCAGCTTGCAGCAAATGATGTCGGTGGAGGTCCCACCGGCCAGCGGTCCACCACCACAATCAACGCTTCCGGATGCGGTCAGTCCAATCAGCACGTTACCAGAGCTGTCCAACGCTACATCGCCCAGTATCGGCAACGTGAAGTTGCCACCACTGGGTCCCAGATTGTGGGACCAGCTCAGCTGTCCCAGCGGATCGAATTTGTAGACTCCGTAGCTCCCTAGAAGAACGACACCTGACAGGTCGGCGGCAAGTCCATAGGGGTACGCGGTGCCGCCCCCCCCAAATGACTTCGCCCACAGCGGTTTCCCCTTAGGGTCCAGCTTGGCCAGGAAGATGTCGGTCAGTCCAGCAGCTGTCAGGGTCTGCCCACCGAATGTGATCGTGCCCTTCAGGTTGCCCGCGACGTAGATGTTGCCGTCCGGGTCGACAGCGACCACCCGCGCAGCCTGGACGTTCGGGTCTCCGTAGCCGTTGGCCCAAACCGTCTCGCTGCACGAGAACCCGTCGCAGTCCTCGTCACCTTTCTTGCTGCAGTCTTCGGCCACGGGAAGCGTCTCGCCGATGCAGTTGCTGAGGCTCACTCCATCTTGGAGGCAGAGGTGAGTGCCGTCGGCGCAGTTGCCGATGCCCTGGGTCTGCGGCGGTCCCGAGTAGCATTTGGAAACGCCGCCGGGAGTACAGCCAGAGCGACCACCGGCTCCGGCCGTCGATGCGGTGCTGTTAGAGGTCGAACTCGCTCCACCGACGCTGCCACCGGCGCCCTCAGAGACACGGTAGTCACCCAAACCGAGGACCTGGTAGCAGCCGCCCACAACGAAAAACGGCATGAAATAAATGGATTGAGTGAGTCTCATCGTTGATCCTTCGGAGGGTGCGCGAGCGAGAACCTCGATGCTCCCGTATCGGGCTCATCAGGAGTCACCGTTCCGAGCCAGAGGTGGCCAAGAATCTACAGGCGACGGCGCAAACCTGCGAGCCCCAGCCACCCAATGCCCTCGACGACCAACGCGTGCTCGCTGCTCGCGAACACCCCATGCGAACCGGCGGCGGCGTGACGCCTTGTGCAGTAGCGACGAAGACGCCATCGGGTTCCGTAGTGCGGCGCGCACACAGCCGCCTCTCGAAGAACTCGGGGATCATTAGAAGCCCGAGAGCCTCGGCAGGCTCCGACCCAAAACAGCGCCAAAGAGAATACCCAACGCAGTTCCTCACCGTTCGGGCGAGGGTGAGCATCGTCGTCGGGCTCCTCTTCGGATCAACGCTCACGCGACGCCGCGCAGAACGATCGCGCGCAGCTAGGGCGCATTCCTGAGTTTCAAGGGCTGAGCGAGACCTTCAGGTAGAAGCTGCCGACGCTGAGGTTCGGTCCGACATCGACGGCGTCAGGGCTCTTCACGAAGACGAAATAGTGGGTGCCGGCCGTGACATTCACGGAAACGGTGAAGACACCGTTGGCCTTTGCAGGATTGGAGACGCCGCATCCGATCTGGGTGCCTGCCGCGCAGGTTCCTTCTCGAACGAAGAGGCCGCTGTTCCAGCAGCCAGGATCGCTCGCGGAGATGTCGCACGCGCTCGACGTGCCGTTAGCGGCCAGGCCCATCGTGATGTCCAACTTGCCGCTTTGGTTGGCGAGGAATTCGAACACCTGATCAGGCGCAGACTGATTTGCGCCCGTCGCAGGAACGAACGGACAAGTTGCAGATGCAACCGGATTGATTTGGTCGTCAAGGGCAGCCGTGTTGTTGAACGGCGGTGCGGGAGGTGTGGGGAGGAGAAGGGCCGGTGCACCGAGAGTGAGCGGGATGGCGTTGAGCCCTGCCGAGGTGCAGTTGTCGGCCGCAGCGGTCGAAAGAATCTTGCAAGCCGTTTGTCCGGTGCCTGGCTGACCGCAGCTCGGGCTGGTCGTGTCGCACTGCTCTTCGGCCAGGTTGATGACGCCGTCACCACACATCGGATCGGCGCAGAGCAGATCGAGCTTGTAGTCGCCCTTCGCTCCGGCGGTGGCGCCGTCGACGACGAGCCAGTGGTCGCCGGGGGGAAGGTCGCCCTTGATGGTCTCACCAGCGGTCGCAGCGTTCTCGCAGGTGTATTGACCCATGGTGCGCGAGTCGCAGATCGAGCGGAGCGAGAGGAGCCCGTCGAAGCCTTGCTCGGTGAGCGTAGCGGTGAGGGTGCAATCCTGGGTCGTGTGAAGCTTGTAGACTTGGTCGGGAGCGCCGACCGAATCGCCGCCCATCGCGCAGAAGTTTTTGACGTCGTCTGTCGCAGTCTTGGTGCTGCCTTGAAGGGTCACAAGCGCGCCAGGAGCGAGATCGATCGCGTTGCCGCCGGGGCAGTTGTCTGCGCCCTTTCCACCGGTGCCCGCGCTCGTCGACGTCGAGGAGGCTTTGCTGCTCGAGGTGCTGGTGGAGGACGTGGTCGTCGCGGTGCCGCCGGAGCCGCCGGAGCCGCTGCTGTCGCCACAGGCGAGAAGAGCGGCAGGAAGAGCGGTTGCTGACAAAGCCCAGAGCCAAGTTCGTGTTCGCATGAAGTCCTCCGAGGAAAGTCTGCTGAACCTAGCAGAAGGACGGGCTCCGAGGGTGGATGCGCGAGCGGAGCAGGACTTCGTCAGCCTGCATGGCGTTCGGAACACAAAACGAAACGACCCGCAGCGTGAGCCACGGGTCGTTTCGTTTTCGGGTGCGCAGGCCTCAGGGGACGGTCAGCTGAACCTTGAGATTGTACGTACCGACGTTGGTGTTCGGCGTCTGATCGACGGCGTCCGGACTCTTGACGAAGACGTAATAGTGGGTGCCCGCCGTTGCCTGGACGCTCACGGTGTAGACGCCTTGGTTGCTGGTCGGCGTCGAGTAGTCGGCCACGTCGCATCCGACCTGCGCGCCGGCGGTACAGCTTCCCTCTCGGATGAAGAGACCGCTGTTCCAACAGCCAGACGTGACGTTCGGGTCACACGCATTGGTCAGGCCGTCGGGAAGCAAACCAATCTCGACCGTGAATGTGCCCGTCGCGGTCGCAAGAAAGTCGAAGACCTGGTCAGGCGCCAACTCACCTGGAAGTGCAGCAGCAACGAATGGGCAGTTCGCGGATGGCACCGGGTTCACGTCATCCGCCGCGCCGGCGTTGTTGAAAACGGTCGTGTTCATTGCGGGGAAAAAGCTCGCCGGGCCCGGATTGATGACGATCGTCTGGTTGGTGAGGCCGGCACAGTTGTCTGCTGCTGCCGTCGACAGGATTTTGCAGGCATTCGCGCTGTTGGGAGCGCCACAGCCTGGGCCGGTCGAGTCACATTCCTCGTTGGCGTTCTTGATGCCGTCTCCGCAGGTTGGTGCGGAGCACGTGAGCGCGAGGGAGAACGTGCCTTTGCTCCCGTCGGTCGCTCCGTCGACGACGATCCAATGCTCGCCCGCGGGCAGGTCCGAGGTCAGGTCCTCGATGTGCGTCTTCGCATCGGTGCAGGAGTACTGCCCGCTACGGGAGCCGCAGACCGAGCGGAGCGAGAGGAGGCCGTCGAAGCCTCCCGCCTCGACGAGGTGGGCGGTGAACGTGCAGTCGGCAGCGTTCGAGAAGTGGTAAACCTCGTCAGGCGCTGCGGTCGTGTCGCCACCCTTGGCGCAGAAGTTTTTCAGATCATCGGTGAGGTTGGTCGTGTCGCCGTTGTAGCTCAACGTCGCGTTCTGCCCCAAGACGTCGGGCGTGCCACCGGGACAATTGTCACCGCTCGCGCCGCCTGCGCCGGAGCTGGAGCTGGAGCTGCTGCTGCTGGTGCTGCTGCTGCTGCTGCTGCTGCTGCTGCTGCTGCTGCTGCTGCTGCTGCTGCTGCTGCTGCTGCTGCTGCTGCTGCTGCTGCTGCTGCT
>JAYUUB010000022.1:0-20493 GCA_043755175.1 Polyangiaceae bacterium | reverse complement strand
CCCGCTATTTGCGCTCCCCCCACGACTCGATATCGGCGCCCGCCTGGCGACCCATGACGGCCCAGAGGCTCCTCTTCAGCCGAAACGACCTCCGCTCTCTACGGCTCGGTCTTCTCGGCGGTCAGCGCTGTATGTGGCCATCGCGATGTAGCGAGTGGCCTTGGCGATATCGGTCACGGATAATCGGCGAAGTGGTGAAACCCGGAGTCGTCGTCGAGAAACGGATGCAACCTGAACGTCAGATAACAGGCATTGTGGCTGCGCTCGATTCGATAGTCGACGGTTCTCGCCTTGTCCTGATCATAGGCAACCGCGAAGGTTGTTGCCGTGCGTTCCCACGTGAACTCTTTTCGATCGCGCCGCGCGCCACTCGCCGAACCGGTCTCGATCCAGGTCCCCGTCGAATCGGGACGAAGCTCGATCCGCTCGCTGTAATGCACGTCACCGGCGTACCAGGTCTGCTCGAACCGACATGCGTCGGTCGTCTAGGGTCCGCTCATCGAGGCAACTCCGATCAGGCACGCTCCGACGAGCAACACGCCGACGCCCCCGAGGCCACTGGTCCCCAACCGCTCCCCGATTGCTAGCCGCTGCATCTCGCACCTCCCGACATATGGCTTCGCCTACCGTGACTATACCGAATTTCCGCAGAGGCGCTTGATCTCGGCCGCGATGGTCGACTTCGACAAGCCGGGACGAACCGCGGACAGGAGCGCCATCCCGCGCGGTCGCTCGAGCCCCGCCCTCATGCGCTCGAGGCGGTCACCACGTTCGCGACCGCAAAGTTCGCCATCGACGCCGACAAGATCACGATCGTTCACAACTGATCGGGTGCGCAGGAGCTGGATCATGCGGCGGCGATCCTCGGGTGTGAGGGTGCCTCGATGGGTGAGACGCTGTACCGGCCTGTTAGAACTGGCCGGCCGGGGTCGAGCTCGCACGCGCCTCTTTGAGGAGCCGCGCGAGCTGGGCTTCTTGCGTGACGACCAAGTCACTCGTCGAGAAGCGCGCCCGGATACCCGCGCGATGAGCGAGCTCGAGATGGAGAAGGGCTCGTTCGAGCGGAGACGGGGGAGCGGGAAGAACGTGGGCGGCGAGCTCCTCGGCACAGGCGATGGCCGTCCACGGTCGACCGTGACGTGACGATTCGAGGAGTGCGATGAGCCGAGGATCACTGGCGAGCGCGAGCGCCTCGACCATGGCGCGGCGGAGCGCCTGAGGCGGCGCATCGAGACCAGGGAGAGCGAAGGCCGCCTCGAGTCGATTCTTTGCCTCGGGATGTCGCAATCGAAAGAGCTCTCCGACTGCCGTGAAGGCGACGCTCGGATCCGAATCCTCTGCCCCGGCGAGCGCGAGCGACGGGCCGCATCCAAAGCGACGCGCGAGCGTGCGATGGGCGGCGCGTCGCAACGTGGCGGCAGCGGGATGCTGGGCAAGCCCAACGCAGGCCCCGTCGACATCCGGGCTCGGCCCGAGCGCCAGCCCTTCCACGAATGCCGCCAGCATCTCCTCGTCACCTGCACCGTGGAGCTCGAGCACGCGCTCTGCAATGGCCACGAGGTCGGCTCCTCTGATCGTGCTCGCGAGAAACGCGGTGGCCAATACCCGCGACGCGTCGGGTGCGGGGCTATCGCCTCCGAGCCTTTCGAGCGAGTCGAGCGCATCGGCACCGAATGCGACGACGGCGTCGACCGACTCGAACATGCGCTTCTCGATCCCCGCGACCGAGTCGAACGATTCGCCTCGCTGTGGCGTTCGCTGGACGCCGCCCATGCGAATTTCTTGGAAGAGCTCGTCTGTGCGGCGGTCGATGAGACCTCTGCGTGTCAGAGGGCGAGATCGGGCGGGATCGACGGCAAATGCAGCGATGTGCGCGTTCGCTGATCTCTCGGCGAATGGGTCTTTCACGAACGAAGGGCGAGGTGCGAGGGCAGCCGCCAACGAATCTCTCGCCAATGCCTCGAATCGAGCTGCGGCGCGCTCGAGGTCGGCTGCGCTCTTCACCGATTCGCCGCGAAGCTCGATGGGCGGCGGCGTGAGATCCCGTGCCCTCCGCGCGGGTAATGGCTGTGCGCGATAGCGAGGCACCATCGACTCGCGAAGGATCCGGTGGGGCTCGGGCACCTGACCGGTGACCCGCGGCCATTCTGGCTTCGGGGGCTGAGGCTCTCGCGCAGGAAACTCCTCTACCGCCAGCAGGGTTCGGTCCGAGGCGAGGAGACGTGAGCCGAGCAAGGAATGGGACCCAGCGAGCTACGCCGCCGCGCGCAAGGCTGCTCCTTGCGCTCGCTCGATGGCCTCCCCACTTCTGCTCCGCCCGTCGATGGCGTCGAAAAGGTATCGACGGGCGAGCCCCGCGAGCGCGAGGCCCTCGACGATCGTTGGCTCCGCAGGCACGGCTTCGAGCTCGCGCGCGATCTCGTGAATGGCGCGTGAGGCGGCCCACAGCTCGGTGAGAAAGGGTGTCTCCACAGTGTTCGACAGGCGGCGTTTCAGCCGGGGCCCTTGTTGAGAAAGCAGGGGCTGCCAGTGATACCCATCATTCCGCGCTCGACGAGCACGGGCGGAGAGCCAGCGACGATGAAGCTCGCCCCCCCGTATTGAGACTCATGGTCTCTTTGAGTGTGCCGGGCTCATTGCCATGACAGGCCTTGAAGACGGCGCCCACGTTACCAATGGCGTTCCCGGCAATCTTCGTCCGCGACGGCGTATCGGAGAGCCCCTCCATGGCCGACGAGGTGACCGGATAGGGCAGCGGAATCGGGCTAGGCGCCGCAGGGGTCGTACACACGCTCACCGCACACGGCGTCACCTGGTGTCCAGATGCAGACGTGATGCAATTCATCATGGTCGCGGAGACGGAGCCCATGAGCGAAAGCCTATCTCAGATGGAGGCGCTTCGCGCGAACACACAGCCGAGATCTTCCTCGATCACGATCTCTGCGTCACCCGGTCGTCAAGGCACCGGAATCGACGCCCGATAGACCATCTCGAGGAGCACGAGCGCGTGCGCGTCGGTGGTGTCGAGGACGACGGTATCGAGGGCGGTCGAATATGCTCCTCTTCGATTCCTTTTCCGCGAAACACGATGTCGAGCACGACCCTCGGCAGCGGGAAGGTGACCTCGCCTCCGCCGCGCGTCAGGTTCTGGAGCGTCACGGTCTCAACCCCATAAAACGGCTGCTTCGAAAAGAGCCCCGGGGCAGCGAAGCTCGCGAAGAGCGTATCTTGATCGAGCGGAGGAAGCGGCGCACGCTCTTCGTGCCAAGCCGCGTCGAAGGTCCCGGCGCGTGCCCTTTCGCGGGGTCGCCGGCGAGCACCCCTCGGACGTGGACCAACGCCCATGGCGATCGATGCGTTCAATCATGCTCGACCCAACGTAGCGGCCCCGCGACTCCGTGCTCGGTGCTCGACACCATCTCTATCCCGCGCTCTCCACTCTGTCCTTCTTTCCCGTTGCGTCGTGGCGTACTTCGCGAGGTCCGTGCTCGTGCCGACTACGAAATCGGGCTCGCGCTCGTATGCGCTCCACCGTGAGAGCGATGGTTTCGGCCGCAAACGGGCTCGGGTGGGCCTCGAAGAAGCGCTCGACCTCGGCCGCGTGGGCTTCCGTCGGAACTCCGGAGGCTGCGGCGGCCACCAGGTGCCCCATCGCCATCGAATCTCCGAGGCGAAGATCGAGCTCGGCCCAACGCTCACGGAGAAAGCACCAAAACGATGCCTTCCGTTCGATGGAAGCGCCCCCGAACACGAGCAACGTGTCGTGAGGGCGGACGGCGCTGGATACCGAGAGCTCGAGGGCTCGCGTCAACGGATCGTGCGCCAGGAATGCCCCCATGGCTCCTAGGACGTGCGCCCGCAACTCCGCGGTCGGACAGTCTTCATAGAGAGTGAGGAGCCCATCGAACTCGCGCGTGGATCCGTGACGGGCGGCGCTGCGCAGCACGAGCGGGAGAATCGACATGGGGACGTCGCCCGGAGCCCGCAGCGCGATCTCGAACCAAGCACGCGCCTGTTCGAGCCAATTCGACGCGCCCACGTCGAGCGCAGCCTCGATCACGCACGAGCGAAGGAGCGAGACAGCCGGGAGCTCGCCTTCGCGTTCGAGCCAACCGAGCTGCTCCAAACATGGCAGCACCAAACGCTGCACGGCGGCGGAGAGCCGCGTCGCGATGGGGAGACCGACCAGGCTCTCTCTCATTGCCCGCAAACCAGCGAGGAGGCCCGACATCACCCACGGCTCCCGCTCACCTTCATAGGCAGCGACGACCTCGAGATAGGAGTCGAGCCCTAGCCGTCCGGCCCGCGCCAACAGGTAGGCATTCTCCTGAACACCGTAGCGATCGATCGGCTCGAGCTCACCGTCTACGATGGCCTGGACTAGACATCGAAGCGCGGGTCCGTCGTAGGCGATGATGCAAAGATTCGTCTCGCCGACATTGAGCTTGAGCTTGGACCCGATCCCAATCTCTAAGGAGAGAGGCCAGGGCTCGCAGGGTCGGGTCTCCGGATCGGAATCACCATCGAGAAGGAAGCGACATTGTTCGAGCTCGAGCCTCCCGTCCCGGGATACCACGCGGACAAGGGGGAATCCCACCCGCTCGATCCATGGGGTGAGGAACGCCTCGACGGTCCCAACGAGCCGCACGGCCTCGGACGAAGTCGGACGAGCTCGCTCGAGCGCACGGAAGAGGTCGTGCCGAGTCGCACTCCCGAAGGCGTGCGCAGCGAGATAGCCATTCAATCCGCTTCGAAACACGTCTTCGCCGAGTGCGGCCTCGAGCATACGCAGGACCGAGCCGCCTTTGTCGTAGGTGACCGCATCGAAAGCCTGTTCGATATCGCACGGCGAAGCGACGGGCCGGTAGATCGGGTGAGAGCCCTTCATGCTGTCGGCGGCCAGGGCCGTCGAGGTGACGACCGCTCGATACTCCTGCCACACGTCCCATTCAGGAAAGAGAGCATCGAGCGCCTTGTAGGCGAGCAGAGTCGCGAGACTCTCGTTGAGCCAGAGATCGTCCCAGAACGCGGCGGTCACGTAGTTGCCGAACCATTGATGAGCGACCTCGTGCAAGACCACTTCGGCGACCCGTCTTCGTTGCGCAAGCGAGCTCGAAGCGGGATCGACCAAGAGCGCCTCTTCCCGAAAGAAGATGGCGCCCCAGTTTTCCATGCCCGACGCTTCGAATTCGGGGAGCGCCACGAGATCGAGCTTGTGGAGCATGTCCGCATACGCAATGCCCGTGTATGCATGGAAGAAGTCGAGACCGCGTCGGGCGATGTCGAGCGCGAACCTCGCATGCTCCGATCGACCTGCCGCCACCAGACAACGCAACGGAATTCCCTGACGATCCTGACCTTCGAGCGAAGCAAACGTCCCGATGACGAGGGCCAACAGGTACGTCGACATTCGCGGTGTCTTGGCAAAGCGAACCCGGGTTCTTCCGTCTGACTGTAGCGTCGAGCTGAGGATGGGGGTGTTGCTCACCAGAGAGACACCGCTCCGCGCCTCGACGGTCAACTCGAAGGTGGCCTTCAGCGCCGGCTCGTCGAAGCATGGCAGAAGCCGTCGCGCGTGGGTGGCCTGAAGCTGTGTCATGAGCTCGACGTTCGATCCGGGCGGTCCCTCATAAGGACCATGCATGTCTCGCGTGAGCAGCCCCGAGAAGACCAGGCGCAAGGTGCACCGTCCTCGCTCGAATCGGCGCTCGCCGCGTAGGCGCACTGTCTCACGTTCTTCCAGCAGCCGAATGGAGAGCTGCCGTCCGTCGACCGTCGCCGTTGCGATGACGAGGGCGGACGCGTGGATGACGACCTCGTCCGTGGGCTGGGCGATGTCGATGTCGATCTCGACCTCACCCCGGAATCGCCCTCCTGATTCGGGTCCTATCGACGGGTCCAACCACAGACGGTAGGCGATGGGCGTCACACCTTCGGGAAGTCGCCACGATGCGTCGCTGCTCACGACTTTTCCGCCCACGCGAAGCCGCGCTGATCGACATCGTTCTTTTCGGGGAGTGGACCACCGAGCTCGGGACCGTACCAATGCGCAACCGCGAGCCCACTGTCTTCCATCAGGCGCGATAAATGCGCCGGCTCGTGTAAGATGAAGCGGGACCAACACTCTTCGGGCTCGGCGCCGTCGGGCGTGATGATGTGGTGGGTGACGCGCTCGCCGGCGCTCGGGAAGGCGAGGTCACGCTGCAGCCAGGTGTGAGCCGTCGCGCACCACGCGGAGCGCTCGAGCGTGACCTGCCGCTCCACCACCGAGTCGGGCAAGGCTCTCTCTCGATCGCCTTCGGGGCGAATCACCGCTTCGCAAAGAAACCGACCGCCAGTGCGCAGGCGGCTGGCGACTCCACCGAAGAGCACTCGAAGCTCCAGCTCCGAGAGGTGGTTCACGATCGAGTTGACCAGCAAGATCAAGTCGAACGTGGCGATCGCCGGACCCAACGCATCATCGAGAGCGAGGATGGATCCACGCAGGTAGGTCGCGCCGAGGCCTCGCATTCGTCCTTCCGTCGAGGCGAAGCGAACGAGAGGCTCGGCGATGTCCACACCCGTCACTCGAAATCCGGCCGAGGCGAGTCGATTGCCGAACATGCCGGGGCCGCAGCCGAGGTCGAGCGCCAGCGGCGCCTCCGTCTCGACGCGTGGAGTCGCTTCGCTCAGCCACTCGACGACCGAATCGGCGTAGGCGAAGGGTCGCAAGCCGGGAAACCCCGCATCTGTCCGGGACGCGACCAAGGCGTCGGCATGCGCCTCCCAGGGAATGGTGTCGCGCGGAACGAATTCATCGAGGCGGGTACGCAGTGGTCGTTTCAGAGGCATGAGCGAACCTCGTCGAGCGCGGAGAGAGCCGTAGCCGTAGTGAATGGGCCAGCATCGACCAGGGTCATCGTCTCTTCGCTGATTCCACCGGGGACGCGAAGCTCTGCCGAGCCGGGGAACGAGCCGTCGACGCGCTGGTTCGATAGGAGAAAACCGATCGCGGCATCCAGCATCTCCGTTTCGACTGGTCCGTCTCCTTCTCGGACCAAGAACGTCGATAGGCCGAGGGCCGTCGCGAACGGATGAGCGGGGGCGCCCCGCTCGCTGCCGAAGCCTCCGGAGTCGCTTTGGCGTTCGCGCAACGCGGAGCGAACGCAGTCACGCTCGAGGTGGGAGAGCGCCTTTGCCGAAGCCAACGCGCGTGTCGCGAAGCAAGTGGCGTAGGCAGCTCCGCTCCACCAATAGGCCGTCCACGAGGCGTCCACCTCGGCGCGACTGCCGAGCGAGAGGTAGCGAGCCGCTCCGTCCGAGGCCGCGCCGAGCCGGGGCAACGTCGAGCCACGACCGCTCTCCAACAGGGCGAGCAATGCAGCGGCGGTGACACAGGCTTGCGGCTCGAACCATCCACGCCGCGGCGCCATCGACCCGAAAAGGGCCCTCCCGGCTTCCCCATAGGTGGCGAAGCCGCCGTCGTCGGCTTGATGCGAGAGAATGAACTCGAGCGCCCTCGACTCCAGATCGGGAGAGAACCGCGCGCCGCAACGGAGGGAAGCCAAGAGCACCCAGGCGGTCGAATCGCAGTCCTCGAGCGTTCCTTCTCGGAAGGCGAACCCCCCGTTCGGACGGGCGCGCGGCGCGAGCTTCGCCGTCACCTCAGCCGCGAGATCCCTGCCCTCGGGAATCGGGCCGATATGGGCGCCGATGAAACCCGAGACCCATTCGGTAGATCCGATCTTGTCGGGTGCGGTGCGAAAGTCGTGAAAAAGGCCCGACCGCTCGCGGCTCGCGTCGAGGTAGTCGATGCCGAGCGCAATGGCTCGATCGAGCCTGCTTCGCCTCGAAGAAGCCGACCTCGGCCTTGCGACCGCGAGCGCGCGCGGTGGCTGGTCGAGAAGCGCAAAGGTCGTCGACAACGCCGAGCCGGGCCGAGGTGGATAGAGAAATTCGGAGATGGTCCGAATGAGGCGAAGTCTTTGCTCGAGCGGGGGCAGCGGGCTCGTCGGCCCCATCGGGATTTCGAAGGAGGCAAGCGGCGAGCTACGCGCGACATCTCGATGCGTACCAGCGAACGCGATCGCCACCCTCGGTCCTCGCGCACGCGCCCTGTCGTAGGCGCCTCCCCAGTGAACCGCTTGACCGCTCCACATGAGCACGTCACCGGGGCTCGCCTCGAGCGCCACCGCCGGAGCGTTCTCGTCGTGTTTGGTCCGACCCTCGAAATACGATTCCCCCTCGACGCTAGCGGGCAATACGTAAATGCATCCGTTGTGCTCGTTCGCCTGGGAGAGAGCAACCCACGCGGTCGCGTGACGCGGAAGCCTCTGTCCGTTCACGACGTCGAAGCCAGAGACGCCGCGATCGCGGTGCGGCTCCACACCACGCGAACGGCCCGCGGCGAGGGTGGCGTCGACGCAAAAGGCGTACATCTCGTGGGAGAAGACGAGGTTCGGGTTCACCGTAGCCTGCAAGAGCTCGATGAGCTGCCGGCCGATGATCCAGGTTTCGTCGAACACCAGAGCGAACGCGGCGTCCCAGCCATGACGACAGAGCGCGACGATCTTGTCGCCAAGCCTGGTCGCCGCGTCCGCGCGTATGGCACCGCGCAGGATCCCAAATCCCTCGCGGGCGATCTGATCGCGAGCTCTTGTGCTGGTCAGAGCGTCGGGGAGCGCGACATACCTCGATCCGAGCGTCGCCTCCTCCCGCCCAGCGGTCAGCGCATCCCAGTGCTCTCTCGACGTGAGCGTCTTTCGTGCGTGGACCGAATCGTGTTTCGCGAGCTCGTGAAATGCCGCTTGATCGAGCGCCACTCCAGCGACCGCATTCTCGTCTCGCCTCATGCGCGCACCGCCATCTGCGGAAGGGGCGCACCGGGCCGCTCCCCATCGATGGCCCTGACTGCCTGCGCCCAATTCTCGATCGTGGGTGCGGTTTGGAGCGCCCTCACGAGGCCCGAGCTGCGCCTCCATTGGGCGGCGCGTGCGAGAATCGCCGTCAACGGCTCGTCGTTCAGATTGCCGGCGACACGCTTGCAGATTTTCAGTGCGCGCACTCCGCCGTCGGGCTCGACCTGCACGACGAGATGTGAGGGGTCTTCCTCGCTTTCGCGCAGCTCGGAGTTGTCCATGACCTCGAAGACGATCCCATCTGGCAGGAGCTTCCGTAGATGGGCGACATCCTTCGTCCGAAGCTTTTCGATATCGCTCGCGCCGAGCAACTCGCTCCTGACGCAGCTCTCCTCACTGCCGCGACCGGACGGAATGGCCACGTTGACGACGAAGAAGTCGAGCGCTGGCCAGCGTCGAGGGGCTGCCTCCACGAATGCCTCGAGGTTCTCTCGATTCTCTCGAAGGAGAGTGCAATCGATGCCGAACTTGGGGAGCGCGACTCCGGCGGCGCGACGAACGAGAGCGCGCTCGTTCAACAGATCGAGCGCCATCGTGGCGTTCGCATGGGCTCCCCCACGGCCGCGGATCCGATCGTTCACCTCGGGCCGAAGATCGTCGAGGCTGATGTGGACGACGTGAAATGAATCGACGATGGCGTCGATGCGACGAGCGTCGAGGCTGAATCCACTCGTATAGAGCTCGACCATGATGCCCGCCTCGCGGAGCGAGCGCGCCACATCGTTGATACCCGGCACCAACGCGGGCTCTCCTCCGCTGAAAAGCACCTTGTCGGGACACTCACGGGCAATCGAGGCACCGAGGCGCCGAAGCTCGTCCGTGCGAATCTTCTTTCCCTTTCCAGGGCCCGACTCCGAGTAGCAATAGAGGCATTGCAACGGGCAATTGTGGGTCACGTCCCAAATGAAGGTGAGGGTTTTCTCGGAAACGGCATTCATCGGATGATCCTCTCGTATCAAGACGAGCCTTGCGCTCGGGTTGTAGCTCTCGTCACACTGGCTCTTCTGGTTGTCTGGCCGCTGAGCCGCACGACGACCGCCTGCGCCCACACGCGGTCGCGATCCTCCGTCAAACCGGCTGCCAATTCGCCGAAGTGGCGAATGCGGATGGGAGGAAATCCCGGCTGGGTCTCCCAGTCGGGGGTATGACGTCCGACCTGCTCGAGGCGGTCGACCAAGGCGTCTGCCGCCGCCCGTGCCTCGGCTTGGTGCTCGGCGCAGGTGGAGCCTTCGAGGGTGAACGCGAGCAGGATGTCGACAAGCTCCATGAGCGTCGCCGATGCATTGGTCGCCGCGCCAAGCGCCCGAATCGAAGCAACGTCGAGACCGCCGCCGGGTCTTCTCGCGATCACCGTCGCGAGCCGCACCGAGGGGACGACGGCGTTCGCGCCAGGCTCGTCGACCACGTCGAGAAAGACCACCGCCGCCGAGGCAGCGCGAATCCTAGACCCCTCGGTTCGAAGCGAGCGATTGAACCTCTTCGAGAACAGCGAGCGAGCCTCTGCACTCCGCGCCAATGCGAACTTGAAGCGCTCGACACGATGGCGGAGTGGGAGCCCGCCCGCCACAGGACTCTCGATACTCTGCTGGACGGCTCGGCGCGGGTCCCAGATCTCTTTGACGATGGAACCATCCTCGAAGACGCGGATGGTCTCGACGCGAACCTCGGCTGCGCACGGCGGATCACCGACGAAGAGCTCCCAGCCGCGGTGAAGACCGATGCGACCGAGGGCTTCGCCGACATGAGCTCGCCAAGCTCCGGGCACGAGAAGGTCATGGGCGACCACGGCGACGACATAGAGCGAACAGACCGCAACGCCGACAGACGCGCCGAACCCCACGTGCTGGAGATTCGACACGCTCGGAGCTTCGGTTCCGAGCCAGGAGCGTCGAACGAAGAGCGTCAACGCGGCCATCATGATCGGCCCGAACAGATGAACGTCGATGAGCGCGGTGATTCCCAAGTGGAAGGCAATGGCCAGCACCCAAACGGGCAGCGCGACAGAGTCGATGCCGAGCCCGAGAGCGAACGCCCCCTCGAGCCCCAGCGTCCCCCAGGTGAGGGCGCGAGACGCGCCGCTCTTGCGAAGCGCCTCGGGCACCCACTTGCGCGTGAAGTTCGCATTGCGCATCACGAAGTGGAGGGCGCTTCCGTCGCGCCACGAGTGCTCGCGGAGCTTCACCAGCGTGTTCGACAGATAGAGCCACAGAACCTCGATCTGTGCGAGGCGTCCTCCCCACGGAGGGGCAACGATCCGAAGACCCAGGCCGTCTCCGGCCGAGAGCGCGTCGACGCTCCAGGACCGTGCGCACGGCGACAACATCAGGAGCAGCACCAACACCTGCGTAAAGGAATCACCCCCATACACGATGAAGCGGTTCCGCCGCGCCAAGAGCGCGCTCGTCACGAGCAGAGCCGCAGCTGCCGCGTGCGTGAAGAGACCGATCGTGAAGAGAACCAGCGCTACGCCGTGCACCGCCAAGATGCGCTTCGACGGCCCAGCTGTCGTAGCGAGGTGCTCGTACCAAAGCGAGCGGTCTCGCAGCTTCCACGCGAGGTCGACGAGAAGAACGAGACCGAGAGTGAGAC
The DNA here is from genome assembly GCA_043755175.1 of Polyangiaceae bacterium. Classification (GTDB taxonomy): domain Bacteria; phylum Myxococcota_A; class Polyangia; order Polyangiales; family Polyangiaceae; genus CAYYKK01. Next base: position 9,007 of record JAYUUB010000022.1, on the reverse strand, counting down.
GCCCGAGCCCGAGCCCGAACGTCTCGGTCGGGGCCGCGAACGAGCGTACGAGCATGATCCCGAGGGAGCCGATGACGTCGGTCATGATTCCACCGGACGAGACCTTCCAGACGCGAGCGTGACGACCTCGTCGCAGGATGCGAGGGCTGCCGCCGAGTGCGAGACGATGACGATGGCGAGCGATGGACGCGCGGCTCTGAGCGCTCGGAGCGTGGCCAATTCGCTCGTAGGATCGAGCCCGTCGATGGCGCCATCGAGAACGAGCACCTCCGGGTCGCGAGAGAGAGCGCGCGCCATCGCCACCCGCTGCACAAGACCGCGTGGCAGCCCCCGACCACCATCGCAGACTTGCGTCTGATAGCCCATGGGCAGAGCCTCGATGGCTTCGTCGACGAGCACCGCACGAGCTGTCTCGACGACGGCTCCGAAGTCGAGCTCCGGTGCCAACTCCGACAGATTCTCGTAGAGCGTCCCGTCGAAGAGGCCGCTCGATTCGGTCAATCGCACGACGCGGCGCGCGGAGCGGCGCACGACCCCCTCGGACGGCGCGACTGACCCATCGATGACCGAAGACAGCGTCGATTTCCCGGCCCCGGAGGCGCCGGCGATCAGAATGGTGCGACCTCGCTCGATGCGCAGATCGATCTCTCGAAGTGCGGCGCCCACGTTCGCCCCATAGCGAACGGTGACCGACTCGAGCAGGATCAGAGGGGCATTCTCGGCGAGAGCGCTCGACGGCTCGAGCGTCGGGGAATCGACCGAATCGCGCGCGCCTGCTGGCGTCGCCTCGGCGAGCAGCACGTCGTCGATCCGATCGAGAAGCTTGGGCTCGAGATCGATGCATTGGCGGCTCGCGAGCACTCCCGTCAGCGGCCGCAGGAGCGATAGGGCGACACAGTTCGCGGCCACCATGGTGCCAATCGACAGCGCGCCGCGTGCGGCCTCGAAGGCGGAGGCTCCCATGATAAGCAGAGGCGCCGCTGCCGCAAACCCATCGCGGACCATGGCCAGCTTGCGGAGGGCTTCGTCGGAATGGGAAGCATTGGCGGCGGCATCGAGGAGAGACCAGCGTTCGATGCTCCGTGGACCCGATTCCTTGAACCTGGACATACTGCGGAGCACGCGCGCTTCGAATCGCCGGAGCGCTCTCTCGCCTTCCTCCGTGAGGGTTGATTCTCGGTTCACGCGCCCGCCGGCCCACCCGAGGAGCCCGAGCTGCGCCGAGGCCACCAGGAGGGTCGTCAGCGTGATCCACGGCGACCACCCCGCGAGGAGGGCGAGATAGAGGAGCACGGCGGCGCCATCGCCGATAAGAGACGTGCGCGACTGCACCATCGACGCCGCCAACGCCTGCACGTCGGCGAGTCGCCCAGCCAAGTCAATGGCGGTTCGCTCTTGAAAGAAGCTCACGGGCGCTTCGATGAGCCCACGTCGCAGGGCTGTGGACAGGACGCGCGTCATGGCGCGCCGTGCCCGCGCCATTGAGGCCTCGCGCAGACTCACGAGCGCAACGAAGGCGAAGGTGCCGAGACAGGCCAGTTCGAGCAGGTCGGTCATGCTCGTGGAGCCGAGATTTGCTCGAGCGACGAAGCGCGCCATCAGAAGCGGGCTTCCAGCCCCGAGAGCAACGAGGAGGAGGGGCGTGCCCATCAGAGCCAAGCGGAGCTTGGGCGTCATGGCCTCACGCAACAGCTCCCGAGCAGGTGAGCGAGGAGTCACCGACGACCTCCCCGCATTGGCGGGGTCGACCGAGAAGGCAATCGCGAGTCCCGAGAAGGCGCGACCGAGCTCCTCGGCGGACACGAGCCGCCTTCCAATGGCAGGGTCGACGATCCAAACGCCATGACGCGTGGTTCGCTCGAAGACCACGAAGTGACGATTCTCCCAATGCAACACGGTGCCGGGGCCGAGCTCGTTCATGCGGGCGGTCGGCACCCTGAGGCCGCGTGCGCTGAGCCCGAATCGTGCCGCCCCTTCCATCAATGCAAGCGCGCTCGCGCCGTCTCGCGTTGCCCCGACCGCGCGCCGGGCCTCAGCACGCGACGTCGCTCGACCATGTACACGGAGGACCATCATGAGGGCCGCTACCACGCAATCGCTCGTCGTCATCTGAGGCACGAACGGCACCTCACGAAGCGACTCGGCCCCCCCCCACCGGACCGAACTCTGCGCAGCGCCGGGCACCGAGGCTCCCGAGGAGCGACCGAGGACGCGCAAGTCGAGCGTTCTCATCTGCAGACATCCATGGCGCGCCCCGTGAGCCCCGCCTTCGGATCGTAGGCAATGCTCATTGCGCCCGCGAGACGCGCAATGGACTCGGGATCGACACCGAATCGATTCCAATGAAAGATCGCGACGAACGGCAGAATCCCACGGCGGCCGGACGAGAGCGCTCCGCGTCGCCAGAGGTCAGCGAGCCCGTCGGCGAACGCCGCATTCGCGGCTCGGTAGATGTCACAGAGACGCAGGAGTGCCGCTCCGCCGATCGACTCGAGCTCGCGGAGCCCGATGGCGGGCACGTCGAGCGCGCTGGAGCTCGCCCCCTCGTAGAGCTTCGCCACGTTCATCCACACGTCCCAGATCTCTTCGCTCACTCGGATGGTGCGCTCGAAGAGGTCGACCATTGCTGCGAGCGACACGACCAGGGTGGTCACACGAGGCGGGGAGTGCTCGCGAAGTCGCGACCATTCGAGCCACGCCCGCGTGTCCTCGGTGAAGTGCCGATGGACCAGCTCCATCGCCTCGGGGCCGCCGAACTGGAAGGCTTCGGGCTCGTAGATGCTGCAGAACGAGGAAACCATCGTGCCCTCACGGACCCACTCCTCGAGCATTCGGTCGACGACGCTGTTCGTGCTGGGTGTGAGCGCTCGCGCACCAATACGGAGTCTCAGGCCCGGAGGCTTGTGCAAGAACCAGAGGCCCTCGACCCCGGCCGCGGAGAGCTCTTTGGAACGGCTGCGGAGCGCACCGAAGAACCTCTGGCTGGCGCCCTCATTCGGCTGCAACGTGATGTTGACTTGCCGCCACGAGAGAGCGTCGGGCGCTCCATCGATGCTGTGCCCACATGAGGGGCAGCACCAGCTCTCCGTAGTAGCTCTCAGCATCATCGTCGTCTCCTCGGACCCAGTCTTCATTGGGGGGCTCCTCGACACGCAGGCATTGGGTTTCGCGGGCGCCCTCGAACAGGGCCTCGATCGCAATGGCGCTGTCGCGCGCGACGAGGAGCGGTGGACCGAGATCGCGCTGCGCCATCACGAGCTCGGGCCAACCGAAATGGGCCGCCATTCGCTGCCAAATGACGAAGCGAGCCACGCCCTTGCTCGCCAGCAGCGGCTGGAGCGACGCTCCGGACAAGAGGGTCCGGCGCTGGCGAAGCACGGTGCCTTCGGCGAGCGCGAGCCGAGCGCCATAGCGGGGCTTCTCGAGCTCGACCTCGAACACGGGCGTTCCCCGCATGGTCAGGTCCGGCGGAAGGCGCCCGGACGAGGCGAGCAGTGCGTGCAGGCAGCCATCGTGCGGATCGACCACGGCTGCGGTCGCCGCCACGACCGAGAATGCTCGCGTCGAATGAGCTTCGCGTACCAGCCATACGCCTGAATCGACGTCTGTGGACAGATGGAGCCCGCGCGCGCCCATCGACCTCCCGCGTAGAGCGGGGACGATCTCCGTCCCCCAGAAGTCGAGCGTGCCGGACCAGAGAGCAGGGCGCGCGAGAACATTGGGAACGTCGTGATCGTGGGAGAGCACGAGCAGCTCCACGCCGAATCGCTCGTGAAGCATGAGGTGAGCATCACGAAACCAGCTGATGAGAGCGTGAGCGTGCGTGCAATCGAGCGTCGGTGCGATGCGCGAGAAGGCACCCGTGACGTCGACACCGAGCGCGTGAACGAGCAGCCCGTCGCGCCCTCTCGTGAAGGAGAACCGCGCGCTCTCGAGCGGATGCCTAAGCTCGTGTGTGACCCCTTCACCGTCGGCCGAGAGAGGGGCGTCGGGATGGTCGAGTTGCCGACGAGCGGCATCGATGCGAAGGCCGAGCTCGGCCGGAGAACCGAGGGCCGCGTGAAGCGATTCCCAGGTGAGAGGGCGCGCGCCGTCGACCGAGAGCGTTGGTGGAACGAAGGAGTCGAGGTCAATGCGCGGATCCGCGCCCAGCCACCAGCGATGAGCGGCTCGCTCGAGCACCGATGCTAGTCCCGTCGTCGCTTGAAATCGAACGTAGGCCGAGAGTGAATCGTCGATAGCGGCACGCTCTGTACGGCCGAGATCGATTATCCACGGAGCGCGCATGTCGCAGCGAAGGCACGCTCGTGGCAGGTCGTACGGCTCGACGCCGCAAGCTGCGTAGAGCGACGCGGTGATTCGCATGGCCGCGTCCATCGACGCGATGAGCGCGCTCGCGTCGTCGTCATCGAGAGCTGCTTCCGCGGCCCTAGCAACCAGCCGCAACCCCGCACGAGCCTCGTCCCAGGCCGCGCGGTGATCGTCTCGGAGACGAAGAGACGCCAGCTCGAGGGCCTCCCAAGGGCCATCGAATGCCTTCGGGAAAGCGAGCCCTCCGACCAAGACCCCGGCCGCCCGAAAGCTCTCGACCGCTCTTTCGCATCCTGAGAGCGCGAGACCCGAAGCCTCGCATAGCGCGGCCGCCGCGGCAGGGAGCTGCCACGTCTCGCGGCCGGCGAGCGTGCTCATCATCGATGAGGTAACAACGTTCGCCCGCAGTCTTCGACGCACTGGCCCATCTTCCGAGGTCGGCGCCCAGAACACGTACGCGTCGGGCTCCGACTTCGCCAGGGTCGGATTAAGCTTGTAGAGGCTCCGGGAGCGATAGACCTCGCGGTCGGCGAGTGCGACTACGAGCGTGCGAAACGGTGACAGGTCCGGGGTGACGTGGAACACGCGAGCGGCGGCCTCGAGTCGACTCTCCGCACCCTCGGCGAGACGAGCCGTGGTGACGCCACACCATGCCCCACAGGGCTCGGTCCGCGCGACGGCGCGCGCGAGATAGCGGTAGAGCGTCGTTTCTAGATGCCGGACGCGTTTGGTCCTGTGCATCGGAGCGTCTCTATCGAGCAGACTTTCACCCAACGCTGGGTTCACCAGCGAGAGCGCGCAAGAGAAGCGCGGGTCTCCGGCAGTGCGCGCCCACAGAGCGCGACGCTCGCGCTCGATGGCCTCGTCATACTTCTCCAAGAGCTCCCTGCTCGGAGCATCCGCGTTCGGATGGCTGCGCGCCTGAGCCGATAGCGCCGGCGAGCCAAGCCCGGCAACCGCCGTCACCGGCCAACCTGCCACACGAGCCATGGCGAACGGCGCGAGTTCGGGTCGACGCACGCTCATCGGCCCTCCTCCTCTCGACGCAGGATCCAATCGCGGACGCCGAGAATCGCCCGATAGCGTGATAGCTCGCTCTCGATTCGTTGGGCGTGGTGCTCCTGAACCGCCTCGATGGTCGCGAAGCTTCGCATCGCGTGGGAGAATTCGGCGTGCGTCAGCCCGGCGAAGGCGAGAAATCGCTCGACCTCGTCGCGACTCAGCAGGTCGAAGCGCGCGCGAAACCAACGGGTCATCGTCGCGACCTCGCCAGCCGACACCACGAGGCCGACGCGCTCAGCCTCGTGAGCCGCCAAGACTCCCATCAGCACTCGCTTCTCGAGAACGAGACGTGTCTCTCCGCCCGGCACGAACACCGGCCGCTCTTCGAAGTTCATGGGTCCTCCGCGTGTTGATCAGCGCGTGGAGCGCCGATAAAGTTGAGCCGCCAATGAGTCGATGAATTGCAGAAACAGATCGAGCGGTCCGCCGCGGAGCCCGAGCGAGTCGGCCAAGCGGTGAATCTCGCGACGACTCTGCTCCATCATCTCGGCCGCTCGTTGGACGGCGCCGGACTCGATCAACAGCGAGCGAATCGCGTCGGACGACTCGGGGGTGAGCAAGGTCAGTCGCGCGAGCTCTTCGCGCTGTGCCGGAGACGCCTCATCGTCGAACAGGGCGAGAGGGAGAGTGCAGCGCCTGAGCCTCATGTCCGAGCTCTCGCGCATGACGAAGATGTCTTTCAGATCGTTGGCGAGCTGTCGAATCAGCGCAGTCTCCTCCCCGATTCGCCGGTACGCAGCGACGCGTGCCTCCGTGTTGGCCGCCAAGTGGGCGGCCACCTCAGCCAGCATGGCGTGCAAGGAGGTCTTGCCGCGAGCCTGGGCGACGGCGGCGGCGACGCCATTGGGCTTTCGCCGTGACAGGTCACCATGCTGGGCGGAGCCGGCGATGAGGGAGTGCCCGAGATAGGACTCGCGAATCCGGCTTCGGATCTCGGCCGAAGCGTCGGCGCCGATCGTGGCAATGCCATGGGAGGCGAGAAGAAAGAGGACCAAGGCCGCATTGGTCACGACCTCGGGTCCGGGATCGGAGAAGGGGGGCTCCAGCTCTGAATCCTGTACCGCATCAAACAAGGTGAGCGAGAGGCCGTAGAGCTCGAACGATGAAGCGGCGTCGAGGAGTGCGGCGTCGATGGGGAGGCCCTCGGCGAGGGCGACGAGAAAGAAGAAGCCAATGCCATCGGAGGCTACGCTGACGCGCCGCCTCTCCTTCGAGACGCGAACGAAGTCGGCATAGCCGAGCAAGAAGCCTGAGAGCTCTGGGTCGATGGCCCGATGCGAGATTCGGTCGTCGCTCCGGCGGGCGACCTCCTCAAGGAGGAGCTGAATCGTCGACTCTTCGGTCGCGCTCGGCGCGATTTCCGGCTCGCCGCTGGTGGAGCTCTCTGTGTTCATGCGCACGCCGTCCTCCAACTCGGGTTCACTAGGACGGGCGGCCAGCCGCCCTCGCGACTGACCGCCACCCCACGCCTAGATCAGTTCCAGCCGCTGCAGCCGGTCGTCTTGTAGGTCGGGTACTTCGCCGCCTTCTCACCGACCTCGCTCGCACCCTGGCCGCCGAACGCCGTACGAAGATCTTCGATGTCGACGAGCTCGATGGTCTCGTTGGTCTCTTCCACGGCCTGGTCGTTCTTGATGTCCTTCATGACGATTCTCCATTCGGGCGTTTGCGGCCGACGGGGGCGAGCCATTTCACCCCTGACCGCCGTCTACGCTCGGTTGATGCAAGCACTATCGGTCTCGGGTGCGGGTCTCGCCACGGATACGTTCTGAGATCTCGTTGCCGCCATCTGAGATCGACGCAGATATCCTATTTTTGAAGGCGCTTTGCGAACCAGAGGCGGGGATGCACGGCCCAATTCGAGGTCCGTGAGAAGGTCAGCGCGTCAGAACGTCACTTCGTCTGAGCCCGCGCTAGGTCTTGTCTCTGCGCCCAGAGCTGATGAGGGGCACGCCACCGCGAATTGGCTCGCTCCGCCCGCGACTTCTCGAACCAACCGCTCCCAGAATGCCCTGCCACGCTCTTGCGCCATCGATGACCTCCTCGCCCGGAGCATCGCTCGACGATCGCTAGATCACGACCGCGTCCCTCGCCGTACGGTTACGGGGCAGCGACCTTCCGACTGGCGAACTTGCCGGGCTGGGCTTCTCGGGCACCGTTGATCAGGCTCGTTTGCGGACGCGAACAGTGTAGGTTGAGGGCAGTATGAAGCCCGAAGAAATCCAACAGGAGCTAGTCGAGATCATCGACGGGCTCTCGAAGGGCGACGGCTCCGCAAGCCTTAGCGGCGTCATCCAGCGATTCCAAGAGCGTGCACAGAGACGCGGTCAATCCCACGTGCCCCCTGGCGATCAGCGGCTCGTGCTTCAGGCGTATTACGAGCTTCATCGAACCGGGGCCCTCTGCTGGGGCCTCGACTTCACCAACCTCGGTGGCACTCACGCGCATGTCACTTTGCACGGGCGTAAAGTGCTTGAACACGCCACTCGCGACCCCTCGAACCAAGCGGGCTACAAGAGGGCGATCGACCCCTTCGTGCCGGTCGGCACCACCGCACGTTCGTACGTCGATGAAGCCCTCGTGACGTTCGCGACTGGATGCGAGAAGGCGACGGCCGTGATGATTGGCGCTGCGGCGGAGGCCCTGCTTCTTGAGCTACGGGACGAGCTGGTGGTGCAGATGAAGGCCAAGGGCAAGGCCGTGCCGAAGGCGCTGGAAGCATGGCAAGCAAAGACCGTTCACGATGCGGTACGCGAGGATCTAGAAAAGCATCGAAAGTCGATGCCCCGCGATCTGTCAGAGAGCTTCGACGTGCAGCTTGGGCTCGGAGCAAGCCTCCTCAGGATCTCGAGGAACGACGCGGGACATCCCAAGTCAATCGATCCGGTCACGCGAGACGATGTCCACGGAAATCTGCTGCTCTTTCACAGCTACGCGAAGTGGATGCGGGAGCTTCGGGAGTGGGCGAAGACGAGCTACTCGTAGACCGGAACTCTGGCCGGCATTCGTGAGGTAAGTAGGACTCGGGTTTCCGGTGAGCGAAGGGTTTTGCCGGTCCACACCGGACGTCGCTCTTCAAGCTCTGCCGTTCACTTGCACCGGTCCGGCGTGCCGATAGGCATCTGTTTTCCGAGTCGTCGAAGAAACCTGGCCACGTCGTCTTGGCACCCGCGACTCCGTCGGTACCATGCTCAACGACGACGCTCCCCGAGTCGCCTCTGGCATATTTGTTGATGGTGTTGGTGGCCGGACCGCCGGCGCGACGGCCCCACGTGCGTCGCGCCGCAGGCTGAACGCCGAGGACCAGGCGCGGATCACCCAGGCTCTGCCCATCGTCGCGCTCCAAGCCCGGAAGCTTGCGCACCGTTGGCCTCGCGCCCCACGCGACGAGCTCGAGAGTGCCGGCAACCTCGCGTTGGTCGAGGCGGCGCTTTCCTTCGACCCCTCCCTCGGCCACCCGCTCGAGGCATTCGCTGCTTGACGTCAACTACAAATACCCAGTGACGACAATTACTATTCCCCAACGTTCTCCTTGGCCGAATGCTTCCCCTTCGTAGTTGTCGTTGGCTCCGTATTTGTCGCGGCTCCTTCCTTCATTGTCTGCTCCGCGGCGTCAGCGCGGATGCTCGTCCCA
>JAYUUB010000021.1:0-20647 GCA_043755175.1 Polyangiaceae bacterium | reverse complement strand
GGACAGGTCTACCGGAAGTCGCCGCCGTCGCCGTCGCACCAGAGGACGAGCCGCCGCCCGCCGCGCCGACAGAAGAGCCAGCGACACGACCTGTCGCGCTCGAATCCTGGAGCCGAGTCGCTCTTCTGCCGGGCCTCGAGCTGTGGGTGAAAGCCGACGCGAGCCCGGTGTTCCGTCGGCTGGTGGAACAGGTACACCAGCAATGCTTCGGGTGACGGCTGCTCGAGCACGCAGCAACGGCTTGCTCTGAGCTCAAGGTTTCGACTGCGCCGTGATCATCAGCGCGACTCGGCGGTCGTCGGACGCTTGCTCGCCGTGATCGTCTTGACCGTTGTCACCGACAGACCATGCTCGAAGCTCACCGGGTAGAAGCGCCCAATGGAGATTGACGCGACAATCATTTCTTGGCTCGAGTGCTCAGGTGGACACGTACGACGCGGCGTACGCGTCTCGCCAGGGCGAGCATCCTACCGACTCCTGACCCCCTGCGCCTCCCGGTGCGTGGTCACAGGGCAAACCCGCGTTCGCCGTCCGGAGCAAGTTTTGCTACCCGGTTTCATTTCGCGAAGTCTTTGGGAAGCGTCACCAGGCGATAGGTCCCATAGTCGGGCGTCTCGGAACGACAGCTTTCGATGAAGTAGATTTGCTTTTCATCGACAGCCAGAGCCGAGGTCTCGTACGACGCAGAACCGCTGTCTGCCTGGTAACCGGTGTCGACCATTGGAATGAGGGTAGGGTCTCCGCTCTTCTGAAAGCGAAAGATCGCGCCTACGATTTTTGTGCCCTGCGGAATCCCGCCATGGACGTAGAGCCAGCGGTCATCGACCTCGATGTGGAGGGCAGTGGCTTTGGCCATGGTGTCGAACGCCCCACCGGTGATCTTGTCGATCTTTCCGATTCGTGACTGCCCGTTGGTGAGATCGGGATACGAGGCATAGAGAAACGAGTCATCCACCGCGATCGACGCCGGACCGAGGTCCGCGGGAGTCGACGAGAGCGCGTCGACGGTGCCGTCGCCTCTCAGCCGGAAAATCCCCGAGCTAATCGACAAATAGGCCGCGGTTACGTCGGCGGTGATCGTTTGGAATTGCCCCGGTGGCGAGGTGAAGACCGGCAATACATTGGCCCCCGACAACGGCACGAACGAGAAGGTAAAGGTCGATTGGGGGGTATTCCATTGGGTAACGACGAGCGCTTCGGCAGTGAGCGCCAAATGACGAGTGAATACCACGTTGGTCGGCCCGGTCACTTGAACGAGGCTTCCATTGATGGTGGCGAATACGCCCGACGCCGCTTCGAAGTACGGACCGTGGGCGTCGACCAAGAGTGACGTCGACGGCGAAGTGGGATCGAGCGCGATCGGCGAAACGATCTGAGACGGACCGCCGTGGCTTTTCACCCGCTCGATGTGCCCTTGGGTGGAGTAATAGACGAAACCGTTTTTGGCAGCGATGTTCTGCAGATCGAGGTCCGCGACGTCGTCGTTGCTTCGACGGAGAATGGCGATGGCCTTCGCCTTGGGGGTCTGGCGAGCGCAATCGGGAACCTGATCGACCGGCTGGCAGGCGTTGACGACGCAAAGGCCGTCGCAGCACGAGCCTGCGCAGTCGACTTGGGCCGCGGAGCAACCGCTGCCTCCTCCCCCGGCGCCGCCGGCACCTCCTTGCGACGAGGCTGGCCCGACGTTTTCGCGGAGCGAGGATCGGGCGCCGCATCCGCTGGCGGCGATCGAGACGGTGAGCCAAAGCAAGGTGCGGATTTGGGCCGCAGCGCCCGCGGGAAGAACGGTGGCCCAAGAAGATGTGGGGTGGCTCAAGGAGGATACTACCTCGATTCGTCGCGGCGTAGACGACCACGATGGGGCAACTCGCTTGCTAGCAGAAATCAAGAGATCCAACAGGAAACGAGTAAGACAGAAAGGCCTTGGCGATTCTCCCTGCAACAGCTCTGCGGGTTCGACGTGAATCCCTCTCTTCTTGGTCTTCCGGTTGTTCGCCTCTGGATTCCGCGCACGTCCCGAGTCCACCGCTTGGAGCTATTCGGGCTCGACGGGATCTGCGAGGGTGTCGGCCACTTCTCGCCAGCTCTCCGGTCCGCGGTAACTCTGATCGTCCTCGAGGTCGAAGTCGATCCGCCTATCCGCCTCTTGGCGCATTGGCTTTTCGACTTCCGTAAGCGGTTCGTCCAGCGACGGTTCTGAACCCGTGACTGCAGATTGATTCGGCATGTCGTCATTCATGTGGTGCCTCCAGCTCATCGGTAGTGCACACCCGGTGCCACAGAGGAGCTTCGCGAGACTCAGCGCGATGCGCGCGATAGCCAGGGGATCCGGCACCATCGAAGGGCACAAATTCGCCACATTCCGCCCGAACCGCAACGGTGAGGAGCGGGACCCCGGGCGGCGCGACGCCTGACGCTTTACCTGAGCTACGAAGAAGACCCGCGGCGTCACGGGGTCGCCGAAGAGACGATCGATAGGCTCACTCGCGGCATTCGATGAGCTCCACGCGGGAAACCACCGGGTCTCTCGAGCGCGCGGCGCTGCAAACTTTTTCGACAGCTGCAGATCGTGCGCCTCCGCGCGGCTCTCCCATCGTGCTTTTCGCCAAAATGCGGGGCGGCATGGCTGATGCCTACTCGGAGCGCATGCAAGCTGCGAACACGATGACGCGTCAGGTGATCACTGTTCCGCCCGAGCTCACGCTCGACGTGGCCCACCGCGTGATGGAGAGCCATCGCATCCGCCACCTCGTGGTGGTGCAGCATGGCAAGGTCGTCGGCATTCTCTCGGATCGTGACGTGCTTCTGTCGGCCACGGTCGACACGCACGGCGGGATCACCGTTCCCCGTTCGCCCCTCGGCGCGGCGATGACGACCGAACCGGTCACTTGTGAGCCAGACACCACCATAGCAACGCTCGCGCGTCTCATGACCGAGCGAAAGATCGACGCCGTGCCCGTCATCGGAAGCGCGGGACGTCTGGTGGGTCTCGTGACGTCGACCGATCTGCTGCTGCTCCTCATCGGGCAAGACTCGGCGCGGCCTCTACCGTTCGAGTGGGACGTCCAAGAGCACGCGATCGAAGCGCAAGCTTGAGGCCGGGTGACGCGCCGGGCCGCCATGACCAAGCCGTTACACAATAGAGATTCAGCCGAGACCCAATCGTGCGATGTCTCTGCCCATGGCTACGTCGCTCCAACAGCGTGCCCGCTCGTCGACCATCGCGCTGCTCGCGCTAGCACTGAATGCGAGCTGCAGCCCGCACCCGACCGCTGGAGTTGCCTCGCCTCCTTCTGGCTCGACGACACCCACGCCGAGCGCGGCCGCACCGTCGGCCCAGCCTACGGCCGACCTTTCGTTCACCATTCGACGTGAGCCGCGACCGGAGGGCTACGCCATCGTCGTAGAAGCACGCTTCGACGGCGACGACTCAGGCCGGACCGCGGTCGACCTCCCGAACCAATGGGGCGGTCAGAAAGATCTGTGGCGTGAGATTGCGGGCCTCACCGCCTTGGGGGACCACACTTCGCTCGAGGCCGGTGCCACACCCGACAAAGTGACGCTCGTGCATGCGCCGGGCGCTCGCGTCGGTGTGCGTTACGAGCTCGTCGAGACGCCCGAGATCAAGAGCGTCGAGCACGGCGCCGACTATCGCCCGCTCGTCCAGAAGTCTTATTGGCACTTCATCGGACACGCCCTGTTCGTCTTGCCGCATTGGCCCGAAGATGCCGACGAGCGCGTCGCGATCGAGTGGCGCGACTTTCCGGTAGACGCCCACATCGCCAACAGCTTCGGCGTCGACGAGCGTGCTCAGGGCTTCACGACGAGCCTCTCGAAGCTGAAACACGCGGTTTACGTGGGCGGTGACTTTCGTGTCCACGAAGTCTCGGTGCGCGGAAAGCCCGTGCGCGTGGTGATGCGCGGCACGTGGGGATTCACCGATGACGAGCTCGTCGATCTCGTTCGAAAGGTCGTCGACGTCGAGCGCGCCTTCTTCGGCGACGACGACTTCGACCGTTTTCTCGTGACGCTCATTCCAACAGGAACCGAGTGCTGCAGCTACGCAGGCACGGGCCTCACCGATTCGTTCGCGACCTTCATCGCGTCGAACCTACCGGTCGAGCGGCGAATGAAACATCTGCTTGCGCACGAGCTCTTTCATACTTGGAACGGGCGCCGCATTCAGCGCCAAGAGCCCGAAGAGTTGGTTTATTGGTTTTCGGAGGGGCTCACCGATTACTACGCAAACCTTCTCTCATTGCGGGCCAACATCGTCACGTTTCCCGAATACGTCGCCGAATACGATCAGACGCTCCGTGATTACTACCTCTCGACTGCGCGGAACGTCCCCAACGAGACGGTGCGACGCTCGTTCTGGGAAGATCATGCCATCGAGCGCATTCCCTATCAACGTGGCGACATCCTCGCTCACGAATGGAACCTTCGCATCAAGCGCGCTACCCCGTCGGCGTCGTTCGACGACGTCATGCGCGATCTCTTTCACGCGGCCATGACCGACGGCACGGTCGTTTCAGCCCCCAAGATCGACGAGCTCGTGCGCCGCTATCTCCCTTCCGGAATCTCGGACGACATTGCCCACTACATCGACCGAGGTGACACCATCGTTCCCTCGCCCGACGCGCTCGGGCCTTGCGTCAAGCTCCAGTCGACGAAAATCGGCCCCTTCGATCTTGGTTTCGACGAAGCCAAGTCGTCTGGCACGCTCGTGGGCGTCGAGCCCAGTGGCCCAGCCGCTCGCGCCGGTGCGAAAGAGGGCATGACTCTGCGCCACTCGCGATGGAGCAACGATCCGACGAGAAAGGTCGAGCTCACGGTCGTCGACGGAAAGCGAGAGAGGACGATCAGCTATCTCCCCCAGGGCAAACCCGTCACCGTGCCGCAATATCGGCTCGACGAGATCGCTTATGCGAAAGACCCGGCAGCGTGCGAGGCCACTTTGCGTTGACTCGGACGCAGCGATGCTTGTACGCGAACCCCTCTGTTTGCTCTTCTCCCGCGGCACGCCATGAGAATACGGTTCGTCTTCACAGTCCTTGCTGCCCTGCCTCTCGCAGCCTTGCCTCTCGCAGGCTGCCGAGGCTGCAGTGAGCCGCCCTCGACCACGGGCGCGAGTGAGATGGCCTTTCCACCCGAACCCGCTCTTTCGCTCACGCGCTCCGATTTGGTGACGACGAACGCCGAAATCGCGCTCGGGAACCTCGACGGCCAGATCAACCAGCTCCATCGACACGTCACAGAACGCCCCAAAGACATCGGGGCGCGTGCGACGCTCGTCGGCCTGCTGCGACAGCGAAGTCAGATCCGCGGGAGCTCGGCCGATCTGGCCGAGACGCTCGAGATTGGTGAAGACACGCTGAAAGAGGCGCCCGACCGAGTCGAGGCCCAAGAGCTCCACGTCGCAGCCTTGAGCGGCGTTCACCGATTCCGCGAGGCGTTGAAAGAGCTCGACGCGCTCATCGCCGCTGGCGACGCCTCGTTCGCAGCGAACCACGGGGGCCAGCGCGGAATCATCCTCCAAGCGCTCGGACGCTACGACGAGGCATTGCCCCTTCTGCAGCACGAGGTCGACCAGAACCCGAGCCCGACGAACCTCGATCTCCAAGGCATTCTATTCGGCGTCATGGGCAAGACCGCCGAAGCGGAGCAGAGCTTCGTTCTCGCGGAGCAGAAGACCCGCGACCCTTCACCCTTCTTTCTCACCGCGCTCTACTTCGATCGCGCGAGCCTATGGGAGCGCGAGGGTGATCTCACCAAAGCGACTGACATCTACCGTGTGGCGTATTCCCATTTACCGCAGCACGTCCATGTCGCGACCCACTTGGCTGCGCTCCTCACTCCCAAAGAGGCCGTCGCCATTCTCGAGCCCTTGGGACAAGCAATCGGCGATCCTGAAGTGTCGGGTCAGCTCGGTGTCTTCCGCGACATGGTCAAAGACGGCGCCGGCAAATCGGCGCTCGAGGCCGCTCGCAGTCGCTACGACGAATTGATGAAGACCATGCCCGAGGCCTATGCCGACCACGCCGGATGGTTCTGGCTGGGCGCAGGCGGCGACCCGGCCAGAGCTTTCGCGGCAGCGCAGGTCAACATCGCGGCGCGCGAGACGGCGGAAGCCTTCGAGCTTTATCTCACGACCGCCGCTGCCTCTCATCATCACGACGAAGCGTGCGCGATGGCTTCGAAAGCGCGCGCCTTCCCCTATCCGAGCCATCGACTCACCGAGCAGCTGAGGCAGCTTGGCGATTGCCCTCCCCAGCCCGCAGGCAGCGAGAGCGCGGCTCCTTCCGCGAGCGCATCACCGAGTGCGCCAAGCTCCGCGGGCCCATCGCCCTCGAAAGCCGTGCTCCCTAAAGCCGTCGCGCCGAGCGCCAAGGCTCCCTCGAGCGCGACACCGAAGAACCCGTGACGCGAACCGCATTCGCGTGCGCCGCACTGCCCGCATTCGCCTGCGCCGCACTGGCCGCATTCACCTGCACCGCACTGGCCGCATTCACCTGCGCGGCACGATGGAGGTCAGGAGGACGCAAGCCCTGCGCCCTTCCTCTGCTTTCCCCACTTCCGACCTTGTGTAAATCTGCTCCGCCGACCGCGTCGGGCGCGGGGGCGACGACCGCCTCCGACCGTTCGCCGCCGATCAGAAGACCGCGAGGCGCTGCAAGACCACCTTGTTTGCGTAGCGTTCCTCGAAGAGCACCGCCTTCGCGCTGATCGTGATTCCTGCGATGGTGCGCGGCGTCGTGTAGAGCGTCTCCATCCCAGAACCATCGAAGCCCACGCGGATGACCGACGCGTCGCCGACCACGGGATTCAAGGCGACGTAGAGCATGTGGTTCACTCCGTCGATGACGAGGCGCGTGGCGGCGTTCGCTGGATAGGTCGTGACGGTGCCGCCGGTCATCGTGTTGAGGCTCGTCGCCGTCGCCCACATGACCTCGCCGTTCGTCGTGACGTCGAAGTCTTGTGCGAGGTTGGCGGTGATCATGACTTCGCTGCCGGGCACCGCGACGCTCTTCAGCTGGTGATAGATGCCGCTCGGATTCGAGAAGAAAACCTCGTTGAGGGTCGTTCGAACGACGTCGACGTTCTGCTTGAGGCTGACCTTGGTCGGCGTTGCAGGCGTCGGGCTCGGCATCGATTCGCGTAGCAATCCCGATTGGGCACCATAATGAACGAAGGTAGGGTCGCAGCCGATTCCGCCGGGGTTGGCGACGGCGCTGTCGACCGTGCTGCTGCCATTGAATATGGTGACGTCGGTCCGGAACATGCCGGTGTTCTGGAGATGAAATACGATGTTCGGGAACGCGAGGCAAAGCCGGCCGATGTCAGCATCGAGCGGGCTGGCGCGTGGCGCGCTCACCGGCGGAAAGACGGTCAGATCGGTCACGTAGAGGTTCGCTCCCCCGGTCGTGGGGCCCGCAATCCAATACAAAGTGCCGTTGCGCAGAATCATGTCTCGGCCCGGATTGCCGCTCACGGTTGCCACCGCGTAGGGCTCGCACTTCGACGCCGAGCACATGCCGCCGAGGCAATCGTTGTCACACGCCCCGCAATTGACCGGATCGGTCGAGAGGTCGACGGTCATGCCATTGCACATCGT
This sequence comes from Polyangiaceae bacterium, assembly GCA_043755175.1. Lineage (GTDB taxonomy): Bacteria > Myxococcota_A > Polyangia > Polyangiales > Polyangiaceae > CAYYKK01. The sequence continues at coordinate 13,032 of JAYUUB010000021.1, read as the reverse complement.
CGACATCCCCGAGCTCGACGACGATCCAGGTCCGCTGCCTGAGACGCTGCCCGAGACGTTGCTCGAGGTCGTTCCACCTGGGCCCGTTCCAGGTCCAGAGGTCGTCGACGTCACGCCAGCGCCTCCACTTGCTTTTTGGTCTGTGTAGTCCCCTAGACCGAGGACCTGGAGGCACCCCGTGGAAAACAAAGCGACACCGAGCAGTCCGAAGCAAGCACGAGGCAGAAGACGCATGACCGCGAGTGTAAGCCCACCCGCTGGGGAGCGTCCATATGCACCTTGCAGCGGCGCAACCGAAACGTGGGCCCGCCCGAGCTTGTGCTAGAGAACTGACGGCCAGATGACCCCGACGTTTCTCCCGCCTCCTGGATCCACCGTGCGTCCCTCCCGGCGCGCCGTGATGACCCTCGCCCTCGCCGTCGCTCTCGGTAGCGCAGCGTGCGCAGCAGCTTGCGGCCCCGGGAAGAACGGCGGGCCGACAGCGAGCGCGGCGACCGGTCCCAGCGCGGCGGGCGGCAAACCGACGGTGCGGTTGTTCTTGCTCTCGAACGTCGCCGGCGCCCTCGAGCCCTGCGGTTGCTCGAAAGACCAGCTCGGAGGCGCCAAGCACCTCGCGGCCTACCTCGCCGCGCAACGCGACGGAGCCGAGTCGTCGCTCGTCCTCGGCGCCGGACCGCTCTTCTTCCAAGATCCGGTGCTCGAAAAAGACAAGAGCACCCAAGACCAGTGGAAGGGCGAAGCGCTCTCGCAAGCCATGAGCTCGATGGGGCTCACCAGCTGGACACCTGGAATGAACGATTGGGCGGCAGGCCCCGAACAGTTCACCAAGCTTCGAGCCACTGCGAAAGGCGCGTTTCTGGGCGCGAACCTCACCGGCGTCGATGGCATCACCGGCTCGAAGATCGTCGAGGTCGGCGGTCTCAAGATCGGCGTCGTCGGTCTCTCCGACCCTTCGGCCGGCCTCGGCAAAGCGCCCGAAGGCGTGACGGTGACGAAGCCCGTCGACGCCTTGAAGCGCGAGGTCGCCGCTCTTCGCGCTCAAGGCGCTCGGGCCCTCGTGTGCCTCGCCGCCCTGCCACGCGGCGAAGCGCTGCGTCTCCTCGACGAGGTGAAAGATCTGAACGTGCTGGTCGTGGGCAAACCCAGCGAGCGTGGTGACGGCAACGACAAGCTCAAGCCTGCGACGCTCGTCGACAAGACCCTGGTCGTCGAGACCGCGAACCACATGCAGAGCGTCGCGGTGGTCGATCTCTTCGTCCGCGAGCCGAAAGGATCGAGCGGCCCCGTGGTGTTCGCCGACGCCGGCGGCGTGACGAAGTCCGAAGAGCTCGTGAGCGTCTCGGAGCGCATTCGCGATCTCGAAGCGCGCATCAACGGCTGGGAGAACGACAAAACCGTCGATCCGAAAGATATCGGCGCGCGCAAGAAAGACCTCGACGATCTTCGCACGCAGAAGATGAAGCTCGAGATCACCGACTCGCCGCCGAGCGGCAGCTTCTTCCGCTACGCAGCGGTCGAGGTTCGCGAGAAGCTCGGAGAAGACAAGGCCGTGAGCGACATCACACTCGGCTATTACAAGCGGGTGAACGACCACAACAAGGTCGCCTTCAAAGATCGATTGCCCGAGGCGCCCGAGAAGGGACAGTCGAGCTATGTCGGCCTCGAAGAATGCTCGTCGTGCCACAAAGAAGAGCGCGCCGTCTGGGACAAGACGCAGCACGCCCAGGCCTACGCGACGCTGCAAAAGCAGTTCGTCGAATACAACCTCGAGTGCGTCGGCTGCCACGTCACCGGCTACGACAAGCCGGGCGGCAGCACCGTGACCCATGTCGACAAGCTCCAGAACGTGACCTGCGAGGTCTGCCACGGCCCCGGATCGCTCCACGCGAAGAGCCCAGAGAAGCCCGGGCTCATCACGAAAAAGCCCGACCTGAAGCTCTGCGTCTCCGAGTGCCACCATCCTCCCCACGTCGACGGGTTTGATCCGGTCGCAAAGGTCCAAGGCGTGCTAGGACCTGGACACGGCATGTGACACCATCCCGCCGCCGATGATCCCGCTCGCAAGAGATGACGAGAACCTCCAAGGTCTCGTTGGCGTCGACATTCCGTCGGAGCTGAACCACAGCGTCGTCTTCCGCCCCGAGCAGACGCTCGGCCGAGGCGGCGGGGCGATCGCGTTTCTCGCGAGGCGCTTCGGCCCCGAAGGCATGACCCCGGTGGTCGTGAAGATCTTGCGCCCCGCGTTCGTGCGCAAGCTCGGACCCACGGCGCACCTCCTCATCCGCAAAGAAGCCGTCGCGCTCGGCCGGCTGAACGAGCGCGTCCCACCGACGCCTTACGTCATTCGCCTCATCGACACGGGCGTGCTCAAGATCGATCGCCAAGGCCTCGAGATGGAGCTGCCTTGGGTGGCCGTCGAATACGTCCACGGCGGAAGCCTCGGAACCACGCTCGCGCAGCGGGTTCGTAGGAGCATGCGCGACTCGGGCTTCGCCTTCGACGCCGCGCGCGCTGCCAACGCCGTCGACTGCATCGGCCAAGGCCTCGCCGCCATCCACGAGGTCGGCGTCTACCATCGCGATCTCACGCCCAACAATGTTCTGTGCACGGGGCGCGGGCGCGACGAGATCTTCAAGATCGCCGACTTCGGTGTCGCACGTCCGGTCGGCGTGAAAGGCACGCTCTCGGGCGCGCTCGTCGGCACACCGGGCTACGCGGCGCCCGAGCTTTCACGTGGCGCAGACGCGAATATCGGCCCCCACACCGACGTGTTCGGGCTCGCGTCGACCATCTTCTTCATCTTGACCGGCGAGCCGCTGTTCAACTCCACGGCCGAGGTCGTTCGCTCGATGGACTCGAGCGCACGCCGAAGCCTGCTCGAAATGCCCGCGCTCTCGCCGGAGCTGCGCCGTCGCGAGTCGGCTTGCAAAGCCATCGACTCGGTGCTCGCTTGGGCCTCTGCCGGCCACGTCGAAGCGAGGCTCAGCGAAGCGCTCGCAGTCACGTCGATGGTTCTTCCGCACCTCGCGGCGCCGCAACGCCCGACCCATCACGCCCCGCGCGGCTCGATGCCTCCGACAGTCGCCGATCCGGGTCTCAGCGATCCGTCGCGTTGGCTCTGGACCGTGCTCCACTCGGGCTCGAGCCTCGTCGTCCGAAGCGTCGCATGGGACGGCCACGGTCGCGCGATCGCTGCCACCGCAGAGGGGCTCTCGTTCTGGAACGGAAGCTCTTGGCGCATCGCCACGACCGATGGTCTCCGCACCGCAGGAGGCGTGCGCTTCGTTCAACGCGTTGGCGCAGGTCGGTGGATCCTCGGAGGCGACGACACCTCGCTCGCCATTTACACGGCCGGCGGCGTCGTCGATCTCGTCGAAGGCCCGCGCGCTGCCGACGCGGCCTCGGGCGCCAAAGTCGAAGCGTTCTGCGGCGATCTCGAAGACACGAGTGTCCTCGTGACGAGCGATCCGGGAGCCGGCGTCGCGCTCAGCACGTACGCGACGAAGCGGTGGCTCAAGCCTCTTCGATTGCCGCACGTCGCTTCGGTGTCGGCGATCACTCGCTTCGACGACGCGCGCTGGCTCGTCTGCGGTCGAAAGCACGTGGGCGGTGGCTTCGCCGCGCTCTACTCGGCGCTCGATTGGGAGCTCGAAGAGATCCCGACGCCCCCCGAGGTGAAAGCCTACATCGCGTGCGTCGCTCTTCCGCGCAAGGCCCTCGGTTACGCGGTCGGAACCCAAGGCGCGGTGCTCCAAGAAGACTCGGACAAGCACTTCTTCGAGACGGTCCCGGGCAATCCGTTCTTGAGCGCCGTGACGTTCGATCCCACGGGTCGACCGTGGGCCGGCACCGCGGGCAAGGTCTACCTCCGCACCGACGATCATGGCTGGGACTCGGTGTTCGCGAACGATTCGATCGAGACGCCGATCGTGTCGCTCTTTCTCGACGTCGGCCTCTGCATCGGCATGACGGCCGACGGCGCGGTCATCGAGGGCCGAACGCCGCGTCAGGGCGGGACGATGAGCGAAGTCCCCGGCCCGCCGCCAGTGCCGAAGTTCTGAGACTGCTCTTGCTTTTCTGATCTTCGCGCCGCTCTGGGCGAGTGATTTCCCGCGTCGATAGAGGTTCGCGGCGCTCGCTGCCACCGGGTGGAGCTTCGCTCGACCGAGTTTCTTTGCTTCGTGTCTCTGGGTGACTAATACCAGCCCTCCATGGCCGATCTCGGAGCCGCCCCGTTGGGCAACCTCGTCACTTCGGGACCCCCGTACCAAACGATCCTGAAGCTCGCGCTGCCTACGGTGGGCGCGATGATGTCGCAGAGTCTCGTCAACGAGATCGACATCGTGTTCTTCGGGCGCCTCGGCGCTCCCGAGTCGGCGAACGCCCAAGCGGCGCTCATGCCGTGCCTCATCGTGCTGTGGCTCTTCGGCGGCTCGCTCTCGGCCATCTCGGTCGGCACGCAAGCGCTCGTCGCGCGCCGCTTCGCCGAAAAGAAAGACGAAGAAGCCGGCGCGGTCATGCTCAACGCGTTCGCGTTCTCTCTCGTCGCTGGCGTCGCGTTCACCATCCTCGGCTTCTTGCTCCGTGATCCCATTCTCGGTCAGCTCATCAAGGTCGACGGCGCGCGCCAGACCGCCAACGGCTACATGAACTTCCGCCTGCTCGGCATCACGAGCATGGCCGCGACGAGCGCGTTCAAGTCGTTCTTCGACGGGCTCGGCAAGACGCACGTGCACCTCGTGTCGGCCGTGGTGATGAACGTCATCAACATCGGCGCGTGTCTCTTGTTCATCTTCGGCAACGAGACGCTGGGGCTCAAACCCATGGGCATGGCAGGCGCCGGGCTCGGCGCCGTTCTGTCGACCTGGATCGGCCTCGGCGTCATGGTCGCGTACGCCGTGAGCGCGTCGTATCGAAAGCGATTCAAACCCTTCGACCTCAGCAAGCTCTCGAAGAAGCTGCTCGGTCAGATCTTGCGACTCTCGGTACCGAGCGCCATCGCGACCATCGCCGTCATGACGGGTTTCGCGCTCTTCGTCGGGATCGCGAGCCGACTCGACAAGCTTCATCCGCTCGCCAGCGACCTCACCAAGCCCATCAACAGCGCTGCGACGACCGTCATCATCGGCGTCCTCAAGCTGACGATCACGGCCTGCCTCGCCTTCGGCACCGCGACCGCCACGCTCGTCTCGCAGTCGCTCGGTGAAAAAGATCCGACCAAGGCCGAACGCTTCGGTTGGACGAGCGTGCGCCTCGCGCTCGTGATCTTCGGCGTCGTCGGCGTCGCTCAAGCCGTCTTCGCGAACCCCATTCTGCACTTCGTCTCCCACGATTCCGACGTGGTCGCGGCCGGCCTCATCCCGATGCGCGTGATGGGCATCTGCACACCCGGCATCGCGGTCGGCATGATCCTGACGCAAGCGCTCTTCGGCGCCGGCAACACGCGCTTCGTCATGGTCGTCGAGCTGCTCCTGCACTTCGGCATCCTGGTGCCCCTCGCCTACTTGCTCGGCATCACCCTGAACCTCGGCCTCGTCGGTCAGTGGATGGCCGCCGTCGCCTACGTGGTGCTGCTCGCCATCGTCATGGCCGTGAAGTTCCGCTTGGGCGGTTGGAAGAAAATCGCCCTCTGATCCAGGCCTTTCGAGATACGAGATCGCCCCGCCGATGAGTGACGGAATGAACGTCGAACCGCTCCGCGAAGCCCTCGATCCCGAGGAGTATTTCGGCGCCCAGTCCCCCTGCTTCGGATGCAGCCCCGAGCATCCGATCGGCTTTCATCTTCACTGCTCACGCGTCACCGCGCCCGACGGTGAGCGAGCGATCGAGACGGAGCTCGTGCCTGGCGACGTCTACCAAGGGCCGCCCGGCGTGATGCACGGCGGTCTCGTGATGACCCTCGCCGACGAGCTCGGGGCATGGACGGTCATCGGTCTCAAAGAGCGCTTCGGGTTCACGGCCGCGGTGAGCTGCAAGCTGCATCGCCCGGTACGGATCGGTCTACCCGTCTTCGGACGCGGGACGGTGACCCACGCTTCGGCGCGCATCGTGAAGGTCGCCGTCGTGCTGTCGCAATCCGACGCGGTCGCCTTCGCCGGCGACTTCACGTTCGCGTTGCTCGATACCCACGGCGCCGAGCGGCTCTTGGGTGGACCGCTGCCCGAAGCCTGGCGACGTTTCGCTCGGCCGCCTCGCACCTGAGACGGCTGCTCGAGGGATTGAGGGCGCCTTCGGTGCTTTTCATGTAGCCTCCAGCTGGGGTTAGGGGGGCATTGGCTTGGTCGATTGGAACGTCCTCATGGACAGGTTCCCCGATGGGGTATTCACGTTGGGCGAGGCGCTGCAGATCGAGCTCTGCAACGACGCCGTCGCGCGCCTCACGGGCCACGCACCCTCGGAGCTGGTGGGTCGACGGCTCGACGCGTTGATGCCGTCGCACGCGCTTGCGCGGGTCCCGAACGGTGACTCCGTCTCTCTCGGTGACTACGTCGCAGAGCTCGCCCGCGCCGACGCCGCCGACATCGGCACCCGCGACGCGGTCCGATGCGTCGCCCCGATTCTTCACAAGAGCGGGGTCGAAATCGAAGTCGCTTGGCTGTTTTTGGGCGTGCGAACGGCGCGCGGCGCGACGAGCGTCGTCGTGTCGATGCAGAGCGTCGAAGAGTCGATCCGCTTCTTCGACGAAGCGAGCGTCGACGCGACCGACATCGACCGCGTCCACCCGATTGTCTTCGAGAACGCTCCGATCGGAATTTATCACTTCGATGGTCGCGGCGTCATCACGGCATGCAACGACTTCTTCGTCTCGATCATCGGATCGACGAAGCGGCAGCTCGTCGGTCTCGACACGCGCACACTGCCGAACGTCGAGCTCGTGCGATGCATCGAAGAGGCGCTCTTGGGGCGCCAGGCCAGCTACCGAGGCGACTACCACTCGTCGACGGGTCAGAAGACCACCCCGGTCAGCGTCGCGTTCGCGCCCATCTTCACGCGAGACGCCAAGGTCGCGGGCGGCGTCGGTCTGATTCAAGACGGCACCGAATATCGGCGCGCCGAACGCATGGTGGCCCGCGCCGAGCGCATGGCTTCGCTCGGAACGCTTGTCGCCGGCATGGTCCACGAGATTCAAAACCCCCTCGCCTTCGCGCTCGAGAGCCTCGACGTCGCGAACCGCCTGCTCGAGCAACCGCTCGACGCGCGCAAGCTCGCCGAGCTCAAGGCGTCGATCGACAGCGCGCGCGAGGGAGCGATGCGCGTCAGCAGCATCGCCCGCGATCTGAAGACGTTCGCACGCGCCGACGACGAGCGCTGCACGGCGGTCGACATCGAGGCGGCGATCGAGTCCGCTCTGAAGCTCGTCCGGCCGCAGCTACGGAGGCGTGCGCGCCTCGAGCGACACTACGAGCCCGTCCCCGCTGTTTGGGCGAACGATCACCGGCTCGTGCAGCTCTTCGTGAATCTCTTGATGAACAGCGTCGAGTCGATCGAAGAGGGTGACAAAGAGAACAACCGCGTGGTGGTCGCGACCAAGCGGCTCGCCGACGGACGCATTTGTGCTGAGATCGAAGACACCGGTCGAGGCATTCCGCCGAGCGACACCGGAATCGTGTGCGAGCCCTTCTGGACGAACAAACCGACGGGCATGGGTCTGGGGCTCGCCATCTGCCACGGCATCGTGACGGGTCTCGGCGGAGAGATCTTTCACGAGCCCGGTGGAGGCGCGACGCCAGAGACTCAGCGAGGAACGCGCACCGTGGTCCTCTTGCCCGAGACTGCCGGTGAACGAGCGCGCGCGGCGCGCAGCGACGCCGAGAAGCCCGTCGAGAACAGTGGCCGAACCATGATGAACAAGACCATCCAACCCCGGCGAGGACGCGTGTTGGTGATCGACGACGAGGAGCGCCTCGCCGCGACGATCCGCATCGCGCTCTCTCCCAGCCACGACGTCGACACCGCCATCACCGGTCGCGCTGCGCTCGCGAAGCTCGAAGCGAACACTTACGACGCGGTCTTGTGCGACATGTTTCTCCCCGACGTCTCGGGCCCCGACATCTTCGAGACGATCACGCGCAAGAAGCCCGAGCTGGCGACGCGCTTCGTATTCCTCACAGGCGGCGCGTTCACCGACAAGGCGCGAAAGTTTCTCCAAGAAGTACCGAACGCGCGACTCGAGAAGCCGTTCGACCTCAGCGTGCTCGAGTCGATCATCGCCAAACGCGTCCGTGAGGTCGATCCGACGCGAGCTGAGAGCGGCCTCGCCCCGAGCGACGACGGCTGACGAGGCGGCGACGTCGCGCCTATACTACGACCATGCGGCTCACGAGAGCGTCTTGGCTCTTCTTCGCTTCGAGCGTCGTCGGTGCCGCGTGCGGTGACGGGAGCACCGGCAGCGACGGCACGGGCGGAGCGGCGAGCGCGGCCACGACAGCGACCGGGTTCTTGTCGAGCGGCACCGGCGTCGGGCCCGACGGCTGCGCCGCCGATGCGCGGCTCGTGTACGTCCTCGGGAGCGGTCGCGAGCTCGCGAGCTTCGATCCGGCGACGTTGACGTTCAATCAAATCGGCCTCGTAAACTGCCCGGTCGTGGGCGGACCAGCGGTCCCCCCTCCTACGCCTTTCTCGATGGCGGTCGACCGGTTGGGCTTCGCTTGGCTCCTCTACAGCGACGGCTCGCTCTTTCACATGGACGTGAAAGACCCGCAGAACTGCAAAAAGACCGACTACAAATCGCAGCAGCTCACCGGGTTCGATCTGTTCGGAATGGGCTTCGTCAGCGACGCCCCGGGATCGCAGAGCGAGCACCTGTTTCTCGGCGCCTACGGAGGCGATGGGATCGGCACGCTCGATCTCTCGACGTTCGAGATCGATCGTGTGGGCTACTACGACAAGATCAACGGCCCCGCCGAGATGACCGGAACCGGTGAAGCGCGCTTGTTCGGATTCTTTCTCTCGAATCCGGTTCAGGTCGCCGAGATCGACAAGAACAACTCGAACGTGATTTCCAAGAGGCCGCTCGACAAGATTCACATCGGTGGCGCTTGGGCCTTCGCGTTCTGGGGAGGCGACTTCTGGCTCTTCACGAACCCCGACGCTCCGCACTCGCACGTCGATCGTTACAGCCCCAGTAATGGAACCACGACACGCGTCCTCGAAGACAGCGGCCTCACGATCGTCGGGGCTGGCGTGTCGACCTGCGCTCCCATCGTTCCGCCCAAGTGAGCGATCGCTCGCGCGTCGCGAACGCGCTCAGCGACCGTGGATCAGGTAGTTGACGAAGCGCCAGCCGAACCAGAGACCGAGCCCGAGAATGAAGACGCCGATGACGCGGATGATCTTCTCGAGCGTCTCGGGGTGAAAGCGCTCCTTGTAGCGCTTCATGATCAGCACGAAGAGCGAGAACCAGCTCCCGATGCCGAGCGTCGCCCCCACGGCGAATGGAAGCGCGTCGTCGGGGGTCATCACGACGAGGTTCGTCGAGTGCACGGCCGTCGTCGTCGCGGTCCAGGTCGCGATGAGCGTCGGGTTGAGGAGCGTCACGGTCAGCCCGAGAAAGAAGCTCTGCGGCATCGACGCGGCGGGCTTGTCGGCTGCCGACCGAGCGCCTTTGTAGCGCATGAACGAGATTCCGAGACCGATGAGGATCGCTGCCGCGACGGCCCGTGAGACCGGCTCGATCCACGGATAGGGCGCCAGATATTTCGAGAACCCGAAGAACGCCAAGAACGCGTAGACCCCCTCGGCGAGCGCCCCTCCGATGCCGATGAGCGCCGCGTTGGCGTACCGATGTTCGAGGCCGCGCTGGAGCACGAGCGCAGAGATGGGCCCGGCAATCGGAACTGATCCGAGAAAGCCGAAGGCGAGCCCGAGAAGCGCTACGACCAGCATGCGAGCCGGCGTATAGCGGCCCGACCGTTGGGGGTCTAGGGGTGCTCTGGAGCTGCAGCGAGGGAGCGCCGACGAGCGCAAATCGATCGGTGGCTCGTCGCCGAGATTGCGGTAGAGGGGCTCCGAGACGCGCATGAAAGAGCTCATCGAAAAAGCCGGGATCCTCCACGAGGCGCTGCCGTACATCCGCCGCTTCCACGGTCGAACGTTCGTCATCAAGTACGGCGGCCACGCGATGGTCGAAGAGAAGCTTCGCGACGGGTTTGCCCGCGACGTCGCGCTCCTCAAGTACGTCGGGCTGAACCCGGTCGTAGTTCACGGCGGTGGACCTCAAATCGATCAGACCCTCGCCGAGATGGGTGTCGTCTCCGAGCGCATCGACGGGCTTCGCGTCACCGACGACAAGACGATGGCCGTCGTCGAGATGGTCCTCGGCGGAAAGCTCAACCAGGAGATCGTCTCACTCATCGTCGGCCACGGCGGCCGCGCGGTCGGACTCAGCGGGAAAGACGACGGCTTCATCCGCGCGAAGAAGGTCGCCGAGATGCGCACGAAAAAGGGCAGCCTCGTCGATCCGGGGCGCGTCGGCGAGATCGTGAAGGTCCGTCGCGAGCTCATCGATCATCTCGTCGGAGGCGGCTTCATCCCCGTCATCGCGCCCATTGCGGTCGACGAGCACGGCGCGTCGCTCAACGTGAACGCCGACTTCGTCGCGAGCCAGGTCGCAGCCGCGCTCGGTGCCGAGAAGCTCGTCCTCATGACCGACATCGAAGGCGTGCGCGGACGCGGCGGGGAGCTCATCGCGTCGCTCGACCACGCCGAGGCGAAGCGCCTGGTCGACGAAGGGATCATCGGCGGCGGAATGATCCCGAAGGTTCGTTGCGCGCTCGACGCGATCGACGGCGGGGTGAAGAAGGTGCACGTCATCGACGGCCGCACAGAGCACGCCGTGCTCCTCGAGATCTTCACCGACCTGGGCATCGGCACCGAGATCGTGGGGGGGGCGTGAACCCGATCCCCGACAGAGCAGCGTGCGCGATCGCCGAGACGCTCGAGCCATGCCTTTCGGAGCTCCGATCGATCGCGCACTTTCCGTCGGTCACCGACATCGATCGCATCGTCGGCCCGCGCGCCGGTGTCCGTTTTTTCGAAGCCAAGCCGAAGGGTCGACGTCTCCGCGGCCAAAACCGCGTTCCCAAGCCGGTCGATCCGCGCGAGCTCTACGACGGTTCCATCGCCTTGCGCGGTGAGGTGCCTACGCGATCGCGGAGCGCGCACGATCTCTGGAACGCCCTCGTTTGGGGCGTCTTTCCACGCGCGAAGCGAACCTTGCACGCGCGACAGCATCGCCTGATCACTTCGGGGCTCGAGCCGGGCGCGACTGAGCTTCCGCCGAAGCGAACGCGCGAGCAAGACACGATCGCGATGATCGACGAAGGAGGCGTGCTTCTCGTTTGCGAGCCTCACGCACGAGGCGCCATCGAAGCGGCTCTCGAGGCGCGCACCGGCGACGGCCTCGACGCGATTCGCAGCTCGTTCACCGGGCTCGTGTTCGGTCACGCCATCTACGAAGAGCTGGCGCGCGGTCCGTCGCGCGTCCTCGGCTTCAGTGTCATCGTCGAGACGAGCCCCGTCCCTGGCGAAACCATCGTCGCGACCGCCGACCGCACGCTGGCTGGAATGCTGTCGGATCCGGAGCGTTTTCTTTCTCCAGAGGGCCACCGCGGAACGCCGGTCGACGCGCGCACCTTCGCTCCCTTCGCCCAAGCCACATGATCAACTTCGCTTCGAGGCCAACGGGATCGTCACTCGCTCTCGTCGCGAGCCTTTTCGCGGCGTCGTGCGCGGTCAGCGACACCGGACGCGCGACGAGCCTCGCCCGTGCGACGAGCAGCGCGAGCGCGGCACCGGCGCCGACCTGGTCTGCCCCGGCCCTCGAAGGCGCGCCAACAGGCTCGGCGGTGATCGCTAGCGCCCCCCACCCTCTCGAGGAGGACGCAGGGCCGCCGCCGCTCGTCCCGAGCGATGGAGGAACACCGAGCGACGCCGACGCGGTCGACGAGAACCCGGTCTGCCGTCCTCACATGGCGCTCATCGGTCGCTATTGCATCGACCAATTCGAAGACGCTCTCGAGCAGTCGAGTGCCGACGGCACTTGGTCGGCCCACCCCTATTACGAGCGCCCGTCCAAAGACGCGCTCTTCCGTGCCGTCTCGGCACCGGACCAGTTTCCACAGGGTTACATCAGTCGCGTGGAGTCGAAAGCGGCGTGCCAGGCCTCCGGCAAACGCCTTTGCACCAAAGGCGAATGGCAGCATGCGTGCCGCGGGAAAGGCTTTCAGACGTATCCGTACGGCGAGCGCGGCGTTCACGACAAATGCAACGCGGGCAAGATTCACCTCCTCAGCCAGATGTTTCCGCACCCGGTCGGAGGCATGAAATACGACGAGCACTTCAACAGCCCCGACCTCAACAAGACCGCCGGGTTTCTGGCCAAGAGCGGCGGATACGCTGGCTGCACGACCGAGCTGGGCGTCTCCGACATGATCGGAAACCTCCACGAGTGGGTGAGCGACACGGTCACCCAAGACCTCATGGACAAGCTCGACGAAGAGAACGTCGAGCGCCGCAAGCAACCATGGCGCGAAGGCAACGGCGTCTTCATGGGCGGCTTCTACTCGACGACCAGCGAGCACGGTCCCGGCTGCTTCTTCATCACCGTCGCACACGAGCCGGCCTACCACGACTACTCGACCGGCTTTCGCTGCTGCGAAGACGCGAACCTCCCCAAGAAGAAGACGACGAAGCCTCCCGGCACTAGCGCTCGTGTGACCCATGACATTTCGGGAGCGTCGACGACGTCGTCGTCAGCCCCGGCGCCCCCTCAATAGTGAGGCGGCGGATCGTTCGGGATGGGCTCGGCTCCCTCTTCGCCAGACTCGGTGGCGCGAGCCTCGAGCTCCCGGACCCTCGTCTCGAGCCCGACGATCGTCTTCTGCTGGTCGAAGAGCACGGCCGACAGCTCTTGGAGCAGACTCTCCTGATGCGTGTAGCGAATCTCGAGCTCGATGAGGCGCTTCTCCATGGCTCTCTTTTCGCGCGCCGCGACCGCTACGGCAACCTGACAAATCGTGCGATTCTCCCCGG
>JAYUUB010000020.1:0-20713 GCA_043755175.1 Polyangiaceae bacterium | reverse complement strand
CTCGGACCGATTGCTGTCGGAGCGCTCTCGGTTTTGCTGCCGGACGTGCGCTTTCCGGTCGATCTCACCGGCGGAGTCACCAAGTTTCGTCATCGCCGCGGGACGTTCGCGAGCGCCACCGTCTACGCGAAGACCGAGACCCTCGCGCGCCACTTCGCCCCGAAGCTTCGAGGCTTGATCGGGTCCGGCACCCCCGAGATGGTGGTAGCGCCCAGCGCGAGCGGTGCGCTCGTCGGGATCGCTTCGGGGGCGAGCGCGATAGCGTTCGAGGTTCTGCTCGCGCCGATGGGTCAAGACCTGCGAATCATCCTCGAGGCACCGCGGGGAATCGGCCTCGGTGCGCCGGCTTTCGTCGTTGCGCTGCGTGCACTCACGAGTCTCTTGAAATCGGTGGCCGTGCGGCGCGGGGACATGTTCGTGATCGAGAACGCCGCCGGCGAAGTGGCTCGACGCGTGTTTCCCGAAGCAGGGGCGCGTGCTCCCCAGGTGCGTGGCGTCGAGATGGAGATTTCGAAGCCGGAGGCGCGCAGCATCATCACGATTTCCGCTCGCGAAGGAGCACCGCCGCCCGCGCTCGATCGTCGCGTGCTCCGAGGGCTCGAGCTCTCCGACTTGGTAGGCGACTGCGACGATCTCGCGGTGGGCGGTGACCTCGAGGGTGCGCGCGCTGGATACCTCGCGGCATTGGAGCGCGCACCGAGACACCCCGACATTTCACTGCGACTCGCGGCGGTCGACATCACCCTCGGCGACCGCGCCGAAGCCGCGCTCGGAACCGTGGTCGAAGCGATGTCGGCGATCGAAGCCGGAACGATTGGCGGTGAGCTCTTGCTCGCGGTCGGTGACTCCGAGGCGGCGTACGCGGCCTTTGCGCGCGCTGCGACCGACGAGCCCTATGGGCCGCTTGCTGCGCTCACGTGGATCGCCGCGGCCAGAGCGTCGACTGATCGGTCACTTCTGATCGCCGCGCTCGACGCGGCGCTCGTGCGGTCTCCGGGCAACATCGACGCCCGCTGGGAACGCCTTGCGGCTCGGCTCGCGACGGGCGAGGTCCGCGGTGCCGTCGGCGACGCCGAGCACATCGAAGCGGCGACACAAGGGGCATCTTCACGACACGCAGCAGCGCTCCGCGCTGGCCGATTGTTCGCAGACCGCGGCTACACGAGCGAAGCGGCCACGCGATTCGAGCGAGCGCTGCGCTACAGCCCTTCGAGCCCCGAGGCCGTGCTCGGGCTCGCGCGCGCGCTCCGCGACATGGGGAGAGCCGCCCGAGCGCTCGACCTCTTCGCGCGCGCGGCGGCGCTCGCGGAGCGAAAAGGGACGCCGTCGCCGAGCTGCGAGCTCGAGCTCGCTCGTTCGCTCGCCGAGCACGCGCGCGACCTACCGGCGGCGATCGCGCGAGTAGCGCGCGTTCCGCAACAGTCGCCCGAGACCTTCGAAGCGCGTCTCATGGAGGGACGCTGGCGGGCCGAGCTGGGTGATCTCACTGGCGCAGCGCGTGCGCTCGGCCGATTGCGTGAAGCGGCGGAGATCCATTCAGGTCTCACGAGCGATCGGGGGCTGATCTCGCGATGGCTCCTCGAAGCGGCTGGGATCGACGAGCGCGAAATCGGGGACCTGCACGCGGCTCACCGCGATCTCGCGCTCGGACTACGCCTCACCCCGAGGGACGGGGAAATCGCGACCGACCTCCGTCGCGTGAGCCGCCTCCTCGCGTCGGTACCGAGCGACGACGAAGCAGTCGCACCGAGAGCTCCGGTGCCGGTACGCCCGCCTTCGGTCGCAGTGTTCGACTCGGCCCCGGACCCCAGGGAAATGGGGTCGAAGGTCTCGTTCGAAGTCGCGAACGTCGCAGACGCGGCGTCGATCGATGGCGACGAGCCCGACGAGAGTCAGCTCGAAGAGCTCACCGCGAAGCTCCGGGCGAACCCGAACGATCACGCGATCGCTCTCTTGCTCGCACGCTTGCTGACCGCTCTCGGAAGAGACCTCGAGCTCTTGGCGTTGCTCTCGGCACGCATCGAAGAAGGCGATGACGCGGCGCGAGCCGATCTCGTTCCGATGCGACGCGATGTCCTCGATCGACTGGCGCGCGCAGCGCGCGACGAGGGACGCGCCAGCGAGGCCGAGATCTACGAGCTGATGCGCGACGCCGAAGAGTGACCTCGTGGGCCGCGCGAGCCCGTTCCCTTCTGCTCGAGTGTTTGGCCCGCAGGCTTTCGACGTGCTAGCGCCGTAGGGTCGTCGTTCGTGGTGACCGGCAAAAGTGAGCCTGGTCGAGATCGCGCGGCGTCGTCATTCGACGAGTCGAGGAGGCCACGCGTGAGTGAGATCGACACCCAGGCGAGCGCAGCGAGGCGCCCCATCGTGGTGCAGAAGTTCGGCGGTTCTTCTGTCGCCGACGTCGAAAAGATCGGCCGCGTCGCCGACCTCGTGGTGCGAACCGAGCGCGAAGGCTTCCATGTGGTCGTCGTCGTGAGCGCGATGGGAAAGACGACCGACGGGCTCATCGCTCTCGCGCACAGCGCGTCCGACATCGAGGGCAAACGAGCGGAGCCTGCGCGACGGGAGCTCGACATGCTGGTGTCGACCGGCGAGCGCGTGAGCATGTCGCTTCTATCGATCGCCATTCAGGCGCGTGGTTCTGCGGCCATCAGCTTCACGGGATCGCAATCGGGCATCCTCACCAACGACCGCCACTTCGACGCGCGCATCATCGAGGTTCGGCCGCATCGAATCGAAGACGAGCTCGCGCGCGGCAAGATCGTCATCGTCGCAGGCTACCAAGGGATGAGCTATCGACGCGAGATCACGACGCTCGGCCGCGGCGGCTCCGACACGACCGCGGTCGCGCTCGCTGCGGCCCTCGAAGCCGATCGATGCGAGATCTACAGCGATGTCGACGGTGTCTATTCCGCCGACCCGCGCGTGGTGCCCGACGCGGTGCATCTCGCGCACCTCGACCACGCGCTCCTCCAGGAGATGGCCGAGTGCGGCGCGAAGGTCGTCTGTGCTCAGGCGGTCGAGTGGGCGCGTCGCAAAGGAATCACCATCTATGCGCGGTCGACGTTCGATCGAGGTCGCGAGACGGTGGTTCATCCGTCGTCGTCGCTCGACCGAACGACCGCACGAGCGGTGGTGTGCGAGCCGAAGATCCTCTTCGTCGAAGTACCGGGAGCGAGCGTCGCGCGCGTGGCCGAAGAGCTCGTGAGCGCGGGCCTCGCGTACAAAGACCTATCGGTCGGCAGAGCGGGAGCCAGCTTCATCGTTCCGCTTCTCAACGTGCCGACGCCAGAGCCGGCGACCGCCAAGCTCGAGCAGGGGCTCGGCAAGCATGCGACGATCGCGAAGGGTGTGGTGGCGGTAAGTGTCGTCGGCGACGGTTTTGCGAACGACGCGGGTCCTCTCGCGAGCTTCTTGCGCGCGCTGTCAGGCTCCGACATCGAGCCTCTCGGCGTCACGGCTGGACCGCTCCGAGTGACGGCTGTCGTGAGGGCCGACAAGGCCGACATCGCTCAGCGCACCCTTCACGCCGCGTTCGTGAAGACCTGAGCCGGACCTCGTCGAACGCGGGACGGAGAACGCCAGCGACGAGAACAGGTCGGACGACGCTCCTCACGCAAAGGCTTCAGTGGGTTCGTCGCGGACCCGCCGCGAAGAGGCCAGCGGGGGTCGCCAAGAAGAGGGCCTCACGCGTCTCGTCCCAAATCATCGAAAGATCGGCTGTCGCGCCGCTGGTCGACGCGTCGGAGAGAGAGCCCACATCGAGCCTTCCTTCGATGCGCGTCCGATTGCGTTGATCGACCGAGACCATGACCAGCGCGTCGGCGACGCCCGTGGCGACGACGAGCGTCGGATCGGCCAGAGGCCCACCGAACGCGATGGCCACGACGTGCTCGAGCTCGATGGCGGCAGTCTTCGCACCACCCTCTCGAGAGATGAAGATGCCGCTCGGGCTCGAGAGCGCCAGGGTTTGCCCTCTCGCGCAGACCGAGATCGCCTTCGGGTCTGACAGGGCGAGCATGGCGCGCGCGTCGCTCGGAAGAACGATGGGCTCCCAATCGCCGTCGTCACCGCGATAGCGCTCGATTGCACCGCTGGCCGACAGGATCACGAGCGAGTCGCGCGCGGTCGCGATCGCCAAAACGCCCGATCGAGCACGGATGGGTTCTGCGGGTGGCGATCCGATCTGCCAGAGCTCTTCGCCGATCAAGGCCCAGGTCCTGCCCGCGAAGGCCGCGAGCGCACGCACCGGAGCATCGGTATCGAGCAACGCCATTGCGGGAGTCGGAGACCCAAGAGTGACTGGCTGACCGAGCGCGGTCGCGAGGAGCACGCCTCGTACCGTTCCCACCACCGCGCCGTCGGGAGAAGCGGCGACCGCCGTCGCTCGGCGCGGCAGAGCTCTTGCGCGAGCGACCTCGAAGCCGGCATCGATGACGAGCAGTTGGTCGCCACCCGCGAGAATTCGTCCGGCGTCGGCGGCGATCGCGAAGCAAGGTACGCGAGCCCCCCACCCTTCGTAGACGACCCATCCGTCGCCTTCGCTCTCGTGGCCGAGGCCGCCGGCGCGGAGCTCTCGCATCAGATCATCGAGCTCGAATGCTCCTCCGTCGTCTTGATCGAGCTCGGGTAGATCGGCTTCGTTGACCTCGGCAGAAATGTCTTCGCTCGTTCCTTCGACGCCGCCATCGTCGGTGCGCGGCCGGGGATCGTCGTCGATCCCGAAGTCACCGGTCACGAGGGGGACTTCGGCTCCGTCGTAGATCACCCCTTCGAAATGGCTGACGTCGTCGGTGTCGCCTACGTCGTGCTGGTCGAATCCGCGCGTATCTCCGTGCTGGAGACCACGCTCGTCGTCGAAGCCGAGGAACGGATCGAGCACGAGATCGTTGGCGACGCTCGCGTCGAAGCCCGAGCGCCCAGGGCTCGCGGAAGGGAGCTCGTCATCCCAATCGCCTGCGTGGAGATCGTCAGGCTCCCCCGCGGGGCCATCGGGCCGCTCGGGCGTGTGGGAAGCTCCTGGTTTCCTGGCGTCGTGAGCCGCGGGGGGGAGCTCGTCGGGGAGCTCGTCGGGGAGCTCGTCGGGCAACTCATCGAGGTCGGGAATGCGGAGGTCGTCGCTTTCTCGATCGTCGGGCGAGCCCATCGGGACGACGAAACCGTCTGCCTCGGGCACGGTTTTTTCGACCACGACGCCCGGCAACGCGAGCGGAACTTTCGGGAGCTTCTCGTCCGTCATTCGGCGACCCAATGTAGTGACTCTGCTCTCTTTCGGCGAGTCGCGCGAGGCCTACCGCACGTCTCGAAACCTTTCACGTCCGAGATGGTGCAAATGCAGCGATCGAGCCTCGAACACGGCCCATTCAAACCTGGGAGCGATCTCACGCTTGTGCTCTGGATCTCCGCTCGAAGCGGTGCTTAGTTAGGAGGCTCATGCGGAGCGCGGCGGGCGAGAACGAGATGACGACGGACGTAGGGCCCTCGCTGCTTCACGCAAGCGAGCGTTACGCGAGCGAGCGTCACGCGAGCCAGCCAGCACCCAAGGTGCCGACACGCAAAGAGCTGCGAGTGGCCGCGACCTTTCGACGCGTGCGGGATCACATTTCGATCGAGCAGGCGAGCGTCGGAATGATTGTTCACCGCGTCGTGGTTCCGGCGCGCGACGTCGTCTTCGTGAAGGGCGTCCTCGAAGCGAGCGAAGGGGTGGCCGCCGTGTTCGCCGAGTCTGGCGGGGAGCTCTCGCTCGTGGCACCGCAGTCACGCGTCGTTGCACTGGGAGAAATTCTCGCCGACCTCGACATCGAAGTCGGCTCCTTCGAGATCACTTTGAAGAGCGTCTCGAAAGAGAGCGAGCTCTCCCTCCACGGTCGTTCGGACGGAGCCTGAAGTCCTCGTGAGCGACTCATCGAAAGACCCGGAAGACGGGGCCGTCGACGCCCCTGTCGGAGTCGAGCCGCGCATTCTCGCCGCGTGGCGCCAATGGCTCAGCGCGCTGGCGACCGACGCCGAAGCCGCGCTCGCAGCGGCTCACGTCTATGGCGAGCTCGCCCCCGACGGACGTGACGCGTGGCTGGACGCGCTCGAAGAAGACGGACCCAAGCTCGGCGTCCCGCGCGTTGCCCTCTATGCCCCGTTGCTCTCGGTCGAGACCGACTCGGACCGCCTCGGGCGGATCCGTGAGGCGATGTCCGACGAGATGACGCCGGTGTCGCGTCGCACGACGCGAGCCATGCGAGGCATCCACGCCGACCGATCGCGCATCGCGATTCTCGTGGCGCCTCTCTACATGGACTTCGTGCAAGTTCTCTCGTGTCGCTACTCGCCGCACACCGGCTTCGACTGGGTCAAATACGACCCGCTCCGTGGCGCCGCCGACGCGCCGAATGTCGGCGTGAAAATCGACGGTGTCGCGCTCGAGACGACGCCCCTCAAGCTCGTCATCGAAGAGCTCGCGCTCGCGATCCTCGCGCAACGCCGCCGCGGCGACGAGATCCCCGGCACCATCGCCCTGTTCGCCGATCTGTTCGACGCGCGCCTCGAGAGCGAAACAGGTGCGTGACGCGGCCGCGCTCGCGCTCGCGCTCGTCTTGGGTTGTGGTGGCCAAGCAGCCACGGGCGCGCCCAAACCGCTTCCGATGGTCACGAGCAACCCGCCCGACACGGCCAAGCGCGTCGACTTCTCGTTCTCCGATCTCCAAGGCAAAGAGGTCTCGACGACCTCCGTTCACGGCCGCGTGACAGTCGTGGCCTTCATCGCGACCTACGACGTCGCATCGCAGGCGCAGACGCGCTTTCTGTCCGAGATCGAGCACCAGCACACGCCCCGGCTGAACGTCTTCGCCTTGGTGCTCGAGTCGGCCGAGAACAAGCCGCTTGCCGACGCGTTCGCGAGCGCGCTCAAGCTGCCCTACCCGCTCTGCATGGCCGACGAAGCCACCATTCGAGGCGAGGGTCCTTTCACGGGGCTCGGCCAGGTTCCGAGCATCGTCATCCTCGACAAGGAGGGGCGCGAGCGCTACCGCCACCTCGGCTTCGTGCAGAAGGCCGAGTTAGAGGCCGCGATCGGTGTGGTCGAAGGCTCGAAGAAATAGCTCGGAATGGCGTAGCCCGATCGTGAGGTCGAGACGTGACGAAGCCAGCTCTCAGGTTCTTGTTCGATTTCATCTCGCCGTACGCGCACATCGGTTGGGCTCTCGCGACCCGGATCGCGAGCGAGCACGGTCGGGAGATCGTCCCGGTTCCGGTGCTCTTCGCAGCCCTCCTCGATGAAAATGGTCAGAAAGGCCCCGCCGAGATCCCTTCCAAGCGCCTCTACACCTTCAAAGATGCGTGTCGCAAAGCCCACCAGGCCGGCCTCCCTCCGCTTTCGCCCCCGCCGTCGCATCCGTTCAATCCCCTCATCGCGTTGCGCGTGGCCGGGCTTCCGCTCGACGAGCCCGACAGAAAGCGCTTCATCACCGCCGTGTTCATGGCGACCTGGGCGGGAGGAGGCGGCTCGGAGAGCGCGGCCGATATCGAGCGCATCGCCGATTCGATCGGGCTCTCGGGAGTGGACCTCGTCGCGAGAGCCGGCGAGCCGGCGGCGAAGGAGCGACTGAGGGTCGAGACGGCGTCCGCGCTCGAGCGAGGAGTGTTCGGCGTCCCCACGGTCGATGCCGACGGCGAGCTGTTCTGGGGGGTGGATGGGATCGGCTTTCTCGCTGCGTATCTCGAGGGCGCCGATCCGGTGCCGACCGACGCTGCCGCGCGGTGGGCGAGCCTCAAAGCGACCGCTACACGTCGGCGAAGTCGCAGCTGAATCAATTTCGCGCGATCGCTCGATCCGGCACGGAACGGCTTGTTCGGCGCGGCCGCTCGTTCGTGATGAACACCGCCGACGAAATTCGTCAGGCGATCGTCGACTTCCGGGGCGGCAAGATGGGACGCATTTCGCGCTGAACGATCACGGCTCCTTCGTGGTCGGCTTCGGTGCCTTCCAGCGGAGCACACGCTTCACGTTCTCCGAGAAGAGCTTGTGAACGTCTTGCTTCGAGAGGCCGGCTTTCACGAGTCCGGCAGCGAACGCAGGGAAGTACGAGGCATCGGCGAGGTCTTTAGTTGGCGTTCCGCCGTCGAAGTCCGAGCCGATGCCTACGTGATCGATCCCGGCGATCTGCACCATGTACATGGCCTGCTTGACTGCATCGTCGAGCGTGGCTTCTTCACCGACGCGCAGATAGCCGTTGTAGAAGTTGACGCCGACCACGCCGTCGCTCGCGCCGATGGCTCGGAGCTGCTCGTCGGTGAGGTTTCTCGGATGGTTGGCGACGGCCCGCGCGTCGGAGTGCGTTGCGACGATGGGTGCGCCGAAGCGCTTCGCCATCTCGGCGACCTCCCAAAATCCCTCGTCGCTCATGTGCGAGACGTCGACGAGGGCGCCTTTCGCATAGACGCGCTCGCAGAATTTCTTACCGAGATCGGTGAGCCCGCCCTTGTGTTTGTCGGTCGCCGACGACGAGAGACGATCGTTCTTCATGTGGACGGGCCCGACGAGCCGCACGCCTCGATCGATGAAGCGATCGATCTGGCTGATGTCGTCGGCGAAGGCTCCGCCGCCTTCGATCGAGACGAACGCGGTAACCTTGCCGTCGGGGGTGGGCCCCTGCGTGGCGGGCCACAAGATGTCGGTGTGATGGGCGACGATCTGATCGACGGTCTTGAAGACCTCGTCGGCATCGGCGACCACGGGATGTCCGTCGTGGAGCTTGTCCGAGATGTAGATGGCGAAGAAGACGCCGCCGACGTGTCCGCGCTTCAGCGTGTCGGGGGTGATGTGACCGCTCGGTAGATCGAGGCTTCGACCTTTGGTGAGCACCTGATACGGGGTGTCGCAGTGCATGTCGATGGCGCGCGGCGCGCTCGACGGATCGGGTGGAGCTAGCGCCGGTGCCGCGGTCGCCGAGGGCAGAGAAGCCAGGGCGCTGCTCGTCGCACTGACGGCGACGGTCGCGACCGCCTCGGCGGGGGGACGACGCGCCTCGGTCGACGCGAGCGGCGGAGGCCTCTCATGATCGGGGCCGCAAGCAGAGAGCGTGAGCGCGAAGAAGAGCAGGCCGGCGGCTCGCATGCGGGCGAGGTTGGCCCGCCTTTCTCGCTGGCGCTAGCCTTTCGAGGTGCGTTCGCCGAAGAGACCTGCCACTCCGAGGAGCGGGAGCCGCGTCCGGGGTCCCCTTCGCGTGCTCGCGGGGCTAAGCGTCGTGCTCGCGGTGTCGTGCTTGGGTCTCGTCGCGATGGGCAAAGTCGCGGACCAACAGCGGAAGGAGCCGAGATCGCCATCGGTGAGCCTCCATGCGCGCTTCGACAAGCGCGTCGACGCGAGTGAGTTCCAGAAGGGCAATCTCCACACCCACTCGAACGTGAGCGACGGAGACGTGGCTCCGCGAGAAGTGTACGAATGGTATCGAGACCACGGATACAACTTCGTTGCGTTGACCGATCACAACACGCGCGTCGACCCGAAGAGCTACGAGCACCTCGAACGCACCGATTTCAGAATCCTCGCAGGCGAAGAGATCACGATGAGCGGTGCAGGCAGGCAAGTGCACGTGAACGCGCTCTGCATCGCCGAGACCATCGGTGGCGGCGGTTTCGACACGGTTCGACACGCGCTCGATCACGCCGTTTCGGCGGTCGGCGCGCAAGGCGGCATCGCGCTCATCAATCACCCGAACTTCGACTTCGGGCTCACCTCGGACGACGTGAACGAGACGCGCGGGGCATCGTTGATCGAGGTGTGGAGCGGCCATCCTTACGTGTGGACGCTCGGGAAAGAAGGCCGGCCTTCGCACGAGCGCCTATGGGAAGTCTCGATCGAACATGGTCTCGATCTCGCTCCCGCCGGGGTCGACGATGCGCACGACTTCCTCCCACGGGTCTCGGGGAAAAAGGCGGCTCGCCCCGGCCGTGCGTGGGTGCAGGTCTTCGCCGATCGGCCCGATCCGAACGTGATTTGCGATCGCCTACGCTCCGGCGATCTCTACGCGTCGAACGGAGCCGAGCTCGACCGATTGACGGTCGGCGGCGAGAGCTTGCAGGTTTGGCCGGCTTCGAAGGGCGCGAAGGTCGAGTTCATCGGAGAGGACGGTGTCGTCCTTTCCAGCGTGACGCCGGGCCCCATGGGGGCCCGCTACGAGCTTCGCGGAGGAGAGACGTTCGTGCGCGCGCGGGTGACCGACGCAGATGGAAAGCTCGCCTTCACACCCGCGTACCGCGTGATTCAGTCGGCCTCGCGTTGAGACTACTTGGCGTACTGCGGCAGCTTCTCCTTGAGACGCTCGACGAGCTTCACGAAGTCGAAGGTCTCGGGCCGTCCGCCTGCGGGGAGCACGGCGACGTCGAGCGCGGCTGCAGAAGCCCGATCGCAGGTGGGCTTGGGGAGATCGAGCCGCTTCGCGAGATCGGCGAGGCTCACGTGCTCGTCGGTGCTCTGGATCCCATCGAGACGCGTGAGCCAGACAGCGAGCGCGTAGGTGAGCAGACGCTGCCACTCGGTCATGTCGCCGGGAACGAAGTCGGCGAGTGTCGTCTGATTCGTGAGCGCCGCTTCGACAGCCGCCAGATCGTCGCCCTCGACGCCGCAAGCCTTCGCCGCGCGCGCGAGACCTGCGCGCTCGTCCTTTCGCATGCTGCCATCCGCCCAACCCAGCGCAGCGAGCGCCAAGAACGCCTCTTTCGGAAGAGTCATCGCCATGGCGCGGAGGATACGCGCGGACCTCGCGAGCCGAAAGTCACAAGCTCGCAGACCCGAGGACGACGCCGATCGGCGCTATGGCAAGCCAGAAAGACGCTGACGACCGGCACCTCGATCGGCGAGCTCAGGCCGGGAGGCGTTGCTTCGCGGTCGCCACGAGCTCGCGGAGGGCGTCGAAGTGACCATCTTGCGGCAGCTCGAAGCTGTCGGCATTGAGGAGTGTCTTGATCGGCGCGCCGAGGTCTTTCAGCGCGTCGGTGATGAGCTGGGCCGTCTCCTCGGAGAGGCTCGCGGCCATGGCGATGACGTCGCTCGGAATCGGGCCGGCGGTGGCGAGGATGCGCACGTCGGCGTTCGGGATGCCGGCTTCGCTCCAGCCTGAGCTGATGGGCGCATCGCTCCCTTTTTCGAACGAGGCGTACGTCGCGCCAACGTCGGCCTCGCCCTTGAGGACGCCGCGGACGACGGCCTCATGGGTGCGTCGAAACGTCTCTTCGGAGAACAGAGCATCGGGGTCGAGGCCCGCGGCGGCGATCTTCAAGCGCGGGACGACATATCCGGCCGAGCTCTCTTTCGCGACCCACGCGACCCGCTTGCCCTTCAAGTCGGCCAAAGTCGTGATGGCGGAGTCTTTGGGAACGAACAGGGCGCACATGTACTCGACCTGACCTGCGCGCCGCGAACAGAGGCGGATCTGGGCTTTGGTTTCGCGCTCGAGCTCGATGGCGACGAGCGGCGGCGCCCACGCAACCTGGACGTTGCCCTCTTTCATGCGACTCACGAGCTTGTCGTACGACCGGAGAACGATGGGCTGAATCGACCGCGAAGTGCGCTTCACGAGCTCGTCACAGACGGATTCAAGCAACGCACCGGCGGCGGGAGCGTTCGAGATGATCGCAAAAATGACGGGTGGGTCAGCAGTCGACATCGCCCAATCATACCCAGGAAACCAAGTTTCATGCGACCGTCTTCGCGGCGAGGGGTTGAACGGGTATACCTCTCGGCTGCGCGATCGTGTGATCGGTCCGCGCTCGGTCGTGATGTCGGAAGAGCTCCTCGCGGTCATTCGAAAAGCCTGCCCTTCGGGACTCTGGTCCCTCGGGGTGAAGCTCGCGCGCGAAGGCGCGGTGAGCGGCATCACACAGAAGCCGAACGAGATCACCGCGCGCGTGAAGGAGCGCGGGCGTGCGGTCTCGCCTACGGTGATCCTCTATCCGAACGACGAGGAATGGGACTGCGACTGCGGCTCGAAGGTCTCGCCTTGTGCGCACGTCGCCGCGACCGCGATCGTGCTCGCTCAAGGCGAAAGCGAAGGCGCGACGTCTGCCGAACACGAGGTAAGCGATGACGCCCCGAAGCCTGCGCAGATGGTGGCGGCCGAGCTCGGCTACGTTCTCTCGGTCGAGCACACGGCGCTCCGTCTCGACCGCGTCTTCGTGTTGGCCGACGGCGCGGAGCGCAAGCTCGATTTGTCGCTCGCCGATCGGATCGCGCGCAAGCTCGACGATCCACCCATCGACCCGACGCACGACGACTTGACGATCGATCGCGTGATGGGTCGACGCGGACACGGCGACGTTCCTTTCAGCGAGATCCCACGGGTCCTCGAGGCGCTCGCGTCGTCGAAGCACGTCACGTTCCGCGGCAAGAAGGTCACGACCACAGGTGACAGCGTCGGTGCGGAGGCCCGCCTCGCCGACGGTGAAAAGGGCGGCGTCGAGCTCGTGGTCTCACCGCATCGGTCGATCACCGAGGTCGTCGCGATGGGCGTCGCGTTGACGGGCGAGACTCTCGCGCCGCTAGCGCTCACGCAGGAGTATGGCCTCCGTTTCGAGCGCCTGCCGGAGCGTCGCCTCTTGCCGCGCGAGCGCCTCGGCGAGCTCGTGTCCGACGTTTTGCCTGCGCTCTCGAAGAAGATGCCGGTCTCGATCGAGACCAAGCGCTTGCCCAAGCCCAACAAGGAGCTCGTCCCGAGGATCCAGATGGATCTCGCGATCGAAGGGCATACTCTCTTCGCGCTTCCGCTTCTCGTCTACGGCGAGCCTGCGGTGGCTCGCGTCGACGCCGGTCGTCTGGCGCTCATGACCAAGCGTGGCGGCGCCGCACCGGTCCGCGACGAGCCCCAAGAGCGGGCCCTTCTCGTTCGTTTGCGCGACGAGCTGTCGATGGTGCCAGGGCGGCGCGTCGCTTTCGACGGCAAAGAGGCCGCTCGCTTCGTGGAGAGGCTCCAACGCTTCACGGCCGATGGAGGCGATCCCGACGAGATGCGAGAGCTTCAGCGCGAGCTCGTCCCGAAAATCGAGGTCAAAGGCGACGAAGTCGATCTTTGGTTCGAGCTCCCCGAAGACGAGGACGACGACCGACGCGAAAAGGGCGGACCGCGTCGCGCGAGCGCTGCAGCCGTGCTCCTCGCCGTGCGCGAAGGGCTCGGCGTCGTGCCGCTCGACGGTGGCGGTTTTGCGCGATTGCCCGATGGTTTTCTCGCCAAGCACGGCAGCAAGGTGGCCGACCTCGTCGCCGCGAAGGCCGAGACTGATCGCGTGCCGCGAACGCTCCTGCCTGTCGTCGCGGAGCTCTGCGACGCGCTCGGTGCGGCGCGTCCCGCTTCGCTCGATCGTCTCGCGCCGCTCCTCGCCGGCTTCGACGGGATTCCCGATGCACCGATCCCCGACGATCTCACGGTCGAGCTCCGCCCCTATCAGCAACGCGGGATGAGCTGGCTCGTCTTCTTGCGCGACACCGATCTCGGGGCGCTGCTCGCCGACGACATGGGTCTCGGCAAGACCGTGCAGGCGCTCGCAGCCATCCGCGGCAAGACGCTGGTCGTTTGCCCGAAGAGCGTAGTCTACAACTGGGCGGCCGAGATCAAGCGCTTCAGGCCGAGCCTTCGCGTGGCCCATTACGAAGGCTCGAAGCGCGCGCTCGACGACGCCGACGTCACCTTGACGACGTACGGGCTCTTGCGCCTCGACATCGACGTGCTCGGTGCGCGTACGTGGGACGCCGTCATCCTCGACGAAGCACAAGCGATCAAGAACCCCGACAGTCAGGTCGCGCGCGCGGCTTACCGCCTCGATGCCCGCTTCCGAATCGCGCTGTCGGGAACCCCCGTCGAAAATCGCCTCGACGAATTGTGGAGCCTCATGCGCTTCGCCAACCCGGGCTTGCTCGGCTCACGTGACTACTTCGACGCGAGTTACACGCGGGCCATCGAATCGGGTGACTCGGGCGCTGCGGCGCGGCTCCGAGCTCGCATTCGGCCGTTCGTGCTCCGTCGCACCAAGCGCGACGTGCTCCCCGAGCTTCCGCCGAGGACCGAGGCAGTGCTCGTGTGCGAGCTCGAGGCCGAAGAGCGCGCCGTTTACGACGCCGTGCGGGCCGCGACGCGCAAAGAGATCGTCGAGAAGCTCTCGCAAGGCGGCAGCGTGCTCGCGGCGCTCGAAGCGCTTCTCCGCCTGCGCCAGGCGGCTTGCCACTCGGGGCTCGTTCCTGGCCAGAGCGCAGAGACGTCGTCGAAGATCGAGCGACTTCGCGCGGCGCTCGAGGAGCTCACCTCCGAAGGACATCGTGCTCTCGTCTTCTCGCAATGGACGAGCCTGCTCGACAAGGTCGAGCCTCATCTGGTCGACGCGGGGATCCGTTTCGGCAGGCTCGACGGCTCGACGCGCGATCGAGCCGCCGTCGTGACCGACTTCCAATCCGAATCCGGTCCGCCGGTGTTGCTCTTGTCGCTCAAAGCGGGAGGCGTGGGGCTCAATCTGACGGCGGCCGATCACGTGTTTTTGCTCGACCCGTGGTGGAACCCCGCCGCCGAAGACCAGGCCGCCGATCGTGCCCATCGCATTGGTCAGGACAAGCCCGTGATGATCTACCGCCTCGTCGCGAAAGACACCGTCGAGGAAGGCATTCTCGCGCTCCAAGATAGAAAGCGGGCCATCGCAGCGACTGCCCTCGGTGAGGCAGGAAGCGCGGCGGCCATCACGCGCGACGATCTGCTCGCGCTGCTCGCGTGAGCCCGAGCGCCGCGTGAGGCGTCGGGGTTGGGAGCCGAACTAAAAACCTTCCGACGCGTCCGGATTGCGAGCGGAGGCGCTCCCCGGTAGGGTCTGTAAATGAGCCAATACCTCGTTCTCTGCGCTCTCGGATCGGACAGGCCGGGGCTCGTCAAAGACCTCACCGACTTTCTCGCCGACCGCGGCGGCAACGTCGACGACAGCCGCATGGCGATTCTCGGTGCCGAGTTTGGGATCATGGTCCTCATCTCCGGCGAAGAGAGCGCGATTCATCGCATCGAGCGCGAGATCCCCGACGTCGAGAAGATGACGGGGACACGCATCATACTGAAGCGCACGAAGAGCCCCGAGGAGCACCGCAAGGGCGAGCTACGTGGCTTCTCGGTCATCGTCGAGTCATTCGATCGTGAGGGGATCGTGAAGGCTGTCGCGGCCGCGCTCCACGGCCTCGGGGCGAACATCGTGTCTCTCGAAACGACGCAATGGGACGCGCCCTTCACCGGCGCCACGCTCTTTCGAATCGAGGTCCACGCTGAGGTGCCCAAGACCACTTCGCTCGTCAAGGTCCGCTCGGTGCTCGACGAGGTCGGCGCGCGCGAAAACCTCGAGATCGACGTGAAGACGCTCACGGCGAGCTGAGGCCGCATCGTCATTCCCCGCTCGTCGGAGCCTCTCTCGCGCCCTATGCCCGACCTGTGGTCCCCCTCGGCATCGCGATCGTTATCGGGGGTCTCGGGGCGTCGCCGTCGACCGTGTGCGTGCTCCACGGAGAGGCCGGTTGCGACCGCCCTTCAACCGAGATGCGCGATGCGGAGCGCCATGTTGGTGGCCACCGAAGCGACGAGCAGCGTCACCATGAAGAACACTCCGAGCGTCAGACCGAAGAACGACCGGCGGCTCCGGTAAAAGTAATAGGGCAGACAAACGAAGTTCAGAAGGAAGCACAAGAGCACGACCGTGAACGGTCCGGGCGTGTCGTCAGAAGCTCCGGGCTCCGCTTCCCTACGCTTCTTGTCGATCGCCCAGATGGCCAACGTGCCGCCGAAAACGACGATGGTTTGCCCGACCATGGGAATCATAGGCGGTGACTCGCCCATTCGACCCTCCGAAGCAAGCCTCATGAAAACCCGAGGCTTGGCTTTTACGTCGGCCGAGAGGGAGGTGCGGTAGGTTCGCGTCATGACTCTCGTGCGCGCCATCGAACGAGCCATGCGCCTCGCTACAGCCGCGACGATCCTGGGCTTCGCTCTGGCGACGGCAGCGTGTGGATCGACCGCCTCCAAGAGCGACGCAGTCGCTTCGGCCAGCGCCAAGCTCGCGACGGTGAGCTCGGCGCCACCTTCGCAATCGGCCGTCGCCGTCGGCACGGGCCCGGCTCTGGCGGCGCCATCGGCGAGCGCGCCGCCCACGAGCACCGAGGCACCGACGGGATTCGCAGAGCTCCGCGCAAGATTTCCCGAAGAGCCTCCGTGGGCGAGCGGACGCGGAACCGTTTGTGATGCGTCGATCTGCGGCCTCGGCGATTTCTGCTGCGAGGAGCGCGGAGGCGCTCGTTGCATGCGCATAGGCAACGAGAAGGCATGCACGAAGACCGGCGATCCGGTGCTCTGCGACGAATCGAGTGATTGCGTCGCGGCCCAACGCTGCTGCAGCGGCCGAACCGAAGAAGGATTTGTGACCGAATGCGTGTCGGCCGCCCGCTGCGCGACTTTCTGGGATCGCCCCGGCGGCTACATGATTCCAGCCAAAGAGATCTGTATTCGCGGCGGCGCCTGCAAAGGCAAAGACACGGTCTGTGTCGCCGCGGCGCGCGCGTCGTCGATCTCGGGCGGGCAATGCGTCAGCTCGAAGGCACGGGTCGCGTGCGAATCGAAGAAAGACTGCCCCGACGACCGCCCGTGGTGCTTCTGGGATGCGAAGTCGAAGAAAGGTGAATGCATCCCGCGCGGCCCTTGGCTCCGCGAAGAAGGGGTCTTCGAATGCGACGACCACACCGATTGCCCTGGAGGTCTATGTTGCGGAGGCAATGCCTCGAGCTTCTGCTCGGCTGCGGAGTGCGACCCTGGGCTGGCCTATGCGGCCATTCTGTGTCGTACCGCGAAAGATTGCGGCGAGAACCCCGGAAACGTCGCGAGCTGCGGGGTCGACGATCAACTGCCCAATGGCCTCGGGACCTGCGGCTGGTCGCCCCAAGAACGACCGTGAACTCTTCTGATCTTCATGACGCGCGGTAAACCTCGGCTACCATCTCGCGATGGGCGGTTCGGGAACATCGAAGAGAGTCTCGAGCGCGAAGCTGCGGCCGACGTCGCGTCTCGCCTGCTCGAAGACCGGGCCATCGAGCCCCACATGAAGACGCGAGGGATTGGAACGGTTCAGTGAAACCCGGTTGGTGAGTGAGCGGGGCGGCTCACTCACCACGAAGCGCCGCTCTCAGGGGCTCTCTGCCGCCCGCTTGGCAATGGCTCCAAGCGCTTGATAGGCGGCGAATTTGTACCCATCCCCGAGCGTGGGATAGTTGAAGACGGCCTCGATGAAGCGGTCGATGGTGCCGCTCTCTTGCATACAAGCCGATGCGATGTGAATGAGCTCCGAGGCGCTTTCGCCCGCGACGTGCGCGCCGAGAAGCTTCTTGGTCGGGTATTCGACCAAGAGTTTGATGAGACCGTCGACGTCACCGATGATCTGGCCGCGCGGGAGATCGCGATAGAACGCTCGGCCAACGACATGAGGCACCTTCGCGGTGATCAGCTCTTCTTCGGTTTGGCCGACCATCGACACTTCGGGAATGGTGTAGACGGTCAGCGGAATGACGGCCGACACGCGCGATTTGTACGTCAGACCGAATGCGTGGCACATCGCCACCCGCGCCTGCTCCATCGAGGTCGAGGCGAGCGCGGGGAAACCGATGACGTCGCCGGCGGCATACACGCTCGGGATGTTCGTGGCGTAGTTCGAATCGACCACGACGACGCCGCGAACTCCGAGCTTGACGCCCACGGTCTCGAGCCCGAGCCCTGCGACGTTGCTTTGACGACCCGTCGCGAAGAGCGCTTTGTCGGCGCTGAGCGTCATTCCGCTCTCCATGAGCAGTCGCACTCCACGCGTCTCGGGGGCATCGACAGACTTCACTCGCTCGCCGAAGACGACCTTCATGCCCATTTTTTGGAGACGTAGGAAAAGCAGATCTCCCATTTCTTTGTCGAGGAAGGGCAGCAGTCGATCGCGCCCGTCGACGAGGGTGACCTGTACGTCGAGCGCCTGGAAGATCGACGCATACTCACACCCGATGACCCCTCCACCGAGGACGACCATCGACTTGGGAATGGCGTCCATCGAGAGGATTTCGTCGGAGTCGTAGACGTCTTCTTTTTCGAACGGGAGCCCGGGCGGATGAAAGGGCGATGATCCAGTCGCGATCAGAATGACTTTCGCTTCGAGCGTGCGGACCGCGTCTCCTTCGCCGGGAAGCGGAGCGACCTCGACGGTGTTCGCGTCGGTGAGCTTGGCCGATCCGCGTATGACGGTGACGGCGTGCTTCTCGAGGTTTGCACGGACGACGTCGCGCAGCGCACCGACGACCTGCTTCTCGCGATGGAGGAAGGTGTGGACGTCGAGGTTCTTGTTGAGCGCGTAGTCGATGCCGTAGAGCCCGCGCTGTTTGAGCCCCGAGAAATACAGCGCCGTCTCGCGCAGCGTCTTCGACGGAACGGTGCCCGTGTTGATGCCGGCTCCGCCGAGGTAATCCTCGCGCTCGATCAACGCGACTTTCTTGCCGAAGTACGCCGCCTGCGCCGCGCCTTTTTCGCCAGCCGGCCCCCCGCCAATCACGACCAAATCGAACGGCTCTCGCATGCGGCGAAGCCTATCCCAACGTCATTCGATTGGGTCGGCTGACGAGAATGCGTCTCGCCAACATGAAGATTCCTGAGGGCCGGCGCTCGACGCTCGAACGGACGACGACGATCTCGTCATGCCGCCCTTGCGCTCACTTGCATCGAACCTTGTCGTCGCTCGTCAGCTCGCAGTTGCACTTGCGCTTCACGACGAGCTTCTGATTCTCGCAAACGAGCATCGCCTTTCCGTCGACCGAGCAGGCGGCGCCGTCGGTGCAAGACTCTCCGACCTCGGCGACGCTCGAATCGCACGTCCACTTGTCGCGAGTCGTCTTGCAACTGTCGGCGCCACGGCAGTGATCGCCGAATGCCCAGTGACTGCCTTCGCACTTGAGCAGCGACTTGTGGTCTGCGGTGCATACCGTCGCGCCGTCGGCGCAAGGGTCACCCACTTTGCCCGATGATCCGTCGCAGTAGACGGTGTCGTGCTCGACTTTGCATCCGTCACTGCAGAGCGACCCGATCGCGAGATGCCCGTTGGCGCAGTTGAGCCTCGACTTGCCGTCGGCCGAGCAGGCGGCGTTCTTGGGGTTGTCGCACGGAGCCCCCACGGTCGAGATGCTCAGATCGCAGTGAACCTTGGCGCTGTCGCTCGTGCAGCCCGAGGCGCCGAGGCAATCGAGTCTGGTGACTTTGTGATCGACGCACGAGAGCATCGCCTTCGAGTCGGTAGAGCAGAGCGAGGTCTTGTCTTCCCAGCAAGCGTCGCCGGCGGAGTTACCAGTCTCGTCGCACACGGCGTGCTCCTGATCGCTGGCGCATTGCTTTGGCCCATTGCAAGGGACCTTTCTCCAGTTGGCATCGGAGCAGATCAACATCGTCGTGCCGTCGAGGCACTTGGACTTGTCACCGGTGCAGGCGAGTCCCTCGCGCTCTCTCGCGTTGGCGAGGTAGCGGCGCACGCCGTAGAGCGCCAACGGGCCGATCACGACGAGAAGGAAGCCGACAACGGCGACGATCGCGACCCACGCGGAGCTCTTGGAGGGCGGTGGTTGAAAGCCAGGCGGAAATCCCTGCGGTGGCCCGCCATAGCCGGGTGGCCCGCCATAGCCGGGTGGCCCGCCATAGCCGGGTGGCCCGCCATAGCCGGGTGGCCCGCCATAGCCGGGTGGCCCGCCATCGCCGGGTGGCCCGCCATAGCCGGGTGGCCCGCCATCGCCGGGTGGCCCGCCATCGCCGGGTCCCTGAGGTCCAGGGTTGAAGCCTGGTGGTTGCGATGGCTGGCCCGGGGGGCCAGGCGGCCAGCCCGGTGGGTTCGGATTCACACCAAGAATCTCTTCGGAGCACGACCCAGCGTCAAGCGCTCACGCGAGCGTGAGCCCCGCGAAATGGTTGATTCAGAGTGTGACCTCTCCAGGGTCGTGAAGCGAAGCGGCTCGTCGCTCGATGCCGCGTGCCCCGATCGATGGGCCTTTCGAGCGACGCGCGAGGCAACGCGCCGTGGGCGATCGAGAGACCGCTCCTCACTACGAGGTCCTTGCCAGATCATTCCGCTACGGTTTTTTCGCCCTCGCGAAAATGCGCTCGCGCAGCCGCGGGCTCTGCGCGGCTTCTTCGAGAAGGATCTCGACGAGGCCCGTACGTGGAATGGTATCGAGCGCAGCCGATAGCAGCTCTCGATCGGGGCTCGCTGCGAGGATGCCTTGTGGGGTCGCGAGCCACGCGAGGGCGACCGCGACGGCATGCTTGCAGAAGGTCTGCTCCATTCCGAGCGGGCAGGAGCAGCGAAAGGCGAGCTTGTCGTCTTTCACCCAGAGACGGACTTCGTATTCGGTGCCACCTCGAACCTTGGCGATGAGTGCTCCCGGCTGTCGCGAGAGCTCGACGACGCGATTCTCGCTGAAGTAGGCCCGACCCCGATCGAAGGTGCGGTCGTCGGACAATCGACGAATGGTGTCTTGATGGAGAATGTTCGCAAAGGGCGAGGAGGAGGGCGGAGTCACCGCGCGAGCCTACTCGCTCGGCCGCGCCGCTAGCAGCCGATCGCGACCCGTCACGCCGGTTCGTTCACGTCGCGGCGGCCCGAGGAGCCGCCTTCCCTAAGGGCCCGCGTATAAACAAGTCGATCGATA
>JAYUUB010000019.1:0-20861 GCA_043755175.1 Polyangiaceae bacterium | reverse complement strand
TACAAAAGGTTCTCGATCGATCGATATTCCGCCTCAACCTTCGCGAGCCTTTTGCCCGAGGAACGAGCACCGCAAACCTACTTTTGTAGGCTGAAGATCGCACAGACGAGGCCGTTTGTCTCGCGATGGTATTGGCGGAATAGCGCCAACTTCACGATAGGCTGGCCCTTGGCGGCGCCCGGATAGCGCGATCGCTCGGTCACACTCGGAGCGGTTCGCGCGACGGTCGAAGGATGAAACTTGAACGAGCTCCAAGCCCGACACGGTGGCGCCGAGGCCGCCTCGTGTTGCGCGTGGCGATGGGGCTCATCTTGGGGCTCGGCGTGACCGAATGGGTCTTTCGACACCGAGACCACGCAGCCTTCCCTTTCGTGAACGCGTTCGAGTCGGATCCCGAGTGCGGTGTGAAGCTCGAGCCCGGCGCTTCGACCCGCGTGGGCGTCGCTGGCGAGCGCGTCACGACGGTGCGAACCAACAGCGACGGCTTCAGAGGTGCCGAATGGCCGGCGAAAGGCGCCGACGACGTGCTCGTGGTGGGCGATTCCCAGTCGTTCGGTCTCGGTGTCGAAGAGGACGAAGCGTTTCCAGCGAAGCTCTCTTTCGCCCTCCGAGACGCTGGAAACGCGACAGCGGTGCTCGACGCGTCGGTTCCGACGTACGGTCCGCCGGAGTACGAGACGACGATCACACGCGTGCTCGCGAGGCGACGACCCGCAACGCTCATCGTCTCGATCAATCTTCTGAACGACTTCTTCGAGCTCGACGCGCCGAACCGCGCGCGACACATCGCTCTCGACGGGTGGGCGATTCGACCCGAGGTGCTCTCGCCGGGGGAGACGACTTCTCCCTTCGTGGAAGCGATCATTCGTCGCTCACACGTAGCGTACGCACTTTGGCGCGTCGTACACCAACACCGCCACGCAGCCGACGTGGCGCCTCTCACGGGCGACTTTCACGACTTGGTGAACCTCGTCACCTCGGCGGAGCAATCCGATTCCGAGATGGCGGCGTCGGCAGAAGCGGAGCGTCAGAAGGTCGTCGAAGCTGCGCAGAGCGAGCTGGCGGCGGCACGCGCCGAGCTTGTCGCGCTGGTTCGAAAGTACGAGCCCATCGTTCGCTACACGGGCGCGACCGGCAACCAATGGCGCGACTACATCGCCGAAAATGGCGTCACCACCGACCAAGTCTTCGACGTCGAGGTCTTCGGGTGCGGCGCATTTCAAAACGGATCGAGGTATCGCGCGCGATTCAGTGGCGACGTGATTCGAACGGGGGTCGAATCGCTGTTGAAAGACTTCGCACGGACGCCGTGGATGTCGGCGGTCGAGTCGGGCCGAGTCGTCCACGCCTTCGCTCGGCGAGACGCCGCAGAGGAAGCGGTCTCGGCGCCTCCACCGCCGCTTCGGCCGATGCCGCATGCGCATCCTGCCGACGCGATGAACCAATGGCTCGGTCGAATGCACGCGACGTGGCCTGGGACGCGGATCGTCGTCGTCGCGATACCACTCGATGTTCAAACCAGCGACCGAGCGCGCGCCCTTCGAGGCTCGACCGCCGATGACGTCGCGGCGCTCGATCGCCTCGTCGACGATCTGACGAGCTCGACCGCCGCGCGCGGCGACATTGGCGTCGACCCCACGCGGGCGCTTCGCGAGATCGGCGACGCAGGATATCTCTCGGACGGTCATTTGAGCCGCGAAGGCCACGCGGCGATTGCGAGCGCGATCGCGAATGCACTGACCAATTGAGCGAACGAGGACCCTTGTTCGCGACGTATTTCGACGTTCGGGCCGAAGCCAGGAAGATGAGAAAAACAACAAGACAGCAAGACGGGAAGACCGAGAATTCTTGCCCCAACGGCGGCGACCCTGGTCGGTCGAGCCCCCGTCAGGCCTTTCTGTATTGCTGTTGCATTTTCAGGCCCCGAGTCGTTCCAAGTCGACCGAGGCCCACCGGTCGAATCCCCCTTGCGTCGAGGTTCTAGCGGCCTGCGATCTCCGGCGGCCCTGGGCCCATCGTGGTGGACGAGCATCGGAAGGGCGAATAGCCTCACCAAGTGAGCAAATGTGAGAATTGCGGCGCCGCCAGCGAGACCGCGGGCTATCCATTCACGTGTAAGTTTTGTGCAGCGACCAATGCGGCGCCGCCGAAAGAAGTGCGGGTCGCCGTGCCGATGCAGGTCGTCCAGCAGGTGATCCAGGTGATGGGGCGGGCGAGCGCCGCCGAGATCGGCGACCTTCGCTGCCCGCTGTGCGAACAGCGCCTCGTGACCGCCACGGTGCTCGATGTGTCGCTATCGGGCTGTGGAGGCTGCGGAGGGATCTGGATCGACAACCAGAGCGCGCAGAAGATCGTCGCGAGCCCGGATGCCGTCTTCGCCGATCTGGCCATGCGCGCTGCGCGCCACGCGAAGCACAGCCTGTTTCCGGGTGGGCGAGCGCCGGGTCGACGCAAGTGCCCGACCTGTGAGGTCACGCTCGACAAGATCACGTCGCACCAAGTCGAGCTCGACGTGTGCTCGCAGCACGGCACGTGGTTCGACGCCGGTGAGCTGAAGCGCTTGGTGCAATCACTCACGGGCGAGCCGCGCACCGCAGGCCCGCCATCGACAGGCGATCGGGTGCCTTGCGTCCAGTGCAGGACCCAGGTCGTTCTCGGGCGGGCGAACCTCAGCGAATATGGTCCGAAGTGCGACGCGTGTTGGCGCGCGCAGCAAGACGCGGCGATTCGGATATCCGATCAAACGCGATCGCAGAGCGCCGGTGCAATGGTCGGCGCGGTGCTGCTCGCTGGAGTCTTGGGAGCGGTGCTGTCCGACAACCGGTCGACTTGAAGACACGCCCGCGGAGAACGAGAAGACCGCAAAGTTGAATGGTGGGTCGTGCTGGCTTTTTGCGCGTGTCATCAAGGGTGAAGAGCGCAGCCGCCGATGACGTCGCCATTCCATTTGGCGCGCATCGCTTCTTTGTATTCGGTCAACGGGAACACGTGAGAGACGTACGGACGAATCTTTCCGCTCTCGACCCACTCGGTGATCTTCTCGAGGCGCGGCGGCCGCAGCGTCATGTCGTGCACGGTCGAAATGACGGTCGGACAACCCAATACGTCGAGCCCTTTCATCATGATCAGATTGGTGGGTAGCGTATTGGCATTGGGCGCACCGCGCTGACCTTTTCCCTGCGCCACGAACGGCGTCGCGGCCCAACCGACCACGAGAAATCGAGCTCCGAAGCGCACTGCGCGCAGACTCTCGAGCGAGATCTCGCCTCCCACGCAATCGTAGACGACGTCGACGCCGCGACCGTCGGTGAGCGCCTTCACTTCGGCGCGGAACGATCGGACCCCGGCGGCCCCTTCGGGTGCTCTGCAATTGATGACGTGGTCGGCTCCTTCGGCTCGAACGACCGCGAGCTTCGCATCGGAGCGGCCCGTCGCGATGACCGTTGCGCCGAGGATTTTGGCGACGTGAACGGCCGCGAGCCCGGTCGATCCCGACGCGCCGTGGATCAAGACGGTTTCTCCGGGCTGCACGCGCCCGCGCGTGACGAGACAGTGGTAAGCGGTCTCGTAGCTCCCCAGAAGATTGCACGCTTGATCGAAGGAGAGCCCTCCAGGGATGCGCCTCACGGCTTCGGCCGGCGCGACACCGAATGAGGCATAGCCTCCATAAGACTGGTAATCGCCGAGCGAGCGGGGCCCGGCGAGCAGACCGTCGACGAGGACCTCGTCACCCACCGAGACGTGCTTCGCCGCGTCGGACCCGACCGAGAGGACCACGCCCGCATACTCTAGCCCCGGACAATAGGGAGGCTTCGGCATGTGCTGGTACTGGCCGCTCGTCATGAGCAGATCGACCCAACCGACCGAAGCGCTCTTGATCGCGATGACTACGTCTTGGGTCGACAGCTTCGATGGGTCGGGCGGGTCCATGGTAACCAGGGCCATCTTCTGCTCGATGGCTTCGAGCGGAGTCTCGGCAAACTCGGAGACGATCACGCGGTGGAAAGGCTGCGTCGCAAGTTGGTTCATGATCGTTTTTCGAGGCCGAGTTTCATGAGTTTCGGAAAGCCTTTGCGCCGACGGGGTTTTCTAGACCTGAATGGGGCCCCTCGCCAAGCCCCGCGATCGACGCATCAGTCGCGCGCCGGGATCGTCGGTACGGCTCGGTTCGTCCAGCCGGCTTCTCGGCCTGCGTCATCGAGCGACGCAGTTGCGGAGTCGAGCGCTAGCACCCTCGGAGCGACGAGGCTTCGGCGCCTTTCATCACGAGTCGAAGCTTCAGCGCGGCTTTGCGGTGTGCCGAGAGCTGTCGACTGCTCGTCGCGAGGAAATATCGTAACGGGCTGCCGCGACACCGACGCAACACCGCGACCACGACGAGTTTGGCGCAACAAGTCAGCCGGTTGTCGTCGTGGGTCACTGCTCGAACACGGGGCGTGAGGCATGTTGCGGCCCATGAACGCGACGATCTCCGCCATCGCAGAAACCTCAGCCCCTCGGCCCACGCAGACGACTTACGCCTCGCTCTCGGACTGGAAGAGGTACCAAGAATTCTTCCCCGCCTCGATGCGTTGCACGACCGAGAGCACGCCGTCGGAGGAGTGGTGGTCCTGGCGCGGGCTGTCCGTTCACCTCGATCGGCTCGCCGTCCCGAGCTCGCCCGTCAAGGTCATCGTGCTCCACGGCGCTGGGGCTTACGGCCGCGTGATGGCGCCGGCGGCGGTCATCGCGCGGCGCCACGGGTACGAGACCGTGTCACCCGACCTCCCGGGCTACGGCCTCACGACCGTGCCGCCCTCACGTCTCGACTACGCTCTATGGATCGACTGCGTCTGTGACCTCATCGACGCAGAGATCGCCCGCGACGGTCGGCCCGTTCTGCTTTTCGGGGTGAGCCTCGGTGGTCTCCTCGCCTATCAGGCTGCTGCCCGCTCGAGACGCGTCATCGGTCTGGTGGCCACGACGCTCGCCGACCCGCGCGAGGCCGCCGTACGCCAGGGCTTCGCGCGCACCCGACTGCTCGGTAAAGCAGGCCTTTGGCTGCTGCAGAAGCTGAGACGCCTCACCGACGGGCTGCCCCTCCCGATGCGATACATGTCGAAGATGAACCGCATCTCGAACAAGCGCGAGCTCGCCGCGCTCTGCGAGCGAGACCCTCTGGGCGGGGGCAACTGGGTCCCGGCGCGCTTCCTTCGCACGTTGATGTACACGGCTCCCGATCTCGAGCCAGAAGACTTTCGGGTCTGCCCCGTGCTCCTCGCGCATCCGGGCGTCGATCGGATGACCGAGATATCGCTCAGCCGAAGGTTCTTCGACCGCATCGCCGCACCGAAGCGCATGGTGGTGCTGGAGGGCGCGAGTCACATGCCCACCGAGCATCCCGGCGTCGACCAGCTCGAAGAAGCCGTGGTCGAGTTCTTGAGCGGCCTGGTCCGCGCGCACGCTCCGTCGGGAACGAACTGATGCAACGCTGGCTCTTGATGGTCCTCGTCGTCTATGCGCCACATCTTTTGGAGGAGCACTTCACCGGCATGTACAACGATCCACTCATCGTTCGCGCTTTCGCGCCGCTCGCAGCGATGCCTCCTCGAGAAGCGTTCTACCTCGTCTTCCAGGTGATGCTGGGGCTCGCCCTCATGATGACCTACGCGTTCAGTCGAGGAGAGGCAGGGCGAAGAATCGTCCTCGCGCCACTCGGCATGGCGCTGCTCGTCGAATCGCACCACCTCGTCCGCGCGGTCGTGACCCATTCGTACAATTCGGGGTTGGCGACTGCGCTGCCCCTGCCGGTGGTCGGCGCTTGCGTCCTCTGGAGGACCCTCAGCGGCCTCACTCCGTCCGAAACCCCACCGAAGAAGGCCGTCCAATGTTGAACACTCTGATCCTTTGTATGGGCATCGGGCGCGTCCTGCTCGGGCTCGCGCCGTTCGTCGCAGCCCGAGCGACTTCACGACTCGTCGGGTTTCCCGAGAGCCAGGACTCGCCCACCGCGCGACTGATGGCTCGCT
Organism: Polyangiaceae bacterium; assembly: GCA_043755175.1. Taxonomy (GTDB): domain Bacteria; phylum Myxococcota_A; class Polyangia; order Polyangiales; family Polyangiaceae; genus CAYYKK01. The sequence goes on along the minus strand of JAYUUB010000019.1, from coordinate 14,853 downwards.
TCTTCGGCGTGCGCGATGTCGGTCTCGGCGTCCTGGTGTTCTGGGCGCTCAGTCACCCGGTGGCGCTCCCGTTCATCTTGCTTTTCAACGCGCTCACTGATTTTGGAGATCTCGTCGCGATCGCGATCCCCATCGTTCGCAGGCAAGGAATCGATCGGGCGGCGTGGACCTCAGTCGGCTTCGCGCTTCCGGCCGGCATCGGTTGGCTCGTCGTGCTGTCTCAAGCAGCTTGAGCTCGTCCGGGCGGTCCGTTGCGACACAAATGAAGTAGGGTGACGATGTGACGTCGCGAGCCTCGATAAGTATCGTACTGGTGCGGCCATTGGTGCATGCGCTGCTGACCTCTCCAAAAGCGCTCGAAGCCTTTTATCGCGCCACCGACCTGACTTCGGAGATGGTCGCAGACACCGAAGCCAGAGTATCCCCCGCGCAGTTCTGCGTGGCGTGGGCCGAGGCCACACGGCTCGCAGCCGATCCGCTGCTCGCATTGACCGTCGCCGAGGCCATTCAACCGGGCACGTTCGGGGTGGTCGAGTACATCTGCCGAGCCGCGCCCACGCTCGACAAGGCCTTGCGCCAATGGGTCCGCTACCTTGGTATCCTCGATGACGCCGTCGAAGTCGGCCTCGTCGAGGTAGGGGGCGAGGTCGCTCTCCGGGTGCTGACGGAGAGTGAAGCGCCGGCGCCTGCCTCCCACGAGCTCTGTTTCGCGTTGGTCGTCAAGAGCGCTCGTCTACTTCTCGCCGGCGGCTTTCGGGCATCCGCCGTGCGCTTCACGCATCGGCAGCCGGCTCGCGACATCGCGCCCTATCGGGCCTTTTTCGGAACCGATGTCCAGTTCGGCGCGCGCTACACCGAGCTCGTCGTGAAAGCCAGCCTCCTCGCTGCGCCACTCACGACCCACGACCCGAACCTTTCAGCCATTCTCATCCCGACGGCAGAGCAACAGCGAGAGCGGCGGACGGGCGATCCGCCGCTCACCGAGCAGGTCCGGCGTGGGCTCCGAGTCGCGCTCTCGTGCGACGATGCCCAGCTCCCGGCGATGGCGAAGAAGCTCGGCCTCACGTCGCGGTCTCTGCAGCGGCGACTCAAGGACGAAGGCACTTCGTTTCAAGAGCTCCGAGACGATGCGCGGCAGGCCCTCGCAGACCGCTACCTCGGCGCCGATCACTCGATGGCGGAGATCTCATTTTTGCTCGGGTTCTCCGAGCCGAGCGCCTTCTTTCGCGCCTTCAAGCGCTGGACTGGGCTCACGCCCATCGAACGGCGTCAGCAGCAACGAGGCGTTTGACGTCGTCCTCGGCATTGCTGAAGAGGATGTTCTCGCGGTGAGCCCGTCAGCCGACGTCGTCGTGAAGCATCCCGATCGTTTTTTCGATCAGCGTCGACTTCCTATGAATGTAGCCGAGGCCCGTGCCCACGCAGAGGATCACCGATAGCCGCAACTCCATCCGGAGAAGCGTCGCGATTGCGATCGACCGCTTGGGGCTGAGCCACAGGCGACGTCTCGCGACTGGCTATGCCGTCCTTTCGTAGCTTTCGTCTCCCATTTTGGGACGACTTGAGCGCCTTCAACGGCATGGAGTCCGGGGCGCTGCCGACAAAAACGGCCCGAGCGACCCCCCGGCGCGCCACGTAACCGCATCCGCGCTACGGCCGTTCGAGCCTCAACTCGCGATCAGGTTTTGATCGAGGGCGATCAGCCGCACAATGTCTCACCGTGGCAGTCGTGACCAGCGCTGGGGATGACAAGTCTCGATAGAGCACACATTTTTCGGCGTGGCCGAGCGGTGTGCGCCTTGCTTATGTCGCCGAGATGTCCCTTCGAAGCCATTTCACCACCTGCGCCATGGCCGTCTTGGTCGTCGCGTGCGGCAGCGCCAACTCCACGTCCCCTCAGAACCCGAACCCTGGGGACGAGTCTCACCAAGGAAACACATCCGAGGTCGCCGAAGGCGCGCCGAACTTCGTCACCCAATGCGCCGAATGCCACGGCGCGACCGGCAAAGGCACCAAGAATGCCCCCTCCTTGGTCGGGCTCGACGCTCTTCCACTCAACCCAGGCCCCAATGCCAAGCTTCGCACCGGTCAGTTCGTCACGGCCAAAGATGTCTTCGAATTCATCAAGGTCAACATGCCAAAAGACAAGCCCGGCAGCCTCAGCGACGACCAGTACTATGCGATTCTCGCGTTCGATCTGAAGCTCAACGGTGTCGACCTCCACGGCATGAAGGTCGATCCGACGACTGTCGGCACGATCAAGCTTCCGAACCGCTAGGGCGTCCGCGTATAAATCAATCGATCGATATTCCGTCGAGACCGAAGCGAGACTGGTGCCCGAAGAACGAGCACCGGAAGGCTACTTTTGTAGGCTGAGAAGCGCAGTGACGAGGCCAGCTGTCTCGCGATGGTATCGGCGGAATGGCACCGACTTCATTCTACGCGGGCCCAACGAAGCGAAGAAGAAGAAGTGCTCATGAGCTGACCCAACCACCGGGCGTGGCGAAGGTCAAATCGGATGTCTGACCGCGAGCTTTCGCGAGCCCCTTGCTCTACGCGGCTTCGGGCGCCGTGCGCCACACGAGCTCAAAGCCCGCCGAGCGGCTTCACTTTCGCGAATGCGATGTGCGACTCGGTCGGCTCGTTGACGACGAATGTCGTGTAAACCTCGTCGCCGAGCTGCACCGCGCCGGTGTAATCGCCGAGCCACTGCGGGTCTCCGCGCTTCGAGGTGAAGAAAATCGGATCCTTGTAGGCGCGCGTCGGGCCGTGGCCGTTCCACGTCACAGGCCCGACGCGGTAGGTCCCGTTGTCGTCCCCGTCGAACTGACCGGCGTAGTAGGCGACGGAGAGCTTGCCCGTGGCGTCACCCGTGATCTGGGGGTGAATGAACAATGCGCCCGTGGTCGAGTCCTGGACATCGGTGCGCGTCGCCACCGAGGTGCCGCTGGTCACGTGCGCCAGCTTGATCGCCACGCTCGCTTCGGACTCGCTCATGCCGGTGGCCGGCATGTCCGACACGCCGTAGAGCACCGAGAGATCGTTCCCGAGCGCGACGCAGGTGGGATCGTCGAAGGTCACGATCTCGTTCGTACCCGGCCCGGCGACCTCGAGCGGGGCGTGCCATGAGACGCCGCCGTCGTCGCTGAAGGACTCGCGAATCCGGAAGACGTTCTGGGCCGACTCGGTCCCGAATACCGAATAAACGCGCGGTCCGGCGAGGTCGGCGCAGAGAAAGCTCAGGTTCGAGAACTCGGAGAAGGTCGGATCGCTCGTGATGTCCGATCGCTGCCAAGTGATGCCGTCCGTACTGTGCGCGGCGGTGAGCGCGAAGCTCGTCGCTTGATCGAAGTTCGCGTAGCTCACCACGATCGACCCGTTCTGAGTCACGGTGATCCAAGGCTTGTCGTACAGCGTCGCGCTCTCGTTGGGATCGCTGACTTCGACGGGCGCGCCGAACGCCGTCGAGCCGGCGGGGGCCTTCGCGACATAGACGTGCATGTCCAATGGGTTGCCCTTCGGATCGCGAAAGAAGCCGACGAACGCCATGTAGAAGTTACCCTGCGCGTCGGAGGTGATGACCGGATCGGACGAGTCGCGTCCTCCGGGGCTCGACACGGCCGAGGGCGGAGACCAGGTGGTGCCGGAGTTCTGCGAGATCGAGTAGCCCATCACCGACGTCTGCGGCCCGCCGGGGATCGCAATCCACCCCGCGACGACGGTCGAGCCGTGCACCCAGAGCGATGTCTCCGCTTCGAGGAAAGACTGGTTCGGCGCGACGGATATCACCTGCCCGTCGAAGGAGCTGCCGCCCTGCCCGCCTTGGCCGGTCGAGGTGCTCGACACCACGCTGACCGTAGCGTGGGTCGACGACGCGGTCGCGCCGGTGCCCCCCGCTCCACCGCTTTGGTCGGCGACGAGAAGGGACGTCCGGGCGCCACACGCGGCGAGGAGAATTGCGGAGCCGAGAAGGCATGCGTTTCGAGTCGAGAGCATCGGGAGCCGAGTCTAGCCAAAGACGCCCTCCGGCGCAGGACCGATCGTTTGCTGCGCGCCGAGGAAGCCTCATTTCAGCCAGTGGTTCACCGGCTTGGCCACCGTCGGGCGACGGCTCGGATGCGAAGCCTGGGTCGTCCGGGAGATGGTCACGAGCTCGGGGAGCGGGGTCGGACCCGCAGGGGTCGGGTTCAGTCGGCCATCGAGGGTTTTCTCGGTTCGGGTTCCCCATGCGCCTTCTCAGCAACTGTCCCGGTTGACCCGGGTCGGTGGAACGGGTTTCCTAGGCCGGATCGGTGGGACGCAACGCCACCGATCCATCTAGGGAGTCCCAATGGCCCGCACTGCACCGGTTCCGAACATTCCGCCGATCCCCGGCATGTGCCCCAGCGTTGCGGTGGCTGGGGGAGGAAGTGACAGCGGCGGGAGTGGCGGCCAGGGCGCAGGCAGCGGGAAAGGCGGCGGCCCAGGCAAGGGCGGAGGCGCGGCCGACGGCACGGGAGGCGACGGCAAAGCGGCTCCCGACCCCAACAAGTACCCGCTCTGCGGGACGAAGAGCCATCCGGTCGACGTCGTCACGGGGAGGGCGTTCACACATCCCATTGTCGACTTCGAGACGGCTGGTCCGATCCCGTTCGTGTTCGAGCGCAGCGCAAGCTCGAACATTTACGCGCGCGACTTCGGGCTAGGGCCGACCTGGGGACACTCGCTTGGTTGGGAGCTCGAGATTCGCCGCGACGAAATTTGGGCTTTCACCGAGCTTGGCACCAAAATCACTTTCCCAGTCCTCGCGGTAGGGGCGGAGGTGCTTGGGCCCTTCGGCTGGAAGCTGCGCCGCGATCAAACCGGCTACGAGCTCGACGCTGACGACGACCTCTATCGGCGATTCGACCTCGAGCAGGGCAATCGATGCTGGCTCACCCAGATTCACGATCAGAACGACAATCGAATTTCGCTCGAGTACGCAACTTCGCGCGGGAACGCCCCCGGCGCTCTCCAACGCGTCGTCGATAGCGGCGGCAGACAGATCCGGGTCCAGTCTGACGACGGCGGCCACATCAAGGCCTTCTTCCTCGACGATGGGAAGGGACAGTGGCTTCGTCTTGCGGAGTACGACTACGACAAAGACGGGCGCCTCGTGCGAGCGGCCGACGCGGAGGGCCATGCTCACTACTACGCATACAACGACCGAAATCAGCTAACGCTCGATCAAGATCGCACGGGTCTTCGCTTCCACTTCGTCTACGACGCCAGCGGACGCTGCGTGGAGAGCTGGGGGGACTACGGGGATCAAGCCGACGCCAGCCTGGCCGAGGGTCTGCCGAAGTTTCTTCACGACGGAGTGACCCCGTGTCGCGGTATCCACCATTGTGTCTTCGAATGGGGTGAAGACGGCTTTTGCCAGGTTACCGATTCGACACAAGGGTCCAACTTCTTCGGCAACCCGTTCGGATTGCTCGACAAGATGATCGAGGGCGGTGCCGCGACGACTGCGACGTATCGCGCCGACGGGCATCTCGTCTCCATTACCGACGGTGAGGGCGCCACCGAAACATACGAAAGAGACGTACGCGGACACGTCACTAAGACGACCGATGGCCTGGGGCGCGTCACGACGATCGATCGGGATGCGCATGGCTTTGCGGTGAGAATGATCGATGCCGCCGGGGGAGAACTGGTCGCGACGCGCGACTACCGCGGGGACTTGGAAAGTGTCCGCGACGCCGCAGGTGCTGTGACCTTCTACGAAGTCGACTCGCGAGGGCTCGTCACGAAGGTGACCGACCCGGTCGGCGGCGTCACTCGGTACACCTACGACACCAACGGCAATTGTTCGGCAATGGCGTTGGCTGACGGTGCGTCGTGGCAATACACGTTCGATGTCTTCGGACGACGCACGAGCGAGACGGATCCGCTCGGAAACGCAACTCGATACGGGTACTCGCCCCGCGGCGACTTGATTCTAGTCATCGACGCACAAGGGGCTGAGACACGCTATCAATATGATGGGGAGGGGCAGCTCATCGAATCTGTGAGCCCCAAAGGTGCCGTAACCCGGTACACCTGGGGAGGCTACCATCGCCTCTGCACCAGCACGGACCCAAACGGCAATACCGTCCGTATGGGGTACAACACCGAGGGGGAGCTCACTCACGTCTGGAACGAGAAGGGCGAAGTTCACCGACTCGCGTACGGACCGCACGGGCTGCTTCGCGAGGAGCACACGTTCGACGGACGGCACCTGCGCTATTCATATGACAAGGCCGGGCGTCTCACTCGTTTGGTGGGCGGGGACGACAAGGCTACGGAGTACGTTTGGGATCTTGCCGGCCAGCTCGTCGAGCGGACGCTGCACGATGGCGCGGCCGATCAACTCGAGTACGACCTTCTGGGCTCTCTCATCAGAGCCAAAAGCTCGGCCGGCGTGGAGTGCATGTTCGAGCGCGACCCGATCGGTCGCATCGTCCGTGAGGTTCAGTCTTTGCGCGGGAAAGCCCACGAGGTTCGGAGCGGCTGGGACGACGACGGGGAGCGAGTGTCTCGAGCAACGAGCCTCGGCCACCAGGAGCACGTCAGCCGTGACAAATCGGGACAACGCCGGAGCACGACGCTCGACGGCCGCGTGGTCAAGCACACGCCAGACGCGCTGGGGCGTGAGACGAAGCGTGAGCTCATGGGAGGAGGTCTCCTCGAATCCCTCTTCGATTCGATGGGCCGACTCTCGGAACGCCGCGCGATCAACCCCGTTCGAAGCGTCTCGGTGGGCGTCAATCAGCCGGCCTGGGTCGGCGGGCGACCGCAAGGTGTCACCGCGCAGAAGGCGTTTCGCTACGACTTCGACGGTGAGCTGACAGACACATGGGACAGTCGCAAGGGCGGCACCGAGTTTCGCTATGATCCGCTTGGCCAGCTCCTCGCCATGGTACCGGCCCAAGCGCGAGCCGAGCTCTTCCGGTACGACGCGGCGGGCAATTTTCACGAAGAAGGCCAGAACGCCCCGGCTCGCGAGTACGGACCAGGGAACAGGCTCACACGCAAAGGCAATACCCATTACCGATGGGACGATAGCGGTCGCTTGATCGAAAAGCGAGTCGAGGCCGGACCGGACGACGTCGAGAAGAAGACAGAATCGGTCTGGCGCTACACGTGGAATTCCGCGGGCCTGATGGCCTCCGCCGAAAGCTCCGAGGGTGTCATCGTCGACTTCGTATACGACGTCTTCGCGCGACGACTGGAAAAGCGTGTTTCCAGAAAGAGCGACACGGTGAAACTCGCTCTCGAGAAGCGGGTGCGCTTCGTGTGGGACGGCGACGTGCTGGTCCACGAGATCCGCGAAGAGGGACTGGCCACCGGCGATCCCGTGGTGCACGAGCGCACGTATTGGTTCGAGGACGACGGATTCGAGCCCCTGGCCCATTTCGAGAAGCGAACGGACCAGGAAAGCGACGGAGCTTGGTTCCACTACGTCAATGACCCCAACGGCACACCAGAGCGCCTCGTCGACGAGCGCGGAGACGTGGCCTGCGAGCTCGAACGAAATGCTTGGGGAGACTTCGTCGTAGTCGGAGACGCTCGGACGACGACGCCCATACGCCTCCAGGGCCAATACGCGGATGAGGAGACCGGGCTCAGCTATCAGCGTTGGCGTTACTACGACGGAGGGCTATTCATCAGCGCCGATCCGCTGGAGCTCGAGGGTGGCGACAACGCCTTCCTATTCGCGGAAAACGCCTTCCAGTGGAGCGACCCGCTAGGCCTTCAACGTCGGAACAAGAACGGCCGGTTCTCGAAGAGGCCAGGTCCCGAGCCCACCGCGGGCACGGGGCACGGCAATTCGAAGAACTCTTCGAAGCCGACGGTCCTCTACGCAATGATCAACGACAAGACGGGGAAATTCCAGAAGTGGGGCATCACCGACAAAGAGGACCCAAACCAAAGGTATAGCGGCACGATGCCAAGGGATTGCAACGTTTACCCGATGGCCAAGGGCAAGAGATCGGCAATGCTCAAACTCGAAAAAGAGCTCACTGAAAAACAAGGTGGCCCGAGGAACAAGGAGCGGGGGCCCGGTGGCAAGCTCCGTCGCAACAGCAAGAAGGGCCAACCATTGAGTAAGAAAGCACAAAAGGCAGCCGACAAGCTTGCCGCAATGCCATGAAGCTCAACATCCGCAAATTCACCATGGATGTGCTCCCTGGGAGCATCGTCCCACGCGTCAATCTCGATAGGGCGACCAGCGAGGTCCTCCGTCGACACCTCGGTTCGCTCCGTGTCAAAGGGCTCAAGGATCTCGATATTTACATGGTCCAGCCAGTACCGAAGAAGGCTCCTGCTCCGGCCGTTTACGACGTGAAGTACGCCGCGGCCAAGCAGAAGGTCACCTGCCGGTTCGTGCTATCACCTGCCGTCTCCGTGGAAGACAGCCGATGGCGTGACTACCGCCCAAGCTATGTGCAACAGGTCAGGGACCTCACCATCGCGCTGTTGTCTCAGGTCGAGGTCCGACTGAACAAAGAAGGGCACGCAGTCGACCTGAGCGCGGTCCGAGGGCTGATTTCTCGCGACCTCGAGAGCCTTGCGACCGCACAAAGAGACGAAGAATCGAAGCCCGAGAAGCCGGCCAACCCCGATTCCGTAGGGAAGAAGCCTGCTGCCAAGAAGCCTGCTGCCAAGAAGGTGTGACAGGACCTGCCCGCCTGCGGCCTCAATGTTCGGCCGGCTAGCGACGCCTTAGTCGTCAGCCGAGGGAGCTTCAATACTCGTCGTCTCTCTCCCGCTTCGTCGCGTGCCAGATCTCGACGTACTTCGGCTGGACCATCGGGTTCAGCTCGTCGCCGAGCTCGAGCGGTAGCCTCGCCGCTCGAATGAGCTCTTGAACGTCGGCGAGGTCTTTGAGCCGATCGGGGTTCGTAATCCCCGACGCAAGCTTCAGCTCGACGAGCTGATTGATGGGTAGGACCATCATGCCCTCTCCACGAATGGCCACCCGCGGATCTGGAAAGCTCACGGCCTTCGGCTTGCCGTCCCCCGGATAGTCCCCAGTGATGAGGACGTCGATCTTCACGTTGAACTCGGTATCGCCCATTCCCCTCGACCCAGGGATCCGCTCGACCCATCCGTGACCAAGGTGCTTTTCCTTGAACGACGCGAGGCCATCGCTGGTGAGGAGCACATCGACGTCGGTCGTCACGCGCTGATGACCATGCGCGTTAAGGGCCATCGCGCCAGCAACGGCATAGGGAATTTCGTCAGCTTCGAGCGTCGCACAGAGCTTCCGCATGGCTCCGTGCACTTCATCGAGTCCCATGAAGAACCTCTCAGCGAAGAGAGCGCCTTGCCAAAAGCTCTGAGACTGTTCGGCGCTCAGCTCGGTCTGCTTCGCTGACTCCCCCATCAAGCTCAGCGTAGCACGCGTGAAGCGCGCCTCGCCGACCTCAGGTCGGTGCGGAGGTGGCCAGCGGGTAGCCGTACGAGCGATCGACGGCTCGAGCTGCCGGGCTCGGATTCGCGAGGCGGGTCTTCGACGATTTCGTCAGTTGACGGCACGGGCCCGAACCGGCACGAATCGAACATGTCGAGCCTCGAAAACAAGACACTGTTCATCACCGGCGCAAGCCGCGGAATCGGTAAAGCCATCGCCCTGCGCGCAGCCCGCGATGGCGCCAACATCGTCATCGCCGCGAAGACTGCCGAGCCGCAGGCGAAGCTCGAGGGGACGATCTACACGGCCGCTGCCGAGATCGAGAAGGCGGGAGGCAAAGCGCTCCCGTGCATCGTCGACGTTCGCTCCGAAGACGCGATCAAGGCGGCGGTCGAGCTGGCCGTCGCGACCTTCGGTGGGATCGACATCCTCGTGAACAACGCGAGCGCCATCAGCCTCACCGGCACTCTGTCGACGCCGATGAAGCGCTTCGATCTCATGCACCAGATCAACACCCGAGGCACGTTCGCGTGCTCCCAAGCGTGCATCCCGTACCTCGCCAAATCGACCAACCCGCACATCTTGAATTTGTCGCCCCCGCTCAACATGGAGGCGCGGTGGTTCGCGCCTCACGTCGCCTACACGATGGCGAAGTTCGGTATGAGCATGTGCGTCCTCGGCATGGCCGAAGAGCTGAAACCCCAAGGGATCGCCGTCAACGCGCTGTGGCCGCGAACGGTGATCGCGACGGCAGCAGTGCAGAACTTGCTCGGCGGCGACGCGACGATGCGTGGCAGCCGGACGCCCGAGATCATGGCCGACTGCGCACACATCATCTTCACGCGCTCGAGCCGCGACTGCACCGGCAACTTCTTCATCGACGACGAGCTGCTCGCATCGGAGGGCGTGACCGATCTCGACAAGTACCAGTCGGTCCCTGGCGCCGAGCTCTTCCCCGACTTCTTCGTGTAGCCGCCTGCTCGGCCAGAATCCGCCAGCGAGGGTTCCTGAGACGCGTCGGGGAGGTGAGCCAGCTAACCGGCAAGACCCCGGCCCTCGGGGCTCTGTGTGCAATCCACGCGATCGACGCAGGCTTTCGATTCACCCTCGAACCGTCGCTGTAGTATGCCGCGGCCATGGACCAAGGCTCACGAATCCCCGGCTTCTACCAGCGCTCCATCGAGCAACGCCGAGCAGAGCTCTCGTCGCGGCGCGCGCTCTCGGTGGCCGACGTCGCCGCCCTCGATGGCGGGCTGACCTTGGACATCGCCGACAAGATGATCGAGAACGTGGTCGGCGTGTACGGCCTCCCGCTCGCGGTCGGCCTGAACGTCTCCATCAACGGACGCGACTTCCTCGTCCCGATGGTCGTCGAAGAGCCTTCGGTCGTCGCAGCGATGAGCAACGCCGCCCGAATGATCCGCGAGGGCGGAGGCTTTCGAGCCGAGGCCGACCCGCCGATCACCACGGCGCAGGTCCAATTCTGGGACGTGGCCGACGGCGCGAAGGCGAGCGCGCTCGTCGTCGCCCACACCGACGAGCTTCTCGCGGCGGCGAACGCGGCCTTCCCCGACATCGTCAAGCTCGGCGGTGGCGCGCGCGAAATCGAGTCGTTCGATCGCGGTGAGGGCTGCTTCGTCGTGCATCTCCACGTCGACGTGTGCGACGCGATGGGCGCGAACATGGTCAACACGATGGCCGAGGCCATCGCGCCCCGCATCGGCGAGATCGTCAGCGGCCGCGTGGGTCTCCGCATCCTCACCAATCTCGCCGAGCGTCGCTGCGTGCGCATCGCGTGCACCGCGCCCGCCGCGATGCTCGCTACCGACACGATCGAGGGCCCCGAGGTGCGCGATCGCATCGTCGACGCGTCGCGATTCGCCGAGCGCGATCCGTACCGCGCCACGACGCACAACAAAGGGATCATGAACGGAGTCGATCCGGTCGTCATCGCTACGGGCAACGACTGGCGCGCCGTCGAAGCAGGTGCACACGCCTATGCTTCGCGGTCCGGCGTCTACAAGCCGCTCGCGACGTGGCGCGCCGACGCGGCGGGTGCGCTCGAAGGCAACATGACCATCCCGCTCGCTCTGGGGATCGTCGGCGGAACGATCCGCGTTCACCCGGGTGCACAGGTCGCGATGAAGCTTCTCGGGATCACCAAAGCGAGTGAGCTTGCCATGGTCGCCGCCGCCGCCGGCCTCGCCTCGAACCTCGCCGCGCTCCGGGCGCTCGCGACCGAAGGCATCCAGCGCGGACACATGGCGCTTCACGCACGCAGCGTCGCCGCGAGCGCGGGAGCGACCGGCGCCGAAGTGGCGCTCGTCGCCGAAGCGATCGTTCGAGCGAAGAGCATCACCCTTCCGGCTGCCCTTGCCGAGCTCGCGAAGCTCCGCGACGTCTCTGCCTAGTACCCCGACGCTGAGGGTTCGAGCGGTTGGGCCTCGGTCGAGCTCGAACGACTCGGAGCCGAGGTGCAACAGGAAGACATGAAGGCCTGAGGGGCGGCGGCCCGCCGCAAGTAAGTAAGTAAAAACGGGCGTGCGATCAGTCGTGAGACGTGGTCGTGAGACGTGATCGTGAGTCGTGCACGGGCTCATGAGCCGGCTCGGCAGCTCACGAACACGTCTCACAAACTGATCGACCCGTCTCACGCCATAGTCATTTGTTTTGCCCGCTCTAGGTTGATTGACCCCGCAAGGCGGGCGCGTGAACGTCTCGAGCTCACGAGAAGGATTGTGCGTGCGCGATTTGCTCGGCATCGACGAAGCGGCCTATGCGGACGCGCCCGACCACGCATCGTGGGGGGCCCGGAAGCTCGAGGCGTGCGGGAGACTCGACGAGGGGCTCGGCGTGATTCTCGGCCTCACCGCGGCGAGCGACGCCGGCCTCGATTGCAGTGAGCTCGTGGGCACTTCGACGCCACCCACGATCGACGCGTTTCGACGTGCAGGCTCGCCCGGACGGATCACCGAGGCGCTCGACTCCACGCGGTCCGAGAGCAAAACGTCGCTTTCCGCCAACTTTCGGTTTCTCGCCGCGGCGTCCCGGAGCGACCTCATTTCCCCCTATGGGACTTGGAACGGGGCTACTGAAGCCACCGAATCGAAGCTCTGCGGGTGAGGGCTCCATGAAGAAGGGGACGGGTATTGTTCGCCTGTGTGGGGATTGGGCCTCGCTCGTCCATGCCATCCACAGGCCGGTCTCGAGCGACCGGGGCTGGGCCGAAGCCGTCCTGGATGCGGCCGCAAGCGTGCTCCCGACCGTCGCGCTCAGCCTCGTAGTGGTGGAGCATTCGCCGGACTGCACCACCTGGCGCACCGCCAACAGCGTGCTCTCGGGCGCGTTGGCGGGCGCGGGCAATGCGTCGTCGTTCGTGATCGACGGCGGCGCGGGAATCGAGGTCGCGCGCGAGTACTTCTACCCGCCGTACCCGGTCACCACCCACCTGGAGGTCGAGAGGGCGCTGGCCCCGAAGGGCGCCTCGTTCGTCCGTGACCTTCGCGCGCGAATGGGCGCAGTGGATTCCGTCGGCATCCTGGCGCATCCCGAGCCGGGCGTCGTCGCAGTGCTTTCGGGCCTGTCCACGGAGCCGGTCGCGCTCACGCGCTACGAGCGCGGCTTACTCACGCGCATCGGCTTGCACCTGGAGGCGAGTATCAGGCTGCAGCGTCGACCGGAGATCGTGAAAGCCGAGATCCTTCCCGACGGAAGGGTCATTCATCGGTTCGGCGACGCGCCCTCGGGCCGTGCCCTCTCCGATCACACATCGAGGATCACGCGCGCGCGGTCGAAGCGCGGCGCGAAGCCGAGCGTCACGCTCGACTTGTGGCCTGCTCTCCTCTCTGGCCACCTGAGCCTCGTGGAGCGCGGAGAGGGACCGGACCGTCGCTATCTGGTAGTGGAGAACGCACCGACCGCACAGCCCATGCGTGCGCTCGACCTCGGCGAGCTCACGGTCCTTGCACAAGCGGCGCGGGGTCTCCCGATCAAGCTCATTGCGTATGCGCTCGGGCTCTCGCCCGCCACCGTGTCCGGCAGGCTCGCGAGCGCGACGTCGAAGCTTGGCGCGGCCTCGCGGCTCGAGCTCCTGCGCATCGCCGCCATCCTCACGCGGGACCCGCGCGCCAGTTGCATCGGAGAGCCGCTGACGCTCGCCGAACGCGACGTCCTCGAGTTGGTTCAGCGGGGCATCTCGAACGATGAAATCGCGAGGATGCGCTCCCGCTCCGTGCGGACCATCGCCAACCAGGTAGCCTCGCTGCTCCGCAAGACGGAGAGCTCGTCGCGACGAGCCCTGATCGTTCGTCCGACGGCATGAGCCGAACCGAGCTGCTCGAGGCAGTTCACTCACGAATCGAGCGACAGAACGCATCCGCGCCGACTCGATCGGCTGGGCCTCTCGATCGAAAAGCCGGATCGCCGTCTCCCTTCTTCGCGCTCGATCCAAGCCTCTTCGCGGCCCTCGACCGTGAAACGGCGTCCTGGCTGTCGCCCAACCTCGATGAGCGATCCTCGAACCTTCCTGTCTTCCTGTTGCATCTGCTCGACGCGAGCTCGTCTGGTAGCGTGCCGGCATGGACGAGCTCGATCGCTCGAAGGCCGTTTCTCTCGCTCGCGTGTTGTCCGGCCCGCTCCGAGTGGGTGGGCTCGAGGTGCACGGCGGCGCGGTCGTGCTCGCGCTCGTCCTCGCAGCGGGATCGATCGGCTACGCGCTCCGCTCGCCGAGCATCGTCGGTGCCGCTCGGCCAGCGACCGCACCTGTGCCATCGACCTCCGCCGCCACGACCGAGAGCCCTGTTCCAGCAGCCGTGCCCATCCCGAGCGTCGCGCTCGTGACGCACGACGATGGAGCGCGCGATCTCGAGCTCGAGAACCTCAAGACGCTGGAAGCAAAGCCTGCGAAGGATCGCTCGATTGAGGAGAGTGTCGCGCTCGCGCGCGGTCATCGGCACCTCGCTCTCGCCGAGATCGCCTCGCTCGAGCGACAGATGACCGAAGCGGCCAAGGTCGACGCGACGCCTCTGGCACGGCTGCGCGATCTGGCGCGCGACGATGCCCTCGCCATCGACGCCGTCGCAGCCGTTGCTCGACATCCGTCACGCGAGAACGCCGATTGGCTTTACGACGTGGCGACCGATCCGCACGGCGCCGAGACGATTCGCTACCTCGCCGACGACATGCTGGCCGAGCCTCTCGTTCGCGCTCGAGCCTCGAAGGAGCTCGCGATCGCGCTCGATCTCGCGAAGACACGCGAATGCGACGCCGTGGCGCACGTCGTCTCGCGCGCGCAGACCTCCGGTGACGACCGAGCGGCGGGCCTTCTTCGATTGCTTGATAAAGAAGTACCCGTTCACCGGGCAGCCGGCAAAAGCGAGGGCGGTCGCGTGTTGTCGAGGGCCGCATGACATGCTTCATCGAGGAACGCGAAGACG
>JAYUUB010000018.1:0-20920 GCA_043755175.1 Polyangiaceae bacterium | reverse complement strand
GATTCGGTCGGCAGCCGGTCGCGCAGTGCCGCACTGAGGTGGCCGGCGCGCTGGCGCAGCGCCTCCGACAGCCGCGCCGCGGCCTTGCCGGTGGGCGCTGCCAGCACGATGCGCGCCTGTGGCTGCTGTGCCAGCAGGCAGGCCAGCAGGTTGACCACGGTGGTGGTCTTGCCGGTGCCGGGGCCGCCGCTGATGACCGTCAACCGGCCGCGCAGCGCCAGCGCGGCGGCCAGCATCTGCCAGTCGGGCGCCGGGGCACTGGCCGGGGCCGCCGTGTCGGGCTTGAACAGCGCGGCCAGCATCGTCGTCAGCGCTACCGGGGCGGCGGCAGCGGGATCGAGGGCGTTGCCGGCCGCGGCGCCGGGCGGGCCAGCGCCCGCCTCGTCTGCCGTGCCGGCCGGTCCGGCGCAGCGCGCCAGCCGCAGCGCCAGGCGGCGTTCGAAGTCGAAGTAGCGGTGCAGGTAGAGCCGGTGTTCGTCGTCCAGGATCAGCACTTGGCCGCCGGGCCGTTGTGGCGTGCCGACCAGCCCCGACGCCAGAAGCTGCGTGCGCCAGCGGCTCAGGCGCTCATCGCCGGCCGGCACGGTGGGGAGGCGGTCTCGCCGGGCGGCAGCAGGGCCGTGCGCCTCGTCCAGCGGCTCGACAACCGGCTCGGCGACCGGCTCAGCCAGCCAGTCGGCGAGCTCCAGGCAGACATGGCCGCCGCTGGTGGCCAGGCTGAGCGCCCGCGCGGCCGCGGCCACGGCCTGCACCACCGGCGCCGCGGCGCCGCGCTGGAGGGCCCAGCGCTGCATCTGGCGGGCGAAGCCTTCGGCCAGCGCCGCCTCGGGCGCGCTGGCGAGCATGTCCTGTTCGGCGGCGGCGACCGCCAAAACCAGGTCGGGTGGGCGGTAGGTCGTCATGGCGGAGTCCCTTCGCCGCCCAGCAGGGCCGACAGTTGAGTGATCGCCTCGGCGCTCGGCCGGTGGAAAAACAAGCCGGTCGGCTGGCCTTGGGCATCGCGCCAGTTCGGCCGCAGGCCCCGCACGAACAGGTAGGCGACGCCGCCGACATGCCGGTCGTAGTCATAGTCGGGCAGCCGCCGGCCCAGCCAGCGGTGCAGTGCCACGCTGTAGAGCAAATACTGCAGGTGGTAGTGGTGCTGGGCCATCGCCGCGGCCATCGGTGCGGCGCTGTAGTCGGCCGGCGTGTGGCCCAGGTGGTTCGATTTCCAGTCGGCGATGAAGTAGCGGCCGTCGTGTTCGAACACCAGGTCGATGAAGCCTTTCAGGTAGCCGTGCAGGGTGCGGAAGTCCAGCGCCGGCGCGGCGTAGCCCAGGCGGGCGAGCAGTGCAACCAGCTTGGCGGCGGCCAGTTGCGGCACGGGCAGGTGGAATTCCAGCTCGGCCAGGCGCCGGCCGGGTGGCAGCTCGGCCAGCCGCAAGGGCCGCGGCGTGCCCAGCGGCAGCGGTGTCTGCAGCACATCGGCCAACAAGCGTTGCAGTTGCGCCTGCAGCGCATCGGCCGGCCCGCGCTTTAGTGGCGCCAGCGCGGTAGCCGTGGCACCGGGTGCCGACACCGGACCCGACGGTGACGACGACGATGACGACGATGACGACGACGACGACGATGACGATGACGACGACGACGACGACGACGACGACGACGACGACGACGACGACGACGACGATGGGAACGCGAGGGGCAACGAGGGATCGGTCGACGACGCCGGCGAGGATGGGTTGACCGACGCGGCCGGTCGGTCGGGCACCGAGCCGGCCACCTCCCTCGACGTCGCCCGACGCTGGGTCGCCCGTCATCCCGAGGGTTACGGCATGGTCGCCAAGCTCGCGCACGCCGGAAACGAGCGCGCCGCGGCGCTCTTACGCGATCGCGCCGAGGTCTTGGGCGTCGTCGTGCGCGAGGCTCTGGCGGCGTCGTTGGGCGACGCTCTCGCCAAAGAAATTGCTGCGCGCTTCGAGCTGCCTTTACCGAGCTTGCCCGACGCCGTCCGGCTCGTGCTCGACGAGGCGCCGCTGAGCGATGAGCCGCGCGGCCCAATCTGGAGCATCGCAGAGCTCGACGACGCGGCGAGACAGTTCGACCTGCCGCTTTGGGACAACGCCAACTACACGACGGGAACGATGCGCATCACCGGATTCGCGTCTCGCAAAGGCGACGCGCTCGTCGTCCAGAGCATCGTTCATTGGCCGGGCGCGAGCGAGCCGATCAGCCGGCAGATCGCAGCGTTCGGCCCTGGTGCACGAACGCGAGGGGCGAGCGACATTTTGGTCGAGGAGAGCTCGGTCGAGTCGATCTGGTTCGGCGAATCGACGCGCATCGACGGCGTGACCAAGCAAATCGAAATCTTCGGCGAGCACGACGTCGACGGAAATCCGATCGAAGCCTCCGGCGACCGGTGGAAGATCATCGCGCACCCCATTCCGCCCGAGCACTTCGTCGTAGCGATCGACAACGAAGAGCTCGCGACCAGCTACCATCTGCCTCGCACGTTCCGCGCGCTTTCGGACGAAGCACGCGCCGATCTGAGGGCAGTCACGCCGAGCGAGGGAATGCTCGCGCAGCTCTGCTTCGCTCACAAAGATCACGTCTTTCTCAGCCACGGAACGCTCGCACGCGTCGTCGGCGCACCCGATGGAGCCGAGGTTCTCTTCTCGTTCGACGAGGTCTCTTGGCCCGCAGCAGGCGCGCTCGCCAGCAGCTCGGTCGATCTCGTGACGATGACCGAGGCCCTGCGAACCCGACGAAGAATCGATCGACTTCCTGGCACGCCGAACAGCCGTCCCGAGCATTGGTTCGCGTCGTGCGCCGAGCTGCGGAGCTTCGGCGGCGCCGACGCCTGGCCCGCTGGCGAAGATCCGATCGAGACCGAAGCCAACGAAGGGGTGGGCGCGACGGCTCATGACGACCGCATTCTTTTACGTGGGTATCCGCACGGCATCGCTCTGGTTCATGACGAAGAGGCGAACGCGGCGGGGATCGCACGCGCCGCGACCGAACACCTCCTCGGCGAAGGCAACAGGGTTCTTCAGACTCATTGGCCCCGCGATACGGCTGCCCTCTGGGCCCGTGTCTTGGGTCACGCGAAAGCCAGTCTCGACGCGGCCGATCCCGGGGTGGTGTCGGTGCTCGAGACAGCACGTTTTCTCTATGCTGCGGAGGCGCGCTCGCTCGTGTCGTCGTTCGTGGCGCGCGTTTGGGATCCCCCTTCAAGGGCCGGCGCCGAGCTCGCTTGGATCATCGAAGCCCTCGTTGGCGGCGACATCGCGATCGAGGCGTTCGCGACGGCGCTCCAGACCGAGGCTCCCGAGGTGTGGACGCGCGATCGGCCTTGTTTGGCGGCCTACGCGTACGAGCTCGGCTTCGTCGTTCGTCGCTTGCCGCGTGCCCTCGGTCGGGACGCCGCCGCCTCCGAGCCGCCGCACGATCGGACGTGGGCGATGGCCATCCTCGAAGCCACTTGGCGATCGATCGCCGTGCCTCGTAACGATGTCGCTCGAGCCCTCGATTTGATTTTGCACGGAAAGCTCGGCGCTGAACGAAGCGGCCGCGTCGAAGCCGACTTTGCGTTCGCAGACGACGACGTGGCCTTCGCGTGTCGACGGATCCTCGATCCTTCGACCGGCTCTTCTCCTCCCGACGCGTACCTAGTGACGATCGCGGGTGACGCCTTGCTCGATCGGTACGCGGCACGAATTTCGGATGTCGCCGATCCGGGATGGCTCGCCACGCAGCTCGGGGCGCTCGGATCGCCTCGGGCGGTGAGCCTCCTCCTCGCGTTGTTCGCCGCACGTCCGGAGTCGCGTGCCGAGGTCGTCGAAGCCTTCGCGAGGCGACCGAAAGTGGCTGAAGAGCTCGCAGCGCATCTCGATGGGCCGAGGGCCGACGTCGCGAGGGCCGTTCTTGCCGCGCTTCCAGGCGACGACGAGGACGACGAGGACGAGGAAGACGGCGGCGACGAGATGGACGGGGAGCCTGATGCCGAGGGGTGAAACACTGCGTGACGGATGTCTGGGGAAACGCGACAATGCCGCCATGTCGTCTCGAGAGACGCCCCGCTTTCCCGAGGGCCAGGGTCGCGCGGTGCTCGTGTTTGGCCCTCGGAACGGACGCTGAGCGTGCGGCGCGTTCTCGTCGTCGATGATTCGGAGACGCTTCTCAAGGTCGCGACGGGTCTGCTCGAAGAAGCTGGCTGGAGTGTGCAAATCGCCCGCGACGCCGAGACCGGTGCGGCGATGGCGTTCGCTGCGCGTCCCGATGCGGTCGTCTCCGATCTGTGGATGCCCGGTCTGAACGGGCTGATGCTCTGCCGCCTGCTTCACGAAGACCCCAGCACGGCGAACCTTCCGGTCGTGCTGCTCTCGGCATCGGCCGACCGGCGCTCGCGCTTTTGGGCGAAGCAGTCGGGCGCCAAAGACTTCTTGAAGAAAGAGAACATCCGCGATCTCGCGTCGGTGCTCGATCGCCTCGTGCCGCCTGGATCCGAGTCGTCCGAGGCGCCGAAGTCGACCAGCGATGAGGGCGTTCTCGCCGCGGTGCAGTCGGGGAGCGTCGCGCGCAGGCTCGGGACGATCCTCGACAAGGCCTTGTTCGACAGCGTATTCGCGCGAGAGGTGCAGTCTCTGGCGCTCGGGAGCGACAACTTCCCGAAGCTCTTCGAAGGCCTCTCGAATCTCGTCGCCGAGGTGCTGCCGCATCGCTGGATCGCGCTCACCGTGCCACGCGCACGTGGGCTTCCGGCTGAGCTCGACCTACCCGCCGAGGTGCTCCTCGAGCTCAAGACCACCTTGGGCGGCTCGCTCCGTGGCGTGATGATCGCGATGGGGACCGCCGAAGGACCCTACTCCTGTGTCGCCGAAGAGCCCGTCGTCGACGAAGCTTCAGGTGAGACGCTCGGACGGCTGCTCGTCGGCCTCCCCGACAAGGCCCCGTCGGCGCCAGAGCGAGCGCTGATCGCGCTCATCGCCCGCACGTTGTTCCTGCCGATTCGTCTCGTCGGGCTCCTCGTCGAGACGAACTACATGGCATGCACCGACTCGATGACGGGCCTCTTCAACCGGCGTCACGGTGCGCTCGTCCTCGATCAGTCGATCGCGGCGGCGAAACGTTCGGGCACGCCGCTGTCGATCGGGCTCATCGACATCGACCACTTCAAGCGCATCAACGACGTCCACGGTCATCCCGTGGGCGACGAAGCGATTCGTCACGTATCGGAGTTGCTGGCGCTTACGGCTCGCAAGAGCGACATCGTCGCACGTTGGGGCGGCGAAGAGTTTCTGGCAATCTTCCCCGGAACGACCGCACCCGGACATCGCATCGCCGGTGAGCGGTATCGCATGCGAATCGCCCATTCGCCGCTCACCGTGGCCGGAAAACCCATCGAGATCACCATCTCGATCGGCGTCGCGACGCTCGCCGCCGAGACCTCCGACGACTTGCTCGCACGAGCCGATCGCGCGCTCTATCGCGCCAAGGAGCGTGGGCGCAATCGCGTCGAGATCGACGAAGGTCCGACCCCGGCTCCCGTCGCCGAACCTCCCGCGAAGACCTGAGGCTCGAAGCCCAAAACGAAAAAGGAGCGGGCTCCCGAACGGGCTCCCACTCCTCTTCTCGTCCGACCTCGCTCTCGGGCAAGCCGATTCGAGAGGCCGCGCCTCCTTCAGGCGCTCTTCTTGACGATGTCGATGATGCCTTGAACGCTCGCCGCGCTCTTCTCGAGCATGGCCTTCTCGTCGGCCGAAAGCTTTAGCTCGAGGATCTTCTCGACGCCCTTGCCGCCGATGACGACGGGGACGCCCATGTACATGTCTTTGAACCCGTACTGACCCGAGAGGAAGGCCGCCGCAGGCAAGAGGCGCTTCTCGTCTTTGAGGTAGGCCTCGGCCATCGCGACCGCGCTCGCCGCGGGGGCGTAGTACGCGCTCGTGCCCATGAGCTTGACGATCTCGCCGCCGCCGCCGCGCGTGCGCGTGACGATGGCGTCGAGCTTCTCTTTCGAGACGAGCTCGCCGACGGGGACGCCGCTCACGGTCGTGGCCGAGAGGATCGGGACCATGTCGTCGCCGTGACCGCCGAGGACCATGGCTCGGATGTCTCTGACGTGGAATCCGGTCTCGCGAGCGAGGAAGAGCGAGAAGCGAGCGCTGTCGAGAACGCCGGCCATGCCGACCACCTTCTCTTTGGGAAAGCCGGTGCGGCGCTGAAGCTCGAACACCATCGCGTCGAGCGGGTTCGAGATCACGATCACGAACGCGTTCGGGCAGTGCTCCTTGGCTCCGTCGGCGACGCTGCGAATGATCGGGAGGTTGGTCGCCACGAGATCGTCGCGGCTCTGACCCGGCTTGCGCGGAACGCCGGCGGTCACGATGATGACGTCGGAACCGGCACAGTCTTTCCACTCGCTCGTGCCGCGGATGACGACGTCGTAGCCGATGACGGCTCCGTTCTGCTCGAGGTCCAGGGCTTTGCCCTTGGCGTAATCACTTTTGGCGGGGATGTCGAAGAGGAGAACGTCTCCGAGCTCCTTCTGCGCGCAGAGGTTCGCGAGCTCTCCACCGATGTTGCCAGCGCCGATGATTGCGATTTTTTTCCGGGTACTCATGAGTTGGCGTTGTTAGCACCGCGCGGGCGGGTTGTCTCGGCCCTCGCGCGCGAGAAAGGTCAAGGGGCTCGCGAGGGACCGCCACATGCGGTACGAGTGCGGCATGGTCGCGAACGAGACCCTCCTTCGAGCCTTGTCTCACACGCTCGACGGCGCCCGCGCCGACAAGCTCGGCCTCCCGGCGTCGTGGGCGTTTTACGAGGGCAAGGTCCGCGACAACTTCACCCCCGGCGACGGGACGCGCATCCTCGTCACCACCGACCGAATCAGCGCCTTCGATCGCGTGCTGACGAGCCTGCCTTTCAAGGGCCAAGTGCTCAATCGCTTGGCCGCCTACTGGTTCAGCGAAACCGCGCACATCGCGAAGAACCACGTGCTCGAGGTGCCCGATCCCAACGTGGTCGTCGCGCGCGCTTGCACGCCTCTTCCGGTCGAAATGGTGGTGCGCTCTTACCTCACGGGCGTCACCTCGACCAGCGTGTGGACGCACTACGCGCGCGGTGAGCGCATCTTTTGCGGCCATCGCCTCCCCGACGGTCTCCACAAGAACGAGCCGCTCCCCCAAGCCATTCTCACGCCCAGCACCAAGGCCGACAAAGGCGGGCACGACGTGTCGGTCTCTCGCGAAGAGATCATCGCGCAAGGCCGCGTGACCCAAGTGCACTTCGACGAGGCAGCCGGCATCGCGATGAAGCTCTTCGCGTTCGGCGTCGAGCGAGCCCGTGAGCGCGGTCTCATTCTCGTCGACACCAAGTACGAATTTGGTCTCGACAGCGACGGGAACATGGTCGTCATCGACGAGATCCACACCCCCGACTCGTCTCGCTATTGGTTCGCTCCTTCGTACGAGGCTAGGCGGAGGCGCGGACAAGAGCCCGAGAGCTTCGACAAAGAGTATGTGCGCCGCTTCCTCGCCGACGCTGGATTCGTGGGGGAGGGGGCTGTTCCGCCCATTCCCGAAGAGATTCGCGTCGAGGCCTCGCGACGCTACATCGAAGCCTTCGAGAAGCTCTGCGGCGAGCCGTTCGTCCCCGACGAGCGCGATCCCATCGAGCGCATGCGTGAGAATCTGAGACCATTCGTGGAGAGGAACGCCAAGTGAAAGCCACCGTCTTCGTCCGACTGAAGGGTGAGGTTCTCGATCCGCAGGGAGACGCCGTTCGGCATGCTCTCGGCTCGCTCGGCTTCGAGGGGGTCAAAGCCGTTCGCATCGGCAAGCTCGTCGAGATCGAGCTGGGCGACGAGGCCGCGAAAGATCCGGCTGCGCTCAAGCTCCGTCTGCAGAAGATGGCGGAAGACCTATTGGCCAATCCCGTCATCGAAGATTTCGAGGTCGTCGTCTAATCGTGCGCGCCTTCGGCTCGCTCGCGACGGCGGGAGCGCTCGTTTTCGCGGGCTGCTCTGCGACGGCCCCGGCGCATCGCGCGTCCGAAGACCGACGCTCCGTGCCCGTTCACTCGAGCAGCGCGCTCGCTCCCGTGGCGAGCGCCTCGTCGGCCAGCTCTCAGCCCGGCTCTCAGCCCGGCTCTCAGCCCGATGAGCCGATGCTCGTGATCGTGCCGACGGACTTCGACTTTTCGAGCAATCCCGATGCGATCGGCCGCATCGCTTCCAGCCCGCATCACTTCTACCGATTCATCAATCAGCGATTCTCGGCCGTGGTGTGTCACCGATTCGCCGAGCGCATCAAGACGATGCCTCGCGTCGCGCTGCACGGTGATGCGCACGTCGAGCAATACGCAGCGACCGATCTCGGACGCGGCCTGACCGATCTCGACGACACGTCGACGGGCCCGCCCATCGTCGATCTTCTTCGCATGGGAACGTCGCTCGTCGTTTCGGTTCACGAGAAGGCCGTCGATCACGACGCGTTCAAAGGCCGCGAGTCCGACGTCCTCCAAAATCTCTACCGCGGCTATCGCCAGGGCATCGCGGAGCCCGAGAAGATCCCGGAGGCGAGCGCCTTCGACAAGCGCCTCCAAAAGAAATTCTCGAAGCACCGAAAGGCATTTCTCGACCTCTCCGAGAAGAACATTTTGCCCTTCGCTTCTCCCGGCGATCAAAAAGAAGCCGAAGAGCTTCACGACGTCTACGAAAACGAGATGCTCCGGATCAACATGTATGGTCCGAAGAACAAGGCATTTCCGGCGGGCGCGTTCAAGGTGAAGAAGATCGGGCCCATCAATCTCGGCATCGGCAGCGCCCTCGACCGACGCTTCTTGATGCGACTCGAAGGGCGTACCAGCGCGCCCGACGACGACCTCATCGTCGAGCTCAAACGCGAAAGAGAGCCCGCCGATACGGTGTGTCTCACCGCGCTCCGCGACTACCAACCGCGCCGCTACTTGGTCGGCGACGCGCTCGAGCGCTACTTCGATCCCATCGTCGTCCCTGGGAGGCCCTATTGGGCGGGGGAGTGGTATCTGAATTACAAAGACGTGAAGATCGACAAATCGATTGAGAGCATCGACGACTTGAAATCGATCGCGTTCGAGTCGGGATTCGTCCTCGGCCGAGGGCATGTGACTTCTCTCGTGAACGCCTCGTCTCCCGTGACCGCCGAGGTCGAGAGCGCGGCCAAGAAGGCGCTGTCTCCGAGTGATCCCTACGAGATCGAGCTGTCGGCGACGTCGGTCGTCTTGGCGGGCGAAGTCGAGCGCAGCTTCGAGCGATTCCGCCAAGCGGCGAACCTTCACTGACGGGCTTCGCGCGATCTTCGGGGAGCAGGCGCGCCTGAGCACCCTCTCCGCGAAGTCGAGCGCGGGTCTTGCTCAGCGACCGATGGCTCGGAGCTCGACCATCAGGCAGCGGTCTTGGACGACGTCGATGCCAGCCTCGCTCAGTCGCGCCGCGAGCTCGTCGTGCGTAATCCCACTTTGTAGCCACACGGCGCGTGGTTTCGCCGCGAGCAGATCGTCGGCGTGGGCCATGAGCGCGCTCGGCTTTCTGAACACGTCGACCAGGTCGACGCGCCGACCGATCGCAGCGATCGATCGAAACACCGGCTGATTCATGATCTCCGTGACCTCCGGGTAGTACACGGGGACGGGGATCACTTCGTAACCAGCGTTTTTCGCGTAGGCCGGCACGTAATAGGCTGGC
The DNA here is from genome assembly GCA_043755175.1 of Polyangiaceae bacterium. GTDB lineage: Bacteria > Myxococcota_A > Polyangia > Polyangiales > Polyangiaceae > CAYYKK01. Next base: position 11,217 of record JAYUUB010000018.1, on the reverse strand, counting down.
TCGCTCGCTTGCGCTTCGGTCTTGATTCCGAGAACCGCGATGCTGTGGATGCTCTCGAGCAGCGCGCGGATCTCGGAGGGGCTCGACAACAACATCAATGCGCTCCCTTCTTCGGTCGGCTCGACGTCTTCGAGGGTGCCTGATTCGAGGGTGCCTGCTTCGGGGATGCTTGCTTAGGCGCCCGACTGCCCGCGCCCGCCGCCGGCTTCTTCTCGGAAGTCGCCACGTCGACATCACGCTTCGGCGACGCGTCGAGGAACCGGACGGCGTCGGTCACTTGCTTGTCGGTCATGGCGTGACCCGCGCGCTTCGCGCCCTCGCTCTTCGATGGCCAGTCGAGCCCGCGAAGCATCTTCGCGAGACTCATCTGATCGCCGTGCGCGGGGTCTTTGTCGCCCCAAGCGACGAAGAAAGGCGCGCGCGACTTGGTTTCCCGACCTGCCTTCTGGAGGTACGGCGCACCCGATCCGCCAGCGAACGTAGCGAAGCCATCTACGTGAAGATTGGCTGCCGCGCTCGAAAGACGACCTCGCATCGCGAGCGACGTCGCGTAATAGGCCCCGTTCGAAAATCCAAACACCCACACGCGCTCGAACGGACGCGCCGAGCGACTCTCGAGCGTCGTCTGCGCGGCATCCCACTCTGCGACGACTTGGTGTTCGACCTGGGCCTGCGCCGTAGCGCTCGTCGGCCAGGTCCACCAGCTCTCCATTCCTTTGGGGCCGATGCCGATGCGACCGCGCGGCATGATCACGGTGAAGCCGTGCTTCTCGGCGGCGCGCGCGACGCCACGTTGCTGCGCCCACTGCCAGCTGGTGTCGGGCTTCACCACACCGTGGAGAAAGATCACGAGCGTGCGCTTGCCCGGCGCTTCGTGCGAAGGCGCGAAGGCGCAGACGTCGTCGGCGAGCGCCTCGAGCTCGACCGCGCACCAACGATCGATCGTCGCGTCGGGTCCGAGCGGATCGGGAGGGGGAGGGGCGTTGTCGTCACCCACGAGCTCGCGCGACGGAGGCTCGTCGGCGCTCTCGTGGGCGTTGGCCTTCGCCGAAGGCTCGTCGCCGAAGGCGGGCGATGCCGTCGAGGCGAGCGTCGCGACCGTCATCGCAGCGAGGGATCGACGGACATACGGCATGGCTCGGTCCTACCACAGGTGCCTTCGCGTCGCTCCGATCGCCGCTCCCGCGAAAAGTGAGCGGCGCGGGGAACAAGCCGGAACCGGCGTTGTCGACTCGGTTCCATGCGAAGAGATCCCGACCCGCTCGAGGACGCCCACGCGATCGATTACCACGCGATCTCTGCCCACCACGCCGACTCTTTCGACCTTCCGCAGAAGGAGAGCGTCTCCGAAGAAGCCGAGGCGCGTGCCTTTCTGAAGTCGCTCCGCGCCGAGCGCAACGAGATGGTCGCCCGCGAGAGCATCATTGCAGCGTCGGTCGCGCTGATGCTCACCACCGCCATGGGGTTCGGCTATGAATCCCCCGATTCTGCCGGGCGAACGCTCATCGCCGATGCTCCCGCGCTCGCCTCGCGCTTCGAAGCCGACGCGGGCGCCGACGACTCGCATATCGGTCCTCCCGCGCCCCCGACGGTCGAAGGCAACATCGGACGCGCCGCCGTCTTGGGCGCCGTGGAGCGCCAAGGTGGCACGCTGCAAAGATGCTTCGAGCTCGGGGTCGAGAAAGATCCGCATCTCAGCGGCAACGTGACGATGAAGGTTCTCGTCGGCGAGAGCGGCGCGGTCATCGGCGTCGCCGACGTCGGCTCGACCCTTCACGATCGCGACGTGGTTCATTGTGTCGCGCGTTCGATGCGCACGCTGAATCTGCCTGCTCCTTTCGGGGGCGGGCGAGCCCTCGTGACCTATCCGCTCGACGCCGCTCACCTCCGCTGAGGCTCGCGCGCAAAAGAACGGGCTTTCACGCGTCGACTTGCGCGACCTGCTAGAGTGCGCTCGCCTTGCACCTCGCCTTCGTCACACCTCGGAAGCTGCCCAAACCCAAAGACGTCGCAGGACGTGTCGTCGTTCTCGACGTCGCGTTCGCCTCGGAGGCATCGGGCGGTGGTTTCGAGAAAGTGACCCTGCCTTTCATCACCGGGCTCGGAACGCGACTCGCTGCGTGGGTCGATCACCACGACAGCACGCACCACCCGCGCTTCGCGAGCGATCCGCGCTTCGTTCTCAGCACCAAGGCCGAGCACGGCGCGTGCCCGGAGATGGTCACGGCCGAGCTCGTCGAGCGCACCGGTCGGGTCGACACGATCGCATGCCACAACGACTTCGATGGTCTCGCGAGCGCTGCCAAGTGGATTCGTGGCGGCATCGAGCCTTACGAGAACGCCGACGCCGACGCGCGAGCGGTCGACACGCGCACAGGCAAGCTCGGTCCCATCGGACTTCGATTCGATCGCGCGCTTCGCGGTCGTCCGCGCGACACCGCGCTCTACGGAGTCATCGTCAGGCATTTGTCGACGGGGCTCTCCGACGCTTCTCTCTGGTCTTCCATCGATGCCGCTGCTGCCGAGCTCGTCCCCATCGAAAACGAGACGCGCCGCATCGCACAACGTTACCGACCGATCGCGACCGACGTCGTCTACGTCGACGCCACGAAGCGTGATGGGCCTTACGACAAGACGATGTTGCTCCTGATGGGACAGGAGCGCGCGACCGTCGCCGTGGTCGCCGACGTCGACACCGTCACGCTCGCGGCGCCCTTCGACAGCGGACGAAACTTCCTGACGCTGCTCCAGTTGTCTGGCGGAATGCCCACGCGAGTTTCGGTCCAGCGTGCGCGCCTTCCCGAGGTTCTGGCGGCGCTCGGTGCGTCTCCGTCCGACGTCACCACGCTCGTCGGCTGAGCCTAGCGCGATCGGCGTGCTCGGCGAGAGCGCGAGCGGTCGACGTCGGGGGACTGACTTCGAACCAGTGATCCGGCAGAGGCAGAGAAACGGGACGAAAGGAAGTTTGCAAGGGAGAGGAAGGCGAGTCCTCGCCCTCCCCATCCGCTCGTCGATCGTCCGAGACGGCTCATGCGTTCCGTAGGGCCTCAAAGAAGCTCTAACACCCAATCTCTTTGACGCTATGAAAAGCCCCTGCTACGCGCCTATCTCTCGTGCGCGCCCGGTTTTCGCGGGAGTGTGCGAACGGGTGTCACCCGGCCGGCCCATCGTCGCAGGTCACTTCTTCAGAGTGTCTTGTCACAGTGGGGCGGCGAGTGAGATTCGTCGGCAGGACGGTGCGCCACTCGGTTCACCTGGGGGAGTCGTGGGGACTCGTGAACGAGCTCTTCCTGCGACCGATGGGCATTCAGGAAATACATGGCAGCCACGACGCAAGGGTCGACGCAAGCCGTCGACGAGCTTCTGTTTCACAACGATTCAGTCTCGCTCTGCCTACTCGTCAATCGCAGGAACCGTACGCTCCGAGTCATCGACTTTCGGGCCGGCCCCACCGCAGCGAAGCGAAATTTCGTGGTCGCGACCGCGAAGCGCGAGGGAGTCGAGAAGGTGTTCGTGCTCGTCGAACGCGACGAGGTGATCACCTGGATGCGCCTCGGCTTCAGCCGTGAAGGCTGCATTCCTGGCTTCTACAAGCGAAGCGATGCTTGGCTCATGGGAGCCGTGGTCGCCGACGTCGGGCCGATGCGTGCGCAAGGCGTGTACGACGACGAAGACATCGACGACGGTGTCGACCAACCTTCGCCCGCCACGCTCTCCGCGAACAAGGTCTGCGAGAAGGCTCGGCGGCTCGCGACCGAGCTCGTTCGCAAGTCTTTGCCGCCGACCAAGCTCGCCCCACTGAAGCGAGACGCCGCGAACAAGGCCGTCGTAGAAGCGCAGAAAGCCGAACGTGCGTTGACCGCGTTCGAACCCTTCAGTCGCGACGCAGAGCGGATCGCACACGTGATCTCCGGCCGCGGCGGCTTCGAGCTCGTCGTGTCGCACGAGATCCAGCCGTCGTTCGGCAGCGCTTTCTTCGAGCTCCTCACCGGGCCGCGAGACGATGCGGAGTCGCTGCTCACGGTATCGGCGCTGCGCACGTTCTCGAGCAAGCTCGTCGAGGTCGGTGCCGTGAGCGCTTTCACGCTCGCGCCGGCTAACGATCTCGCGCTCTCGACGTGCCTCTGGGCGAGCGGCTTCCGCAACAGCGCCGTCCTCGCGTCCCACGTCGTCGTGGGAGGGAAGCGTCGCGACGCCATCGTGTGGGCCAAGCGCCTCGTCGGCGAGAACTGACTCACCGTCGGCGGTCCACCCAGCCATCACCCGACATGTCTCTCGCTCGAGTGAGCATCGTGAGGCGATGTCGGGTGAGGCCATGTCGGGCATGGATTCTGTTCTGCTCCGATCGCGCCTCAACTGAGCTGGCATCGATGAAATCGAACGTGGATTCGCGCCATCGAGACACTATGGTCCTCGTCGAGACCGTGCCATAGGAGGCGCCCATGGCGATCGCCGTCACGCTGACCACGACCCCCAAATCTCGTCCCGACGAGTCCGACCTCGGCTTCGGACGCTTCTTCAGCGATCACATGTTCGTGATGGACTGGGAAGCGTCGCGGGGGTGGTTCGATCCGCGAATCGTTCCCTACGGGCCGTTCTCGCTCGATCCGGCCGCAGGCGTTCTTCACTACGGCCAGGCGATGTTCGAGGGACTCAAGGCTTTCAAACGAGCCGACGGCACTCCCGCGCTCTTCCGACCCCAGCGCCACGCCGAGCGCATGGCGTATGGCGCCCCGCGTCTGTGCATGCCGGCCCCCGACAACGACCTATTCATCGAAGGAGCCAAAGCGCTCGTTCGCGCCGATCGCGATTGGGTCCCTTCTGCCGAAGGCACGGCCCTTTATATGCGGCCCACGCTCATCGCGACCGAGGCCTTTCTCGGGGTACGACCCTCGAGCCGATACATCTTCTTCATCATCGCTTCGCCGGTCGGCTCCTACTACGGCGGAGGCCTCCGGCCCGTGAAGATCTGGGTCGAGCGCGATCAGACGCGCGCTGCGAAGGGTGGTCTCGGAGCCGTGAAGGCCGGCGCCAACTACGTCGCCAGCCTCGACGCTGCCGTTCGTGCCAAGAAGGCGGGCTACGATCAGGTGCTCTGGCTCGACGGAGCCACGCACGAGGTCATCGAAGAGGTTGGCACGATGAACTTCTTCGCCCTCATCGGTGACGAGCTCGTCACGCCGCCGCTGTCCGACTCGATCCTGGCCGGGGTCACGCGTGACTCGGTCATCACGCTCGCGACCGACCGAGGCCTTCGCCACGTCGAGCGCCCGCTGATGCTCGCAGAGCTCATCGATGCAGCCCGTTCCGGACAGCTCAAAGAGGCGTTCGGGAGCGGCAGCGCCGCCGTCGTGAGCCCGATTGCCGAGCTGGCGATCGGCGACGAACGACTCGTCATCGGCGGCGGTGAAACCGGCCCCGTGGCGCGCTCGCTCTACGAAGAGATCATCGGGATCCAACGCGGCACTCGCCCCGACAAGCACGGCTGGCTCTCGCCGGTCTGAGCCCCATGCGATTCAAGTCGATGGCGTTCGGCTCCGTGCTTCAGACACCCGTGCTTCAGACACCCGTGCTTCAATCACCCGTGCTTCCGACACGATTTCGCCGTCGACGATTGGGGCTGGCGGCTTGGGTCTCGCTCTGCGCCCTATCGAGCGTCGTGTCGCTCTCGAGCTCGGAGGCGCTCGCCGACACCTCGAGCGATGCTGCGGCTCCCGACGCATCGGTCTCCAAATCGATCGTGGTGAAGGGCTCCAAAAAAGACACGCTCGTCGTCGGTGTCGCCGGCGCCAAGCTCATCGCTCACATTTGTCCGGATGTGCCAGGTAAGAACGCGCCGGTCTGTGCACCGACCGATCCGACGTCGATCATGCCGCCCACATCGGTGAAGGCGCGGCTCGACAAGGCCGAGCTCCGAAAGGTCCGCACGAGCCTGGGGCGCGAGCTGGTCGAGATCTCGGTTCCGGCGTCCGATGGTCGAAAGTGGATGGCGCTCATCGCCGCGACCGACGCTTCGCCGACCGCCATCTGGTCGGGCTTCGTCACCCTACCCATTTCGGGCAAGGCGCTCGATGCAGGCACCGAATACGCCGCTCAAAAAGACGGAACAGGCGAGAAGATCACGATCACCAAACACCTCGCGCTCTGCGGGCGAGGCGTCGTCGCGTCGCGACAGATCGTCGACCCGAAGTCGCTCGTGCTGAGCGCTGTCGCGATCGACGATCCCGCTCCAGACGCACGGAAGTCGGCGGTGAAGGTCACGGCGAAGAAGCTCGAGTCCGCACCCAAGTCGCCTTCGCTTCTCCGCAACGTCAAGGCGAGCAGCGGAGACGGCGCGGCCATCGCCGATGGTGATCTGGCCACCGCGTGGCGCGAGAACGCTCCCGGCGTCGGAACCCAGCAATTCGTCGTCGCGAGCGTGCCCGAATCGGTGGCGGTCAGCGGCTTCGATCTGAGCTTCGTTCCACCGAAAGATCTCGAAGGCGCGAGGGTGCCCAAGAGCTTGCTGGTCGTCACCCGAGACCGCTCGTTCGCGGTCGAGCTCGCCGAGGATCCCCTCGCCGCGGGCGGTGCGAGCTTCTCGGTCGAGCTCAGCGAGCCCCTCCACACTCGTTGTTTGGGGCTCGTGCTCGGCGAGGCCTTCCCCGAAAGAGCTTCGAGCGACAAGGCGCCCGCTGGGCAAGCGAAAGCAGCGTCCAAGTCGGAGAGCTCGTCCAAGCCCGACAAGCCCGAGCCGACGAGCTTCGTCAGCGAGCTCTCGCTCCGGACTCGCTTCGAAGGCTCGACCCTCGACGACGTCTCCCTGGGTCTTCACGGTGGAGGAGTCGACGCAAGGGCGCGGGCCGAGCTGCTTTCCGCTGCGTCCGACGAGGGCGTGCAAGCCGCCATTCGCGCTTATGGCAAGCTCGACGGTCCCGGCCAAGACCTCGCTCGACGCGTCATCGACGCGTCGACGTGCGAGCAGAAGCTCGCGCTTTACGTCCCCATGCTCGCGAGCAAAGACGAAGACGATCTGACACGCGCACACGATCGTGTGCGTCGCTGCGGCAAAGAAGCGGGCCCAGCGCTCCTCGCTCGTCTAGGCATCGAGAGCGGCGAAGGCCGCAGCGTCTTCGCCGAAGAGCTCGCGCTTCTCAGCCCCGACACCGCGGTTCCGACGCTCGTAGGAGAGCTGTCGCGTGCGACGACGTCCAAAGATCGCCTGCTCTTCCGCAGGGCGCTCGTGAAGTCTTCCGAGCGCGACAGCTCGAGGCGCGCGTTCGACGCGGCGTTGGCCCCCGAGAGCTTCGACAGTCTGCCCATCGACGCCAAGCTCGATCTCCTTCGAGCGATGGGAAGCAAATTGGGGACGGCGAAGCGCGGCTCCGAAGCGCTCGCTGACGTCGCGACGAAAGCGACCGACTTCCGAGGTCGTTTCTTGCTGCTCGGCCCAGTCGCCGCGCTCGCGAGAACCGGCAATCAGCAGGCGATGGTGACCCTCGGTCACGCTCTCGCCAAAGATCCCGATGCGCGCATTCGAACGCGCGCGGCCGAGGTCGCGCAAGCGATTCCGGCCCTCGACGGCGCGCTCCTTTCGGCGACGGTCGACCCCGCGGTTCGGGTGCGTGAAGCTGCATCGCACGCTCTCGAAGGCCAGAAGCTTCTGCCGAAAGAGCAGGCTCGCCTCGCGATGGCCTTGCCCCAAGAGCCGTGGACCTTCGTTCGTCGAGCGGCCGTTCAGGCTCTCTCGGGCATGAAGGGCGACGCACAAGTCGACGCGTCGCTCGCCTTGGCCATGGAACACGAAGACCAACCCACCGTTCGCCAAGACATTCTTTCGGCCCTCGGCACGCGCGGTGCTCGGTCGCAGCGTCAGGCCATCAAAGACCGCGCTGACGATCTGGGCGAAGCAGTCGACGTCCGCGTCGAAGCGGTCATGGCGCTCGGAAAGATCTGCGACGGCGAGTCGCTCTCCGATCTGACGCGGCTCGCATTGAAAGGCGCGACGCCGTTCTACGAGTCTGATCGAAAGCTGTCGACCGCCGCCATCGTCGCCGTCGGGCGACTACACCCCACCGACATCGCCGTGCGCCTCGCGCCACTCCTCAGCGATAAGGTGCCGGGTGACGTTCAAGACAGCGCGCGCGCAGCGATCGCTCAGAAGAAGATCTGTCGCTGAAGCAACCTAGTTGCCACAGCAACCGCACTCTCCCGAGCTCCGCTCGCTGCGTGCGGTGGACGTCACCGAATCCAATCGAGCGAACCCGTCGAGGCCAGCGGCGTCGAGGCCAGCGGCGATCAGCCAGCGGTCAGAGCGGCGGCCTGAAGAGCGGGCGAAAGCACCTCGCTGTTCGCGAGCGGACGCGAGCGCTTCGTGAGCACCTCGCAGCCTGTCTTCGTGACCACAATCTGGTGCTCGAACTGCGCCGAGAGCCTGCCGTCGGCGGTGATCGCGGTCCACTTGTCGTCGAGGACCTCGACCTCGTAGGTCCCGAGATTGATCATCGGCTCGATGGTGAAGCACATGCCGGCTTTCAGGCGCAGACCCGAACCGTGGCGCCCGACGTGCGAGACTTGGGGGGGCTCGTGAAAGACGCGTCCGATCCCGTGGCCGACGAAAGCGCGCACGACCGAGCAGCCTTCGGCCTCGGCGTACTCCTGGATGGCAGCTCCGATATCGCCGAGCCGCGCACCTTCGCGGACCTGGGCGATTCCGAGCTCGAGTGATTTGCGCGAGACCTCGGTCACGTGGCGGGCTTCGGCGCTCGGCTCACCGATGAAGAAGGTGGCCGAGGTGTCACCGAAGAATCCTTCGAACTTCGTCGTGACGTCGACGTTGACGATGTCGCCGTCTTTGAGGACGCGCGGACCGGGGATCCCGTGGCACACGATCTCGTTGACCGACGTGCAGACGCTCTTCGGAAAGCCGTGGTAGTTCAGTGGGGCGGGGTATGCGTTCCGGCGAATCGTGTCGTCGTGGACGATGCGATTGATGTCTTCGGTGGTCATCCCGGGGCGAATCAGGTCTCCGACCAGGAGCAGCGTGTCGGCTGCCATCTGGCTCGCGACGCGAAGCGCGACGACCTCTTTGACGCTCTTGATGGTCACGTTGCTCACTGGTGCGAGACCTCCTGCACAGCCACAGCCTCTTGGATCACCGACGCTACATCTGCAGAGTCGGGGGCGAGATAGAAGTGAACGACGACTTCGTCGTCGGCGCCAGCGAAGCGCTTCACGAACGCCACGAAGATTCGTCCCTGCATGCGCGAGTCGAGCGCCTTCACCATCCCGTAAGCCGAATCGTTGGGCCCGATCGTCAGCTCGAACGTCTTTTCTTCGGTCTTTGGCATCGCGAGGGTCGGCGAGGCAAACTGGATCCCGAGCTGGTAGGTCTCGATTCCACCCCGCGACCCCACCGTGACGGTTTGCACCCGCGCTCGACCGACGACATCGGCCGTGGTCGCTCGAGCCCAAAGCGTTCGATCGCTCCGGGACGCTTTCTTGGCGGCGCCGAGGCCGAGCGCTGCCGGCTCGATCTCGTTCGGGAAGAGCTCGCGCATGCCGCCATCCCACTTCGGGAGGTTCAGCTTTCGCGCGCTCTCCGCGTCGGGAGGCGCGCCGGCGCATCCCAGTGAAGGGAGCCCGAAAAGACACGCAGCGACGACCGCCGTCGAACGCAGCCGCCTGAGCCGAGGAGAGAAGCTTTTGCTTTTCATGTTTTTCGAGGCCGCTTGCGCCGGTCTCCCTATCACAGCGGGGTCGTCTTGTCCCTGAGAGGGCTCCGAAGAGAGATGTTTCTTGAGCTTCGCCCGACGCGAGCGAAGCCTTCGCCATCTGCGACCAGCAGAGAAGTTTTCGCGACGCGGGCCGTCCAATCCTCGTCGGCAGGCTTCCTTCTTGGGCGCAGCCGGCACGAGTGCTAAGTGAGTCGATGAGCGACGTCGCGTCGCGTGGCGACCAGTCCCGCCCACACGAATGGGGTAAGACGGTCTGTCCTTCGGAGGAGTCATGAAGGCGAAGAGTGTACTTTCGGCGGGGTTCGCAGTTTGTCTCGGACTCTTCATGTTCGCGGGCGTTGGCGTGGCTGGGCCCAAGCCCCCCGCGAAGACCGCAAAAGACAAGGTCAAGACCGAGGAGCCTGCGCCGACCGTCTCGAAACCGGTGAGCATCGCTCCCAAAGAGCTCGCTTGGGGGATCAGCCACAAGAAGCTCGAGGCCATCTACGACAAGGTCGTCGATGACGACTACAAGGAGCGCTACAAAAAGGTGCAGCCAGGCGTCGAAATGGAGGCGCTCGACGCCGAAGTTTCCGAGAAGAAAGACATCTTTCGCCGGAGCCGCATCGACTTCCAGAACCTCCCGACGGGCATCGACGGGACGCCGCTCAAGCCCGAGTACACGTACAACAACAAAGAAGCGTTGATGCAGATCACGCGCGCCGGAAAGACGCGCGACTTCTTCTTCATCCAAGACCGACTCTGGAAGGTCATCGACGAGCTGCCGCTCGGCGAGCGAGCCGCTTGGGGCAAAGACTTCACCGAAGCTGCCGTGAAGCTCTCGAAGGCTTATGGCGTGCCCGGCCGAGTCCGCGAGGCCGATCCGGCGACGAGTCGCATGTTCACCGAGATCGACTGGAAAGACTCGGCGACCGAGGTCCGCGCGGCCGATTGGCAGAACGGCAAGTTCGGCCTCGTCTTCCAAGATGCCTCGACGGTCGCTCAGCTGGGCAGCCTCCGGAGCGCGAAGGCGGTCCAGACGAACGGCGTCGACGCCACGGTTCAAGACGTCCTTCGCACGCCGTCGCAGCCGCCGGAGCTGCCTGCCGACAAGGGCAAAGACAAAGACAAGAAGAAGCCCAAGGCCGGAGCTCCTGCGCCCAAGAAATAACGCGTCTCGTCCACCCAGATCAGAACGGGAGGCAGCGATGCTTCCCGTTCTCGCATTCGCGCCCTGCGACACGTCGGGCGAGCGCGTCGGGTCAGCGAGTCGGGTCAGCGAGTCGGGCGTGTGCGTCGGGTCAACGCGTCGGGCACGCGTGTCGGGTCAGCGAGTCGGGTCAGCGTGTCGGGTCAGCGAGTCGGGTCAGCGAGTCGGGTCAGCGAGTCGGGCGTGTGCGTCGGGTCAACGCGTCGGGCACGCGTGTCGGGTCAACGTGTCGGGTCAACGTGTCGGGTCAACGTGTCCGGTCAACGTGTCGGGTAAGCGTGTCGGGTAAGCGTGTCGGGTAAGCGTGTCGGG
>JAYUUB010000017.1:0-55070 GCA_043755175.1 Polyangiaceae bacterium | reverse complement strand
GCCCCCCGGCCGGCGGTGGCAGCGGCGGTAAGCCTTCACAGGTGCGCAGCCAGGCGATGGGCGGGTCGCTCATCAATCTGGGGGTGGACACCGCGGATCTGCGTTCGGCGAGCTTCCGGGTCGGCGTGCCGGTCCCCGAGGTGCACCCGGTCTTCTCGGCGAGCCAGAAAAAGGAGTACGCCCTCCAGAGCGCCGCGAACGAAGTGCGGTTCCCCGTCGTTCGCCTCACGTTCTGAGCGCATCGCGCGATCACGTTTCGAACGCATCGCGCGCGCGCGATCGCGATGGCGAGCGGAGTCCCTGTTCCTTTCCGCGGGCCGACCTTGTAGCCTCGTGGATGCCGTAGCTTCCGTGCGCTCCTAGACGGAGCCATGGCCGCGCACGGGCTTGTGGGAAGCGGCGAGAGCCCGTCTCCCGCCGTTGATGCAAAGGAGCTTTGGTGAACACCTCGCGCAGCGTAACGAAGCCGCAGGACCCGATGCTCGGGCGCGTGGTTGCCGGTCGGTACCGGCTCGAGGCGCGAGCCGGGGAAGGCGGAATGGGCGTCGTCTATCGCGCCCGCCACGTCCTCATCGACCGCGTCGTCGCCCTGAAGCTGATTCGCCCGGATCTCCGGGGTGAGACCCACCTGCGCGCATGGATGCTCCGCGAGGCCCGCGCCGCGAACCGCGTCGACCACGCGCACATCATCGACATTCACGACATCGGCGAGACCGAAGAAGGCGAGCTCTACCTCGTCATGGAGTACCTCGTCGGTACGCCTCTTTCGCAAGAGCTCGCTCGCGGACCGATGCCGTTCCCGCGCGCGATCGACATCCTCGAGCAGATGTGCGCAGCACTCGCGCGTGCACACGATCTGGGCGTGGTGCATCGCGATCTCAAGAGCGACAACATCCAGCTCACGCAGCGCGGTGGTCGAAAAGACTTCGTGAAGATCCTCGACTTCGGTCTCGCTGCGATCGCCCGCGATCCGCGTCTGGCACCGAAGGGCGCCGTGTTCGGAACCCCCGAATACATGTCGCCCGAGCAGGCGCGTGGCGAAGAGGCGTCGCCCCACTCCGATCTCTACGCGCTCGGCGTGCTCCTGTTCGAGATGCTCACGGGGCAGCTCCCTTTCCGATCGAACGATCGTGAAGCGCTCCTCGAGATGCAGCGCTCGGCGCCACCGCCGAAGCCCCGCGCCATCAGGCCCGACGCGAATCCGCAGGGCGAAGCGATTTCGTTGCGTCTCTTGGAAAAAGATCCGCGTAAGCGCTTCCAAGACGCCCATCATCTTCAGGAAGAGCTGAAGGCCCTCCAGCGAAGCATGCCGACGCAAGTCTGGGACGTCGACAGCGGCGGCGGCGAGCCGGTCGCCCCGCCCCCTCCTCCCCCTCCTGCTTCGGCCGGAGTCACCGAGTGGGCCAACCGAGCCGCGCTCTTCGGCCGCATGGTGTCGCGCGCGTTCCCGCAAGGGAACACGCCGCCCGAGGTGGTCAGCGCGCTGTCGAAGACGTGGGACCTCGCTGCGAGGGCAAACCATCTCGAAGGAGAGGTCGCGAGCTTCACGCGCAAGCTCGACTCGCTCGAGCGACGCGGTCGTGCGCTTCGAGCAGAAATCGGTCGAAAGGTCGAAGAGCTGGCTCACGAAGAGTCGCGCGTGCTCCGCGAGGCTGCGGCCGACGGCGAAGACGTCGAGAAGGTTCGCAGCGAGCTCGCCGTCGCCGACAAGAACACCATCATCTCGAGGCAAGCCGCCGACGCGGCTCTTCGCGCCGGCGGTCCGGTCGATCCGACCATCTTCGAGCGTGCGGGCGGCGCGGCAGCGATTGCGAAGGCCAAGCGCGAGCAGCTTGCGCGCTACGAAGCGAAAAAGAACGCGCGAGAAGCGACGGCGCGCGATCTTCGACGGCAGATCGAAGAGCTCCGCGCCCAACTCGTTCGCTACGCCGAAGCGCTCGAAGAAGATCTTGCCTCGGGTCGCGAGAAGGTCGGTCAGCGAACACGCGAAGGGTTGGCCTTCGAGAAGTCGTTCAGCGAGGCGACGCAGACGCTTCTCGCGAACCTTCGCAACCGACCCGAGTGTCGCGATTTACTCACGCAGCTCCTCAGCTCTCAGGGCGAAGCGATGGGCGAGAGCAAACCCTCTCAGCCGCGCGCCGAGCTCTGACGAGGCTGCTCCGCCGGCTCGACCGTCGCCCTCGGGCGGCCGCGCTGGACGAAACGATTCACATCGCAAAAACAAGAACGGCCGAGATACAGAAGTATCTCGGCTGTTTTCTATTCCGAGCGGCTAGCCCCGGATGGCTCGGCGGTTCACTGCGGCAGCTTGGCCGACAGGAACGAGGCGAGCTTGACGATGTTCTTCTCGTCACGTGAGAAGCTCGGTGCCGTGTAGCTGGCTGCCCAGCTTCCGACTTCGGCGACGAACGTCGAACGGATGGCTTCATCGCCCACGATCTCATCGGTCGTTCGGCCGCGCGCGGCACCGTTGACGAGGTTTTGCACGTACTTGGCGAGGCGCGGGTAATCGTCGCCGAGAAGCTCGAGGACGAGCGTCGTTCCGGCGGCGAGTCGAGTGAGCACCGCGGGCGGGTCACTCTCGATGCCGACGAGAGCGTTCTTCGCGGCCACCCTGACCACGAACGCATCGTCGAGAAACCCGAGGTCTTCGATTCCGTCGGGGATCAGATCGAGCGACTTGAAGAGGTAGTTCAGAGCGCCGGCCACGTGGCGGCGGCTCTCCTCGGGAATCGCGTCGCCGTCGAGCAGCGCAGCGAGATCGAGCGCATCGGTGCCGAGGGACCGAAGCCACTCGGGAAAAGTGTCGAGGCAGCGCGTGTGGAGCTCGTTCATTCTCGTCCTCCCAGAATCGACGCAGGTTAAGTCGGAAAGGCGTTCTTAGAAAGCCGATCTTGGCGGCCTTCGAAGAGCCGCCCGAAACACTCGATCAGAACGCCACGGCTCCGACGACGAAGCCCACGACGAGCCCAGCCAACCCGACCGAGAGGAGCACCCACAGCGGGAAACCCACCGGAGGTGCGCGCATCAGTACGACCTCTGGGGTCGCGGCCCCGACGTGCGAGGGCGTGCCGGGGGGCCGCATCCCACTCACGTGGGTCGTCGGTCCGCTCGGTTGATGGGGTCCGCCCGGTGGCGGCATCGACGCTGGGCGAACCGGCACCTGCATCGCCGAGGTTCCATGGCTCGCACCATGGGCGCTCAGAGCGTGCACGCTCATGGCCTGCACGCTTGGGGGCGAGGCGCTCGCTCGTTGCTGATTCATCGGACCGTCGGGATAGGAGCCTCGGTGAGGCTGAACGCCCTGAAACGGTTGTAGCGGTTGTAGCGGTTGCGGCGTTCCGTAGCTTTGGGTCTGCGGACCTTGGCCGTGGTTCGGCGGCTGCGGAATCGACAGGACGACCGTGCCCCACTCGCGTCCCTGTGCGCTCTGCGACTTGTTGCTCTGGACCATCTCCATCAGCGCTTGCGCCATCTCTTGAGCGCTTTGGAATCGGCCGACCGGGTCTTTCGAGAGGGCGCGTTGGAAGAAGCCATCCCACGACGAGAGGCCCGGGTTCACTTGGCCGATCGGCGTGATCTCTTGAGTGAGGACGAGCGTCAGCCGCGTGAACTCGTTGTCGGCGGGGAAGGCTTCGCGCCCGGTCAGCATCTCGTAAAGGATGACGCCCACGCTCCAAAGATCGCTGCGCGCATCGACGCCCTTGGAGTTCTTGATCTGCTCCGGGCTCATGTAGCCGGGCGTGCCGAGAAGAACGCCGGTCTTCGTCTTCGAGCCCATACCGCCTGCAGCGTCCATCACCTTGGCGATGCCGAAGTCGAGGACTTTCACGACGTGGTTGCCGGTGCTATCGGGTACCAAGAAGAGATTGTCGGGCTTCAGATCGCGGTGAACCACCCCTCGCGGATGGGCGATCGCGAGCGCCTGGAGTACGCCGTAGACGATGGGCGCCGCCTGCTGCGGCGGCATCGGCTGGCCGGGCTTCATCAAGCCCGAGAGCGGCATCCCTCGGAGAAACTCCATCACGAGGTAGGGCGTCCCGTCTTCGGCACGCGTCGCCTCGAAGATTTGCGCGACGTTCAGGTGCTGGAGCATTCGCGCCGCCTGCGCCTCGGCGAAGAAGCGCGAGAGCACCTGCTCCTCGCTCGTGAACTCGGGGTGCAGGACTTTGATCGCCCTCGTCCCCTCGTTGGCGAGGCTGTGGGCCTCGTAGACGGCGCCCATGCCGCCCTCGCCGACGAGCTTCATCAACTTCCAACGGCCGTTGAAGACGGCGCCGACGAGCTGGTGGGCTGCGCTTCCCGGGTCCATGCGGTGCGGGGACTCTACAAGACTTCCCCGTCGTCTGCCCTCGAAACCGGACGTCGACGCTCGGTAGGCCCTTCAGTTCGACAACCACATGCAATCAGCCGGAAAGCAGCACTTCGGTGCGCTGCGGGCACTAAGGCGCGCTGGGTCTGACGACGAGGGGAGCGCCGAGCGCCTCGCTCGTATCGGGGTCGCCATAGAGGAGCTCGTAGGCGCACAAGCTCGAGATCACCCGCTTCGTGTACGCGCGCGTCTCGGCGTAGGGAATCGAGTCGACGAACAGGTCGAAGTCACGCGAAGGCTCGTCGCGCGTCCAACGCTCGGGTGCTCCGCCTCCGGCGTTGTATCCGGGGATGGCGAGGAGGGGATCGTCAGCGAAGTGCTTGCGCATCTGGGCGAGGTACTTCGCTCCGAACCGGATATTTTTCGCCGGGTCGACGAGCGCGCTGTCGTCGTACGGAACGCGAAGTGCGCGGGCCATCTTCTGCGCCGTCACGGGTAGGAGCTGAAGGAGCCCGACCGCCGATGCCTTGGAGAGCGCGTCGGGATCGAAGGCGGACTCTTCACGCATCACCGCGAAGAGGAGGGCTTCGGGCGTTCCGCTCTCCGATGCGGCATCGGTCACCGCGCGAGCGAACGGTCTCGGGTAGGCGATCTCCCAGGGAGCCCGCGCTGCACCGGCACTCGGATACGCCATTCGAAATTCGTAGAGCTCGTTCTTTCCGGCCCTCGGCTCGACCTCGAACGCCGTTCGAAGCACCGCGTGCGCAGGCACTGGATCGGTGGCACGCGCGAGGAGCCGCGCGGCAGCCCAGAGCGTCTCGGGTCGAGCAGTGCGATCGGTGACACCGAGCCGTGCGAGCGCGCTCGCTGCCGCCACCGGATCGTCGACCTCGACCAAGGCCACGGCGGTCGCCCACGATGGGCTCGCGAGGACATCGGGGGGAACGCCGTCCGATAGCGGCTTCGCTCGCGCCGCGACCTCCGCGAGCGCCGCCTTTCCGGCACCTTTCTCGAGCGACTCGAGACGCCCGAACGCAAGCGCCATGTAAAAGCCACAAGGCGCTTCGCGCAGCACCCGAGCGAGCTCGGCACGCCCTTCGTCGGCGTGTCCGGTCATCAGCAATGCTCGGCCGCGGTAATACGGGAAGCGTCCGGCTCTTTCGTAGGCGCGCTCCTTTGGGAGCAGAGCGGCACGCGTGAACACCGAGAGCGCGCGGCCCCAATCGCCACGACTCGCGTACGCGACGCCGAGCACGAACAGCCCGTCACCACGCATGTCACCCGCCGGATAGTCGTCGGCGATCGTCGACAGCATCGCGTCGAACGCCTGCGCGTCGCCGTCTTCGAGGGCCGCACGCGCGCCCTCGAGCCGAGCGTCATCGGCGAGCCGATGTGTTGCAAAAGAATCTTCGATTCTCTTGAATCGTTCACGCGCCACCTGGAGCATCCCGCCACGCGCGGCGGCTCGGCCTGCAGCGAAGAGAATGGCGGCCAGGTCGCGGGCGGGCGCCTCGGTCGGGCAGCTCTCGATGGCGCGGCCGTATTCTGCCGAAGCCTCGGAGTGGCGCTTCACTCCGGTGAGCGCTTCGGCGCGCGCGATGCGGTCGGCGCATGCGAGGACGCCCTTCTTCGCCAATCGATCGAGGAGCGTGATCGCACGCTTCGACTGGCCGGAGGCCGCGAGGCGACGTCCGCGCTCAGCCACCGAGAACGATGACGCAAGCGCCGCTCGCTCTTCTTTTCCGAGCGTCGCGGTGGCCGAGGCGAGCGTCTTCTTCGCTTCGTCGGCGAAGCGTCCGCTCGGCGCATCGAGATCGACCTCGGTCGCGAGCTTCGCCGCCTCGAGGCCGCGGCCGCTGGCTGGATGCGCGAGGAGCGCGCGCGCGAGCTCGAGCGCGAGCTTGGGCCAGCCCCGGGGATGATCTCGCATCGCGACGCGGAATCGCTCGAAGCCCTCCTCGAGCTTTCCCGAGCGCATCAAGCTTCGCGCGAGGAGCGGATCGAGCCGAGCGCTCGGGACGAGATCCCGGTCGACTCGGAGCGCTCGTTCGACGGCGCCCGCGTGATCTCCGAGACCGGCGAGGGCCTCGGCAGAAGCGAGGAGCGCGAATGAGCGAAGAGGTCCGTCGCCCGCGCCGGCCCGATCGAACGCCGATGCCGCGCCTTTGGGATCGCCGCCCGCGAGACGCAGCCGGCCCTCGAGGTAGCTCCACTTCGCGTGCTCCGGCGGCTCGGCCTGAGCGAGAGCACGCAAGGTCGAGCGTCCGGCTTCGAGGCTCTTGGCTGCGAGGCTGAAGGTCTTCGCCTCGAGGAGACGCGGATCGTCGAGAAGGAGATGGACGGCGGCGCCGTCGAAAGGGACGAGCGGCGTGGAAGGCTCCGTGGCAGCGTTCTCTTCAGCAACGACGACCTTCGCTGGAAGGCTCTCGACGAGAAGGCCCGAAGGCCGTCGTGCCACGCCGATGGGTCGTGGCGCGTCGACGCACGCGCTGGTCGCGAGGGCGACGCAACCCAAGAGCCAAGGAGCTCGGAGCACGGCGGCATCATCGCACGAGTGTCGCCCCTCGCCCCCCGACCCCGACCGCGCCCCGCACGAATCGCTCACCGCCGGATGCCGCCATCCGACGAAAACGGTGTAGATCCACGGGACACCCGACCGCGACACGCGAGGCCATGGCTCGTGTGACCCCTCGCTGCCGAGCTCGAAGCACTCCGACGCGACGCCCGAAATGATCTTCTTTCTGCACGACGCACGCATCACCTCGACTTACCTCTCCGCTCGGCCGCGGGCGATCGCTTCGAAGGCACCATGAAGACTCCGCTCGGTTTTTCGTTCGCGGGGATCGCGGCCGGCATCAAGGTCAAGCGGCGTGACCTCGCGCTGGTGTTCTCTTCGGTGCCCGCGGCGGCCGCAGGATGTTTCACGCAATCGCGGACCCGAGCGGCGAGCGTCGACTGGTGCGCCGCCCGGCTCCCTCGCGCCGACGCGCGCGCGATCGTGACGGCGAGCGGAAACGCGAACGCCATGTGTGGTCCCGACGCCGCCACGCACAACGAACAGATGGCGGGCGCCGTGGCGAGCCTGCTCGGTGTCGCCGTCGACGGAGTGATGGTGTGCACGACCGGCGTCATCGGCGTGACCTTTCCGATCGATCGCGTCACTGCCGCGACGAAGAAGCTCGTCGAAGGCCTCGAGAGCGATCCGAAGCACGCGGCCGAAGCCATCCGCACGACCGACACATGCGAGAAGATCGCTTCGCGAGAGCTCTTCCTCGGCGGCTCGCGGACCCGCATCCTCGGAATCGCCAAGGGCTCGGGGATGGTCCACCCGAACATGGCCACGGTCCTCGGCTTCTTGCTGACCGATGCGGCCATCTCCCCAGCGACACTCGACGAAGCCCTGAGAGAAGCCGTCGACGAGACGTTCAACATGGTGAGCGTCGACCGCGACACGTCGACGAACGACACGGTGCTCGCGCTGGCGAACGGGCTCGCCGAGAACACACCCATCGACAGCCTCGCGACCGAGCAAGGCAAGCTCTTCGCGGCGGCGCTACTCGAGGTCTGCGGCGATCTCGCGCGCGCAGTCGCCAAAGACGGCGAGGGAGCACGCAAGCTCGTGACGACCCACGTCGTCGGTGCGTCTTCGAAGCATGTCGCGCGCGAGCTCGCACGGAGCGTCATCGAGTCGAACCTCGTGAAAGCCGCGCTCTTCGGCGCCGATCCAGGGTTTGGTCGGGTGCTGGCAGCGCTCGGCGCACGCGCGCATCTCCTTTCCGAACCGCTCGATCCGCAGCGTCTCGGCGTCGTGCTCCAGGGTGTTCGCGTCTTCGAAGCCGGGAAGCCCGTGAGCTTCGAGGCCGACGCGCTCCGTGCGCGCCTCCGTCAAGACGAGGTGCGAATCGAAATCACCGTAGGCGACGGCCTGGGCGAGGCCACGGCGTGGGGCTGCGATCTGTCGTACGACTACGTTCGCATCAACGCCGACTACGCGGCGGTGCTCGTCGATTCTCCTGGAGGCCCCGTTCATCGCGACGCTCGGCTCGACACCAAGACGCCCGAGCTGAAGACCGAGGTGCTCGTCTCGGCGTTGCGCTACATCGAGCGCTTCAGCGGGACTCGCGCCGTCATCTGCTACGGCCCGACGACGCTCGCGCGTCGCGATCTGGCGCTCCGACTCGCAGAAGACGTCAGGCTCCTCGCAGCAGTCGGCCTCCGTGCCATTCTGGTTCAAGGCGGCGATCCGAGCGAGCTCGTGGTCAGCTCGCTCGCTCGCGCCGGCGTTCGGGCGGTCGGGCTCTCGGGGTCCGACGGCAACCTCCTCCGAATGCGCGAAGGTGCGTTCGACGACGAAACGACGACGGTTCAAGTCGACACCGACGTCATCGAGACACTCCTCGCGAAGGGGTACATTCCCGTCGTGATGCCTGCGCTCACCGAGCTCGACAGCCCGAGCGCTCGTCGCGTCCCGGGTGGCTCGGTGCGTGGACTCCCGGTCGATGCGGAGGCCGTCGCTGCCGAGCTCGCCGTGGCTTGCTCCGCTCGCAAGCTCATCTATCTCGGCGAGGCGCCTGGCATTCTCTCCGAGGGGCTGCTCGTCTCCGAGCTCTCCGCCGAAGAGCTCGACCGCCGCGCGCGCGACGGCTCGCTCGACCCGTCGATGCGCAGCAGGGCCGTGTCGGTCGTCCGCGCGCTCGCCGGTGGCGTCGAGACGGTGCACCTCATCGACGAGCGCGTCCCCCATAACGTCGTCGCCGAGCTCTTCACCGAGAACGGCGTGGGCACCATGGTGCGCTGATGCACGAGCAGCGCCTCCAGCGTCTATCGCTCGCATCGCTCGGACTCTTGATCGGATGCGGTCAGCACACGGGTGAAAAGGCGAATTCCGACGCAGGAGCGGGTCCCAGCGCGAGCGCTCCCCGAAGCGCCGAACCGAAGAGCTCCTCGGACACCGCGACCGACGGGCCTCAGAGCTATCTGCAGTACGAGATTCGCGACGCTGCGACGGGAGCGTTGATCCCCGGCAAGCTGACGTTGGTCGGAGCCGCCGGTACCAAGACCCCCGAGCTCACGACGACCGACATTCCGGTCGAAGAGAACCACGCGATCGCAGCCTACAGCCGCGTCATGTCGCTCACGGGAGACGGACGCATCGCGCTCCCACGAGGCACCTACGACGTCTACGTGAGCCGAGGCATGGAGTGGTCACTCGACCGACAGGAGGGTGTCGTGGTCGGTCCGAAAGATGCCGTCGTCGTGGCGAAGCTCACGCACGAAATCGACACACCAGGCTGGATTTCAGGCGATTTTCACGTTCACGCCGCGTCGTCTTTCGACTCCCGCGTTCCGATGCGCGCGCGTGTCTACGAGTTCGTCTCCGATGGGGTCGACCTCATCGTATCGACCGACCACAATGTCATCGCCGACTACGCGCCGCTCATTCGGGAGCTCGATGCCGGCCGGTACCTGACCAGCATCCGCGGCGACGAGGTGACCACGCGTGACTGGGGACACTTCGGCGCTTTCCCCCTGCCGATCGACGACTCGAGGAAAGACGGCGGCGCACCGCCGACCAAGAATCGAACCCCCAAACAAATCTTCGTCGACATTCGAAAGAAAGAGCCCGATGCGATCATCGACATCCATCACCCGCGGTTCGACCGCTCGATGGGCTACTTCTCGACTGGCATCTTCGAGCCCAAGTCGGCACGTGCGGGACGCCCTGGTTTCTCGTTCGACTTTGACGCCGTCGAGGTGTTGAACGGCTACCAAGACGGAGATCACCTGCATGTCGACCAGATTCTGAGAGACTGGTTCTCGCTCATCTCACACGGATACTTGGTCACCGCGACAGGCAACAGCGACACGCACCACCTCAACTACAACCTCGGGGGCTACCCCAGGAACTACGTGCGCGTCGAACACGCCGATCCGTCGGAGGCGAAGTCCGACGAGATCGTCGCCGCGGTCCGAGGCCACCATGCATTCTTCACGACCGGCCCGATCATCGACCTCTCGGTCGGATCGGCGGGGGTCGGCGACATCGCGAAGGTCGATCGCGGTGAAGTCGACGTGCACGTCGTGGTGCGAGCAGCGAGCTGGATCGCGACCGATCGACTCACCCTCTACGTCGACGGCAAGGTCGCGACGACGGTCCCCCTCTCGGCGAAGCGCGACGCGGTGAGGCTCGACGATCACATCAAGGTGAAGGTCGAGCACGACGCCTTCGTGGTGGCGCGCGTCGACGCGACCGAGCCGCTCCCCTTCGTCGTCGGCGACGTCGACAAGCACTTTCAGGCGCTGCCGCTCGCGATCACGAACCCGGTGTTCCTCGATGTCGACGGTGACGGTCGGTTCGGTCCGCACAAGCCTCGAGCCGACGCGAGGTGATCGAGGTGAGCGAGCCTACGAGCGCGCTCACCTCGATGACGGATCAGAAGCCTTTCTTCATCACCAGGACCGCGTCGCGCTCGACCTCGAAGGCCGACTCGCTCACGATCGCCAAACACGTGTGGTCGCGCACGTTGAGCACTCGAATTTCTGCGTAGAGCTCGTCGGGGTATTCGTCCATGGGCCCGTCGATCTTGACCGTGTCGTGGAGCCCGTTGCGGTCGTCTTCGATGAGAGCGCGTTCGGTGGCCATCTTTCCGGCGGTGGCGAGGCCCTCGACCCATCGATCACCGCGGCGAACGGCGAGAAAGCGATTCCCGGGCTTGACGCCATCTTTCGACCCGCGGTCCAAGAAGAGAAGCTGGTTTCCGCCAAAGAAGGCGTGCGGGTAGAGCGCCGTGAGAATGCGCGCCTCGACGTACTTCGCGTTCCGCGCCGGCGGAACGATGTCGAACTTCCGCGAGACCGGGCCGATGAGCGCGCCTCGCTCGATGGTGTCGAGCGCCTCGACGATCTTCGCGCGGGCGAGGTGCGTCTTGGGGTTCCACTTGTCGACGCGGACGGTGCCACGCACGCTGACGAGCTCGCCGTCTGCGTCGGCCTCTTCGCCACGCATCGTGTGGATCACGCGAAACACCGTGAGCTCGTCACCGAGGGTGACCTTCACGTCGTCGTCGAGCTGGAGATAGACCTCGTCTTGCTCGCTCAAGATCATCTGATCGTCGGGCGCACCGACCAGCTCGCCCCACGTGTCTTTGTCGGGGTCGTCGACCCAACCGAGGTCACGCATGAAGACGGTGCTCTGCGGCACCGAGCGGAGGGCTGCGGCGTGGCCGAACGACGACGAAGTGTCGTTCGTTCGCAATCGAACGCGATCGCCGGGGTAAATCCAGTGCGGATTCTGGATCTGCGGATTTTCCGCCCAGAGCCGCGGCCAGTTGTAAGGGGTCTTGAAATACTGACCCGAGATCGCCCAGAGGGTGTCGCCTCGGCGAACGGTATGAGCCTCGGGGACTCCATATCCGTCCATGACCGCCTGACCGTCTTTGTTGCCTTGGGTCGAAGGGCCGCCGTTGGTCTTGTTGAGATCGAATCCGTCAGACGATCGCGACGTGTCGGATGACGCGTGCGCGCTCGACGGAAGGTGGCTCTCGAGGTTCGTGCCTGCAGCCGGCAAGCCGAACGGCTGAAACGTCGTGGTCGTCGAGGTCGTCGTCGGACCTTGGATCATCGTCGGCGTCGGGGGCGCGGAGGGGCTCGTTCGGCCGTCGTCTTGAGCCGCAGCCGGAAGGGCGACGAGGGAGAGAGCCGGAACGACGAACGCCATCCCGAGACGGGGCAGCGCGCCGAGAGTGGTCGACCGAACGAGGCGAAGCTTTCGTTTCATACGTGTCTCGAATGAGCGGGGGTGGAGCGATCAGTCAGTCTTCTTCGTAGCAGCAGGGCTCTTCGGGTACTCCGCCTTGAGGCGCTTCTTGGCACGCTCTGCGGCTGGCTTGTCGCCGAGCTTGTCGTAGGCCTTCGCCAAAGCTTCGAGCGCGTCGGCGGTCTTGTCGCTCTTCGGCACTGTGGCGAGGACGGTTTCGAACTGTTCGATCGCGTGACGCGGATCGTTCTTCGCGGCGTAGCAGACGCCTCGGTAGTAGGTGGCGTCGGGCGCGCGAGGACTGTCGGGGAAACGTACCAAGAAGCCCGAGAAGGCGCTGAGCGCCTCGCCGTAGCTCTTCTTGTCGAGCAGATCTTTGGCTCGCGTGAAGTCGGCGGTCGGCGACGGGCCCGGTTCGTCGGGCTTCGCATCCTCTTGCACGATGCCGCCGGAGGTCGAACGAAGAACCGTTCGCTGTGACACGTCGGCACTTCCCGGCGTCGCGCCAGGCCCGAGGTGGACCACCTCGAGATCGGGCCGATCGGAGCCAGTCGCTCCGGGTGCGGTGGCCCCCGACTTGAAGCCACGAAGCCCGCCATTGGCGATCTCGAGCGCGTCGAGACGCTCCGATAGGACAGCTGAATCGGCTCGGATCCCGGTGACCTCAGCGTGGAGGGCCGCGACCTCTTTTCGGAGCTCGTCGGTCCCCGAGGCGCACGAGAAACAGAGCGTCACGACGAGCGCGACCGCGGCCGAACGGCCACGCAGCCACGAGGCGCCCGACCGAGGGGCGACGAGCGCGACGAAAGGAGCGCGGTGGGCCGCGCCACGGAAGAGGGTCTCCATGCCAGTCTCGATGTTAGTGGGCGCGTCCAAAGGAGGCCAAGAAGCCTGCGTACTCGTCGCTCGCCAACGTCGACGACAGACAAGCAGCCCGAGAAGGCACGATTCGCACGGTCTCGCGAAGACGGCCAAACGAGCACCCGATTCGAGCACCCGAAGACTGGCAGGCCGAGTCGTGAGATCTCGCGCGAGCCGATCTGGTAGAGTGCCGCGCCATGAAGGTCGGGCTCCGCCGATTGGTTTGGGTTGGTGTGGGATGGGCAGCGCTCGGCGGTGCCATCGTCTCTGGCTGCGGCGACTCCAGCGCCTCGGGCGGGGCCGGTGGTGGGGCTACGTGCAAAGAGCTCGGCACCGACGGGTGCTTCGATACCGCCGCCTGTTACGAGGCCGGACCAGCACGCTCTTTCAAGACCGACGTGCTGCCCATCTTCGAGCGATCGTGCAGCCTGTCGGCGTCATGCCACGGCAACCGGAACAGCCCGACCACGCCTTCCGGCTACCTGGTCTACCTCGGTGAAGTGAACCCCGAGACGAAGCCGAGCGACGTCGCCAAGATCCTCGGCCTCATCGTGGGCGTCGCCTCACCGACCGCGACCAACCTCAAGATCGTCGATGCCGGTAAGCCCGAGACCAGCTTCTTGATGCTGAAGATGGACGGAGCGCTCAAGTGCGCCGCGGCGACCTGCACGTTCAAGAACTGCGGCGTCACGATGCCGCAAGGCTCGACCCCGCTACCGCTCGCCACGCGCAACGTCGTGCGCGACTGGATCAAGCAGGGAGCCCAGAACAATTGATTGGCAGGCTCACGGGGCGAATCGTCGAAGAAGGCGAAGGCGGCGCGCTCGTCGTCGACGTCTCAGGCGTGGGCTACGAGGTCCTCGCTCCGATCGGGACCCGGGGCCGCACGGTGGCGAACGCTGAAGGTGCAATGACGTTGCACATACATACGCACGTCAGAGAAGACGCGTTCTCGCTCTTCGCCTTCGGGAATGTCGAAGAACGAGACACGTTCCGCACGCTCATCTCGATTTCGAACGTCGGACCGAAGCTCGCCCTCTCGGTGCTCAGCGCCATCTCCATAGGCGATCTCGCGCTCGCCGTGGCGCGTGGAGAGACTTCGAAGCTCGTCGCCATTCCGGGAGTCGGCAAGAAGACGGCCGAACGACTGGTCCTCGAGCTCAAAGGCAAGCTCTTGGCCGTCCCGACTGGAGACAAGGTGGTAGGCTCTACCTCTCTTTCGAGCTCGCCGGTCACTGGTGGCCAAACCGAGCTCCTGGTCTCGGCGCTCACTCGCCTGGGCTACCGACCGGCCGAATCGGAGCGTGCAGTCGCCACATTGGGGGCCTCCAGAGACCTCGACGCGGCCCCGCTGGGCGACCTCGTCCGGGAAGCGCTTGCCCTCTTGGTCAAGTGATTGGGGCCGGCCTCGCTATTTTTGCGGTAAGAACGGCGTCTTCTTCGGTCAATCGCGGCCTTCCCCGTCGCGTCGTGCCCCATCGAAAGCGCTGAAGAGTCGACAGGCCGGCGAGGGCCGCCTATCCTCCGCGTGCCCGTGCCTCTCGGTCAGGTTCGCTTCGACCTCGAGCACGCTCGTATCAAGCCTCGAAGAAGTACCCGCGGCGTCTCGAAGGCTTCTTTTCGAAGCCTTCTCTGACGCCACGGCGTTTCGAGAGCCGGCCCCCGAGGGCGGCTCCGGCAGAGATTCTCTGCCGATCCACGAAGCGGCGCGTTATAACCCCCCGGTCGTAAGTATCTCGCAGCAGTCGGGCCGCACGTTTGACCGGCATCATCAGTCGGGTCGTACAAGGAGAGCGCGGTGATCATCTGCCCGAAGTGCACGAAGGAAAATCAGGACCACTACAAGTTCTGTCTCGGCTGTGGTGCCGAGCTTCCTCGTGATGCGGCCCCCAAGAAGTTCGCTGCTGCCCCCGGCACGCCCCCTCACGGCGTCCCGTCGGTCGACGGTGCGCAGCAAGGCGCGTCGCAACAGCCCTCCGCTCAACAAGCCGGAGCGCCGCAAGCGCAAGCGCGGTTTCAAGACGAAGGAACGAACCTCGGTGCAGGCGATCCCGGAGCTCCCGGCGAAGCGCCTCCCGTGATCTGCCCACAGTGCAGTCACCCGAATCCTTCGACCAACAAGTTTTGCGCGTCGTGTGGCTTCAAGCTCTCGAAGCCTGCAGTTGCTCCCGCCGAACAGCGCGTCGAAATGCAAGCCGGCGGCTCGCCGAATGCGCCGCCCCTTCCGTCGGGTCCTCCCGGTCCCGCGGTCGGTGAGCTTCCGAGCCCGGTCGCGGGTGGCGTGAGCCTCACGGCGCTCCGTGCCGACGGAACCGAGGCGGGCAACTTCCACATGCCTTCGACGCCCACGACGATCGGTCGCGACACCGGCGGAATCTTCGCTGGCGACAGCTACCTCTCGCCGCGTCACGCGACCTTCGTTCCCAAGGGGAAGATCGCGATCATCCGCGACGAAAGCTCGCTCAACGGCGTCTACAAGAAGCTGAACCGCGACGAACCGGTCGAGCTCGGGTTCGGTGACATCTTCCGAATCGGGCAAGAGATCCTCCGCGTAGAGCCGCTCACTCCCCTCGCCAAAAGCACCGACGGCGTCGATCGCTTGGGCAGCCCCGCGAAGGGGTACATCGCGCGAATCGCGCTCGTGATCGGGCGCGACACGACCGGCAACGCGTACCCGATTCCCGAGGCAGGGCTGCATCTCGGGCGCGAGCGCGGAGACGTCCTCTTCCCCGAAGACGGCTACGTTTCGGGCCTCCACTGCCGCATCAGCTACCAAGGAGGCAAGCTCTACATCACCGATCTCGGAAGCTCGAATGGAAGCTTCGTTCGCCTCTTCAAAGAGACGAGCATCGGCTCGGGCGACGTGCTCCTCATGGGGCAGCAGTTGTTCCGCGTCGCAATCAACGCCTGACGCCCCAGAAGACCTCGCTCGGGTCCGTTGCGGGAGCGGCGACTGCAGGCTAGCTTGGGAGAACCATCGTGGAGTCGGTCCGCACCATTCGCGTCGTGGCCGCCGTCATCGAGCGCCAGGGCAAGTACCTCATCACCCAGCGTCGGCCCGCCGCCGTTCTGCCGCTCCTTTGGGAGTTCCCCGGCGGGCGCGTCGAAGGCTCGGAGACCGACGCTGATGCGTTGTCGCGCGAGGTGAAGCACCGGCTCGGCGTCGAGATCCGTGTCGGCCAGCTCATCTCGTTCGTGAGCCATCCCTACGAGCGCTACGCGGTCGATCTCTACCTCTACGAATGCCAAGTCTCGAGCGGGGAGCCCTCTTCGTTGGCGGTGAACGCGTTCACTTGGGTCACGAGCCATGAGTTCGATCAGTACCCTTTCACTCCTGCCGACGAGGCGAGCATGAACAAGCTCCTCGGTATGGAGCCGGGTCGCTGAGAGGCACGTCGCCAAAAGGCATGTCGCCAAGAGGCATGTCGCGCCGAGAGGCACGTCGCCGAGAGGCACGTCGCTGACAAGCGGTTCGCCGAGACGCATGTCGACGCGGCGCGTTTCGTGTCAGTGCGAGCGAAGCGTTTGTCGCAGCTCCAGCGAACGGTTACCCTCGGCGACCCTTGGCCTCCGAGTCGCATCCGTCCACCGCGCGAAGCGCTGCCGTTCTCGTGAGCGTCCTCACGGGGCTCGGCACGCTGTCGATGGCGGCGGTCTCCTGCTACCCGGATTTCCAGTTCTCGACCGGGACATCGTCGAGCAGCGCATCAGCGTCGAGCGGCACCGGTCGACCGGGCGCGACGAGCAGCGGCAGCGCAGGTGGTTCCGGCTCGACCTCGGTGGCGAGCGGCAAGACGACATCATCGTCCAGCAAGGCGTCGTCGAGCTCGACAGGCGTCGTGGTTTCTGGACCACCGTGCGACGTGACCGATGCGAAGTGTACGCCGGCCGAAGCTTGCTGCTTCGACACGAGCGCCCCGCCGAACGACTTCTGCGCCGGCACATGCCCGAGCACTCACCTCGAGCTTCATTGCGCGAGCGACGCCCAGTGCACGGGGGGAAAGCACTGTTGCGCGATCTTCGACACCTTCTCGTCGGTGATCGGAACGGCATGCCGCACGAGCTGCGGAGGGGTCGACGTGGCCGCCGGATGCGACCCGACCAACCTCCCCGCCTGCAGCTGCTCTCAGCTGCTCGCGTCGTACTTCACCAACAACACCGCGACGGCTCCCTACGATCGATACGGGCGCTGCAACTAGCTTTCGAGTTGCTTTAGCTTTCGAGTTGCTTTAGCTTTCGAGCTGCTTTAGCTTTCGAGTTACAGAAGTGGCCCGATTCGATCTTCGACGGCGCGGACGAGGCTTCCCGACATGACGAGTGTCCTGACCTTCGCGATGTCTTTGTAGAGGGGCCGATCTTCGGTCAACGTCGGGACGGTGAGGCGCACGGTCTCCTGAGCGACCCGCACGCCGATGCTCGCTCGGAGCGGCATTCGTTGGTCGATTCCTTGCGACGCCGTCATGATCTCGATGGCGAGAGCGCTGGTGACGTTGTCGATCACCTGGGCGAGCTTCCGAGCACTGATGCTTCCCATGCTCACGTGATCCTCACGCCCGGCGCTCGACGGGATCGAGTCGACGCTCGCTGGGTGGCAGAGGACCTTGTTTTCGCTCACGACCGACGCGCTCGCGACCTGCGCGATCATGAAGCCCGAGTGCAGCCCGCTCTTCGGCGCGAGGAACGGAGTCAGCCCGCTCGACAACGCCGGGTTCACGAGCTGCTCGACGCGTCGTTCGCTGATGTTGGCGAGCTCCGCGGCCGCGATCGCCACCAAGTCGAGAGCGAGCGCGACAGGCTGGCCGTGGAAGTTGCCGCCGGAGATCAGCTCGGCACCGTTCTCGCCGAGGAGCACGGTTGGATTGTCGGTGACGCTGTTCATTTCACGCGAGATGACCTCGGTAGCCCAGACGATCGCGTCGCGCGAGGCCCCGTGCACTTGCGGCATGCAGCGGAGCGAATACGGGTCTTGGACTTTGCCGCACGTCCGGTGGCTCTCCATGAGCTCGCTGTCTGCGAGGAGGGTGCGGAGGTTCTTCGCGCACGCCGATTGACCCGGGTGGGGCCTGACGACCATGAGCCGCTCGTCGAACGGGATCTTGGTGCCCATCAACGCCTCAAGGCTGATCGAGCCCGCGATGTCGGCGATCTTTGCGAGCTGTGCCGCGTCGTGGAGGGCGAGCGCGCCGAGGGCGGTCATGTATTGGGTGCCGTTGATGAGCGCGAGACCCTCTTTGGCAGCGAGCTCCAGTGGAGCGAGCCCGGCACGCGCAAGCGCATCGGCGCTCTCTTCGTGTCCCCCAGGAGCCAAGACCTCGCCCTCACCAATCAGCGCGAGCGCGAGGTGCGCGAGCGGAGCCAGGTCACCCGAGGCGCCCACCGATCCTTGTGCGGGCACACGCGGCGTCACGTTGGCGTTCAGCATCGCGACGAGGAGGTCGACGACCTCGGCCCGCACGCCCGAGTAGCCGAGCGCCACGACCTGCGCGCGAAGGAGCATCATCGCGCGCACCTCGGCGACGCCCAGATCGGGCCCCACGCCACACGCGTGGCTCCGTACCAGATTCCGTTGGAGGTCGCGGATGCTCGCCTCGGGAATGCGCGTCTCTGCGAGCGCGCCGAAGCCGGTGTTGACGCCGTAAACGGCCGGACCGCGATCGCCCTCGGCCACGATCCGATCGATCGCCGTACGCGAAGCGACGACACGAGCTCGCGCTTCGTCCGACAAGGCCACCGGCCTCTTCGAGCGAGCGACGTCGACGAGATCGGAAATGGAGAGGGGAGCACCGATGAGGACGGGAGCTATCATGCGCCAGCGCACTCTACCGCGCTCTCCTCGAGCGGACAGCCCGGGGCGACGTCCAAAAAAACCTACGTGCTCTCAGTTCCATCGCCTATGCTGCCGCCGCCCTCCAGCGTCGGAAAGCCGAGCCCGGACGGCACCGCTCGCGATGGTCATGCGCCCTTTCTTTGCTGCCTGCTCCGCGTCACTCGTGCTCGGACTCGTTGCGCCCTCCGCCTACGCGGGTCCGACAACGGCGGGCGATTCGAGAGGCAAAGTCGCGTCGAGCCCCGAAGCCGCGTCGAGCCCCGAGGCCGCGTCGAGCCCCGAAGCCGCGTCGAGCCCCGAAGCCGCGTCGAGCCCCGAAGTCGCGTCGAGCCCCGAAGCCGTGTCGGCTCCCGAAGCCGCACCGCTCGCCCCGTTGGCTGGCGAACACGCGAAAGACCCGAGTGAGCGTGTGGGCAGCAAGCCCGCCAAAGACGGATTCTTCGAACACTTCGTCCTGGAGACCGCGCGAGTCGCCCCGTTCGTCCCGCACGGAGACTTTCTCTTCCTCAGCATGCACGGCGAGTACGAGCTGCGCTTCCGCGCTCAAAGCGATCTGCGCTTGGAAGCGCCCGTCCGCGACCAGAGCCCCGAGGCCAAGGTCCTCGGCCAGAACAAATATCTCTACCACTGGCTCCGATTGAATCCGCGGCTCGACGTCGGCGAGAATTTCTCGGTCGTCGGACAAATCGATTTGCCCCGCGGCCTCATCGTCGGCGACCTCACGCGCTACGCCGACGCTTCGCGGGACGCGCTCAACGAGTACCGCTGGTACGACGTTCATCCGCGTGAGCTCTACGTCGAGTGGCGCTCGCCGATCGGCACCTTCCGACTCGGCCAGCAGGCCGGTCACTGGGGCATGGGCCTCCTCGCCAACGACGGCAATCACCTCCGAATGTTCGGCGACAACAAGCGCGGCTCGCTCACCGAGCGCCTCCTCTTCGCGACGCGACCGTTCGGCAAAGAGAGCCCGTTCCTCATCGTCGCCGCCGGCGACCTCGTCTACCAAGACAACACGGCGAACCTCCTCGACGGCGAGAAGGCCATGGAGGGCGTGCTCGCGGCGCTCTACCGAACCGACTGGGCCGAGCTCGGGGTCTACGGCGTGGCTCGCCATCAGTGGCGCTCCAAAGAGTCGATCGATCGATTCACGCCCTACACCGAGAACCTGACGGTCGGTGTGGTCGACGTCACCGGAAAGATTCGCGGCAAGATCCCCGGCACCGACGCCTTCGCCTACGCGCAGGCCGAGGCTGCGACCGTCTTCGGCGGGACGTCGCTCATTCGAAGCTCCTACACGAACGCCCTCGACCCGACGGCTGCGCGCGCCAAAGAGAAGATCGTGTCACTCGGCGCTGCCGCGACGGTCGGCTTCACGCACACCCGCAAGCTCGGCGACGACGTCTGGGGTGACGTGGTGACCGAGCTCGAGTGGGGCTTCGCATCGGGCGACGCCAACCCCTACGACGGCAGCACGCACCGCTTCACGTTCGACCAGAATCACACCGTCGGCCTCGTCTTGTTCGACGACGTGTTCCGTTGGAAGACGGCGCGCGCAGCGACCATCGCTCAAGATCCGCGCGTCGTGAACCGCGCGAACCCCGGTCTGCAATTCTTGCCATCGCAGGGCGGCGTGTTCGGCGCGACCTACCTGAACCCCCGCGCCATCGTTCGTCCGCGGCGCTGGGTCGACGTGAAGCTCGGCTTCGTCCTCGCTCAGGCGTCGGCCGACGTCGTCGACCCGTACCACGTGGGCGCGCTCGGCAGCTATCGTAACTACGATGGTGGTGCATCGAAGAGTCGCGACCTCGGCTTCGAGATCGACAGCGGAGTCGACTTCCGCATTCCGCTCGCCGAGACGATTCGGCTCGAGGTCGGCGCCGAGGGAGGCGTTCTCTTCCCTGGTCACGCTTTCGACACGGCGACGGGGCTCGGTCTCGACAACCAGTACCTCTTGAACACCAAGATGGGCATGCAGTTCTGATCGACCGAAGCTCGCCGCTGCGAACGGGGCCGTGAACGCTCCGGCGAAAGCGTCGACCCACCCTTTGCAATCGAGCGCATGAAGTACTTCGTCACTCTTCCCTCAGGCCGCGAGCTCGCGATCGACATCACCGAAGATGCATCGGGCAACCAGCTGGTGAGCATCGACGGTTCGCCCGTCGAGGCCGATGCCGTCAGCTACGGCGGCTCGGGTGATGGTCGCCCCGGACGCACCCGAGTCGGTCGCGGCGCGACCAGCGTCCGCGTCGACGGTCGGGCGGTCGAGCTCTGGCTCGAGAGCGATCCTCCGAACGTCGGTGTCATCGCCGACGGGAAACGCTTCTTCGCCAAGGTCGAGAGCGAGCGCATGAGAATTCGCGCAGCGGGTAAGCCGAGCAGCGCGGCCGAGGGCACCGTTCGCTCACCGATGCCGGGGAGAGTGCTTCGCATCCTGGTCAGAGTCGGCGACGACGTCCGAGAGGGCGCTCCCGTCATCGTCGTCGAAGCCATGAAGATGGAGAACGAGCTTCTCGCGACACGCTCCGGGAAGATCACCAAGATCCTCGTGGCCGCGGGTGCGACCGTCGAAGGCGGCTCGAACCTCATCGAGATCGCGCCCGAATGATCGGGTGGGATCCCACCTCGAAGCGGATCTCGCTCGCACAGCTTCCGACGCCGATCGTCCGTCCCGACCGCCTTTCGATGGCCACGGCCATCGGAGACGAGGGTCCGCATTGGCTCGAAGATCGCCGCATCGACATTTGGGTGAAGCGCGATGACCTGACCGGCGGCGTCGAGGCCGGCAACAAGATCCGGAAGCTCGAGTTCTTGCTCGCTGACGCCAAGGCCCGCAGCGCAGACACGCTCGTCACGTGTGGAGGAATTCAGTCGAACCATGCGCGCGCGACCGCGGCCGTCGCAGCACGATTGGGACTTCGTTGCGTGCTCCTCCTGCGGACGACCGAGCCCGAGCTCGACGTGAATCGCGTCCCCGCGACCGGAAATCTCTTCCTCGATCGAATGCTCGGCGCCGAAGTGCGCCTGATCACGCCAGGACAGTACCGCGAGCGCAACGCGCTGACGCGCGACGTCGCCGCAGAGCTCACTGAGAGCGGTCGTCGTCCCTACGTGATCCCGGAGGGCGGCTCGAACGGGCTCGGGTCACTCGGCTACGTCGAAGCCATGCGTGAGGTTCGCACGCAGATCGACGCAGGCCTTCCAGGCGGCGCGTTCGATTTAGTCGTACATGCCTGCGGATCGGGTGGCACCGCTGCGGGAGTCGCGCTCGGCGCTTCGCGCTTCGGGGTCGCCCCAGAAGTCCGGACGATGGCCGTCTGCGACGATCGGCGAACCTTCGAGGCGGTGATCGACCGCATCATCGCCGAAGCGCGCGCGCTCGAAGCCGGCCTCGACGATTCGGCCAAGCTCGTCGTCGACGACACGGCCAAGGGCCCTGCGTACGCCATCGCATCGCCGGAGCAGAAGTCGCTCATCGTCTCGGTCGCACGCCACACCGGCCTGATCTTCGATCCCGTCTACACCGGCAAAGCCTTCGCGGGGCTGGTGTCGCTCGCGAGAAGCGGCGATCTCGACGGGCGCCGCGTGCTCTTTCTTCACACCGGCGGTCTCCCCGGCTTGCTCTCGCAAACCACCGATTTGGCCGACTCGCTCTGAGGCGCGAGCTCGCTGCCGAAGAGCTCGCGAACCGGAGGGCCCGACGGCTCACCTGCGCGTGGATTACCTCCCCTGTTGACCCGTCGTCGAGGTGCCTCGTACGGTCAGGGCATGCACGTCACTTTCTCTTGGAATCGCGTCGTCATCGCTGCGCTCGCCACGCTCCCCGCGGTTCTCACGGCCTCGACCGCCAGGGCTGCCACGCTGCAGGTCGGCCCCAACAAAACGTACGCTGCGCCCTGCGCGGCGATCGGGGCCGCCGCCGATGGTGACACGATCGAGATCGACGCGGCCGGCAGCTACGTCGGAGACGTCTGCGGTTGGACGAAGAACGGGCTGACGCTCCGAGGTGTGAACGGCCGGCCGAAGATCGACGCGGGTGGGCAAGCGTCGGGTGGAAAAGCCACCTGGGTCATCGCGGGCAACGACACGACCGTCGAGAACGTCGAGCTCACCGGAGCGAGCGTCCCCGCCATGAACGGAGCGGGCATTCGACAGGAGGGCGCAAACCTCACGGTGCGTGGATGCTATTTCCACGACAACGAAGACGGCATTCTCGCGGGTGACAACGCGGCGAGCGACATCGTCGTCGAGAAGTCGGAGTTCAATCACAACGGCTTCGGCGACGGGTACTCACACAATTTCTACATCAACCACGTGAAGAGCTTCACGTTCCGCGAGAGCTGGTCGCACCGCGCGACCGAAGGACATCTCCTCAAGAGCCGTGCCGCCGAGAACTACGTTCTCTACAACCGCCTCACGGGTGAAGACGGCACCGACAGCTACGAGCTCGACTTTCCGAACGGCGGCAAGACCTACGTCATCGGGAACGTGATCGAGCAAGGGCCCACCACGCACAACCCGAACATCCTCATCTATCGAGAAGAGGGAGCGAACGCGAACAACCCCAGCACCGAGCTCTACGTCGTCAACAACACGTTCGTGAACGACGCCGGCGGTGGCACCTTCGTCACGATCGATGCCGGGGTCACGACTCCCGCGATCCTGACGAACAACATCTTCTTCGGCCCTGGCACCGTGACGAATCAAGCGAGCGCCGTCATCGCGGCGTCGTGCACGATGGATCCGCTCTTCGTCGACGCCGCAGGCTTCGACTTTCATCTCGGCGTCGCATCACCGTGCAAAGACGCGGGCGTCGATCCTGCGATGGGCGGCTCGATGCCGCTTCTCCCGACGAGACAATACGTTCATCCCGCGAGCTCCGAAGGACGCACGAGCGTCGGCGCCATCGACGCAGGCGCGTTCGAGGTGGGTGGAGGAACCGGTGGCGCCGGATCGACCTCGAGCAGTGCCACGGGCGCGGGTACCGGGAGCGCGACGGGCGCTGGCTCCGGAGCCGGCACTGGGGGCGCGAACGGCACCGGCGGAGCGGGAGCGAACGTTTCGTCAGACAGCGGGTGCGGATGCGTGATCGCATCGAGCGAAGAACGCACGAACGAGGGGCTCGTGGGGCTCGGTCTCCTCGGTGGTCTCGCGCTCCAACGCCGTCGCCGAAAAGCGACGCGAGAACGGAGCATCGGCTGACTCACGGCGACCGCGATGGGCCCGGCGACCCGAGCGACCACGCTCCTGGGTTCCCGGTCGGAGGCGTGAACGGCGGGAGCGACCGCGGTCCCGGCGAATCGAACGAAGGCTCGAGCGTGGTTTGGTCGTCGGTGAATCGCGGCGCGCCTCGGTCGTCGATGTCGACGCGACGAAAGCGATGAGCGTTCACTCCGTGTCGGTCGATGTCGAGCTCGACGAGCGCCCCGACCCTCGTCCCTGGCTGGGTCATCCCTGAAAAGACGAAGTTTCCTAGTCCGTGCACGATGAGCTTGCCCGCGTACTCTTCGGCCGGCTGAACCACGTGCGCGTGGGATCCGATCACCGCGTCGGCTCCGGCGTCGACGAGCGCGCGACCCAGAACACGCTGGATGTGCTCTGGCTCGAAGACGAAGTCGTCGCCCCAGTGCTCGAAGACGAGCACGACGTCAGCCTTTGCCTTCGCGCGGCGAACGTCACGAACCGCCAGCGATTGATCGCGGTTGTAGTTTCCGACGATCGCGATCTTGATTCCGTTCACCTCGCGAACGACGACCGGATCGTTGTGCATCGCCACGAGGTGATCGCCCGTGACCGAGAGCCCCGCGTCGCCCAGGCGCTTCAGCATCTCGAGGTAGCCGTCGGGCCCGAGATCCATGGCGTGGTTGTTGGCGACCGACACGACGTCGAAGCCTGCGTCGACGAGGACCTGAGGAGCGACGAGCGCAGAGTTGAGCGGGAGCGGACGTGTCGGTGAGCCGCGCAACGAGATGACGCATTCGAGGTTGCCGACGAGGAGATCGTACGACCGAAGCCGCTCGCGGACGAACCCGAATGGGTAGCCCGGCTCGAGCGGCGGCGTGGCGACACTCTTCCCTTCGAGGTAGCTCTTCACATGGAGCGCGAGCGCGACGTCACCTACGAACGCCAAGTGGGCCATGGCGGGCACCTTCGGCTCGACGTTCTCCACGTCGACGACTGCCTCCGAAGGCGCCGATGATGCAGCGCTCCGTGACCGCCGCGACGCGCTCTCTTTCGAAGCGGCGTCGGCCGAAAGCGCAACGGCGGCGACGAGGCTCGACGAGCGCTCTGTGCTCGGGGAATTCTCCACTGAACGACAAGCGCAGGCGCCCGCAAGAAAAGTGACGAAGACAGCGAGTCGAAGCAACGACAACGCCCGCACCCTACCAGCGTCGGCAGGGTACGGGGAGGGCTGGGCTCGGGGCGTCAGCCGGGCGCATCAGCCGGCCGCATCAGCCGGCCGGGTCAGCGGGTGACTTCGGGGAACGGCGGCCCCGGTCGCGCGAAGAGGTATCCCTGCAAGAGCTCCACCCCGAGTCCGCGGAGCGACTCACACTCTTCCTTCGTCTCGACGCCTTCGGCGATGACGCGGTGGCCGAGATCTTTGCAAAGGCTGATCATCGACGCCACGACCCGCTGCCGCACCTGCGAGACGTGGATGTCGCGCACGAGGCTCATGTCGAGCTTGACGAACTCCGGCTCCAGCAAAGCGAACGTCGACAGCCCGGCGTAACCCGCCCCGAGATCGTCGACCGCGATGCGAAAACCGAGCGCGCGAAGACGAGCGATCCGGGCGGTGAGGTCGTCGATGTCGGTGACCGCCGCGCGCTCGGTGATCTCGAGGACCACGCGCGCGGCCATCTGCGTGAGCGGATGCGCACCGTCGTAGAGCGCTGGCTCCAGGAGATCGAGCGTGTGCAGATTGATGAAGAGAATCGACCCGTCGGGCGCATTGGCAAACCCGCGCGCCGCGAGCGATCGAACGCGTGATCCGAGCTCACTCAGCGCCCCGAGGCGCTCGGCGGCATCGATGACGGCGGCCGGGTTCGGCAGCGTCGGCTCGCGCGTCCGAAGCAGCGCTTCGTATCCGAAGAGCTCGGAGTCGTCGCCGCGCACGATGGGTTGGAACGCGATATGGGCCGAATTCAGGGCGCGAACGAAGCTCGTCCGAAGCGACATCGAGTCGGGCGATGGGGCATCTGCTGCGTGGCTCGACCGGCGCGCAGGTGGAATGCTCGGCCGGCTCGGTGGCATCGACGGCGACAAAGGGTAACGACCCGACGAGCGACCGTGGATTGCCCGCTCGACGGCGCGTTCGAGTTGAACGAGCTCGATGGGCTTCACCAGATAATGCGCCGCCCCCAAGTCGATCGCCTTGAGCGCCGTGTCGATCGACGGATCGCCCGTGACGAGCACTACGGGAACGTCGAGGCCTTTGTCGCGTAGGAACTCGAGCAAGTCCATGCCCGTGAAATTGGGCATTTGGATGTCGCTCACGACGCAATCAAACGCCTCGCCTCCGAGCACCGCGATGGCCTCGAGACCGCTCATTGCGACCGCCACCGAGTGACCAGACGCAGTCAGCATCCTGGCGATGGCCCGCCCCACGGCGGCATCGTCGTCGATCACCAGCACCCGGAACGTTTCCTTCAGGGTGGCTTTGGGCGACTCGTGCGTTGACAAGCGTCTAAGGAATACCAAAAAACCGAGAAGGATCGTGGCCGTTTTCGCGTCGACCCTCCACGAAGATGTTCAGCGGATCGCGATGTGACCGAGCGTGCAGGTGCGGGGTTCACGCAGCTCGACTCCAGAACCAACTCACACGTGACCAGCTTCAGCGTCTTTTGCGAGGCGAAATGCCACATAACTTTCGACCTGACCCGCGAGGAGATCGTGGGTCACGGCTTCGATCTCGCCGGCTTCGAGTCGGACGCGCTCCTCGTTCCACCGCACACGTACGAGACCGACGTGATCTTCGTCGGGTTGGCCGGCGGTGAGCACGAGCCACGAGCGGCGCGAGACGGACGAGGGCTCGGTACCCTTTTCGGTCGGCGCAGGCAGGATCGTCACTGACGAGATGGTCGACCACGGGGCGAGCGTGAGCGGCTCCTTGCGGCCGAGAGAGCGATGAGAGCGAGAATCGAGAAGGACCGCTCTTGGATCATCGCCGTCCGGCCCACCAAGATTCGGCGAGCGAGCGGTCTTCGATCGTGTCGATCTCCATGTACCCTCCGTGGGTGTTCACGCGATGCATGATCTCGCCTCGCTCGAGCATCCAGGCGAGAAGGTCGATGAGATATGCCTTCTCGAAAGTGCGTCCTTCGCGAAAAATGTGACCGGTAAAAGCGCGTTCGACCTGATCGAATGCCTCGAGGAACCGCGTCGTCCCCAAAGCCGTGAGGCGCATCACCCCGATGAACTCGCCGCTGGCTTCGTCGCTCGGTATGTTCCGCGAGAGACGAACGATGCGATCGTCTTGCGCGGTGAGCTTCTCGGCATCGGTCTCGGGGTGCTGCGACCGTCCGATGTAGCGGCGACGCCAGTCGGTGTCGCAGCCAAGCGCGATGTCGGCCTCGCTTCTGGCGACGTCACGGGCGATCTCTTGCGTGTAAACGATGTCGGCGTACGTCGAGACGAACCCACCCTCGAGGTGCTCGCGCGCCTTCAGCAGCGACAGGAGGATGTTGTTGTCGGCCCAATCCTCGTTCATGACGTAGGTGAGCCCGGGGTACGCCGCCTTCACGACCTCGGCGCGGTAGCCACAGACGAAGACGATGTCTTTCTGATCGAAACCTGCGAACGCGAGCGCCTCGAGAATTTGGTCGAGCATCGGCCGCCCGAGGATGGGCACCATCGTCTTGGGAACCTCCTCGGTGAGGTGACCCAGTCTCGAACCACGACCCGCCCCGATGATGATGGCCTTCACGCGAGCGACCTAGCGCCGCCCGGCGACGGCGACAATCGGCAGCGTCAGTCCCGATTCTTCGCGTTCGATGGCTCGGGCGTCTCGATGGCGCCGTTCTCGTACGCGCGGCTCTCGAGGGCGTAGAACGGGTTCTTGTCGTTCGAGCTCACCGCTTCGTTCTCGATGAGCTTGCTGGCGGCCTTGAGGCCCTCGCTCGGCGCGAGCTCGGCGAGGGTGCTGATCGCGAGGTAAGCCTTCTTCAGATCTGGGCTCGATTTGTCGGTCCGCGCACGCTTCAGCGCGGCGGCTTTCAGCGCACTCTTTGCTTGGCCGGCGTGGTCGCGTTGGTACACGCGCCATGTGAGAACGCTGTCTTCGGCGGCCACCCACGGATCGGTGACGTCGGCCTTGCCGATGGCCTCGGCCCCCACGGGATCGACCCCGTTCATCGCGACGAGCGCATTTTCGATCATCGACACGTCGTTCGAGTAGCCATCGAGTTTCTTCGTCGCCACGCGCGCGTAACCGCGGAGCAGCACGTCTTCGACCTTCGGATTGTCCATCTTGCCGAGCGCGTAGTAGAGGCGCGTTCGAGCGTAGTAGTGCGAGTAGTCGTTCTCGGCGTTGAGCTTCGCGAAGATCGCTGGCACCGCCGCGCTACCCCGCTGAACGAGCCTCGCGACGACGGCGTTGCAGCGCTTCTCCTGGGCGGGGCTCATTCCTTCGCGGCTCCTCGGCTCGGCCGAGCACTTCTCTTCGACACTGGTGATGAGCGCGAGGGTCGCCTTGTCGGGCACTCCAATCTCGGTCGCGTCGAATACGTTCCCCGACGGCGCGGCGACCTTGGCCGCTTCGGCCGACTTCGGAGGGTCTACGGGCGCTTCGCCTTGGATCGGCTTCGGGTTTTCCTTCCCAGGATTCGGTTTCATGGGAGCGTCTGCCGACGCGACCGACACCAGAGAGAGAGCGACGGCGAAGGTGGCGAGGCGAGCAATCGTCTTCATGGGGAATCCGTTCGGTTGGAGCAGACAGCTTGGGAGCGCAAGATCGATATCTGATACGGATGCACTAATGTTTCGATGAGCTTTCGATGAGCTTTCGATGAGCTTTCGAACGTGAGACGGTCACGGTGAGGCTTCGGCCGGAAGGAGGCCTTCAGCCACGACGATCTCGTCGTGGGCCTGTTCGACGCCGAACGAAGCGGCCATCGCCGTTCCCATCCGTTGATAGACGACCGACCAGCGAAGACCGGCGTGACCGATGGGCCGCTCGAAGCGCAGAACGACCCGCCGTCCGTCTCCTGTGCCCGGAGCAGGAACCCTGGTGTCGCCGACTTGGACCCGCGCGAAGTCAGCCTCGCCCGCGGACCGCGACCGGTCGGCGAAGGTACGGACGAGATGGACCGCCGGAGCACGCTCGATGACGACGCCTCGTTCGTCGACCGCCTCTGCGCGGACCTCGAGCCGTCGAAACATGTCGCCTGTCGGAAAGGCGTGACCGACGGCACCTGCGTCGATCGTGACCCGGGCTTCGCGTCTGCCGACCCGCTCGGCCTTCACCTTGACGGCCGAGCGAATCATCGATGGGTCGGAGAGGACGCTGAATGAGTGGCTCGTGTGGTGCCTTCCGCCGCCGTCGTCGACCTCCTTC
This sequence comes from Polyangiaceae bacterium, assembly GCA_043755175.1. GTDB lineage: Bacteria > Myxococcota_A > Polyangia > Polyangiales > Polyangiaceae > CAYYKK01. The sequence continues at coordinate 25,762 of JAYUUB010000017.1, read as the reverse complement.
ATGTGGCAGCCCTGGCAAGTGACCGAAGCGAGCCTCGAGGCGGCGTGCTCGCCGAGGGTGTTTTGCATTGGCGATCCCTTGGCCGCGGGAAAGTCGAACTGGTGGCAGGCTGCGCAGGCGCCTTCGGTGCCGAGTCGCGCATCGCCGACGACCGCGTGTCGATCGGAGGTCTCGGCGAACGTGGAGGTGCCGACGATGTCTTCTCCTTCGACGTGACACGTGGTGCAGCCGACACCGACCGCCTGCGCTTTTTCCGAGGGAGCCGATTTCGGATCGGCCTCGGGCGCGTGGCATCCGCGGCAGAACGCGAACGGCTCGAGCTGATAGGCCTCTTGAAATACCGGGTCGACGTACGCCGCCTTGTGCATCGACCCGTTCCACTCGGATGCGATCTCCTCGTGACAGGCCTCGCACGCAGCGTTCGTGACGACGGGATCGTCTTTCTTGGCGCGCACACGGGGAGCGGGACCGGGGAGCGCAAGGCCACTGTGCCGGTCTGCTCGGCCGGGGCTCTCGTCGCGCGGGTCGCCCTCGTGACCGGCGACTCCGACCACGCCGACACGTGGCGCCCCGACGGCGTCCGCAGGATCAACGAGCGCGAGCACGGCCGCGGCACCTAGCAGCGCAGGCAGGGCGAGAGCTTGGAGGGTCTTGGAACGAACGATCATGAAGCGGCGGGGGCGCTTTGGGATCTTACGCCCATTCGCCCCCTACGCTTCCATCGGCCGAAGGCGCCGATTCGTGACCTCCGAACGTCAGTGAACGGGAAACTCGGGCGAAACGAGGGCCTCGGTCGCCGGTAGGGTCACGTTCGCCGGATGATTGGGCTTGAAGGTGTGCTGCGCTGCGGGGAACGAGCGCTCGCGCACCTCGTTCACGTAGGCGGCTGTGGCCTCGACGATCATCTCGCCCACCTCGGCGAAGCGCTTCGCGAATTTCGGCGACAGATCGCGGTACATGCCCAATAGGTCGTAGCAAACCAAGACCTGACCATCGCACCCAGCCCCGGCGCCGATGCCGATCGTCGGGATCCCCACGGCTCGTGTGATCTCGCCCGCGAGATCGGGCGGAATCGCTTCGAGCACGATGGCGTATGCGCCAGCCTCTTCGAGCGCGCGTGCGCCTTCAATGACCCGCTCCGCCGCCCGATCGCCTTTGCCCTGGACCTTGAAGCCGCCCATGGCGTGAACCGACTGCGGCGTGAGCCCCACGTGCCCCATGACCGGGATGCCGGCCGAGACGATGCGGGCGACGTGCTCGGCCACTTCGATGCCGCCTTCGAGCTTCACGCTCTCGAACGAGCCCTCTTTGAGCATCTTTCCAGCGTTTTCGAGGGCCTTTTCAGAAGACACCTGAAAGCTCATGAAGGGCATGTCACCCACGACGTGCGCACGACGGGCGCCGCGCGCGACGCATCGACCGTGGTAACAAATCTCGTCGATCGTGACGGGAAGCGTCGTTTTGTGCCCTTGAACGACCATTCCGAGCGAATCACCGACCAGCAGAATGTCGGCCCCGCCCTCGTCGAGGAGGCGCGCCATCGTGAAGTCGTACGCGGTGACCATCGCGATGGGCTCGCCGCCCTTACGCGCTCGAATCGACGGAGCCGTCACTCGCTCGTTGCGACGCGCCGACGCGCCGGATCGCTCGGTCCCGTCGGGGGTCGAGCTCGATGATGCTTCAGACGCGCGCTCTTCGCGCGCGGAACAGCCCTTGGAGTTGGGACCGTACATATGCCTCCTGGTCGCGGCCGCGTGAGAGCGGTCCACGCCTGAAGATCGATCTACGATGCGCGAGCTCTTTCCTCAAGTACGACGAACACTTTTTGCGCGTCCCCCGCGCGATGCGTCATGCCTTACGCTGAACATTCGAACGAGGGCTCGGCCTGTCCTCCGAAATGAGAAAAGCCCTCGGCGGATGCCGTGGGCCTGGGTCGATCCTTCGACTCTCAGGTGCCGGAGCGATAGGCAGCCGAGCTGGCGGAGAGTCGATGGCGTCACATGTGCGCGATGATGGCGTCGCCGAACTCGCTGCACTTCACTTCTTTCGCGCCCTGCATGAGTCGCGCGAAGTCGTAGGTCACGGTGCCTGCGCCTATGGCGCCGTCCATGCCCTTGTTGATGAGATCGGCCGCTTCGTTCCAGCCCATGTGCCTCAGCATCATTTCGCCCGAGAGGATGACCGAGCCCGGGTTGACCTTGTCGAGGTTCGCGTACTTGGGCGCGGTTCCGTGCGTCGCTTCGAAGATCGCGTGCCCGGTGACGTAGTTGATGTTTCCACCCGGTGCGATGCCAATGCCACCGACCTGCGCGGCGAGCGCATCGGACAAGTAGTCGCCGTTGAGGTTCAAGGTCGCGATGACCTCGAACTCTTTCGGTCGCGTCAGCACCTGTTGAAGCGTGATGTCGGCGATCGAGTCTTTCACGCGGAGCATCTTCTTCCATTTGCCACCGCCGTGGGTCTCCCAGAGCTTGAGAGCGGCCTCGACCTCGTCGGTGAACTCCTTCTGGGCGTCGGGGGGAGCCATGTCGAAGCCCGGCTCGATGAGCTTGGCGTTGTCGATGACCGAGAGGTTCGCGTTGTCTTCCTTGTTGCCGAGGATCCACGCTTCGCGCTCGGTGACGATCTGGCTGCGGAACTCGCTCTGCGCGACCTCGTAGCCCCAGTTCTTGAAGGCGCCCTCGGTGAACTTCATGATGTTGCCCTTGTGGACGAGGTTCACGCTCTTGCGGCCTCGCTCGAGGGCGTACTTGATGGCGGCGCGGACGAGGCGCTGCGATCCGTCGCGGCTGACGGGCTTGATGCCGATGCCGCTCGTGAGCGGAAATCGGATCTTCTTCACCTTCATCTCGTTCTCGAGAAAGGCGATGACTTTCTTCGCGTCGGCCGACTCGGCTTCCCACTCGATGCCGGCGTAGATGTCTTCGCAGTTCTCGCGGAAGATCACCATGTCGACGGCCGACGGGTCTTTGACAGGAGACGGAACGCCCTTGTACCAGCGAACGGGGCGAAGGCAGACGTAGAGGTCGAGCATCTGGCGAAGCGCGACGTTGAGTGAGCGGATGCCCTTGCCGATGGGGGTCGTGAGTGGGCCTTTGATGCCGACGAGGTACTTCTTGTACGCGTCGACGGTGCCCTCGGGGAGCCACTCGCCAAACTGTCTGAACGCCTTTTCTCCGGCGTAGACCTCGTACCACGAGATTTTCTTTTTGCCGCCGTAGGCCTTCGCGACCGCCGCGTCGAGCACGCGCTGGCTCGAGCGCCAGATGTCGGGACCCGTGCCGTCACCTTCGATGAAAGGGAGGATGGGATTGTCGGGGACGTGCAGAGCGCCGTCTTTCGACATCGTGATGGGGTCGCCGCCTGCGGGTTGGGGGAACTCTGCCATAGGACGATGTCGATTAGTAGACCGAGAGGTCGCAAGCAAGCAGGTGCGCGAGCCTGCTCCAGATCTCCCCACAGCTCGGGGCTGTGGTAAGTACGGCTCCGATGTCGAGCAACGAGCTCCCCCGACCCAACCTCACCCGGCGCGCCCACGCCCGTTCGTCGAAGGCCGCGTTCCTGGTCGCTCTCGGCCTCGGCCTGTCGACCGCGCTCGTCGCCCGTCCGAGCCACGCCGTGATCGTCGAGAAGGTCGTCGCAGTGGTCGGTGACCAGGCCATCTTCTTGAGCGATCTCCGCGAGCGTGCGGTTCCGTACCTGCGGCAGATCGTCAAGCAGGTCCCTGCAGGCGCTCAGCGCGCCGCGGCCGAGTCGCAGATGAACAAAGACCTCCTCAACAAGATGATCGAAGAGGAGCTCGAAGCCCAGGCGGCCGACCGCGCGAAGATCAGGGTCCAGCCCGAAGACATCGACAACGCGCTCAAGACGATCGCCGCTCAACAGAACATGACCGTCGCAAAGCTCGTCGAATACAACGGCCAGCGCTCGGGCATGACCGAGCAAGACTACCGAGAAGAGCTCGGCCGACAGGTCCTCGAAGGCAAGATGCTGAACCTCCGGGTCCGCGGTCGAATCCGCATCACCGAGGAAGAGCTTCGTTCGACCTTCGCTCAGACCGTCCGCGAAGAGCGCGCCAAGCTCGAGTACCACCCCGCCTGGATCGTGCTGCGCATCCTCCCCGACTCTTCGGCGAAAGCGACTGCCGAGCGCCGCGCGCTCGCCGGCGACATCGCGAAGCGTGCACGCAAAGGCGAAGACTTCGGCGAGCTTGCCAAAGAATACTCCGACGACGCGGCGACCCGAGACAAGGGCGGCGATCTCGGCGTCCGCGCTCCCGTGAAGACACCGGCGGCGCAAGCTGGCAAACGCCCGATCCTCGCGCAAGAGCTCGAGGACGTCGTGATGAAGCTCGAAAAAGACGAGGTCACCGACCCCATCGAAATCGGCGATGCCATCGGCGTCATCAAGCTCGTCTCGCGTCAGCCCTCGCATTATTCGACCTTCGACGAGGCCCGCGACGAGATGGTCGCGCGACTGCAGAACGAGCTGCTCGCCAAAGAAAAAGAGCAGTGGATCGAAGAGCTCAAGCGCCGGACCCACGTCGATCCGCGGATGTGAGCCCGAAGGAGCGAACCTGATGACGTCGCTCCCTACGACCGGAAAAACACTCCTCGCGTTTCCTCCTGGCGACTGCTGCGATTGCGGTCGCTGCTGCTTCTCCGATCTTCTGGAGTACGTGCGCGTCTTCGGCATCGATCTCGACCGAATGGACGACGTCGCCCAATCGCATACGCACTTCATCGGTAACAAGTGTTACATGCGGCTCGAAGAAGGGCACTGCTCGGCTCTTCAAATCGATCCCATCGAGAAGCGACTCGTCTGCAGCATTTACGCGTCGCGCCCCGACGTGTGCCGCTCGCTCGAACGAGGGACCGGGTCGTGTCTCGGCGAGTTCACGGCGAAGGCAGAGCGACCCGATGTCGCCATCGAGCGTCTACTCGCGAAGCGCAACGCCTGACGATCAGGGCGACGCGTCGACGCCCGCATCGACGGGCGGCGCGATGATGCGCATCTCGACGTCGGTGGTCGAGACTTGACCCGAGGTCACGTCGATGACACGCCGCTCGTCGGCCGCTCGGGGATGCTTGAAGACCAGCGTGTGCCGCCCCGGCAAAATCGGAATGGCGCGCGCGAGCGGGGTCGTGTCGACCGCCGCGCCGTCGATCCAAATCTCGGCCCACGGGTGGGCGAGCACACGAACGTATCCTGGGGCCGACGAGGTCGCCGCGGCGCTGGATGCAGGTCGGCCGGCGCGCTCGAAGAGCTCGAGTGACACCGCGAAGACGACCATCGCGACGAAGATCGCGGCGAGCCGAGGCTTCAGATCGAACGTGCGTGGCTCGGTCGCAGCGGCCTTCGTTCGAGTCTGTGGGGCGGCTCCCGTCGTGCCCTTTCGATCGAGGCTCGAACGGCCCATGAAAGCGGCGACGGTCTCGCGGATCGGCAAGACGGCCGGCATGCCCCCTTCCAGATCACGAACCAGCTCCGCCGCATCGGTCTGGCGCAGATTGGGCTGCTTCGACATCGCTCTCAGCACTGCACGCTCGATGTCGGCCGGCAGGCGACGTGTTGGATCGAACGGCGCTGGCCGCTCGGTGCGCACTCGAAGAGCGACATCCGAATTCTCGCTCGTCCCGAACGGATGCTTTCCCGAGAGAAGCTCGTACGCAACGACGCCGAGAGAGAACACGTCGCTCGCCGTCGTCGGTGGCTCATCCATCAGCTCTTCCGGAGAGAGGTACGCAGGATCGAGGCCGCCTCGCTCGACCTCGGCGCCGTGCGTCGTATCCCGCGCGCGGTCGAACCCCGAAAGAACGATCCCTCGACCGAGCGACACGTTCACCGAGCGGAGCGAGACGTTCGCGTGGACGAAGCCCCGCTCGTGCACGTGCGCGACCGCGCGAGAAAGCGCGAGCGTGACCGACAGCGCCTCGCCGAGGGTCATTCCTCCGCGCGCTCTCAAAGACTTCTGCACCTCGGCGAGCGTGGGGCCATCCGGGTGCTCGAACGCGACCGCCACTCGGCCTTCGAATCGGACGACTTCGTAGAGCGTGAGGATCCCTTCGTGCTGCATCTGCGCGACGATCCGGGCCTCCCGCACGAGCGCTTCGTCGAGCCGAGGAGTGTGCGAAACGTTGGGCGCGAGCGTCCGAACGAGCGCTGTCCGCCCGAGCTCTTGGTGCTCGGCCAGAAACGTCGCGAGCAGACCCCGCTCCTCGATCAATGAGAGGAGTCGATAGGGCCCCGTGCGACCGAGATCGTCAGGGCTTCGGGACACGAAGCGACCGACCGGTCATGCTAGCTGGCTGCTCGAGCCCGAGAATCTCGAGCATCATCGGCGCGACGTCGCACAATCGCCCGCCGCTTCGGAGCGTGACACCGGGATCGTGGTCCGACACGTAATAGAGCGGTACGGGGTTCGTCGTATGCGCCGTATGAGGACGCCCCTCGCCGTCGATCATGGTTTCGCAGTTGCCATGATCTGCGGTGATGATGAGCGCCCCACCCTTCGCGAGCACTGCGTCGCGGAGGATCCCGATGCCTTCGTCGACTGCCTCGACGGCTCGTGTCGCCGCGTCGAGGATCCCGGTGTGACCGACCATGTCGGGGTTCGCGAAGTTCACGAGAATGAAGTCGTAAGTGTCGGAGTCGATCGCCTCTTTCACGGCCTCGGCGACGGCCTTCTCGCTCATCTCGGGCTTCTTGTCGTAGGTCGGAACGTCGCGGGGCGACGGGATGAGCTTGCGCACTTCGCCTTCGAACGGCGCTTCGTGCCCACCGTTGAAGAAGTAGGTCACATGCGCGTACTTCTCCGTTTCGGCACAGCGGAATTGCTTCATACCGGCCCGCGCCACGATCTCTCCGAAAGGCTCGCTCACCTCCTCTTTGGGAAAGGCAATCTGCATGTCGAGCTTCGGATCGTACTCGGTCATCGCGAGCAGACTGCTCCGCGTGAAGGCGTGAATGGGGCGGCCGCGCTCCGTGACCAGCGCTTCGGCTTCGGGGGGGAGACCGTGTCCAAGGAGCATCGCGCAGATCTCTCGCATGCGGTCGGGCCGGAAGTTGAAGCAGAGGCCGACCTCTTCTCCCTGCCAGGTCCACGCGGGTGCGCTGCCGGTGCCGAACTCGGCGACGAACTCGCCGACCATTCCCTTGTAGTCGCCGACGCGCACGGGCTCGATGAACTCGTCGGTCTTGCCCTCGCCGTAAAAGTGCTTGGTCGCGTAGACCGCATCAGGGACCGTTTCACACTCTCCGCGGACGATGGCGACGTAGTGCTTTCTGACGCGGTCCCAATGCTTGTCGCGGTCCATTCCGAAATAGCGGCCGCCGATCGTTCCGATGACTCCTCGGCCCTCGAGATGGTTCTGGAGGCGCGAGATGAAGCCGACGGCGCTCTTCGGAGGCGTGTCGCGACCGTCGAGAAACGCGTGGACGACGATCGGAACGTCGTAGGCCGCGATCGTGTCGATGAGCGCGCTCAGGTGTCCGAGCGACGAGTGCACGCCTCCGTCGGAGACGAGCCCGAACAGGTGAAATCGAACCGGCACCTGCTCCTGGAGATCTCTCGAATACACGGTGTGACCGCGGACACTCTGGATGAGACTTCGGATGAGCGGGTTCGTGCCGAGCGTCCCGTCTGCGACGGCCACGTCGATGCGCGACAGGTCCATCTGCGCGATGCGTCCGGCGCCGAAATTGAGATGCCCGACCTCGCTGTTGCCCATCTGACCCACGGGCAACCCGACGTCGGGGCCGCTCGCGCTGATGAGCGTCTTTGCGTAGTGGGCCTCAATCGACGCGAGATTCGGGGCTTTCGCGAGGCGCACCGCGTTGGCCTCGCTCTCCGCGCGCTCCCCGAATCCGTCGAGGATGCACATGACCAGGGGCCTCGGTCGCTTCGTCGCTGACATGGGTCATCAATACTACACCCGCTTTCGGGCGCCGTCGCCGTCGAGTCAGGTCGGCTCGGCTTTGACGTAGCTCTTGCGCCACGTCTTTCGGGCGGTGATGGCTTCGCGGGCAAGAGCGTCGCAGCGCTCGTTCAGAGGGATACCCGCATGGCCTCGGACGTAGACGAAGCTCGTCTTGCGGTGGAGCTTGAGGGCGCCGCGAATGCGCTCGATGAGCTCAATGTTGGCCTTCGCCTTCCAGCCCTTCGACAGCACGCCGATGGCGTACTGGCTGTCGGTGTGGACGACCAGCGGCGCATCGATGTCGGCGGCTTCTTCCACCGCACGAAGAACCGCCGTGAGCTCGGCGATGTTGTTGGTTCCTTGCCCGAGATACTCGCCGACTTCGACGCGCCCCTCGGGCCTCAAGACGACGACACCTAGCCCCGCTGGGCCCGGGTTTCCGGTGCATGCACCATCGGTGTAGGCCACGATTTTGCCGACGTGAGCTTTGGAGTGCTCGTGGTCGTTGTCGCGATTGGATCCGTCGTCGACGACGGCCTTGCTGCTCGACTTCCGAGGCGCGCGCGTCTTCGCCGCTGGCGTTTCGCCGCCGTTCGCCTCGACCGCGGGGTCGGCGCCGGCGGTCGCGAGCGGTTTCTCGGCCTTCTCGACCTTGGCGGCGTCGCCGCAGACTTCGTCGCCGAGGACCTCGGTGCTCACGTCGACGAGGTTCTTCGCCGCCGCTTGGTAGAGCCGCCCGTCGTTGGGCTTGTAGCGGATCTCGACGCGTCCGCCGTCGGCGACGAGGTCACCGGCGTCGTTCGCGCGCGCGTAGATGCGCTGTCCTCTCAACGTGGCTCGGACCCACGGCATGGCCCGCGTATCGCCCGAAACGGCCGGGCATGCAATCGACACTCTCGTTTCGGCGGCGACGGAGAGGCGCTCGGAGCAGCGGATCAGGCAGCGAGTGGATGATCGGTGGGCGAGCGAGTCGTGATTCCGAGCTCTCGAAACGCATCCCGCGACGCGCGCCGTTGGGCCGGCATCCAATAGAAGAAGAAGGCACCGTTCAGGACCACCAGCCGAAGAGCCTTCGCCGGCGATCTGGTCGACCTCGAGCGGCTTGAGCGTCGACGTGTACTCCGACCCGATCCCCATGGGGATGACCTCTCCCCCGCCACTCTGCGAGAGGAGTGGCCATCGAAGAACACATCGGTCGTCGGCGTCTCGGCGCCGATCGGCACGAGCCGAGAGACAGACCATCCACCGTGCAGCCGCGGGATTGTCAGCGAAATCTTCTTCGCGCTTTCTGCCCCCGCGGCATCGTTGTAAGCCGCGCGCGTGACCCAGCACACTTCGATCTATCGCGACGGGCTCTTCGAAGGCCAGGTCGCCGTCATCACCGGCGGTGGCAGCGGGATCGGCCTCGCCACGGCGTGCGAGCTCGGGAGCTTGGGCGCAAAACTTGCCGTGTGTGGGCGCAAAATCGACAAGATCGAAGCGGCGCTCGCGTCGCTCGAATCGTCGGGGATCCCGAAAGAGAAGCTCTTCGGCGGCGCCTGCGACATTCGTGAGCCCGACCAGATCGCGTCGTTCATCGATCGAGTGCTCGAGCGGTTCGGGCAGATCGACGTGCTGGTGAACAACGCCGGCGGCCAGTTTCCGAGCCCCGCCGAGGGCCTCAGCCCCCGCGGCTGGGAAGCCGTCATCCGCAACAATCTGAACGGGACGTTCTTCATGACCCGTGAGGTGGCGACGCGAGCGATGATCCCGCGCAAACGCGGACGCATCGTCAACGTCACTGCAATGGTCGTCCGCGGCTTCCCTGGAATGAGCCACACCGGGGCGGCGCGGGCGGGCGTCGAGAACCTCACGCGGACCCTCGCCGTCGAATGGGCCCAGCACAATTTGCGCGTCAACGCGGTCGCGCCCGGGAACAACATCCGCTCGAGCGGCACGGCACAGTACGGCGATGAAATGCTCGAGCTCGCGCGGCGCGCGACGCCACTGAAGCGGCTCGGAACCCCCGAGGAGATATCGCGCGTGATTGTCTTCCTCGCGAGCAATCAGAACGACTTCATCACCGGCACCGTCGTCGGCGTCGACGGCGGTCAGCCGCTCTGGGGCGACATTTGGACCATTCCCGATGTCGAGAGCCATGAAGCCGTCCCGGCGAATCCCGTCGCGCCGACGAGACCAGACGGCACCTCCCGCACGTAAGCACTGGTCGATGGACGTCCCCGATCCCCCTCTCTCGCAGCCCCAAGAGCCGCGAGCACCCGATTCGGGTTCCGTCGCCGCGCGCGCCGAAGGTCCGCCCATCGTGCGACCCGAGCTCCCGCTGCGCTCTCGCTGGCTCTTCGATTTCGTGACGGGGTTGCAGGCGTTCTTCGTGGTCAGTCTGTGGGGTCGCGTCCGCCGCTACTTCACCTCGCGAAACCCGACGTTCGGCACTGCCTTCGGGCCGTTCCTGTTTTTGACGACGGTGCTCTACCTGCGACTTCCGACGACCAATTACATCTTCGACGAGCAAGAAGCGCTGCTCGCGAATCCGTACGTGAACCAGATCGGCTTCAAATACGAAGACGCCGTCTACCGAGACTTCTGGGGCTTGCCGCCCAATGCGAGCATCGGCTCGTACCGACCCATACCAAACTATCTTTGGCGAGGATTGGTCGAGCTCGGTGAGCGTGCGCAGCCGCTTGCGACCTGGATAGGAGCTCACCAGCAGATCGCTCTCGGCGCGCTCTCGGTCGTCATCTTGTTGGTCATCGGCTTGGTGTGCCGGGGGCTACGACTGCGCTGGCTCGTCCTCATCCTCTTTTTCTGTGCGCTCGCGCTCGGCGCAGGCGGAGTCCTCTTCCTCCGCGCCGAGCTGCCGCCGGTGGGCCCGCTCACCGACGTCGCGCGTAGAAGCTTTTTCCAACACATCTACAACCTCTTTTTTCATGCGGTGAATGGCGCCATCTTCACCTCGATGGCGTGGGCCATCACGCGGCGCAAGCTCCAGGCTTGGCTCGTCGGAACGACCTTCGTCACGTGCGCGGTCCTCACCGAAGCCGTCAGCGGCTGCGTGGGGCTCGCCGACGTCCTCGGCGGAATGGGTGCACTCTGCGCTCTCGCTTCGATCGGCCTCCCCGCGTACGCGATGCCGTTCGGAGTGTTTCTGTCGGTCTTGTTCGGTCTCTTCTCGAAAGAGAGCGCGGTGGTCTGCATTCCGCTCGTTCCTTTCGCAGCGCTCGTCGCCGCACCGGTCATCCATCCCGAGAAGCCCGCACGCATCCCGCGCGCCGTCCTCGCCGCAGCCGGAAGCCTCGCGGCGTTCGTGCTCTACGTCGAGATGCGCAAGCGGTGGTTCCCCTCGCCTCTCCCGAGCGAATTGTCGGATCCGCTGCCCGAAACGGCGACCGAGACCAAGAAGCTCGTTCGCGATTTCATGGTCTGGTTCCATCAAGCGCCGCTGCCGCGCGATCCGCTCAACAACCCATTCGCGAGCAACAAGGTCGACGGTCCGCATCGCGTGGCCGGGGCTTTACGAGTCTATTGGCGTGGGCTCACGCAAGTCGTGTTCCCGAAGACCCTCAGCGGCGACTACTCTTTTCCGCAAGAGCCGGCGCCCGAGACCCTCGTTTTCCCCGAGAGCGTTCTCGGGGTGATCTTCACCATCGTTCCCGTGGTCGCCGCGTTCATTCTCTGGCTCGTCGGGCTCGTCTTCGAGGGATTGGGCCTCAAGCGAGGCAAGAGTCCCGACGATGGTCGAGAACCGGTCGTCGACCCGGAGCCCACGCGCTTTCGTCGAATCGCTCGTAGGGTGACGAGACACCTGTTCGAGGCGAGCCTCATCGCCGTGTCGGTTCTCCTCGTTCGGCACATGCTGAAGATCCCCGACGCGAAGGACGCAGAAGAACAGCTCAAGAAGAACATCGCCATTCCGATGCCCGTCATCGTCAAGTGGGCGCCGGTCCTCGCGGCGGCTTGCTTCGGCACTGGCGCGCTCGTCGAGATCGCTTGGAAGAAACGTCCGCGCGTCGGCGGGCTGTGGCGTCTCTCGATCGTCGCGGTGGGGCTCCTCTGGTTGGTGGTGAGCTACTTCCCCCATTCGAACGTGCCGGTTCTGCTACCGACGGTGCGCGCCGAGCGCCTCTGGTACTTCCCCGTCATAGGAACTACCATGGTCGTGGCGACCCTGCTCGATTGGCTCCACGAGAAGCTCGATCGAGCCGATTGGAAGCGCCTCGCGATCGCGATCCCCGTGGTGTTCCTCGGGTTCCAAGCGTTCCGCGCCTATTGGCACGCGACCGACTATCGCTCCGATTTGGTCTTTTGGGACGCCACCAAAGACGCAGTCCCCAACAGCGCCAAGGCTCATCTCAACTATTCGGTCATGGTCGGTGCGCACAACGCCGATTACAAGATGCGCCTCTTTCACAGCTATTGGGCCGAGCGACTCGCTCCCGATTGGGCCATGGCGCACATCTATGCTGGCGACACCCTATGCCGCATGGGCCAAGCCGAGAATGCGTGGCCGCACTATGCCGTCGGCTTCGAGAAAGGCCCTGCCGACAAGGGGCTCATCTCACTCGCGCTCCAATGCATGTGGGACAAGAAGATTCTGAAGCCGCACGACGCCGAGCTTCGAGCGCTCTCCGAAAAGAACCCCGGCTCGTGGCTCGCCTATCTCGCGATCGATACCCTCGACAACGGCGATGGCTACGGCGGTGTGAATCCCGAATACCGCCCTCGCAGCTACAACGAGGGGCCATCGAAAAACAAGACCACGGCGAGCGCGAGCGACTCCAGCGCCGACTCCGGGTCGGCCACCGAGAACGCCAGCGGCGACGCTTCAATCGCGATCGTCGAAGACGAAACCGACTCGGCTTCGTCCCGCCCGGCGAAGGTCAATCCCTCGCACACGACGTCGGCGAGCGCGACGGGCACCCACTCGTCTCTCGAGTGAAACAGACTCCAGGGAAACGGCGATGCGGCGCGCGCATCCGCCACTCGAATCTCGTGCCGCGGGCTCGGCGCTCGCCAGCACTCACGATTCACCCCGAGACGACGTCGGGACAAGCCGAGAACACGATCGCATCGAGCAGGTCGGCGTCGTCGACGAGCGCGAGATCGGGGTGATCGCGGCGCAAACGAATCCGGCGTGAGTCGTCGGCGAAGCCGACCGCTTCGAGGCTGCCTATCGAGCCGATGTTCCAAAGATACGATGCGAGCGATTCTTCGCCGGTCGGCACGGTCACTCGCTTTCGCTTTCGTAGGCGTTCGCCCAGCTCGATTCCGCGAATCTCGTCGAGCGGCGAGGTGACGACGTGGCTGTCGACACCGACGCTGAGCTTCACGCCCGCCGAAACCAGCGCGCTCACGTCGGGCAGACCGTCACCGAGATCGCGCTCCGTAGTCGGGCATAGACAGACGCCAGCCCCCGCGGCTCCGAGCAACGTCGGCTCGTGCGCTGCCAAATGGGTCGCATGCACCGCAATGAAACGCGGGGACAGCAATCCCGTCTCCGACAAGAGCTCGACGGGTCGCTTGCCGGTTTCGGCGAGGCAGGCCTCGACCTCGGCAGGCTGCTCGGCGACATGCATGTGAATGGGTAACTTGCGAGCATCGGCGAATCGCGCGATCTCGCCCAGCCATTCGGGAGGAACGGCGCGCACCGAATGAGGAGCGATCCCCACGACCACGTCGGCTTGTCCCGCGAATTTGGCGCCAAGGGTTTCGACGTCGGCGAACGCATCTTCCAGTCGTGCATCAGAAAATCTGCGCTGCGCACCGCTCGGAGCCTTGCCCGCTCCGGCCCGGTGATAGACGACACGCAAGAGCGCGATGCGGAGCCCCTCGTCGCGCGCGGCCCGAACGACCGCTTCCGATAGAACGGTGCGTTCCGCATAGGGCGTCCCGTCGAGCTGGTGATGAACGTAGTGGAACTCACCGACCGTCTTGACCCCACGCCGAGCGAGCTCTGCGTAAGCGATCTTCGAGATGGAGTAGATCGATTCGGGCGTGAGACTCTCCGCGAGCGAATACATCGCATTGCGCCACGACCAGAAGTCGTCGGAGCCGAGCGGTCCCGGCCGCTGCGCCTTCCCGCGCATCGCGCGCTGGAAAGCGTGTGAATGTGCGGTGGCGAATGCGGGAAGCTCGATGTAGTCGATGCCGTCGGATCGAACGAAGCTCAGCATCATTTCCCCCAATCGACGGGGGTTCGCCCCGGTGGTGTGACGTTCGGCATCACGTGGAAGATACCGCGCGCCAAATCGGGGAGCGGAGCGCACAGGCGCTCTCCGAGATCGGTCAGCTCGTTCGGGTCATTTCGGATGTCGAAGCAATGAAAATTCCCATCCCATTCGCGCGCCTCGATCTTGCGCGAGCCCTGCATCATTCCCCAATTGCGAAACGCGCACTCCCACACCCACGTGCAGTTCGTCATCGGGACCGGCGCGAGCGTCCGCGCTCTCCGCGTGATCGGGTGACCGATCATTCGGGCTCGAAAAGGGGCGAGCGCCGGATCGTCCCAGACCCCGATGAGGTCGAGGAACGTCGGCGCGAGATCCATGTGCCAGAGCATCTCGTCTTGCGCACCGTCGACGCTCTTCCGCTCCGAATCCGACAGCGTACCGGGGGGTGCATCGATCCACGCTGGAACGTGGACCTCCTCGTCGTAAATCGAGCTCGTGTGACCCATCTGCCAATGCTCGCGGAACGCCTCGCCATGGTCGGCGGTGTAGACGATGACGGTGCGTTTCCCCGCGTCGGTCGAACGAATGAAGCGAATGGCCTCGCCCACCGCAGCGTCGGATAGATAGACGACGTTTCGATAGTAGTTCAGATACTCACTGTTCTTCTCCGAACTGTTCACCTTCTCGCTGGGCTGAAAAGGCGCGAGCTCTTCATCGTAGATGTAAGGGAAATGAGGGTTTGAATAGTGAATGACGGCGAAGAAGGGCTCCTTCATTTCGGGCCAATCTCTCTTCACCCATTCGGTCAACAGATCGTCTCGCGCGCCGGTGTCGAGGTCGGCTCCAGAGTCGAGGTGCGTCGCGACGCTGCCGTGTGAAATGGGCAGGTCTTCGACGTAGACACGCGCATTGCCGAACATGAGATTTTGGCTCGTCCAATAGGCGGTATCGTACCCGGCGGCAGCGGCGTACTCCCACATGAGCGGCACCGAATGGAGGAGCTCGCGGCTCTCGGTGGGCCTGACCCCGCTCCAGATGTTCGAAATCGAGATGGCCGTCGTCGACGCGTTCGAGCGCATCTGACGAAGCGGCGTCCGATGGGGAACGGCCGCGTTCGACCAAGGCGTCGACAGATCGCAGCGCGAATCGGGGGTCACGCAAGTGACGTCGCCGCGCTGACTCTCTTCGAGAATCAAGACGACGTTGCGCTTCTTCTGCGGCTTCGGTGTGAGCGGCGGCACGGGCTCCGGATCACGCCGCTGGACCCGTCGGTCGGGCGCTTCGTGCGTGAAGCCGAGCCGCTCTTTCACGAGCGCAGTCATGCCGTGCAGGTAGAGCGCATCGGGCGGTGATGCCTGAACGCCCCGATAGCTCACCGGAATGAACGTGCCCCCCGCCCAGGCCCCGAGCGCAACGATGAAGAAGGCGCGCGCGGTCCAAGGTCCAGTCTTGGTGAATCGCCTACCGAACGCGATGAGAAGAAGCGCGATGCTCGCCGTGGTGACGAGATGAAAGAGAACGAGCGGGCGACCGAGCGGCAACGTCCCGAAGATCGACTGTGGAATCGACTTGGAATGCAGCTGACCGTCGATGCACAAGTAGACGTTCCAAAACGCGTAGAACGCTGCCTCGACTCCGATGAGCACCGTGAAGAGCGTGACGAACAGCGTTCGCGCGACGAATCGGAGGGGCCCCCTTCGGCGCGCCGCGGCGACGAAGAGCGGCACCCACAAGAAGAGGCTCTCGCCAACGCCTCCGACGTAGGAGAGCTGGTATCGGGTGGGGAACGTCGCAATCGTGTGACCGCGGCGGACGAGATCGGTCCAGACCATCCACACGACCGGCAACAGGAGGACGATGAACCCTGCGAGGCGGCGGCGACGTCGAATGCGACGCCGTCGATTCCGCGGACGCGCCATCTGGGCTCTGCGAGGGAGAGGCGCCTGTGGTCGCGGCGACGCGGCGGAGCTTTGGGATTCGATGGGCTCGCTCAACGACTCTTCATTGCCCGCCAGGGAAGCCCCCGTGGCTCTTCTCGGCCAACGCCGGGAGATCGCCGCACCCCTCGGGTCCGAGATCGTGCTTTTCGAACGGATCAGCAGCGACGTCGTAGCAATGCCACGTCTTGTCCCACTCGCGTCCTTCGAGCTTCATGAACCCGCGCATCATTCCCCAGTTTCGGAATGCACAGCCCCAGACTCCGCTGCAGTTGGTGAGCGAAAGCGCCGGCTCGGTCTTCTTCTCGTCGCGCGGTCGAATCCAGCTCTGGCCCACCATGGCCCGCGTCTCGCCAGCGATTTCTGGAGCGTCGAGGAGGCCCATCAGGTCGAGCAACGTGGGCGTCACGTCGGTGTGGAACATCGGTAGATCTCGTCGGGATTCAATCGCGCGGCGCTCGTCGTCCGAGAGAGAGCTCGATGGCGCGTCGACCCACCCGGGAACGTGAATTTCCTCGTCGTAGATCGATCCGGTGTGGCCCGTCTGGTTGTGCTCTCGAAAGGCTTCGCCGTGATCGGAGGTGAAGAAGATGACCGTGCGATCGGAGAACGAGCTCTTTCGAATGAACGTGACGAGGTCGCCGAGCGCTTCGTCTTGCAGATAGACAGCGTTGCGATAGTAGTTGTGATACTCGACGCTCCGATCGGGGTCTTTGCTCTCGAGCGAAGGCTGAAATGGAGAATCGCTCGGGTCGACGCGATAAGGAACATGCGTGTTGCCGACGTGGACGACCGCGAAAAACGGCTCTTTGAGCAGCGGCATCTGCTCCTCGACGCGGGCGACGAGAAGCTCGTCGGCACCGCCCGTGTCGATGTCGGCGACCGGGTCGACGTCGGTCGCGCCGCATTGGAATCGCGTCGGGAGGTCTTGAACGAACAGCCGCGAATTGGCGAACATCATGTGATGGCTCGTCCAATAGGCCGTCTCCATGCCTGCTGCGTGCGCGTAGTCGAACAAGAGCGGAGCCGCATGGAGCCGCTCGCGTCCCTCTACGGGCTGGAGCCCCGACCAGAGAACCGCGAGCTCGATCGCCGTGGTCGAGGCATTCGACCGGAGCTGCGTGAGGGGCATTCGGTCGGGAGCGGCCGCATTGACCCGC
Source organism: Polyangiaceae bacterium (assembly GCA_043755175.1). GTDB lineage: Bacteria > Myxococcota_A > Polyangia > Polyangiales > Polyangiaceae > CAYYKK01. Next base: position 8,579 of record JAYUUB010000017.1, on the reverse strand, counting down.
GGCGAATTCGGACACTCGAGGACGGGCGCCGAGCAATGAGCGTCGGCTCGGACGCTCTCGGTCAAGATCATTACCACGTTGCGCGGCCGGGTCGGGTTCGCCGTGAGCGCGGGGAGCGCCCGCGGATGGCGGAGCCCAGGACGGATCTGCGCAGGCGAGCGAACTCCGGCGAGCTGCTTCATCAACCCGCCGATCGCGTGAAAATAGATGACGTCGGGGGTCGAGGCCTGGACACGCCGATACGAGCACGGGATGAGGAACACCGAGACGACGAGGACCGGCGCGAGGAAGCGCGCGACGCGCAGGCTTCGTCGGCGCGGCCTGATGAGTCGGCGACCGAGAAAGACGAGCAAGAAGCTCGTGGCGAGCGGAACTCCGATCGACCTCAGGAAGAAGCGACCGTCGGCGCTGAGCTGGCCGAGCGTGCTCGCCGCGAACGACGTGCCGAAGAGCGTCGCGTCGAGGTTCAGGTAGGTCGCGTATTGCTCGTGAAAGTAGTTCTGTACGCCGACCGCGAGCGTCAAGAAGATCGCGAACACGAAGGTCGCCACCCATCGGCTGATCCCGCGCCGTGCGCTTGTCACCCAGAGCAGAACGCCCCAGAGGAGCGCGCTCTCGACGACCGCAGCCGCGTAGCTCGCGACGTACTTCGGCGGCATCGTCACGAGCGTCTGACCGCGCGTCACGAAGTCGCTGATGAGCACCAAGAAGAGCGGCGCGAACGCGAACAGCCATCCGACGCGGCGTCGGTAACGTCCGACCGCCCGAAGGAGCGCCCAGCGCGGCAGCGGCGGGCCTTCGGGCACACTCGGCGCTGAGTTGATGTCGGGAGGGGACGCGTCCATGGATTGCGGCGTAACTCTGCTGACGAAGGTGGCGGTCGTCCAGCCGACCCTTTGTTAATGCGGACGACCGCCGAAGGGAAGTCGGGCTCGAAGAAGGCCTGGCTCGAGTGCTCCTTGACGGTTTGGGTCTGAAGGGACAAAGACGGCCGATGTCCGACGGCCAGAAACGAACCGCAACCAATGCGGCCCACGATCCTCGTGGACGCGGCGAAAAGCGTGTCTCGGCGCTCACGGCCGAGCTCGAGGCGGCGCTCCTCCGCGAGGTCCGTGCCGAGTTTTCAGCCCTCAATGCGAGCTTCTTCAAGCGCGCGCTGTCGATGCCGGTGTTCGTCCTCTCCGACTCGGAGGCCCGGCTCGGGCGGTACATCGCCGAAGATCGCACGCTCGAAATCTCTCGCCGGCTCGTCCTGACGCAGCCGTGGGGAACGGTCCTAGAGGTGCTCAAACACGAGATGGCGCACCAATACGTGTTCGAGGTGCTCCGCGTGGCCGACGAAACGGCGCACGGCCCGGCCTTTCGTCAGGTCTGCGAACGGCTCGCAATCGATTCGCGCGCGACCGGCATTCCAAGTGGAGAGAGCACGCGAACGACCGACGAGCAGCGTGTCCTCGAGCGCATCGCGAAGCTCCTTGCGCTCGCCGAGAGCGACAGCGAGAACGAAGCCCAAGCCGCGATGAGCGCCGCCCAGCGGCTCATGCTCAAGTACAACCTCGAGAGCGTCGCCACACGACGGAGCGTCGAAGGGTACGCCTATCGACACCTCGGCAAGGCCTCCGGCCGCGTCACCGAAGCGGAGCGAATGGTCGCGGTGATCTTGGGGGAGCACTTCTTCGTCGACGTGATCTGGGTGCCGGTCTACCGACCGCTCGAGGCGAAACGTGGCAGCATCCTCGAGGTGTGCGGCACCCCCGCGAACCTCGAGATGGCGAGCTACGTTCACGCATTTCTCTCCGATGCAGGTGAGCGGCTCTGGCGCGAGCACCAGTCGCTCACGCAAACGACATCGAACCGCGATCGGCGAACCTACCTCGCCGGCGTGATGAGCGGATTTTACGCGAAGCTCAAGACCGAGCGAGCCGAGCAGCGCAAAGAGGGGCTGGTCTGGGTCGGCGACGCCGATCTTCGCACCTACTATCGAAAGCGACACCCGCACATCGTCAACGCACGTTTCGCTGGAAGCGCGCGCAACGAAGCGCATGCGCTCGGCCGCCAGGCGGGGCAAAAGCTCGTGCTCCACCGCCCCGTCCGCGGCGGTCCGTCGGGCAAGACGCTCCTCTTGAAAGGCTAGCTAAAGCGCCGCGGCGATCTTGGCGGCGAAGTCCGCCATTTCTTCGTCGTCCGCGTACTTCTGTCGCGGCCAGAAGAAACCTTTCAACCCGTCTTTCTTGCGGCGCGGAATTACGTGCACGTGGAGGTGCGGAACGCTCTGACTCACGGTGTTGTTCATCGCGACGAACGAGCCATCGCAGCCGAGCCCACGCTCGACCGCACGCGCTACGCGCTGGACGTTCTCTAGGAGCGGGCCGAGCTCGGGCGTCGGCACCGAGAGCAGCGTGTCGTGGTGCGCCGTTGGAGCGACGAGGCAGTGACCGCGGAAGAGTGGGCTCTTGTCGAGGAACACCGCATGCGTCTCGGTGCGCTCCACGAAATGCGCCGACAGCTCCAAGCGAAGAATCTTGCAAAAGATGCAGTCGGCGTTCGTCATGGCGCCCGACGATAGCAGCTGTCTCGAGCACGCTTCACCGTGGACGAATGCGGTGGCCGATGCGAGTCTCGCGACTGCGCATGAACAGTGAGAGCCGCCGTGACCGCTTCCTCGAGCGGGCGCTCATCGCGAATTTCGCGATCCACGGCATCGCGATGCTGTCGATGGCCGGGCTGCTCCTGCCCTACCTTCCGGGCGGATCGACCCACGACGACGTCGCGAGGGTCGCTCGGCTCGCGAACGCGCCCTGGCCATTTCGCCTCGGCTGGCTGCCCTGGCAGCTGTGCGCCGTGTGCGATCTGTGGCTGGCCGTGGCGATGGTCGGTGCGCGCTGGCTTCCGCGGAAAGGAACGCTCTTCGTGCTGGCCACCACCCTCGTCGCGGTGGTGCCCGATCAGATCGCCCAAGCGCGTTGGATCACCGAAGGGGTCGTTCGGGCATCGGCCGTCACGGACGCGGCGTCGCTTCAGAGCTACCTCGTCTGGGAACGCGCCACGTTCGATCTGACGGCGGGCGTCGCGGCGACGTTCTACACGCTCGGCGCGCTCGGTTGGACGTACTGCTTCGCTCGTGCAGGCGCGTGGCGCCCGCTCCTCACGTGGCTCAGCGTCCCCCTCTGGATCGCGATGGGGATCGCCGTGCTGAGCCCGCTTCTTCCCGCCTCGGCGCGACCCGATCCGAAGCTCATCGCTTTGGCCAACGCGGTGGGCTTCACACTCATGCAGCTATGGCTCGCGCTCGTCACCGAAGAGGTCTTGCGCAGGAGGCGACCGGCGTCGCTTGCGGGTCGACTCGCGCCGTGGCGCTTTCCGCGCAGGAGCGCGACTGGCTCGATGATCGGCCGAGGGATCGACGTCGTCGCCGGGAGTCGGCTGGTCTCGGCGTTCCTCCAGCCGCTGCCGGTCTTCGCGATGGTGAGCGACATCAGCGACGTCGTCTACGTGAGCTACCTCGTAGAGGCCGAGCGGCTGCTCCCGCTCGTCCCCGAAGGTCTCGAGCTCGACAGGCTCGGTGAAGGAGGAGGCTACGCACTCTTCACGTTCCTCACCTTCCGCCACGGCCACTTCGGCTTTCGTTTCTTAGGACCTCTTCGCCGTCTCTCCCCCTCGGCGATCCAGACCAATTGGCGCATCCACGTGAACGATCCGCGCACGAAGCACCGCGGAGTCTCCTTCGTGACCAACGCGATCACTCAGCCCCTGCAGGCGCTCGGCGCACGTCTTTTCACGGAGGGGATGCCGATGCACGTGTTGCAACAGGCATCGATCGAGCGTGACGACGCGACGGGACGCGTGCGCATCGAGCTCGATCCAGGCAATGGCTCGGCGCCTGACGCTCGCATCGACGTCACACCGGACGCGAGCCTCTTGCTCGAGGGTCGCTTCCGTGAGTGCTTCGGCGACTTCGCATCCTTCTTGCAATACTGCGTCCCGCAGAACCGCTCGATGTCGTCGGAGCCCTGGCACGGTCGCATCACCCGGCAAGAAATCACGCTGCCGATCCCGCTCGACCAATGCATCCCCGTCGCCGGAGACGTTCGCTCCGAGGCCGCCCGAGCGATCGTAGGCGACGCAGCACCGTTCTCTTTCTATGTGAGCGGGCTCGCGTTTCTCTTCTCCGAAGAGGTCCACGATCCGTTCTCGTGATCGCCTCGATCGATCGCGCACGACGGCGGAGAACGACCGAGGCCGAGATGGGATCGAGTATCCCGAGTCTCGGCCTTCGAGCGAGCTCGAGAGCGAGGTTTCAGAAAGGGAAGAACTGCGTCGGCATCGACTGCCAAGCGGTCGGCCGTCGCGGATCGCCGTCGGGTATCACGAGCGAGCCTACGAAATCGGCATGCTCGTAGACGTTTCCGATCGTCGACGCCACGTTGTCGAGGTCTTTCTCGTCGACGACTCCGTTGCTGGTCGCCTTGTAGAACTGGACCGTGACGCGAATCGGAAAAGACGGGTCGCGCTCGAGCAGTAGGTTCCGTCCTTCGAGGAACACGCCCTCGTCGGCGCCGTGCCCGAGCACCGCGGTCTCCACGTCGCTCTTCTCGTCTTTCGGCGCCATCTTCATCGGAGCCGGCGGTGCCGCCGACGGCTTGCCCATCGCCATGCCCCCGCCGCCCATCGAGGAGGTTTGCGGGGCCATCGCCATCGGCTGCATCGGGGGGCGCTTCTGGCGAAGTGGGATCTGCACGAGGAAGAGAACGTCGGCGCCGCGCGCGAGCGCGCTTCGATCGTCATCGGTTTTGGCTCCGCCCTTGGCTTCGATGCGCGCCTTCACGTCGCTCTTGCGCTCGGCGGTCAGGGGTGCGCGCTGGCCGTGGTTGTTGAAGAAGAGCTCTTGGCCACGACCGAAGGGCGACTTGCTCCCTGCGTCGTTCTCGACCACCGTCGCGCTCAAGCCTTGTCGCGAGATGAGGAGCGTGAGGACGGCGGGGAACCCGGGCGAAGACTGATAGTTGAAGAGCACGGGGGTGAACTCGGCGCGACCCTCTTTGGGAATGGGCAAGAAGACGGCCTGAGCGCTCGCCAGAAAGTGCGTGTCGCGTGCATCGAGGAAGTTACCAGACCCTCGGATGCTCTTCGGATCCGAGACATAGCTCTTCAGGTTCTTCAATACGTCGGTGAGCGCCACGCTCTCGAGCGCACCGTTCTTCTTCTGGTTGCCGACGCGGACGAGAAAACGATCGGACGGGATGTCGCCCGTGCGATCGGTGAAGTTCGGAAACCGAATGACCGGCAACAAATCGGCTTTGTTGGCGCCCTGATCTCGGTAGCGAACCATGAGGGTGAGGTCGCTGATGTTCGGACCGACCGACGACCCGAGCGACCGACCCGAATCCTCCCACATCAAGTTGATGAGGTTCAGGCCTCGCCGCTTCACGCTCGCTTGTGCCTTCTGATCGTTCACCATGCCGACGACCTGTTTGACCACCTGGCTGTAGGTTTGCGGCGGCGGGTCGACGATGCCCCACCCAGGCCCGTCGGTGTCGACCGGCGGAGCCGTAGGTCCCGTCGCCACGGTCTGGGTTTGCGCGGTATCGGAAATCGGGAGCGGAGGACTGACCGGGGCGCCGCCGCAACCGACTGCGACTCCGAGACCACCCAGCGAAAGGGCGCCCATCCACCGCGAAACCCCGGTAATCGAACACTTCCGATGTGCCATTCTCATTCTCCTTCACGAACCTGGCCTCGATCGATCGATCGCTCGAAGCAGAACCCACCCATCACGCAGCCCCAACGTTCATCGATGTGACCGAATCTCTCGTATCTCTCCGAGAAAGCCGCCCGACAGAGAACGTCGCTGGCGCTTCAGCTCTTACGAAGATCCCAACCAGAATGTCTCTCCGATCGCTGGAATGACGATCCGCTCGTCTTCGATCTTCTCCGCTCGCGCGATCTCGCGCAGGAAACGAGGAGGCTCGTGCATCGGCTCGTCGGTGAGCTTGAACGTCCCCCAGTGCATCGCGACGAGCCGCGTCGCGCCGAGGTCGACGAAGGCTCGTGCGGCGTCTTCGGGGTTCATGTGCTGAGGCTTCATGAACCAGCGCGGCTCGTACGCTCCGATCGGGAGCATGGCCGCATCGATGCGGCCCACGCGCTCTTTGATGTCGTGGAATCCCTCGAAATACGCCGTGTCGCCCGAGTGGTAGACGCGATGACCGCCTCCTTCGACCACATAGCCGCCCCACAGCGACTCGTTGCGATCGAACGGCCCTCGCTGCGACCAGTGCTGCGATGGAACGAAAGTGACGCGTACGTCGGACGAAGGATCGTGATGCTCCCACCACCCGAGCTCGACCACACGCCCCAGCTTGCGCTTGTCGAACCATGCACCCAGCCCCTTCGGGACGACGAATGTGAGAGCGGGCCACCGTGCCGTCAGGCTTTCGAGCGTCGCTGCATCCATGTGATCGCGATGGTTGTGGGTGACGAGCACGACATCGATCTTCGGGAGCGCAGACATCGCGAGCCCCGGCGGCGCGAATCGTTTGACGATCGCGAGGCGCTCGGCGTAGATCGGATCGACCAACATCGAGAGACCGCCGAGCTGTATCAAGTAGGTCGCGTGTCCGATGAAGGTCAGCCCCGGACGCGAGGCGGTTGCGACCAACACCCCGTCGTTGTCGACGAAGGGCGTCGGTAGGTCGGCCGTGGCCGGGGGATTCGTTCCGAGCTTCCAGCGAAGGACCTCGCCGAGCCCTTTCGAGACGTAGCTGCCGTCGAGGTTGGCGAAGCGAGGCATTCGGTCAAGCCTCGGGCGTGGCGGGAAATTGCTCGAGCTCGTAGGCGTCGTGTGCAGAGAACACGCGTACCTGCTCGTCGCGCGCCACGATGCGGAGGCGCTCTTGGTTTCTGACGCGCGCCACGTCGTCCATCGCGATGATGCGCTGGAAGATCGCGAGTGGCGCGGGGCACGACGGTTTCACGGGATCCATCTCGGACGCCGAGAAGTAAGCATCGCCCGCGTGCAGCAACCAGCCGCGCGCCGACTGCACGGCGACGGCGACGTGCCCGCGCGTGTGTCCGATCGTCGGAATGAGCAGAATCTCGGGCGGGAGTCCTTCTAAATCTCGAACGCTCTCGAAGCCAAACCATCGCTCGCCTCGCGTGGGGTAGCGCACCCAGTCCGGTCCATGGGCGAAGTGCGCCGGCCGATAGCGGTTCTTCTCTTTCAGGGTCGTCCGCGCGAGCACGGCGTCGAGCTCCTTTTCGAAAATGTGCACCTTCGCCTCGGGGAAGTCCGGAAGACCTCCTGCGTGATCGAGATCGAGATGGGTGACCAAGATGTGTCGCACGTCGCGGCGCGAGAACCCGAGGCGCTCGATCTGTCGCAACGCAGTTTCATCAGCATCGAGACGGGGCCGAGTCAGCGTCTCGAATCCGAACCCGAGCCGTTTCGGGTCCGCGACGTCGCCGAGACCGAAGCCCGTGTCGACGAGCACGAGGCCCGACGCGTCGGTCTCGATCAGAAGGCAGTGGCAGACCATGCCGTGAGTCTTCGCTCCCGGTGTCTTCATCAGAAAGAAGAACGCGGGACACAGGGTCGCGCAGTTGAGATGGTGGACGCGCATGGGCGCGTGATGATCCCGGTTTTCTGTGCGCTTGGAAACCTGTCTCGTCGCGCGAATGAAGAACGCTTCAGAGATGTCACACTGCGTCGCGCACACTCGCGCAGGGGCTCCTCCAAATCTCCGCAGTCACACCAGAACGAGGTAGCTCTTGTCGGTGAGCGGCGTACAACGGTGGCCGCGTAGAGCCTGAGAGCGCCGACCCTTCGCAGGAGCTTGTGGCGTCAGCCTTTCCCTCTACACCGATGAGTTTCATTTTTCGTCTCCTCAAAGAGTCCGCTCTCTCGAGAGAGCTCGCCCGTCGCGGAGGTTCAATGCGTCGAGGATCCATGCGTTGCCTCGGCCTGGTTGGGTCTCTGTCTGCGACGGTTCTTTCGCTCACGGCCGTTTCGCTGACGGTCGTTTCCGAGACGGGGTGTACCGACGGCGCGCCCGAGGTCGTCACGACGCCTCCGGTGATCCACGGCGAGCAGCCGATCATCGGCGGAACCGCCGACGACGTGAGCCACGCGACGGTCGCGCTGGCCCCCCAAGGATCTCTCGCCATCTGCAGCGGAACGATCATCGCGAAGAATGGAAGCACCGGGTATGTGCTCACCGCCGCCCATTGCATCCAAGGCGACCCGCACGCGAGCGGCTACCCTAACAACCCGCCGCCGCCGATCGCGTTGGTTCTCCAAGCGAACGACTACGACAACTGCTTCCAAGGCCAGGGCAACCCGGCCCTGTGTGACGCGGTCTATTCAGTCATCAACGTGCAGGTGCATCCCGGATTCCCGACGTCTCTCCTGCCCATGAACCAGACGATCGTCGACGACTTCGCGATCATCACGTTCACCGGAGCGACGGCCGCGACGCCGGTCGTACCGCCTGCGAGCAGCGATGGTCTCGTCGTCGGGGAGAATCTCGAGCTGAGCGGGTACGGCCTCACGTCTTATCCGAACGGGTTCACGACCCAACGCC